>SGZJ01000009.1 GCA_004213995.1 Flavobacteriales bacterium | reverse complement strand
TACTTGTTCCTGCACCAGTCCATCTATCTAGTGTGGAAGCAAAACGATTGGTGTAATTTAAGTTTCTCTCATAAGCCCTGTAAATGTCATTTCCAACTGAAGCGTAAGTAAATACACTAAAATCAAAGTTCTTATAATCTATAGCTATATTCCACCCGATAGTGAAATCTGCAAATGGATCTCCGATTTCAGTTCTATCACTGTCATTAATAATACCGTCTGCATTAACATCAACGAATCTTATGTCACCAGGTGCTGCCCCATTTTGTGTAGCATGGGAATTAACCTCTGATTGAGATTGGAATATTCCATCTGTCTTATAACCAAAAAAGTATCCAGGACTATAACCTTCTTCAAATCTTACAATTGGAGTGTAAGGAATTCCGTAACCTGCACCCCAAATATACTTATCTCCATTGTTTATTTCTAAAACTTCATTATCAGATGTTGTGAAATTAAGGTTTGTACTAATATTAAAGTCTTTTCCTATAGTTGTATTATATGAAAGTGAAGCATCAATACCTGTACTTTGAGTTTTACCAATATTCGTTGTTGGGAAACTTGGAGTTCCTAGGTATAATGATAGATTAGGGGCAAATAATAAATCATCAACTGTTTTCTTAAAATAATCAACTGTTATTGAAAGTTTATTATCAAATAGTCTAGTATCAATTCCAAAGTTCATCTGAACTTGATTTTCCCAAGAAACATCCTCATTAGGAACAGATCCAAGTGCAGAACCATTAATTATACTTCCATCAAAAGTATAGCTAGGAAAAGTAGAAATAAGTGCAAATTGAGGGTTGATATTATCATTTCCAAGAGACCCATAACTAGCTCTAAACTTTAAGTAATCTAAAGGAGCATCGTCAAAAAAGTCTTCCTTTGAAATTACCCAACCTAAAGAAGCAGAAGGGAAAAATCCAAACTTATTGTTTGTACCAAATGATGTAGATCCATCTACTCTTCCAGTGAAAGAGAAGTAGTATTTTTCATTAAAATCATATAATAACCTTGAGAAATAAGAAACATTTCTACCAACATACTGCCAAGAACTTGAAGTTTGCTGAGATGCATTACCAGTAGCAGCACTGATATCTGCATAGGCCCAAGAGTTAAAAGGAACGTCTTCATTAAATGCACCTATATACTCACCTTTATTTTCTCCAATTGAAAAACCTAGCACCGTTTGAAAGTTATGATTTTCATTAACTGTAAAGTCATAATTTGCATATGTTTCAAAAGTGTAGTTGAAATAGTTTGTTTTAGATTCTGATATTCTATTATGAGTCGAAACAATTGTACCTTCTGCATCAACAGAAACTATAGGACTTAAATCTTCATTAGCATTTGTAGCATTGTGACCACTACCATAAAATGCTAAAGGAATAAAGTTTTTGTTATAGATATCAACAAATGTATAACCAAATCTAGAAGTAACTTTTAAATTATCCATTAAATCATGTTGTAATTCAATCTTACCAGTTAACTTATTAGTGTTTCCTTCGTTATATGTATTATCAATTTGAGCTAATGGATTAATTATTTCTTGAGTAATTGTTTCACTAATTCCAAAACTTCCATTTTCATAAGGACTAACCGTTGGGTCAAAATTTAGTGAGTTAGAAAGAACACTATTTATTCCATTTTCAGGAAGACCTTTTCCTTTAATATTAGTGTAATTTGTGTTAACTAATAATTTAGTTTTATCAGTTAAATCAGTATTAATATTTGTTGTAAAGTTAGTTCTATTAAAGAAAGATTTGTCTGATGGACCGACGACACCGTCTTGACCTAAATAACCAGCTGAAACGTAAAAAGATGTTTTATCACTACCTCCAGATGCAGTAATAGAATGATTAACAATTGCAGCATCATTAATCACTTCTTCTTGCCAATTAGTACCTTTACCTAAACCAGAAAGATCTGGATAGATTAAACCTTCTCCAGCTGCCATACTAGCTTCATTTAAAATAGCACCATATTCACTTGCATTTAAAACATCAATCATTTTAACAACAGATTGATTACCTACTGAAGTACTAAAATTAAAAGAAGTATCAGAATTTCTTTCTCCAGACTTGGTTGTTACTACGATTACACCACTACCTCCTTTAACACCATATATAGAAGCCAAAGCAGCATCTTTCAAAACATTAACAGATTTAATATCGCTTGGATTTAGTGAGTTTAAATCATCAATTGATTGCGAAACACCATCAATGACAACTAATGGAGAATTACCAGCGTAAGATGTAATACCACGAATTAAAACTGTAGGTTTAGAGCCAGGTGATCCACTAGAAATAATATTTATTCCAGAAGCTTGACCTTGTAAAGCATCTTCAACTCTTACAGGTTTTATTGCTTCAATAGCACTTGAACTAACTGTAGAAACAGCGCCAGAAATATCACTCAGTTTCTGAGAACCATAGCCAATTACCACAACTTCATCTAATTCGCTTAGGTCTTCTTGTAGAACAACAGAAATATTGGACTGCATACCAACAACAACAGATGTTGTTTGGTAACCTAGATAACTAAATACTAAATTAGAGTCTGAACTAACATTTGAAAGCGAAAAATTTCCGTCAAAATCAGTAACAGCACCATTATTAGAATTTTCAACACTAACATTAACTCCACCCAAGGGAATAGAATTAGAGTCTTTTACATTTCCAGAAATATTCTGGCTCTGAATAGTAGAGAACATTGTTCCTACAAACAGACATAAATTTAAAAGTAATATTTTCATGAATTTTTATTTAAATAATTTTTATTATGAATATTTACTAGTTTTCAAATTATTAAGGAATTAATAAAAAGCTTTTATTTAATTAGTAATAACTCAAAATAGTGTGCGCTAAATTAACACATATGCAATAATTTAGAACATGACAATTAAATTTTTCAATAAAAAACAGTAAAATCGAATAAAAAATATTTAATTAATACTAAAGAATAGATATAACTGAGAATTCTATAATTATAACACGAAAACGTTATAGTAGATAAAATATGCTTCAAAAGTACTATTAATTGATTGAAATGTGTTATTTAAAATAAAAAAGCATCCCGATTTCTTAAAAAGAAAAAGGAAAGCTTTCCACTGGTTTTGTAAAAAACCTCTAATAGATAATTTTTACCTATTAGCAACACAACATTTTAATAGCGGTCTGGACGGGACTCGAACCCGCGACCCCCTGCGTGACAGGCAGGTATTCTAACCAACTGAACTACCAGACCGTTGCTTTAAGCGGAGCAAATATACACTCGATTTTTTATACCACAAATAATTTTATATAAATTATTAATTTATTGTAAAATAAATAAATTTATAAGATTAAAATGGTTATTTAAGAAGATTGTCTAATGCAGCAGCATATGTGTCTTTGGGAGCTACACCTACATGCCTATCTACCAATTCACCATTACTAAATACTAAAACCGTAGGGATATTCCTTACGCCATATTTGGCAGCAAATTCTTGGTTTGAATCAATATCTACTTTTCCAACAATAGCTTTATTTTCATATTCACTACTAATTTCATCTATAATTGGTCCGACCATTCTGCATGGTCCGCACCAAGCAGCCCAAAAATCAACCATTACAGGTTTGTCACTTTTTAATACTGTTTCCTCAAAACTACTATCTGTAATTTCCAATGCCATATCTTTTATATTTTATATGTTAAAAATCAAAATTAATTAAAAAAATATTACTAATTATTACTTAAACTTTTTAAATAATTGAAATGAGCTTTTTTCTTACCTGATGCAAATCTCGTTTTACGTTTTGATAATGTATAAAAATCATTTTTTAGCTGCATTAACAATGCCTTAATTGTTGGATTTAAATCTTTTTCTTCCATTAGTAAATTTATTCTATCTACAAAGTGAAGCTGTAGTCTTTGTTCAAATAAATTCTCCTCAACAAATGACTTAGTCGCTATTGCTTTAAATAAACTTTGTAGTAACTGCTCAACGGTCAATGCATTACCTAAAAGAGATTCTTGAGCAGATAACATTCTGTTTAGTTTACTTACACTCAAGAATCTATTTAAAGCACCAATTTGTAAATCTTGGAATGAATTTAAAACTCCTTCTCCTTTAATTTTAGAAACAAGTTCCTTTTTCATAAGCCAATTTTGTGTTTTCCACAGATTATCTTCTAAAAATAATAAAGCTTCTCTTTGCTTAGAAACATCAGTGTTTAAATATGTTATAACTCCAGTTTGATTTGAATTGTGGGTTGTATTATAAATTCCACCTATTATACTATGTACATGGTAAATATATCTTCTATAAACAGAAATTAGTTCTCCATATATTTCATTTAAATCTTCATAATTAGCATTTGGCTCTAAAGTCCAATTCTCTAGATTATTAGCTACAATCTTTAGATTTTTAATTCCATACATGCTAGCTTTTACTGGATCATCTCCAATATTTTCTGTTTGTGAATTAGGATCATTGCCATAACCGCCAAACATATAAATTGGATCTAATGACTTAGAATCAACAAACTTTCTTAAAATTTCTCTTTCATTTTCTGGAGTATCACCAAAATATCTATATCCCCATTCAATTGAATAATCATCGTAAGGACCAAGCTGTCTTACAAACCTGATGTTTTTATCGCCAGGCTGAGCTACATAATTATATCTAGCATAATCCATTATTGATGTTGCAATTCCAAATTTCTGAGTAAAATTTCCTGACCTTAATGAATCAACTGGGTATGCGCTACTAGCTTTCATATTATGAGGAAGTCCAAGAGCATGCCCAATTTCATGAGAAATAACACGACGCATCATTTCACCAATTTCTTCTTCGGGGGTATTTAAAGTTCTAGCTTTGGGATTTGCCGCGCCAGTTTCAATTAAATACCGGTTTCTGTAAGACCTCAAGTGATTATGATACCAAATAATGTCACTTTCTAAAATTTCACCTGTTCTTGGGTCTGACACACTAGGGCCAACAGCGTTTCTAGTCGTAGAAGCAACATATCTAACAGTTGAATATCGAATATCTTCAGCACTAAAGTTAGGGTCTTCTTCTTTAGTTGGTGGATCTTTTGCAATAATAGCGTTTTTGAAGCCTGCTTTTTCAAAAGCTGTGTTCCAGTCCTCAATTCCCATTTTAAAATATTTTCTCCATTTAATAGGAGTTGCAGGATCTAAATAATATACTATTGGTTTTATTGGCTCTACTATAACTCCTTTTTTGTAGGCATCTAAATCAGAAGGCTCTAACCTCCAGCGTCTAACAATACTAAACTTATCTGATTTTAAAGCATTAGAACTGTAATTAATTTTTTCAGTACTAAACCACCCTACCCTTTCATCTTCATATCTTACAGGCATTAAATCATCTGGAAGAGCAATAATTGAATGGTTAATCTGAAAGCTAAATGACTTAGTTTGATTTTTTCTTGGAGCCTTATTTGCGCTAAAGGTAAGAGTGTGCAATACTTCTATATTTTGTGGAAAGCTTTTAGCAGAATCTATAAAACTTCTTTTTTTATCAACTCCTCCAATTTTATAATTTTCTTTATCATAGGATCTAATAATATTAAATCCTGGCGAGTCTGACATAAAATAAGCTGTAACATCAATTAAATAACTATCTTCATCAGAATTTTTTATTTCAAATGCAGCCAGAATGGGTTTAAAGTTGTTTTCAGAAACACTGATTGAAATTGGATCATTACTATCAGCGATATTTGAATAGCTAACCTCTTTTAATAATATTTTTTGTCCATTTTTTACAAATTCTACAACATGTTCCGCTGTTTTAGAACCTGCATTAAGATATCCCGAGTAGTCAGCAGGAATCTGAGCTAATCGAGTAACAACTAAAAGCTCTTTTTTAAGCAAGCTTTTATCAATTTCAAAATATAATTCATTTTTTTTATTTTGATACGTAGTTATTAAACCTTTGTCAACTTTCATGTTAACAGTTATGGAGTCAATAGATTTAAGTTGCTCAATTGATTTAGCTTTTTGAGCGTAAAAATTAATATGAGCTATAAAACTCAACAATAAACATAATAATAATCTCATTTTTTTTAATTTAATTTAAAATAAATCTTTTCCTTATCTAATTCATCTAGTAGCTCCTGAGAAATATTCACTTTTTTATTTTCACTGATCATGTCTACCTTCACCTTTTCAACATCATCATAAACAACAAAATTAAGTCGATGACTACCTTTAAATTTTTCTATTATTTGATTTAACTTAACTAACTTATTATTATCAATTTCATTAATTTTTAATTGAATAGATAGTTTTTTTGCAAAGGAATCTAAAACATCATGCAATAATTTAAAACTATTAAATTGTATCCTTGGATCTCCTTTTTTCCCAGTATCTCTGTTTTGCCATCCTTCCTTAATAAAAGCTTTAATAAATAAAAAGTTATTGATAATTAAAAAGTGTTTAAACTTTAAATAATCCTCTCCAAAAATTCTAAATTCGTAGGAATCTAAATAATCTTCTATAATAAATGATGCCCAACCCTTTCCTTGCCTACTTATTCTGTGTTCAACTTCAGTAAGAATTCCTCCAAAAGCTAATTCTTTATTAATAAAATTTTCCATGTTTTTAAATGCAGTGACATTAGAATTGCAGAAAGTGTTCATTTCAATTTTAAAATCATCTAACGGATGTCCTGATATATATATTCCAACTACTTCTTTTTCTCTAGCTAATTTTTCTAATGGATCCCACTGATTACAATTAGGAATAGATGGTTCAGAGAATTGAATCTCACTAGAATTTTCAAATAAACTGACTTGAGAAGAGTTAATGTTTTCTTGATATTTTGAAGCATGGCGTATTGTTTTCTCTAAAAATGTTATACCATCTCCATCATCATTAAAATACTGGGCTCTATGAACATTATTAAAACAGTCAAAAGCTCCAGAGGAAGCTAAATTGTCAAAAGCCTTTTTGTTCGCAGCTCTAAGATCAATTCTTTTAGCTAAATCAAAGATTGAATTGTAATTTCCCTCCTTTTTTCTATTATTGACAATTGTAGCTACAGCGTTAGCTCCAACTCCTTTAACTGCACCCATTCCAAATCTAATTTGATTTTTTTTATTGACAGAAAATTTATAATATGACTCGTTAACATCAGGCCCTAAAACATTTAATTTCATTCTTTTACATTCTTCCATAAAAAACGTTACGGACTTAATATCATTCATGTTATTAGAAAGAACTGCGGCCATGTATTCAGCAGGGTAATTAGATTTTAGATAAGCTGTCTGGTACGCAATCCATGCATAACAAGTTGAATGAGATTTATTAAATGCATAACTCGCAAAGGCCTCCCAATCCTTCCAAATTTTTTCTAATTTTTCAATATTTAACCCTTTTGCTGAAGCCTGAGTTAAAAATTTGGGCTTCATTTTATCAAGAACAGACTTTTGTTTTTTCCCCATTGCCTTTCTCAAGACATCAGCTTCACCCTTTGAAAAATCGGCTAATTTTTGTGACAACAACATTACTTGCTCTTGATATACTGTAATACCATAAGTTTCATTTAAATACTCTTCCATTTCTGGCAAATCGTAATCTATTTTTTCATCACCATGTTTTCTATTTATAAAGCTTGGTATATACTCCATTGGTCCAGGTCGATAAAGAGCATTCATTGCTATTAAATCATCAAAAACAGTAGGTTTTAAATCTCGAAGATGTTTTTGCATACCAGCAGATTCATATTGAAAAACACCGACTGTTTCACCTCTTTGAAATAATTCAAATGTTTTTTTGTCGTCAAGTGGAAAATTATCTGGATCTAAAACAATACCGTGCTTTGCTTTTACAATTTTTACCGTACTTTTTATTAGCGAAAGTGTTTTTAGTCCTAAAAAATCCATTTTCAATAAACCAGCTTGTTCAACTACTGAATTATCAAATTGGGTCACATAAAGATCAGAGTCTTTTGCAGTGGCTACTGGAACAAAATTAGTTATATCATCTGGTGTAATTATAACTCCACATGCATGTGTTCCAACATTTCTTACCGAACCCTCTAAAATTCTAGCTTGACTTATTGTTTCAGCCTCTAAATCATTTCCATCTGAGATATTTAAAAGTTGATTCACTTTATCTAAATCCTCTGGCCGAAATTCGCTCCTAAGTTTATTGGCTTCAGTTTCAAATATTGTTTTTAATTTTGACATATTTGGAACTAATTTAGCTAATCGATCAGCATCGTTTAGAGGTAAATCCAAAACTCTGGCAGTATCTCTAATTGATGATTTTGCTGCCATTGTTCCATAAGTTATAATTTGTGCAACCTGAGTGTCTCCATACTTATTTATTACATAATCCATAACCTTACCCCTTCCTTCATCATCAAAATCAATATCAATATCAGGCATACTAACTCTATCGGGATTTAAAAATCTCTCAAACAGTAAATCATATTTAATAGGATCAATATTTGTTATCCATAAACAATAAGCTACAACTGAGCCTGCAGCTGAGCCTCTACCTGGACCAACTGAAACATTCATTTTTCTCGCTTCCCTAATAAAATCTTCTACAATTAAAAAATATCCCGGATAACCAGTTTTTTCAATAGTTTTTAATTCAAAATCAATACGCTCATTTAGCTCATCTGTTAATTCAACATACCTTTTTTTTGCTCCTTCAAAAGTTAAGTGTCTCAAATAATTATTTTCACCTCTTTTACCAGCATCTTTCAAATCATTAGGGTCTTCAAATTCACTTGGTATTTCGAATTTTGGCAGTAAAACATCCCTGAACAAGGAATAAGTTTCAATTTTATCTACAACCTCTTGTATATTAATTATAGATTCTGGACAATCCTCAAAAAGAGATTTCATTTCATCTGAAGATTTATAATAATATTCGTGGTTTGGTAATCCATACCTAAAACCTCTGCCCCTACCTATTGGGGTAGATTGTTTTTCACCATCTTTAACACACAATAAAATATCGTGAGCATTAGCATCTTGCTTTTCACAATAATAATTGTTGTTAGTTGCTATTAATTTAATATCATGAACTTTTGAAAATCTTTTTATGACTTTATTTACAACTCTTTCGTCTTCTTGATCATGATTCATTATTTCAAGATAAAAATCAGTTCCAAAATTTTTTTTCCACCACATCAAAGAATCTTCTGCTTGTTTTTCACCAATATTAAGTATTTTGCTTGGGATTTCTCCATATAGATTTCCGCTTAAGACAATAATGTCATTCTTATATTTTAGTATTAAATTTTTATCAATTCTAGGAACATAATAAAAGCCTTTAGTGTAAGCTATTGAAGATAATTTGGCTAAATTTTGATAACCATTTTTATTTTTAGCTAATAAAACAATTTGATGTCCATAATCTTTAAAAGATTTATTTAGGTGATCTTCACAAACAAAAAATTCACAACCTAAAATAGGTTTTATTTGAGGTTTTATTTCATCACTTCCGTCACTGAGTTTAGAATTATCAATTATTATCTGCTTATTATATTTATTAATTTCATTAATAAATCGAAATGAACCCATCATGTTTGCATGATCAGTCAATGCGACAGCAGGCATATTATTTTTTGAAGTTGAATCAACTAAATCCTTAATACTAATTGTGGATTGAAGAACTGAAAATTGAGAGTGATTGTGAAGGTGAACAAAATTTGAATTGAGCAATTCTTTAGAAACTACAACATTTTGATCAGCAAAATTTTCAAGCTTATCATTTAACTTTTGCTTAATTAATGTAGATTTCTTTTTTAGATTGATATGTTTAATTCCCACTGGCTCAATCAAAGATTTATTTTGTTTTAAAAAATCTTCGTAATATCCGTCAGACTGTTCTAATTCAGTTAAAGAATAATTTTTAATTCTAATCAATTCTAAAAAACATCTAGCAGTGGCTTCAACGTCAGCAGTTGCATTATGCGCTTCTGCAAAAGGCTTTGAAAAAAGAAAAGAGTGTAGTTCGGTTAAGGTTGGGAACTTGTATTTTCCCCCTCTACCTCCAGCTATCATGCACAATAAAGCTGTTTTTTCATAACAAGTGTCAAGAATATTTGCAACATCCAAATTATTTTGAAGATTTGCTCTATGAAATTCACAACCCATTATATTTAGATCAAACTTTACATTGTGACCAATAACAAATTTTGATTCTTTTACAGCTTCATTGAATTGTTTTAATACATCTAATAAATTATAACCATCTTCTTCGGCCAATTCTGTAGAGATACCGTGTATTTTTTCTGAATCATAAGGAATATTGTATCCATCAGGTTTAATTAAAAAATCTTTATTATCAATACAATTACCAAGTTTATCGTGAACTTGCCAAGCTAATTGAACACAACGAGGCCAATTATCAATATCTGTAACAGGTGCGTTCCACTTTTTAGGTAACCCGGTGGTTTCTGTATCAAATATTAAATACATTTATTAATCTGTAGTTTGCGTTAATGGAAGTCTGTAAAAAATGCCTTGAGAAACATTAACAGTTGATTCTCCAGACGAATTGTAAGCATTGAAAGTAAATGTTCCACTAATTTTAGAATCGGAAGTTATTTCATTAATTGAAATTTCTCCATCACTGAAATAAGCTATACTAGCTATTCCATCATTTAATGTTGAATATTGAATAGTATCTTGATAAGTAGCTTCACCAATTAAATTTTCACGAAAATCATAAACTCCTATATTAATCGACGGGAATCTTAAGCTAATTGCTGAATTAAAATTATTCCCTGTGATTATCCCTTCACCTAAGGCATTTGTAGTAACACTAAAGTTTGTTGCCTCCCAATTATTAGAACCGTTTATTGTTGCCTGAAATGCCGGGATTTTATATTCTATCTCAGAAGAACAACTTGAAATCAAAAAAGTAACGAATAAAATATAGATGATTTTTTTCATAAAATTTAATTATTTATATAAAAGTAAAACAAAAAAACAAAAGAATTAATCAGAATTAGAAAATATTATTATATTTGCGCTCTCATTAATAACAGAGGTCGAGAACCTCACAAATTAATTATTATGCCAGTAAAAATTAGATTACAAAGACACGGTAAAAAAGGAAAACCTTATTATTGGATAGTCGCAGCTGATACCAGATCAAAAAGAGATGGTAAGTATTTGGAAAAATTAGGAAGTTACAATCCAAATTTAAACCCTCCGACAATAGAGCTAGATGTTGACAGCTCAGTTAAGTGGCTTCAAAATGGTGCGCAACCCACTCACACTGCTAGAAATATTTTATCATATAAAGGTGCAATGCTCAAACATCACTTACTAGGAGGCGTGGCAAAAGGTGCTCTAACATTAGAAGAGGCTGAAACAAAACTTGCAAGTTGGTTAGAAGAAAAAGCATCTAAAATAGATTCTAAAATTAGCTCACTTGAAAAAGAAGAAGCTAGTAAAAAAGCTAAAGAATTAGAAGCTGAAAAACTAGTGAATAAAGCTAGAATTGAAGCTCAAGTAACCGCTGCTGAAGAAGCTGTGGCTGAAGAAGCTGTTGCTGAAGAAGCTCCTGCTGAAGAAGCTCCTGCTGAAGAAGCTGTTGCTGAAGAAGCTGTTGCTGAAGAAGCTCCTGCTGAAGAAGCTGTTGCTGAAGAAGCTCCTGCTGAAGAAGCTCCTGCTGAAGAAGCTCCTGCTGAAGAGGCTCCTGCTGAAGAAGCTCCTGCTGAAGAGGCTCCTGCTGAAGAGGCTCCTGCTGAAGAGGCTCCAGAGGATGATAAATAAATATTAAAAAAACATTTAATACATTTATAACCTGTTAATTTAAAATTAACAGGTTTTTTTATATGAAAGATTATTACTATTTAGGAAAAATTACTAGGAAATATAGTTTTAAAGGAGAAGTATTATTAAAAATTGATACTGATCAACCAGATTATTATAAAAAAATTAAATCTTTATTTATTTATCAAAAAGACAAACTGACTTTGCATAAAATTGAAGTTGTAAGATTTCACAAGGAGAAGGTTTTAAGAATAAAATTTAATGATATTAATTCCGAACAAGAAGCAAACTCAATAATTAATTGTGAAATTTATTTACCCTTGAACTCATTACCTAATTTATCAGGAAATAAATTTTACTATCATGATGTAATAAACTATTTAGTTATAGATGATAAATTTGGTGAAATAGGTAAAATTAAAAATATAAAGGAAAATATTTCTCAAGATCTTTTTGTTATAGATCATAAAAATAGTGATGTTTTAATTCCAATCCATGATGAATTTATTAGTAAAGTTGATAGGGACAAAAAGCAAATAACAGTAAAAACACCAGAGGGACTTATAGATTTATATATAAATTCTTAAAAATAAGTTATATTAACTTTAATTAATCCATTCACATGAATTTAAATATTAACTCTGACATAAGTAAAGCAGAAACTTTGCCTTCAAATTTTTATAAGGATTTAGAGTCATTTGAAATAATTAAAAATAAAATTTTCTTAAGAGCTTGGCATTGGGTAGGAGATGAAAATCTAATTGCCGAAAAAAATTCACTTTACCCATTTACATTATTAGAAGGCTTTTTGGATGAACCTTTATTATTATCTAGATCTACAGATAACAATATAAAATGTTTATCAAATGTATGTACTCACAGGGGAAACTTATTGCTCTTAAAGCCATGCAAATCAGCAAAAATTAGATGTATGTATCATGGTAGGCGTTTTAAAAGTGATGGTAAATTTGAATTTATGCCTGATTTTGAAAAAACTAAGAATTTTCCAAGGAATTGCGATAATTTAAATTCTTTTTTAGTGAAAAGTTGGAACAAATTACTTTTTACTGCCTTCAACCCTATAGTTGATATAGAAAAAGTTCTTGATATCATGGATAAAAGAATTGGATTTTTACCCTTAAATAAAGCAATATTTGATTCTTCACTTTCTCAAAACTTTAAAATTGATGCACACTGGGCTTTGTACTGTGATAACTATCTTGAGGGTTTTCATGTTCCATTTGTACATAAAGACTTGAGTGAAGTTTTGGATTATAATAGTTATGAAACAGAAATTTATGATCATTGTAATTTACAAATTGGGTATAGCAACAAAAAAGAAGATTGTTTTATTTTTCCTAAAAATCACATTGATTATGGAAAAAATATTGCCGCATATTATTTTTGGATTTTTCCAAATATTATGTTTAACTTTTATCCTTGGGGAATTTCTATCAATGTAGTCAAACCAATAAATTTAAAATTTACAGAAGTTAAGTTTAGATCTTATGTTTTTGATAAAACTAAACTAAATAAAGGTGCTAGCAGTGATTTAAATAAAGTTGAAAAAGAGGATGAGTTCGTAGTTCAGAATGTACAAAAAGGAATAAATTCAGCATTTTACAAATCTGGAAGATATTCAGCGACAAAAGAAAAGGGGGTTCACCATTTTCACTACTTATTGTCTAAATTTTTAAACTCTTAAATTCTTGTTAAGAGAGTTAAAAAAGTTATTTCATATACAATAAATCAAGAAGCTTTGTTTATTTTTGTATAATCAAAAATCAATTTTATGAAACCAGATTTATTTGAAGCACCCGATTACTTTAATTTAGATGAGCTACTTTCCGAAGAGCATTTATTAGTTCGTGATGCAGCCAGAGAATGGGTTAAACGAGATGTTAGTCCGATTATTGAAGAATATGCTCAAAAAGCAGAATTTCCTTCTCAAATTGTAAGCGGATTAGCTAATATTGGTGCGTTTGGACCATATATTCCAGAACAATATGGTGGAGCTGGACTTGATTATATTTCTTACGGATTAATAATGCAAGAAATAGAAAGAGGAGATTCAGGAGTTCGATCAACTGCTTCAGTTCAATCTTCACTTGTAATGTTTCCGATATGGAAATATGGTAATGAAGAACAAAAAAAGAAGTATTTACCAAAACTAGCATCTGGTGAATATATGGGCTGTTTTGGATTAACTGAACCTGACCATGGGTCAAATCCTGGAGGTATGGTAACAAACTTCAAAGATAATGGAGATCATTATTTGCTTAATGGAGCTAAAATGTGGATTTCAAACTCACCAATTGCACAAATTGCAATAGTTTGGGCGAAAAACGAAGAAGGACGAATCCATGGCTTAATTGTAGAAAGAGGCATGGAAGGTTTCTCTACCCCGGAAACACATAATAAATGGTCATTACGAGCTAGTTCAACAGGCGAGTTAATTTTTGATAATGTAAAAGTTCCAAAAGAAAATTTACTTCCTAATAAATCTGGATTAGGAGCGCCTCTAGGGTGTCTTGATTCTGCAAGATATGGTATTTCTTGGGGAGCAATTGGCGCTGCAATGGATTGTTATGATACAGCCTTAAGATATTCTAAGGAGAGAATCCAATTTGGAAAACCAATTGGTGGATTTCAATTACAACAAAAAAAATTAGCAGAAATGTTAACAGAGATTACTAAAGCTCAACTACTAGCTTGGAGATTAGGTAATTTAAAAAATCAAGGCAAAGCTACTACAGCTCAAATTTCTATGGCTAAGAGAAATAATGTTGAAATGGCTATAAAGATTGCGCGTGAAGCTAGACAAATTCTTGGTGGAATGGGGATTTCAGGAGAGTATTCAATAATGAGGCATATGATGAATCTTGAAAGTGTAATTACTTACGAGGGGACACATGATATTCATTTACTTATTACTGGCTTAGACATAACAGGATTAAATGCATTTAAATAAAAACACATGACAGTTGAAAAAATCAACAATTCGATTTTAAATCATAGAAAAGAATTGTTAAATCATAATCTATATTCAAATATTAAAACAATTGACGACTTAAGAGATTTTGTCCAAATTCATGTTTTTGCAGTATGGGATTTTATGTCATTATTAAAATCTCTTCAAACAAAATTAACCTGTGTATCAACCCCTTGGCTTCCTAATAATAATTCCCAAACAGCATATTTAATTAATGAAATTGTCCTTGCTGAAGAAACCGATATTAATCAAGTTGGTGAGAGAAAAAGTCATTATGAGTTATATTTAGATGCAATTAAATGTTTTGGTGCAGATACTAATGATATTGATCACTTCTTAAATAAATTAAATGATGTAGATATTTTCAGTGCAATTAAATCCTCAAATACCCCAAAAGAGGTGAAAGATTTTTTGGAATTTACCTTTAACATAATTGAAGAAGGAAAGCCTCACAAGGTTGCTGCAGCTTTCACATTTGGTAGAGAAAACCTTATTCCTAGTATGTTTACAGCAATATTAAAAAACTTTCAAAAGAACTTTCCTGAGCAAGATATTTCAAAATTGATATACTACTTTGAAAGACATATAGAATTGGATGAAGATGAACACGGGCCTATGGCTCTAGAAATGGTTAAAGAATTAGCAGATAATGATCCAACAAAATGGAAAGAAATTGAAGAAGTTTCAATAGAAGCGCTAAAAAAAAGAATTGAATTATGGAATTCAATTGAAAAGATTATTGTAGGAAAAAAGGTTTTAGTTTAAATGAGAAAAGCGATTTTATATATTATTATAATTAGTGTATATAGTTGTGATATTTTTCGAGACGCAGAAGATATGGGTATTTATCCAGTAAACTATAAAATATTATCATTAGGTGACAGTTATACAATTGGTCAAAGCGTTTGTGACGAATGTAACTTTCCAATGCAACTTAAGGATTCACTGCAAAACACATTAAGAATAGACACTGTAAATGTTGAAATAATTGCAGTTACAGGGTGGACAACTACAGCACTAATTAATAGTGTTGATCCAGTTCTTGAAAACAATAGTCCTGACAATATTTTTAAAGAAAATGACTTAGTCACTTTATTAATTGGGGTTAATAATCAATACCAAAATAGACCATTTGAATTATATGAAAATGAATTTCCTGAGTTAGTAAATAAGGCTATAAGTTTAACTAAATCCCAAAGTAGTAATGATCTTATAGTGATATCAATTCCAGATTATGCATATACTCCTTTTGGACAGTCAGGACCTAATCCTTCTATTACAAGCCAAGAGATAGACATGTATAATACTTTTGCTGAGAATCATTGCCTAGAAAATGGAATCAATTTCATTAACATAACAGACATTACGAGACAAGGGTTGATAAACCCTGCACTTGTTGCAAGTGACAATTTACACCCATCAGAGCTAGCTTATAAAAAGTTTGTAGAAAGAATTTTTCCAGCTGCACTAGAAAAAATATTAGATTAATATTCTGGTGCAATTCTAATAATCAAATCTTTTAAGTCTTTTGTAATAGGTATTTGACATGAAAGTCTACTTGAAGATTTTAAGTTAAAGGCCTCTGAAAGCATAGCCTCTTCCTCATCTGATTTGTGATTCAATTTATGAGTGGATTCTATGTAACATTGACATGAAGCGCACATAGCCATACCCCCACAGATACCGATCGATGCATCATCGGCTAGTTCATAAGACTTAATTAATTCCATAATATTCATGGACATATCTAACGGAGCTAAAACATTGTGTTTTTTTCCTAATCTATCAATTATAATAATATTAATATCAGTCACTATGAAATAGTTTTAACAACAGCTTTTTCAGCTTTTTTATGTGACCCGTCAAAACCCTTTACTCCAGAAACGGTAGTATATTTTAAAAGGAATTTTTTGTTTGGATTTAATATTTTGAAAGCTGACTGACACATTAAAGCAGCTTCGTGAAAACCACATAATATTAATTTAAGTTTTCCCGGGTATGTATTTACATCTCCGATAGCAAAAATTCCTGGAATATTAGTTTGGTAATCTAAAGAGTTATTTACTTTTATTGCATTTTTTTCAATTTCTAATCCCCAATTAGCGATTGGACCTAATTTTGGTGAAAGACCAAAAAGAGGGATAAAAAAATCAGTTTTAATCTGTGTTTTAGATTTGTCTGAATTCTCAACAATAATAGACTCTAAATTATTATTACCATTTAATCCAACTACTTCAGCTGGAGTTATAATATTAATTTTATTCAAATTTTTAAGATGTTGAACTTTTTCGACAGAATCAAGAGCACCTCTAAATTCATTTCGCCTATGAACTAATGTTACTTCAGAAGCAATATCACATAAAACAACAGCCCAATCTAGTGCCGAATCTCCACCTCCTGCGATTACAACTTTTTTATTTTTAAACTTATTAGGGTCTTTAATGAAATACTCAAGTCCAGAACCTTCATATTTTTCAATATTATTAATTAATGGCTTTCTTGGTTCAAAACTACCTAAGCCTCCAGCTATTACAACAATCGGTGCTAAGTGTTTTGTTCCTTTATCGGTTGTTACAACAAAAGAGTTGTTTTCTTGTTTATCAATGGTCATAGCTCTTTCTCCCAAGGTAAATCCAGGTTGGAATTGAGAACATTGTTCCATTAACTTATCAATTAGACCATCAGCTAATATTTCAGGGTAAGCTGGTATGTCATAAATAGGTTTTTTAGGGTATATTTCAGAGCATTGACCTCCTGGTTTTGGTAAAATATCAATTAAATGACATTTCATTTTCATCAAACCTGCTTCAAATACAGCAAACAGGCCTACCGGTCCCGCTCCAATAATTAAAATATCAGACTTTATCATTTATGATTCAATATTAATAACATTTTGAATTTCTGGAGCATGTTTTTTTATAGTCATCTCAACACCCGATTTAAGGGTCATTTGATTGATAGTACATGTAGAGCAAGCTCCTTCTAATTTAACTTTAACAGTGTTTTTTTGAATTTCAATTAATGAAATATCACCACCATCTTTTTGAAGGAATGGTCTAATTTCATCCAATGCATTTTCAATTTTTTCTTTAATATTTTCAGACATAATAATTTATTTATTTGTTAACTGCTGAACAACCCGCCATAGTTGTAATTTTAATTGCTTCCGAAACAGGAAGGTCTTTATTTCTTTTAATAACTTCAGAAACTATCTTTTGAGTAATTTTTTTTAATTCTTCACTAATAATTGTCTCTTCTTGCATTGCTACTGGTCTACCAAAATCTCCAGCCTCCCTTACACTTTGAATTAGTGGAATACAGCCTATAAATGGTACTTCTAAGTCATCAGCTAAGTTCTTTGCGCCATCCTTACCAAATATGTAATATTTATTTTCTGGTAATTCTTTAGGTGTAAAATAAGACATATTCTCAATAATCCCTAAAACAGGAATATTAATTAGGTCTTGCTTAAACATGGCTACTCCTTTTTTTGCATCTGCCAAAGCAACATTTTGTGGAGTACTGACAATTACAGATCCTGTAATTGGTAATGCTTGTAGTATACTTAAATGTATATCTCCTGTGCCTGGCGGCAAGTCAATTAATAAAAAATCTAATTCTCCCCAGTTAGCATCAAAAATCATTTGATTTAGAGCTTTTGACGCCATAGGTCCTCTCCATATAACAGCTTGGTCTGATTTTGTAAAAAAACCAATAGAAAGGATTTTAACTCCATAATTTTCTACAGGCTCCATTTTACTTTTACCTTCAATCATAATTGATTTAGGTCTTTCCTCAGCAACATCAAACATAATTGGAATAGATGGACCGTAAATGTCAGCGTCAAGAAGTCCGACTGTAAAGCCCATTTTTGCAAGCGAAACAGCCAAATTTGAAGTCACGGTAGATTTCCCAACACCTCCTTTGCCAGATGCAATTGCAATGATATTTTTTATGCCAGATATTTTTTTAGCTATTATTTGGTTCTTCTGCTTTTTAGCTACAACATTCTTAAAATTAATTTTTAATTTGAATGAAGAAAGAGATTCTGAGTTAAAGAAATTATTTATTTTTATTTCAGCTTTTTTCTTGGCCTGAAGAGTAGGATTGGATATGTTAACGTCTAAAATAATCTCATCGGAAAAATTTACAATATTAATGAAGTCACAGTCATTAATATTTAACTCATTTAATTCTTTGAGTATTTCTATTTTATTTATTTTCAAAGCCTCTTATTATTTATGCAAATATAGTGCGAAAACTTGATTTTAATAAATGTATTGGATTTATAGTTCAATACTAGGGTCCCAGTATAATGAGTCAAATCTACTAACCTGATTATCAACAATTTCAATTCCTTCACTTTCTAAAAGATCTTTCATTAAATTAGAACCAAAAAAATGATGCTTACCTGTCAATAGACCTACTTTATTAACAACCCTATGAGCGGGAACATCAGCTAAATTATGTGAGGCATTCATAGCATAACCAACAGCTCTTGAACTTTTCGCAGAGCCTAAATATTTTGCAATAGACCCATAATTTGTTACTCTTCCATAAGGTATTTGTTTTACTACCTTGTAAACTCTATCAAAAAAATTGTCTGTATTTGGAGTCAAAACTAAATTTTAAATTTTATAAATGTTATAGGCTTGTCATTATTTAGAAATAAATTTTCATAATGCGTTTTAATTTCTATAGCTTCTTTTGGACTACCCGATCTTTTATAAATATCGTGATTAGAATATAATATTTCAGCGTTATTCATTGCTTGTAAAAGTCCAATTGTATAGCCATGTAAAAACTCACTATCAGTTTTAAGATTAATACATCCGTTGATGTTTAAAATTTTCTTGTATTTATTTAAGAACTCTAAATTAGTTAAACGATGTTTTGTTCTTTTAAATGTTATTTGTGGATCGGGGAATGTTATCCATATTTCAGAAATTTCATTTTTTTCAAACAAATATTCAACAAGTTCAATTTGAGCTCTAATAAATTTAACATTATCAATATTTTTTTCATTAGCTGTTTTCGCTCCTCTCCAGAATCTAGCTCCTTTAATGTCTATTCCAATGAAATTAACATCAGGGTTTTGTCTTGCAAGTTCCACTGAATACTCCCCTTTACCACATCCTAATTCTAGTGTAATTGGGTTAGAGTTATTGAAAACTTTTTTTGCCCATCTTCCTTTAAATTCGAAATTACCAGAAAGCAATTCTTCTCTAGTAGGTTGAAATACATTATCAAATTTTTCGTTTTCTTTAAATCTTTTTAGTTTATTTTTGCTTCCCAAATCTCATTATTTTAAAGAAATTAATTTAAATCTTTTGTTAAAGTGAAAGAAAATTCACTCCCAATCCCAAACTTTGATTCAACATAAATGTTCTCATTGTGAGCATCAATAATATGTTTTACGATAGATAGACCTAAGCCAGACCCTCCTTGTTTTCTAGATCCACTTTGATCTACTCTATAGAATCTTTCGAAAAGTCTTGAGAGATGTTGTTCTTGAATACCTTCTCCGTTATCAGTAATTCTAACGATTAACTTATCAGAATTAATAGACTCTAAACTAACCTCTGTAGTTCCTTTGTTGGTTCCGTATTTAATTGAATTAATAACTAAATTAGTAATGACTTGTTGAATTTTATCTTTATCTGCAAAAACAATAATTGGTTCTAAGTAAGGTTTGTTAAAAATTAGCTTTATATCATTTTTTTGAGCTTGAATTTCTAACTGATCATAAATATTTTTAACAAGCTCAATTATATCAAATGAATCTTTTTCTAAATTTAAAGTTCCGGATTCTAACTTTGTGATCATATCCAAATCTTTAATGATATAGATCAACCTTTCAACACTAATTTTGGCCCTATTTAAAAACTTATCTCTAACCGAATTATCATCTATAGCTCCATCAATAAGATTTTCAATATATCCCTGTATCGTAAATATTGGGGTTTTTAATTCGTGTGCTACGTTTCCAATGAACTCTTTTCTAAACTCTTCTCTAACCTTTAGAGATTCTATTTCTAATTTATTATCTCTACTAAATTCACTAATATTATCCAATAACGATTTCATATCTGTATTAATATCAGCTTTGGATAGAGAAATAGAATCAATTAAATTTAATTCTTTATATAAATTTTTAATTTTTGAATAAATAAATGCCTCTATTCTTGATTGGATTATTAAAAAAGAGATGATAAACACTAAAGCTGCTAAGAAAATGAGTTGAAAATAAAAATAACTTAAGGTAGACTCTACCCAAAGAATAGCTCCAACGATAAGTGAAATAACTAAAGAAATTGCAAATGAGGTCTTAAATGCAAATGAATACGAATTTTTAAATTTAAAGGACATTAGCTTACAAACTTATACCCAACACCTTTAATAGTTTTAAACGAAGAAGCTCCAATTTTTTCTCTTATTTTTCTGATGTGCACGTCAATAGTTCTATCTCCAACTATAACATCGCTACCCCAAACAACATCTAAAATCTTTTCTCTTGTAAAAACTGTGTTAGGACTTGATACTAACAAATATAGTAATTCAAATTCCTTTCTAGGTAAATTAAGCTCAATACCCTTCAGATTTACAGAGTATTTTGATCGATCAATAATTAAATCGTTTATTTGGATTATAGTTTGATCTTGTTCAGAACTTTTTCTACGTAAAAGAGCTTTAACTTTACTCAATAAAACTTTTGGTTTTATAGGTTTAGTAATGTAATCATCTGCTCCAGCTTCAAATCCGGCAATTTTAGAAAAATCTTCACCTCTAGCAGATAAAAAAGTAATAATTACATCGTTTAAATTATCAGATTTTCTAATTGCATCACATGCATCAATTCCATTCATATGAGGCATCATTAAATCCATAATGATTAAATCTGGAATTATTTTTTTAGCAATTTTAATCGCCTCTAATCCATTATTTGCTTTATAAATCTTATAACCTGCAGATTCAAGTGAATATGAGATGATTTCTAATATATCTGGTTCATCATCAACCAGTAATATTTTATAAGCCATTTCGAAGAGTTACAATTTTTACAAATATATGAACTAAATATTATTAAAAATTAATATAAATAATTGATAACATTTTAATAACATTAAATAAATGTTCAATTTTATTACGATGTATATTATTTTAAATACTTTTGAATATATGATAAACATTAAAGATATTTTTAAAATAAAAACTGAAGATGAATTTGAATTAATGGCAAATAAAATATTTGAATTTCAATTTAATAATAATAATATCTATAGATCATTTTGTGATTTAATTAATAAAAATCCATGTGATGTCACAAATTCAAAACAAATACCTTTCCTGCCTGTTAAGTTTTTTAAATCTCATAAAGTTTTAAGTTCTAATAAATCAATAGAAAAAACATTTATTAGTAGTGGTACTACAAAAACTAATTTTAGCAAACACCATATAATTGATCTCAAACTATATGAATCTAGTTTTGAAAGTTCATTTAAATATTTTTTTGGAGATATTAAGGAATATACAATTTTAGCATTACTACCTTCATATTTAGAGAATAAAAATTCATCATTAATTTATATGATAAATAAATTAATATTAAAAACTAATAAGCAGGATAGTGGTTTTTATCTCAATAATTATGATGAATTACGAAATAAATTAATAGCTCTAAAAAATCAAAAAGTTTTATTGTTCGGCGTCACTTTTGCTTTGTTAAATTTATTAGAAAAATTTACGTTTCAATTACCTAATTTGACTATAATAGAAACTGGTGGAATGAAAGGGAGAAGAAAAGAAATAATAAGAGAAGAACTGCATTTAATAATAAAACAAGGCTTTGGTACTGATCTAGTTTGCAGTGAATATGGGATGACTGAGTTACTTTCACAAGCTTATTCACAAAAGAATGGAGTTTTTCAGTGTCCACCATGGATGAAAGTGCTCATTAGAGAGCCACAAGATGCCTTATCTTTTAAAAATAATGGTTCAACTGGGGGAGTAAATATAATTGATTTAGCAAATATTAATTCATGTTCATTTATTGCTACTGAAGATTTGGGTAGGAATAAAAGTAAAAGTGAGTTTGAAATTCTTGGCAGATTTGATAATTCAGATATTCGAGGTTGTAATCAAATGGTTTAAGTTTTTATATGAATTTTATTATGTAGGTGTTTCTTTTACCTTTATTTATTATTACATATTTGTCATTAATCAAATCTTTAGTTTGGATTAAATAATCCTCTTTGACTTTAGATTTATTAATCGAAATTGAATTTTCTTTGATGGCCCTCCTTGCTTCTGAATTTGAATTCAAAAAATCTGTTTTGGAGGATAAAGCAGATATCATATCAATTCCATTTAATAATTCGGCTTTATTAATTTCTGCAAATGGAACCCCTTCAAATACCTCTAAAAAAGTACTTTCATCGATAAGTTGAATATCTTGTTTAAATGTCTTGCTATATAATATAGAAGATGCCTGTTCAGCCTGTTTAAATGAATTTAGAGAATGAACAATTATTGTTATTTCTTTTGCTAAAACTTTTTGTAGTAATCTTTTATGAGGTTCTAATTTATGCTCATTAATTAGAGTAGCAATTTCTTTCTCGCTTAAGAAAGTAAATATTTTTATATATTTTTCTGCATCTAAATCACTAGTATTTAACCAATATTGATAAAATTTATATACTGAAGTTTTGTTAGGATCTAGCCAAATGTTTCCTCCTTCAGTTTTACCAAATTTTGATCCATCAGATTTAGTAATGAGTGGACAAGTTAATGCATATCCTTTTCCTGAATCTACTCTTCTTATTAATTCTGTTCCTGTTGTAATATTACCCCATTGATCACTACCACCCATTTGAATTGTACATTTGTAATTTTTATACAAATGTAAAAAATCATATCCTTGAACAAGCTGATAAGTAAACTCCGTAAAACTCATTCCTGCGGAAGATTCTGACGAAATTCTATTTTTAACAGAATCTTTAGACATCATATAGTTAACAGAAATATGCTTTCCTATATCACGAATAAATTCTAACAATGTGAATTTACTCATCCAATCAAAATTGTTGAGAATTAATGCACTATTTTTTTCTTTAGAATCAAAATCTAAAAAATGAGACAACTGTTTTTTTATTGCTTTTTGATTTTTAGATAATGTTATTTCATCTAACAAATTTCTCTCAGAAGATTTTCCAGATGGATCTCCGATCATACCTGTTGCACCACCTATTAAAACGATAGGCTTATGGCCAGAGCGTTGAAAATGAGCTAGTAGCATAATAGGCACAAGGCTCCCAATATGAAGAGAATCAGAAGTTGGATCGAATCCAGTGTAAGAAACTCTAAATGAGTCACTTAAATGATCATTGATGCCAGGCATTTCATCATGAATCATCCCCCTCCATCTAATTTCTTCAATAAAATTTTTCATCAATTATTCAGTCTTTATAACAAAATGTAAAAATAAGCAATACTAATTTGAATTAATTAATTTTATTTTACTAATACTATCAATTTTAATAGTATCAATTAATATTTTATTTTTTTTACTTTCTTTAATTAGTTTTTTACTCAGTTCACCAGAAATTTGTTTTAGGATATCAATACTATCATTAATAATATTTTTATTTTTTTCAAGTTTGATTTTTACCTTATCATAAATTGTTTGATAAGTTTTTAAATCATATGAGTAGTATTCATTACTCTTTGCAAATAATATACTATCTATAGAGTGTTTATTAAAAAGATATTGCTCAGGTATTATTCCATTATTTTCTAAAATACTTTTATTAACACCTTTAGCTACATTAATTAAAGTCATATCATAAATAATATCAATCATTTTTTCTTTAGATATTAAATTCTCTGGTGGTATAGGTTCTTGATTTAGGGAATTATTGCAACCTAAAACTAAACTCAAAATAATTATAAGCTTTAATTTATTCATCTTTCAAATGTTAGCCTTTTACCTCTTGTTTCATTAAGAAAAGAAGTGTTTTCATATATCAAATTACCATTAATAATTGTGTGTGAAATTCTTGATTTGAATGATTTTCCTTCAAAAGGGGACCAGCCGCATTTATATAAAATATTCTCTTTATTAACAGTCCATGGATTGTTTAAATTAAAAATAACTAAATCAGCAAAATAACCCTTTCTAATATAGCCTCTTTTTTCGATTTGAAAAAGAATAGCTGGATTATGACACATTTTCTCAACAATTTTCTCCAGAGATATTTTATTATTGTGATAAGCCTCTAGCATTGCTGGTAGTGCGTGCTGAACAAGTGGCCCTCCAGATGGACAG
Source organism: Flavobacteriales bacterium (assembly GCA_004213995.1). Taxonomy (GTDB): domain Bacteria; phylum Bacteroidota; class Bacteroidia; order Flavobacteriales; family Flavobacteriaceae; genus SGZJ01. Next base: position 23,081 of record SGZJ01000009.1, on the reverse strand, counting down.
TTCAAATATTTAGATTTCTTTTCTTCCTCGGTATGAGGAGCATGGTCAGTTGCAACTACATCAATTCGATCATCTAGTAATGCTTTCCAAAGAGCATCTCTGTCAGTTGAGCTTTTAACAGCAGGATTCCACTTTATTTTTGAACCATATTCATCATAATCTGAATCAGAAAACCATAAATGATGTATACAAACTTCCGAGGTAATTTTTTTATCTTTTAACTTCTCTTTATTTGAGAATAATTTAGTCTCTTCAGCAGTTGAAAGATGAAACACATGTAATCTAGCCCCCGTTTTTTTTGCTAATTTGATAGCATTCGAGGATGATATGTAACAAGCTTCTCTACTTCTAATTAATGGATGAAATTTCATTGGAATATCTTCTCCATACTTATCTCCAAATAATTTTAAATTTTCTTTAATTGTAGATTCATCTTCACAGTGAACTGCGATGAGCATATTTGTCTTAGAAAATATTTTCTCTAAAACATCTAAATCATCAACTAACATATTGCCAGTAGATGAACCTAAAAATAATTTCAGCGCAGCTACATTTTTTGTGTCAACTTTTAAAATTTCATCTAAATTATCATTTGTTCCACCAAACATAAATGAATAGTTTGCCAATGAATCTTTAGATGCTATTTCAAATTTTCTGTCTAATTCTTTAATAGTCGTAGCCTGAGGATTGGTGTTAGGCATTTCAATGAATGAAGTTATACCACCCGCAACAGCGGCTTTTGATTCTGATTTAATATCTGCTTTGTGTGTTAATCCAGGTTCTCTAAAATGTACTTGATCATCTATGATTCCAGGCATTACAAAATTATTTTCTGCATCAATAATTTGAACGGATGATGATTTTAAACTAATAGATTTTGACACTTCTTTTATTATCTCATTTTCGATAAAAATATCAGAGCTAATAATTTTACCTTCATTAATTATTCTTGCATTTTTAATTAAAACCTGCTTCATTATCTAAAATTTAATATTAAAAATATTTTTTATTCTCATTGCTATTACCCCAAATATTGCTTCAGAAATTATACTGCCATTTAATTTTGAAACACCAAATAATCTGTCTGAAAAAATTATTGGCACTTCAATTATTTTGAAATTTTTTAAATATGATTTATATTTCATTTCAATTTGAAAAGCATATCCTGTAAATTTTATATTATCCAAATCAATTGACTCTAAAACTGTTTTTTTATAACATATATATCCAGATGTTGAGTCTTTAATGTTCATCCTAGTTATTAGTTGAACATATAGAGATGCAGTGTAGGATAAAATTATTCTACTCAAAGGCCAATTAACAACATTTATACCTTTTATGTATCTAGAGCCTATAGAAACATCATAGTTGTTTTCTAACATCGGTTCTAATATTCTTTTAATGTCCTCTGGATTGTGAGAGAAGTCTGCATCCATCTCAAACACATAATTAAATTTATTTTTTAGAGCCCATTTAAAACCGGCTACATATGCAGTTCCAAGACCTTCTTTTTTTAATCTTTTCAGTAAAAATAATTGATCTTTAAATTTTGGCTTTAAATCCTCAACTTTTTTAGAAGTTAAATCTGGAGAATTATCGTCAACAATTAAAATATTTATTGTTGGATATAAATTAATAGTTGAAATAATAATATTTTCAATGTTTTCAATTTCATTATATGTTGGAATAATAATTAAAACATCCCTCATGACTATATATTTTAGTAAAAATAGTTATTTAGTAGATTATTTTTATACAATATTCTTCATAATTTAGCTTTGATGATAAGAGACTATATTTTATTTGATGGATTTACAATTATCATATTATTAAATATAATAATTGTAACTATTGCAAAGGCATTAAATAATTCTAAATTCAAACAATTTATTTTTATTTATTTAAATAATTCATTTTTAAAATTTAATACTAATAACAACAGTTTTTTAAGCAGTTTTAATAGCCTACTAAATATTAATTATCTCATTTCGCTAAGTGTTTACATTTCTATTATTATATCTTACAGTTCCTACGGCATTAATAATAATTTTGAAATATCAATATTTTTCAAAACTTTATTGATTGTTATTGTCTTTGTTTACGCAAAATACCTGATTGAATTGTTAGTAGGCTGGGCATTTAGTATAAGTAAGTTTATAGTTACTTTTAACTTACAAAAAAACAACTTCAATAAATTAATTGGGATAATTATAATTTTATTGAATTCATTAGCAATTTATAGTTTCCCAAACTCAATGACATTTATAAAAATGAGTATATTTTTTGTTATTTCACTTTACTTAATTGGGCTTTATAAAGTGATTAGATTGAATGATAATTTAATATTATCAAACATGTTTTATTTTATTTTGTATCTTTGCACTCTTGAAATTGTTCCTATTTTATTTTTTATAAATGAATTAATATAGTTTCAATATCAAAAAGGTAAGCTATATGAAAGTTAAAACTATTCTTGTTTCTCAAACTAAACCTACAATACCTCACTCTCCTTTTTTTGAATTAGAAAAAAGTAGAAAAATTAAAATTGACTTTGAGCCTTTTATTCACGTAAAACCTGTTTCAGTAAAAGAAATTAGACTTCAAAAGATAGACTTAACAATGTTTACAGCTATTATTCTTACTAGCAGATATGCAGTAGACCATTATTTCAGGGTTTGTGAAAAAATGAGATACAAAGTTCCTGATTCTATGAAATATTTCTGTCAATCTGAAGCTGTAGCTTTTTACTTGCAGAAATATGTTGTTTACAGAAAAAGAAAAATTTATGTGGGTCAAAGAAAATTTGCTGATTTATGCCCTTTGATTGAGAAATATAATACTGAACGATTCTTACTCCCTACTACTGATAAATTAAAAGCTGAAGTTCCTAAACTTCTTAACAAATTAGAAATTAACTGGAGACAATCTGTATTTTACAAAACCGTGATTAGTGATTTGTCACATTTAGCAGACGTTTCTTATGATATTTTAGTTTTCTTCAGTCCTACTGGGATACAATCTTTATTGCACAATTATCCAGATTTTAAACAAAAAAATACAAGAATTGCTGCTTTCGGAGCTATCACTAAAAAAACATGTGAAGAAAATGGTCTTGTAGTTGATATATCTGCCCCTTCAAAAAAGTTCCCTTCGATGACTATGGCTCTAGATGATTACATCAAAAAGGTCAATAAGAAAAAATAAATTATTTTATTTTCCGTTTGGAGCTCCTGACATGATTTCATTATTTGAATAGGATTCAAACTGTTTGAAATTAGTTACAAATGAATTTGCTAATTTATAAGCAGTTTTATAATAATTAACATCATCGTTCCATGTTTTTCTTGGACTTAAAACAGAAGTAGGAACATTTGGACAAATTCTCGGCTGGTTTAAATTAAAAACAGAATGAATATGATAATTATCTTTGTTAGCCTCTTCAAGTTCACCACTTAAGGCAGCATTTATCATAGCCCTTGTATATTTTAATTCCATTCTTTTGCCTATTCCATACGGGCCTCCTGTCCAACCAGTATTGACTAACCAAACTTTAACTCCCGACTCTTTAATTTTTATTATCAACATTTGCGCATACTCAGCAGGATGTAAAGGCATAAAAGGTGCTCCAAAACAGGCAGAAAAAGATGGTTGTGGCTCGACTACCCCAGCTTCAGTTCCTGCAACCTTACTAGTATAACCTGAAATAAAATGATAAGCAGCTTGACTAGAAGACAGTTTAGATATTGGAGGTAAAACACCAAAAGCATCAGCTGTTAGAAAAAAAATGTTTTTTGGAGTATTTCCGATTGAAGGAAATTTGATGTTTTCGATAAAATTAATTGGATAACTAACTCTTGTATTTTGAGTAATTGAAGTGTCTCTAAAGTCAACTTTACCATTTTTATCAGCAATGATATTCTCTAAAAGAGATCCTTTCTTAATAGCCTTGTAAATATCTGGTTCACTTTCTTTATTTAAATTAATGACTTTTGCATAACAACCTCCTTCAAAATTAAAAACCTGTTGGTTTTTACTCCAACCATGCTCATCATCTCCTATTAATTGCCTGCTTGGATCAGCTGAAAGAGTTGTCTTACCCGTACCAGATAAACCAAAGAAAATTGCAGTGTCCTCATCTTTACCAACATTTGCACTGCAATGCATAGGTAAAATATCTTGGTTAACAGGGAGGATGAAGTTTAGGACAGAAAAAATAGATTTTTTTATTTCTCCCGTATATCCTGTTCCACCAATAATTATAATTTTTTTTGAAAAATTTATTATAGCAAAATTTTCGCTTCTTGTTCCATCAATTTTTGGATTAGATTTAAATCCCGGTGCATTAATTAAAAGCCAATCCTCCTGAAAATTTTTAACAGTTTTTTTATCTAACCTTAAGAACATATTGTTAGCAAAAAAATCACTACTAGGTAATTCACAGATTGTTCTAATATTAAGTCTTGCTGACTCTAATGAACAGACATAACTATCTCTAACATACAAATCCTTTCCAGATAAATAGTTGGTTATTTTGAGATATAATTTTTCAAAATAAGATTCAGTAATTGGAATGTTAATCTCACCCCACCAGACTTTATCTTTTGTGATTTTATCTTTAACAATATATCTGTCTTTTGGAGATCTCCCAGTAAATTTACCAGTATATATAGATAACGCTCCGGAATCAACAATAAATCCCTGTTTTTGATTAACTATAATTTCTTGTAGCTTATTAACTGGAGTCTGATAGTAAGCATTAGATTTAAGTAATCCGTATTTATCTAAATTCATTTATTTTCTTTAAATGCATCTAATATCAAATGTATGAATTTATTAAGAAAATGAATTATATAAAGACTTGAAATATTAGAATATTAAATTTATAATATTACTTTTATATTTATGAGAAAGATACTAATAATTGGTTCCGGAAAATCCTCTTCCTATTTAATTAAATACCTGTTAAGCAAATCTGAAAAAGAAAATTTATTTATAATAATTGCAGATAAACATGTTGCAAAAATAAAAATATTATTAAATAACCATTCTAATTCTAAGGCAATAAAACTTGATGTATTTAATGACAATTCCAGAGAAAAAGAAATTCTTGCAGCGGATATTGTAATTTCTATGCTGCCTGCTAGATTCCATTTAATGGTGGCAAAAGACTGCATTAAACACAGAAAGAACATGTTGACAGCATCTTACATAAGTGATGAAATGCTTGCTTTAAATAATTCTGCTATCGAAAAAGATATAATAATTATGAATGAAATTGGTTTAGATCCTGGAATTGACCACATGAGTGCAATGAAGGTTATTGATCATATTAAAGAAAAAAAAGGAAAAATTACTTTATTTGAATCTTATACAGGAGGATTAATTACGCCAGAATCCGATAATAATTTATGGAACTATAAATTTACATGGAATCCAAGAAATGTAGTACTTGCGGGTCAAGGAGGGCCTGCAAAATTCATTCAACAGGGGCATAATAAATATATCCCCTACAATAAACTTTTTAAAAGAACTCAAAATTTAGAAGTCAAAAATTATGGAAGTTTTGAAGGATACGCTAATAGAGATTCTTTAAAATATAAAGAAATTTATGGATTAAAAGATGTAAAAACCCTATGTAGAGGTACAATTAGAAAAGTTGGTTTTAGTGAATCTTGGGACGTTTTTGTTCAGCTCGGAATGACAGATGATAGCTACATAATTGAAAATAGTAAGAATATGGCTTTTAAAGATTTTGTAGATTTATTCTTACCACACAATGCCAAAGAAAAGGTTGAATTAAAATTACAAAAACTATTAAATATTTCTGAAAAAGATATTATTTGGAGTAAATTATTAGAATTAGATATCTTTAGTAGCCAAAAGACTATTACAATAGACAAAGCAACTCCAGCACAAATATTAGAATTTATTCTTTGCAAAAGCTGGACGTTAGAACCTGATGATAAAGATATGATTGTAATGACTCATAAATTCGTTTACGAACTAAACAACAAAAAATATCAAATAGACTCAAATATGGTTTGTATTGGAGAAGATCAAACCTATACAGCAATGGCAAAAACTGTAGGGCTTCCTTTAGCAATTGCAACATTAGCAATTTTAAATTCTAAAATTACAGCTAAAGGAGTACAACTTCCAGTTAAAAAGGATATATATAACCCAATTTTAAAAGAATTAATTGACTATGGAATAGAATTTAATGAACACGAGATTCCGTTTAAAAATTAAAACTAATGTAATTAGTGATTAAACTTTATGAAGAATATTAATAACAACATAACAATTGATGGTATAGATAAGGAGATTATTAGATCACTTATGACTAATGCCAGGACCCCCATTTTAGAAATAGCAAAAAAAATTGGAGTTTCTGGTGCAGCAATTCACCAAAGACTTAGAAAACTTGAAAATTCTGAATTGATTGAAGGTTCAAAAATTATTATTAATCCAAAAGTTCTTGGGCATAAAACAATGGCATTTATTGGAATTTATTTAGAAAAAGCTGGTGACAATGCATCCGTTGTTCGTGAATTAAAAAAAATTCCTGAAGTTTTGGAGTGTCATTATACAACAGGGAATTGGAGTATTTTGACAAAAATATTATGTATAGATAATGAGAATTTAATGCAAATATTAAATAAAAAAATTCAAACCATTAATGGTGTTTCAAGAACTGAAACATATATTTCTTTGGATCAACAAATTGATAGACAAATTGCTATTTAGAATACTTTTGAGATTTAATTATAAAATAAGGCCAAGGAACCGTAAGTGATAAACACCAGGCTATAGCTGCAATTTCTTCATCATAAAAAAAATAAGTGACCGCAAATATTAAAGTTGAATAAAAAGTTAATTTTATAAAAAAACTTTTAAAAAATTTCAAATAACTAACTAAGTCAAAGTTATTTCTTTCTTTTTCTGACATTGTATTGTATCCTGCAAGAAAAAATTTAGCATTTTCAGTATTTATATACTTAGCAATAGCTAAAAAAATAATATTAACAAAAATTAAAGCAATAATCATACAACTAAATTAATAATTTTTCCAGTGATAACTATTACTCTTTTAGGAGTTTTACCTTCTAACTTTGAAATTACCTCAGCGTTAGCTAGAATAATATTTTCAATTTCTTCATTATTTAATGCTAAAGATATTTCAAGTTTAAGTTTAACCTTTCCGTTTATTGATATTGGATAAATCTTAGTAGATTCAACTAGCATATTAGGGTCAAAAATTGGAAATGATTCAAAAGTAATTGAATTAGTGTGTCCCAACATTTCCCAAAGCTCTTCACATATATGTGGGACATATGGAGATAATAAAATCAGTAATGACTCCAAAATCTCTTTGCTGCTGCATTTTTGAACTGTCAATTCATTAACAGCTATCATAAAGCATGAAACTGGAGTGTTGAATGAGAAATTTTCAATATCATTTTCAACTTTTTTAATTGCGGTGTGTAGAGTTTTTAAGCTTTCTTTTGAGGGCTTTGAATTAAAATTTTTTATTCCCTTATCGTTTGTGTAAAGTTTCCATAATTTTTTTAAAAAATTATGCACGCCTGAAATTCCTGCAGTATTCCATGGTTTGTATTGTTCTAGTGGACCTAAGAACATTTCAAATAACCTTAAACTATCAGCACCATACTGTTCACAAATCAAATCTGGATTTACGACATTATACCATCTCTTTGACATTTTTTCAATCTTTCTTCCAGCTTTAAAACTATTATTTATAAACTCAAAATGAGCATTTTCAAATTGTGGTTGCCAAGACTTTAAAGCATTAAGATCTACTTCGTCTGAACTATTAATTAAACTAACATCAATGTGAATTTCATCTACATTTTGATTTTTTAACAAATCTTTAGAAATAAATTTCTTCGATCTTGAATCTCTATAAATGATTGCGCTAGAACCTAAAATCATACCTTGATTAATAAGTTTTTTAAATGGCTCATCAAAACTTATAAAATCTCGATCATATAAAAATTTAGTCCAAAATCGAGAATATAACAAATGACCTGTAGCATGTTCATTACCTCCAATATAAAGATCAACATTTTTCCAATATGATAACCCATCATTTTTTTTCACTGGATTACTATTTAAACTATTTGTGTATTTTAAGAAATACCAAGAACTTCCAGCCCAACCAGGCATAGTGTTAAGCTCAAGGGGGAAAACTGTAGTCTGGTTAATCAATGAAGTACTCACTGTTTTATTTTTTACAGTATCCCAAGCCCATTCATCAGCCCTGCCAAGTGGAGGGTCTCCATCTTTAGTTGGTAGATACTTTTCTATGTCAGGAAGCTTCAAAGGTAGATATGCTTCATCAATCATATAAGGAAGACCTTTTTTATAATATACAGGGAAAGGCTCTCCCCAATATCTTTGTCTAGAAAAAATAGCATCTCTTAATCTAAAATTCACCTTTTTCTTTCCAAATCCATTGTATTCAATATACTCAATAGCCTTTTGGTTTGCCTCAACAAATGACAAATCATTAAGAAAATCACTATCACATAAACTAAATTTTTCTTTACTGATAAAAGCTTCATTTGAAATATCTATATCCTTGAAGATATTTATAATTTTAATATCATATTTTTTTGCAAAATCGTAATCTCGTTGATCTCCACATGGGACAGACATTACTGCTCCAGTTCCGTAACTTGCCAATACATAATCACCAATCCAAATTTCAATTGGTTTTTTAGTTATTGGGTGCTCTGCATAAGCACCTGTAAAAACACCTGAAATTGATTTTACATTAGAAAGCCTGTCTCTCTCACTTTTTGTGCTAACTTTATTGATATAGTTTGTAACCTCATTTAATTTATCAATTGTAACAATTTTTTTCACTAATTCATGCTCTGGGGCTAAAGTCATAAAACTAACTCCAAAAATTGTATCAGGCCTTGTTGTAAAAACCTCAATTTTATCCTCAAAATCTACTATGTCAAAAAACAAAGAACATCCCGTAGACTTTCCGATCCAATTTTTTTGAGTTTCTTTAATTGAATAACTCCAATCTATTTTATTTAAATCATTTAATAGCCTATCAGCATAACATGAAATTCTCATATTCCACTGTCGCATTTTTCTTTTTTCAATAGGAAAACCTCCTCTTTCAGAAACTCCATTAACTATTTCATCATTTGCTAATACAGTTCCTAACTCAGGGCACCAATTAACCTCTGAGTCTGCTAAATATGCAATTCTATATGAAAGTAGAATTTGTTGTTTTTTCTCATTCGAATAATTATTCCATTCTGATGATGTGAAGACTTCTATTTCACTATCATTTTCAAGCCTAATGTTATTATTGCCATTTAATGAAAAAATATCTGCTAATTTATCAATACTTTTTGCTTTCTGTGTATCGAAATCATACCAAGAATTAAATAATTGAATAAAAATCCATTGTGTCCACCTATAATAATTTGGATCACTAGTTCTTAATTCTGTTGACCAATCAAAAGAAAATCCTATTTTATCAAGCTGACTTCTATAAGTGTTAATATTGTTCAGAGTGGTTTTTTTTGGGTGTTGTCCTGTCTGAATAGCATATTGCTCTGCAGGCAACCCAAAGCTATCATAACCTTGTGGATGTAAAACATTAAACCCTTTTAATGTTTTGTATCTCGAATATATATCTGAGGCAATATAGCCAAGAGGATGGCCAACATGAAGTCCTGCACCACTTGGGTATGGGAACATATCCAAGCTATAAAATTTTGGCTTTGTGTGATCTATCTTAGACTTATAAGTTTTATTTCTAGCCCAGTTAGCTTGCCATTTTTTTTCAATTTTTTGAAAATTATATTTCATGAATGATCAAAAGTAGATATGCTAACAAATTTACATTTTCTTGTTATAATAGAAAATCTTTTTAGATATAGATTTAGTTCTTTATTTTTACACTAAATCATTGATTTAAAATGAATAAATTAAATAGACGTAGAATTCTTTCTTCATATGTTTCTGTAGTTGTAAGTATTTCAATGATGCTGTTTTTGTTTGGCATATTATCATTTACTATTGTAAATATTAAAAATGTTTCCAAAAACTTTAAGGAATCATTGACTATGTCAATTTATTTAAAAGATGACGCAAAAAGTGTTGATTTAAATCAAATAAAAAACTCATTAATAAGTTCTGAATTTGTTAAAGATTTAAAGTACATTTCAAAAGATGAAGCAGTTTCAATTATGAAAACTGAATTTGGAGAAGATTTTATTGACGAACTTGGTTATAATCCATTAATAAATTCATTTGACATTAATCTTTTATCTGAATATGTAGATGGCAAAAAAATTGATAGCATTTCGAATTTATTAGCGAAGAATAATAATTTTATCGATGACATTCAATATGATAAAGATCTAGTAAGTATGATGAATGCAAATTTGAAAAAAATTACATTATGGATGTTCCCAATAACTTTTATCCTATTTGTAATTTCAGTGCTAATTATTAATAGTTCAATAAAACTTGCTATTTATTCTAATAGATGGACTATTAAAACAATGCAATTGGTAGGGGCAACAAAAAGGTTTATAAGAAAACCCTTTATCAAAAAAAATGTTTTTTTAGGATTATTCAGTTCTGTTTTAGCCTCTACACTACTATATTTCACAATTTTGTACATAGACAAGAAAATTCCATTTATAGATATGTTTAACAATATCTATATTGTTTATGTTTTTTTATCCATAATTCTTTTAGGGGTATTAATAAGTTGGATAAGCACCTATTTTGCAACTCAAAAACTTTTAAATTTAAATACAGAAAAATTATATAATTAAGAGATGGGAGAGAAAAAAAGAAAACATAAAAATAATTTTATTTTTAAAAAAAGAAACTACAAAATAATGATTTTCGGGCTGATTATTATTGCTGTTGGATTCATTTTAATGTCAGGTGGAGGAAGTGAAGATCCTAACAACTTTAGCCCTGATATATATAATTTTAGAAGAATAAGACTAGCTCCAACTTTAGTACTGCTAGGTCTTGGAATACAGATTTATGCAATCTTGAGTACTACAGAAAAAGACTAGATATGGATGTTTTAGAAGCTATAGTACTTGGTATCGTTCAGGGCTTAACTGAATTCTTACCAGTTTCATCAAGTGGTCATTTAGAATTAGCAAAAGTAATTCTGGGGAATAGCTATGCAGCAGATCAAAGCTTGACTTTTACTGTAGTATTACATTTTGCTACCGCGTTAAGTACAATCTTTGTTTTCAAAGAAGAGGTTGTTGAAATATTTAAAGGGTTATTACAATTTAAATGGAACGCTGAATTTAAATTTTCATTAAAAATTATAATTTCTATGTTTCCAGCTGTAATTTTTGGATTATTTTTTGAGAAAGAGCTTGAATCATTATTTGGAGGAAAAATATTACTAGTTGGATTTATGTTGTTGGTAACTGCATTATTATTGCTCCTTGCAGATAAAGCAAAAAATACAAAAAAAGAAGTTTCTTATTTATATGCTATACTAATTGGTATTTCTCAGGCTATAGCTATAATTCCTGGAATTTCAAGATCAGGAGCAACAATTTCCACCTCTGTTTTATTAGGAATTGACAGAACCAGGGCTGCTAAATTTTCTTTTTTGATGGTAGTTCCGTTAATTTTCGGGAAAATAGGTAAAGACATTTTAAGTGGTGATTTAAACTTACAATCATCTGAAATAATTCCTATTTTGGCAGGTTTTCTTGCTGCCTTTACATCTGGCTTATTAGCCTGTAAATGGATGATTTTAATAGTTAAGAAAAGTAAACTTTCTTACTTCTCAATATACTGTGGGATTATTGGAAGTATTGCAATCGGTTATGCACTTTTAAATTAATTTTTTATATATCAGAGTTCATGAACGAAGAAGATTTTAAAAACGGTCAAGTTTTGCTCATAAATAAGCCCCTTAATTGGACTTCATTTCAAGTTGTAAATAAAATCAGATGGCTTATTAAAAATAAGTTTGGAATAAAAAAAATTAAAGTTGGACATGCAGGAACATTAGATCCCTTAGCAACTGGATTACTAATTATTTGTACAGGAAAAATGACAAAGAAAATTTCTAGTTTTCAAAATCAAACAAAAAAATATACTGGTACTTTTCTAATTGGCACAACTACTCCATCATTTGATTTAGAAACAAAACCAAATAACACATTTCCAATAGATCATATTAATGAAGATTTAATCATTAATGCATCAAAAAGTTTTATTGGTAAAATAAAACAAAAACCACCAATTTTTTCTGCAATAAAAAAAGACGGAAAAAGACTGTATGAATCTGCTAGAATAGGAAAAAATGTTGAAATAAATGATCGATATGTTGAAATATTAAGTTTTAATATTTCAAAAATTCATATGCCTCACATAGATTTTGAAGTAGAATGCAGTAAGGGAACTTATATTAGGGCTTTGGCAAACGATTTTGGGAAAAAATTAAATTCTGGAGCGACATTATCTAAGTTAATTAGGACTAAAATTGGTGAATTCTCAGTAAATAAATCAAAATCAATCGAAGAATTTACAAAGAATATAAGTTAGAAAACAACTTCATCAGATTGTAAATCTAAATTCTTGGTGTATGGAATTTTTTCTAAAATTGTCTTTATAGCTTGAGTTCTTGCGTTAACTTTTCTATTAGCTTCAATGATATTCCAAGGTGCATTAGTTGTATTTGTCTTTAAAAACATTTGATCCTTATAAAAAGTATACTTATCCCACAACTCTTGTGCATTACTATCAACACTGCTAAATTTCCATTTTTTTAAAGGACTATTTTTAATTTCATTAAATCTCTTTAATTGTTCATCTTTAGAAATAGAAAAATAAAATTTAATTAGATGTGTATCTGAATCTGTGATCATTTTTTCAAAATCATTAACATGACTCATAAAGGATATATAATCATTTTCATTGCAAAACCCATTTACTGGTTCCACTACTGCTCTATTATACCAACTTCTATCAAAAAAAACTATATTCCCTTTACTTGGAAAATGATTTACATATCTCTGAAAATACCAGCGACTTTTTTCATTTTCAGTTGGCTTAGGTAGAGCAACAACTTTAATTTTTCTTGGATTCAAGTGTTCAATAGTTCTCCTTATTGCACCACCCTTACCAGCTGAATCTCTTCCTTCAAATATTATAATTACTTTTTTATTATTATCTGAAACCCATTTTTGAAGTTTAATTAATTCAATCTGAAGTCTTTTAAGATTATTTTCATATTTAACATATCTTAAAGTTTTAGCAATAGTTGCATTGTCTTGCGTTAAAAGGTAAACTAAAGCTTTTTTTGAGCTTAACAATTTTAAATCTCTTACTGAGTAATTATTCATTTTTTTGGGCTTTTTAGAGATTTATTAAAATTATTTCTTGAAAATTCAAATAATGATAATACATACTTAATTGACTCTAATCTTGAGCTTTTTTTACTATCACTTTTAATAATTTTCCAAGGATTTTCAGAAGTGTTTGTTTTGTCTATCATCTTATTTTTATAATCAGTATAAACATCCCACTTTTTTTGCCCTTCTTTATCTACAACACTAAATTTCCATCTTTTTAAAGGATTGGACAATCTGCTATTAAATCTATTTTTTTGAGTTTTTTTTGTTATTGAAAACCAAAATTTAATTAAAATTATATTTTCCTGAGTAATCATCTTTTCAAAATCGTTTACCTGATTCATAAAGATGTTATATTGCTTTTCTGTACAAAATTCCATAACTGGCTCTACTATTGCACGATTATACCAACTTCTGTCAAAAAACACAATTTCTCCATTATTTGGTAACTCCTTGATGTATCTCTGAAAATACCATTGCCCTTTTTCTTTCTTTGTTGGTTTTGCTAAAGCCACCACTCTAGTTGTTCTGGGATTAAGGTGTTGTGTAAATCTTTTAATCGCACCTCCTTTACCAGCTGCATCTCTGCCTTCAAATACTATGCAGACTTTTTTGTCGTTTTTTTGAATCCAGTTTTGTAGATCTACCAAAGATGATTGTAATTCAAGAAGCTCTTTGTTATAGTTAACAGTACTCAAAATTGAGTTATATTTTTTTGCTGAAAATTTGTTTTTAAGTATTTCTAAAAAACGAATTTTATCTAAATGATTTGAAACATCGGCAGTTTTAAGCATAGACTAATATTTAAATATAATTAAGCTAGAGATAAAAACTACTAATCCTACAAGCATAATAATAAGCGTGTATGGTAAAATTTCTTTAGCTTTTAATTTTGTAATTGCCAATAACGGTAAAGCCCAAAATGGCTGTAACATATTAGTTAATTGGTCTCCATAAGCCAAAGCCATTACAACTTTCTGAATTGGTACATTTAACTCAGTAGCAGCAGCAATTACTACAGGTCCTTGAATAACCCATTGCCCTCCACCACTGGGAACAAATACGTTTATAATAGCAGCACTAAAAAAAGTAAATATTGGGAGTGTAAATTCATTTGAGATAGAAATAAAAAAATCAGATACATAAACGATTAATCCTGATTCTTTCATAATTCCCATAATTCCAAAATATAGCGGAAATTGAATCAATATCCCTGAAGCACCGTTAATCGACTTTCGTAAAGCGTTAAGAAAAGATTTAAAATTTGAGTGCAATAAAATTGAAAGACCTAGCATAAAAAAATTAAGACTATTTGGAGTAATTTTAAAATTAATTAAATCCTCTGAGTATTGATAAAAGAAAGCAATTAGCAAAATTACGCCAAATAGTATCGAAAATATTCTTGAGCTTTCAAGATTATTTGTTCTTATCTCATCTTGAACATCATTATTCATTATGTTTTCATTTGTTAATACAGTATTTTGAGATGATGAATTTTTTGAAAGAAAATAAAAAGTAAGTGGCACCAAAATTAGCAATACTAAGAATGTAATTAAATTGGCTGAACTTAAAACTGTTAAATCAAAATTTAAACTAGTTGGTAGATCGCTGTACAAATAAGAATCATTTCTAGAAGACATTAGACTAGACAAGTGATTGTCTTCAGCAACTTTTATAGGAGCTGAACCACTAATTCCTGAATGCCATATCATAAGTCCTACATATCCAGCTGCACCAACTAACGGATAATTTAATTTTATATTATTTTCAACAGAATAGTCTCCAATTTTTCTTGCTAAAATAGCTCCAAAAATAAGCCCCAGACCCCAATTAAAAAAAGCGACCAACATTACTGACACACTAACAATAATTACTGCTTTTTCAGTGCTATTAGCCTTTTTAGCAATTACTAATATTAATCTGCTTACAGGAGAGCTTAAAACTAAAATGTTTCCTAAAACTAATATTAGTATCATCTGATAAGCAAATACCAATAAATCATTATTCCAAATGCCTTTTTCCCAGGAAGATAAAATTTCTAAAAAAGATAAAGAGGAGTTTGGATCAACAAAATTAGAAAATATAAGAGCAAGAATAATTGTAGTAAAAGTCAGAATCACTGCAATTATAAAGGGAGAAGGCAGAAACCTTTTAAAAATATTTTCAATGAATTTTGTTAAATACATGTGTTAAAATGGTAAATCATCATGATCTTCGTCTTTTACATCATTAGTGGTTTCAAATGATTGTAGTGGAGCTGCAGGAGGTAATTGACCTGAATCAACTTCACCACTTAACTTTTCAATACGCCAACCTTGTATAGAGTTAAAGTATTTAATTTCACCTTTTGGGTTTTTCCATTCTCTACCTCTAATGTTTATACTTATTTTAACATCATTACCTACCTCGTAATTATTTAAAAGATCTACTTTATCTTGTACAAATTCGGTCATAATTGTTTGTGGGTATTGTTCGTTTGTCGTAATAACTATTTCTCTTTTTTTGAAACTATCAGTAATAGCTTGAGTATTGCCAATCATTTTAATTTTTCCTTGTAATTCCATGTTGATTATTAAATTTGTTAATTATTTTTTGATTGTCTAAAATAAAGATTTCTAATCATTTATATGTTATTATAGTTTGATATAATTAGATTATATTTATTTAATAAATTATTTTACAAGCTTAGTTTTGAACAAAAAAAACAATATATCTAGCTGGATTTTAGTTTCCTTGTCTTTAATAATTATTTCTGCAATTTTATGGAATACTTTTCTCTTTTTTCAAAAATTTAAAACAGAAGAAAGATCTAAAATGCAAATATGGTCATTAGCTCAAGCTGAATTAACAAAATCTTTGGATGATGATAATATTTCTAATCTTACACTAGAGGTATTAAAAAATAACTCTACAACTCCAATGATAAAAGTTAATAAAAATGGAGAAATAGAATTCAATAATATTACTAATCTAAAAATTAATGATACTACTAAGATAAATAAACTTATAAGGAAATTTAAAAATGAAAACACTCCAATTAAAATTTATTATGATAACAAAGTTATAGAAACATTATACTATGGAAATTCTGAAGTTATAAATAAGTTAAAGTATTATCCATTAGCTCTAATCTTAATAATTTTATTATTCATATCATTAATTTACTTTTATTATAAAAGCTCTAAAATCGCTACACTTAATATGCTTTGGACTGGTATGGCAAAAGAAACAGCTCATCAAATTGGCACCCCATTAACATCATTGATGGGATGGTTAGAGATATTGAAAAGCAATAAAGTAGACTCAAATTATTTAATTGAGATTGAAAAAGATATTGATAGATTAAATATTATAAGTGAAAGATTTAATAAAATTGGCTCTAAACCAATTTTATTAAGTACCAACCTTACGAAACTGACCAAAGATTCACTAGATTATTTAACAACAAGGGTTTCCGAAAGGGTGAATATTGAATTTAAATTCCCAGAAAAGCAATTATACTGCCAAATCAATAAACAACTTTATAGCTGGACAATTGAAAATATTATAAAAAACAGTATTGATGCTATTAAAGGAAACGGAGATATACTAGTTCAACTTATTGAGCAAAAAAACAAATTAGTACTTACAATTACTGATAATGGAACTGGAATAAAGAAAAGTCATTTTAAAAAAATATTTAACCCCGGATACACAAGTAAAAAAAGAGGCTGGGGTCTTGGATTATCATTATCTAAAAGAATTATAGAAGATTATCACAATGGTAAAATATTTGTAAAATACTCAGAATTAAACGTTAAGACGGTTATTCAAATTGAATTTGATAAAGAATAAGCAGTGTGTATTTTTTTTGCTAACGAATCAAATTGATTGTGGTTTAATTTGACTTTTTTTACAAACTGCATGTCCTCCATATTAGAAATTGGTATTAGATGCACGTGAACATGTGGAACTTCCAGACCTATTAATGACATCCCTATTCTTTTACAAGGCACAACTTCTTTAATCGCCAACGCTACATCTCTTGAAAATGACATTAATTTATCGTATGATTTTATTTCTAGATCCAAAAAGTTGTCAACCTCAATTTTAGGAACACAAAGTGTGTGACCTACTGAATTTGGATTAATATCTAAAAAGGCAATGAATTCCTGGTTTTCTGCAATTTTATAGCAAGGAATTTCTTTAGAAATTATTTTAGAAAAAATAGAAGCCATTATCTTGAAATATCAGTAATAATGAATTTGATCGTTCCGTTAGGGACTTTAATTTCTGCAATATCACCCAATGATTTACCTAATAAACCTTTACCAATAGGAGAGTTAACAGATAGTTTTCCAGCTGATAGGTCTGCTTCTCCATCAGCTACTAAAGTATAAGACATTTCCATTCCATTTGACTTATTTTTAATCTTTACCTTAGATAAAACTAAAACTTTAGAATTATCTAACTGAGATTCGTCAATTACTC
Source organism: Flavobacteriales bacterium (assembly GCA_004213995.1). Taxonomy (GTDB): domain Bacteria; phylum Bacteroidota; class Bacteroidia; order Flavobacteriales; family Flavobacteriaceae; genus SGZJ01. The sequence goes on along the minus strand of SGZJ01000009.1, from coordinate 5,211 downwards.
TGGCTCCAGACAAAGTTTCTTCAAGTTTAGAGATTTTCATTTCTAACATACCTTGAGCTTCTTTAGCAGCATCATATTCTGCATTTTCACTCAAATCTCCTTTATCCCTTGCTTCTGCAATAGCATTTGAAGCTTTTGGTCTTTCAATGTCTTTTAACTGACTTAATTCATCTCTTAATTTCTTTAATCCTTCTTTTGTATAATATGAAATATTACTCATCACTTTATAATTAATTAAAACTTACTATATAAATACAAAAAATCTCGTTCTCACGAGATATAAACCAAATATACAAAATATTTAAATGAAAAATCTTTTTGTTGTAATTTCACTAAATGAAAAAAATCTCAATCATTTTAATATTTGTTGTATTAACGATATTTACATGTAAAAAAGATGAAATTTCATCCAACTGCAGATATTTGGCAAATATTGAAGTTAATTATGAAATCAACCTCAATCTACCACAGTATAACCAATTAAACTTTATTAGTAACTCAGTTTATATTCCTAATATCGGAAATGGAGGTATTATAGTCACAAATTCTGGCACAGGATATTTAGCTTGGGATGCTAGTGACCCCAACCGAATACCTACTAGCTGTTCAACTATGACTATTAATGGATTAGAATGTGTAAGCAATTGCCCAGATGAAAACTCTTACAGTCTTATCACAGGTCAGTCTTTAACAGTAGCTCTAGAATGCGGTCTGAAAGCTTATAGAGTAGAAATAAATGGCAGCAACCTTTTTATTTCTAATTTTTAATCTATAATTTAAATTTTAATCCTAGCATATAATTCCTTGTAGCTTGAGGATAGTATCCTGTCCCTTCAATTGTTGTTATACTATTAGGATCACTCCAAGTATCATCATATGTATAATAATATCCATTAGACACATATTCAGCTCCAAACAAATTACTAACAACACCTGACAATACTATTTCAGAAAAGAAAAAAGTGTTTTTAAAATTATAATTAAAATTAAAATCAATGACTGAGTAAGCATCTAGTTTTGAAAATACAGAATCTGTATTACTCATATATTGCTCACCAACATATTTATTTAATATAGATAAAACCATGTTTTCTTTAGGGGTATACGATAAATTTACCGACGATACTATTTCTGGTGAAAAAGATATATTAGTTTTTCCAAGATTTACTAACTCTCCATCAATAGATGTTACAAAATTTTTGTTTTTATTATCACTAAAAGCCGAATTAGCTTGCACAGAAACATTATCAGATAAATTAAAAACTGTTTCTAGTTCTAAACCAACTCGATAACTTTCTCCACTGTTTTCTCTAACAGGGGATCCAACATCATCAATGGAACCTGTTAAAACTAGCTGATCTTTATATTGCATCATATAAAAATTAGTGGTTAAATTAACGTTTTTCTTAGTGAGATTCCAACCAATTTCAAAGTCATTTAATTGTTCTGATTTTATATTAGGATTACTTTCATAATCACTTCTTGTAGGTTCACGATTTGATCTTGCAAAAGAAAAGTACAATCTATTATGATTATTAAATAGGTAATTTAATCCTCCCTTGGGATTAAAAAAATTATACTTTTTGTTTATTAAAAAGTTAGCAATTTCAGATGTGCTTCCTGTTGTACTATAGTTAATATTTCTAAATTGAATATCACCAAATAAAAATAATTTAGAATTTAACTGATATGTAGTTTTGATATAATTACTAAAGTCTTTTTTAATTCCGTTACCATCATAAAAAAGATCATCTATTTGGATTCCGGGTGTGTTTTGAGCCCAAATTACTTTTCCAAAATGATCTCCATTATACTGACTGTAAGAAGAACCAAAATTCATATTAACTTTATTGTCTTGATAATTTAAAGAATAGTTTCCAACTATAAATTGATTATCTAGCCACTTTCTTGTTACATAATCTTGATTATCATTTTCTTTATATTGTTCATAATAACCAAGGCCATTAGTTATATTAAATGATAAATTTGAAGTTAGTCTAGAGTTTATAATTTGACTCCAATGTATTTGGTAGTGATCTTGTTTATAATTATCAACTTCATTGTCATAAAATTGAATATTACCAAATTGATCTAAATACATTCCAGAAGGATTATAAGTTCTATCACTTTGAAGTGTTTCTCCATCAATTCCATTCCAAGCTTGATAAGTTATTTCATGACCACCAAAACTTAAAGCCTTTATTAACGTATTTTCTTTTTTGTAGTTTAATTGTAAAAAATAGGATTTTAAATCAGAACTAGATCTATCAATATAGCCATCTGAATCTATTTTAGAAAGTCTACCAGAAAATTCAAAATAATCATTAAGTATTCCTGTACTAAATTTAAAGGTGTTTTTAATAGTATTGTAGCTACCAACTGAATTAGAGTTTTCAAAGTAAGAGTTTTTTGAAATTAAATCTGTTAGTATATTAATACTAGCTCCAAAGGCACTAGAACCGTTTGTGGATGTTCCAACTCCTCGTTGTACTTGAAGATTTTCAACTGAAGAGGCAAAATCAGGTAAATCTACCCAATATGTACCCAAAGACTCTGCATCATTATATGGAATGCCATTTATTGTTATGTTAGTTGATTGTGCATTTATTCCTCTAATTCTAATACCTGTGTATCCTACTCCAGCTCCAGCATCAGATGTAGTAACTACTGAAGTTAAAGAATTAAGTAAAATAGGTAAATCTTGACCAAGATTCTTTTTACCCAACTCATCCTTTGAAACATTGGTAAAAGCTATAGGTGCATTTTGTTTCACCCGAATAGAGGAGACTATAACCTCCTCTAGGTTTTGTACCCTAGTTGTATCTTGTTTGATTTCTTGAGAAAAAAGTGAAAATGTGAAAATAAATGATAAGTTAAATAATAGATTTTTCATATGATAAAATATTATCAAATAAAAAGGGGTCAATTATTTTTGTATAATTAATGGTTTGTTACAAATTCCTAAACAGCATTATCTGTTCTAGGTTCAATGGGTATAATCTCAGCTATAAAGCACCCCTTTTGAGACATAACAAATGTATTGAGTAATTTTTATTCTAAAAAAATTATTTGGGATTATTTATAATTAATTTATCAATTAAATTAATTGCTTCTTTCAATCTGGTTTCCTTATCTCCTTTTAATATTACATAAGGTTTGTTGTATTTTTTTAATTCAGATTCAAAAGCGTTAAACATCTCTTCTCTTTGTTTTGGCTTATCTCTTAAATCATCTGCCTCCCATGGAATATCTATGTAAGTAAGTAAGTAAAGGTCATAAGAATTTTCAATTGCATATTTTTCAAGTGTTGGGTCACAGCTACCAATATAATAAGCCTCAGAATATACTTTAGTCTCCAATAAATCTGTGTCACAAATTAAAACCTTGTTAGCTTTAGATGCTAATTCGTTCTCTAGCTTAATTTGACCTCTTGCAATCGGAATTAAATCTGATGGTTCACAAGTCTTTCTTTGATTGTTCCACTTATTTTGTAAGTACTGTCTTGCAAACTCTCTAACCCAAACCGAATTATAATGTCTAGCTAATTGTCTTGAGAGAGTAGTCTTCCCTGTGGACTCCGGCCCAAATAAAACAACTTTAATACAATTTGATTTTACTTGACTAAGCTCTTTTTCCATTGATTATATCCTTGAATTGCTAAAATTGTAAAAATTAAATATTGTAGAGATAACATACCTAATCCTCTATAAGCATACAAAGGTATTGTAATTAAATCACCAACTATCCAAAAAATCCAACTTTCTATTTTTTTATTAGCCATAAACCACATTGCTACAAAAAATATTCCAGATGTGAAGATATCAATATAATTTTCTACATAAATTATTGAGCTATTCATTAAATAAAAGGAAGACGTTATGACAATTGTAATTAAAAAAAATAAGCTGGCAATTAGTCTTTCTCTATAATTGGCATATGTGATTACAATTCTAGTATTATCATTTTTATATCTTGTCCAGTTCCACCATCCATAAATACTCATCGATGAATAATAAATATTCATCATCATATCACCAAAATATTGAGCTTTAAATAAAATATAAACGGTAATAACTGTGCAAATAATCCCTGTGGGATAAACCAAAATATTTTCTTTTTTGGCATAGACAACACTAATAATTCCAAATAAGAATGCAATTATTTCAAGAATTATCATGAAATATGATGTGCTGGAGTAGGATTCTATAAAAAAATCAACTATGCTGCCCATTATTTATTTTGGATTAAATATACTAGTTTATAATCTTCAAAACTATGAAGATAAGATTTAAAAGAAAGTATAGTTCCATTAAATTTTAGCCAAGAAATTACTGAGCTATCTTGTAAATTAAACGGGGTAACAATACAATTACTTTTGAAAATAAAAGGTAGTTTTTCATTTGATATTTTATAAATACATTCTTTAACACACCAAATTAAGGTAAGCCTTTCTAGTTCGTTGTTTAAATCCCCAAGAAATGAATATTCATAATCAATGAACTTGCTAGAAACTTTAGCGATCTTATCACTTACTTTTTCAATATCAATTGAAATTTTAAAGTCACTAATAATGATTGATGAAAATAATTTTGAGTGACTTATTGAAATATATTTTTTGTTTGACAACATTGGTTTACCATTTTCATTATAGTACAGATCATTATCAGAAAATCCAAATTCTTTTAAAAGGTGTCTAACACTTAAAATTTCACATTTTTTAATATCACTTTGAACTTTATCTAATTTTTCTATAGTGTTTTTGCTTATGTCAACTGAAGAAAATAATTCATTGTAACTTTCAGAAATTTTCCAAACTTTAATACATGTGGAAGAATTAGGGCTATAACTTTTATAAATTGGCATATAATTATAAAAACTTATTATGTAAATTTGCAATCTAAAGAAACAATGTACCAAATATACGATTATGATTACAAAAAATACTAAATATAGCCCTTACAAAGTTAAGGACTTATCACTCGCTGATTGGGGTAGAAAAGAGATAACATTAGCAGAGGCAGAAATGCCAGGATTAATGAGTTTAAGAAAAGAATACAAAGGAACCCAACCGCTTAAAGGTGCTAGAATAGCTGGATGCTTACACATGACTATTCAAACTGCAGTCTTAATTGAAACTTTAGTTGATTTAGGTGCTGAAGTTACATGGAGTTCGTGTAATATATTTTCAACTCAAGATCATGCTGCTGCTGC
>SGZJ01000008.1 GCA_004213995.1 Flavobacteriales bacterium | reverse complement strand
TACGATATTACATTATTATCTGATAATGAACTAGAATTTAGAGAAAATGGAATTAGTTATAAGTTTCAAAGGATTGAAGCATTAATTCCCAGTGAAGGTTTTTCCGTATCTGGAATGATAAAGGGAATTACAGGAATGATATTTTTAATTTTTATAGCATTTTTATTTAGTAAAAACAGAAAAGCAATAAAGTGGAAAACAGTATTCATTGGGTTAGCCGCACAGCTTTTGTTGGCCGTAGGCGTTTTAAAGGTTGATTTTATTCAACAAATATTTGAATTTTTCGGAAAGATATTTGTAAAGACACTCGATTTTACAATGGAAGGGAGTACATTTTTATTAGGTGATATGATGAATGTAGAAAGTTTTGGTTATGTTTTTTTATTCCAAGTTTTACCGACAGTAATATTCTTTTCAGCTTTAACATCTGTTCTATTCTATTTAGGGGTTATTCAAAAGTTTGTTAAAGCACTAGCATGGGCACTAACAAAATTATTAAACATTTCTGGAGCAGAAAGTTTAAGTGTAGCAGGAAATATATTTTTAGGTCAAACTGAAGCTCCACTAATGATAAAAGCATATTTAGAAAAAATGTCTAAATCTGAAATATTACTAGTCATGGTTGGTGGAATGGCTACAGTTGCAGGTGGAGTTTTAGCTGCTTATATCGGATTTTTAGGAGGAGAAGATGAGGTTGTTAGGTTATTTTATGCAAAACACCTATTAACTGCTTCTGTTATGGCTGCTCCAGGAGCAATTGTAATTTCAAAAATTCTTTATCCTCAAACTGAAAAAATTAACACTGAGGTACATGTTTCACAAGAAAAAATTGGCTCTAATTTACTTGACGCAATTGCAAATGGAACAACAGAGGGCTTAAAATTAGCTGCAAATGTGGGGGCAATGCTATTAGTATTTGTGGCTTTTATAGCTATGATCAACTTTGGATTTGAGAAAATTGGAACTATCGGTCAAATAAATAACTGGATTAGTTTAAACACATCTTATGAACAACTCTCTTTAGAGTTCATTCTAGGGTATACATTCTCTCCATTAATGTGGCTAATTGGAGTTGCAAAAGAAGATATGGCTTTAATGGGACAACTTTTAGGTATAAAGTTAGCTGTAAGTGAGTTTATCGGATACATGCAATTGGCTGAGCTTAAAGACATCACAAATTTGATTCACTTTAAATATGAAAAATCCATAATCATGGCTACATATATGTTATGTGGTTTTGCAAATTTTGCGTCCATTGGAATCCAAATTGGTGGTATTGGTTCATTAGCTCCGGGACAAAGAAAAAACTTGTCAGAATTCGGATTTTTAGCCTTAATAGGTGGTACACTTGCCTCATTATTATCTGCAACTTTTGCAGGAATGATTATTGGCTAAAAAGTTAATAACTTTAATCTTTTTATTATTTAATTTTCTCTGGATTTATCTATTTTTATTTTTTAAATATTTCAAATGAAGCAATACTTAGATTTAGTAAAAGAGGTTTTAGAAAACGGAAATCAAAAAGGAGATAGAACAGGTACTGGAACAAAAAGTATTTTTGGTCACCAACTAAGATTTGATTTAAGTAAAGGCTTTCCAATGATTACTACAAAAAAGCTTCATCTAAAATCTATAATTCATGAATTATTATGGTTTATAAATGGTGATACCAATATTAGTTATTTGAATGAAAATGGGGTAAAGATTTGGAATGAGTGGGCAAATAAAGATGGTGATTTAGGGCCAGTTTATGGCTACCAGTGGAGAAATTGGAATGGAGATGAAATTGATCAAATTAAGGAGCTAATAAGCACATTAAAAAATAATCCTAATAGTAGAAGAATGCTTGTTTCTGCATGGAATCCATCAGTTCTTCCAGATACTTCTAAAACTTTTGAGGAAAATGTTGCAAATGGCAAAGCCGCACTTCCCCCATGCCATGCATTTTTTCAATTTTATGTAAATAATGGAAAACTGTCTTGTCAACTATACCAAAGAAGTGCAGATGTCTTTTTAGGAGTTCCTTTTAATATTGCATCCTATGCATTATTTACAATGATGATAGCGCAAGTGTGTGGATATCAAGCTGGAGATTTTGTACATACTTTTGGTGATGCACATATATATAATAACCATATTGATCAGGTTAAATTACAACTAAGTAGAGATACAAGGCCATTACCTAAAATGGAGATAAACCCTGAAATTAAAAGTATTTTTGATTTTAAATTTGAGGACTTTACATTAGTTGACTATGATCCGCATCCACATATTAAAGGAGCAGTAGCAATCTAAAAAATATGAGTAGATCTAATTTAACTATAATTGTTGCTGCCGACAAAAATGACACAATAGGAAAGGACAACAAATTAATTTGGCATTTGCCTGATGACTTAAAGAGGTTTAAAAGACTTACTTCAGGCCATCACATTATTATGGGAAGAAAAACTTTTGACAGCTTTCCAGGTCTATTACCAAATAGAAAACACATTGTAATTACAAGACAAAAAGAAAATAGAAAAATAGAAAACGTTATTTATGTGAACTCTATGCAAGAGGCTATTAATGTCAGTGTTGAAGACCCAAATCCATTTGTAATTGGAGGTGGGGAAATTTATAAAATAGCCATGGACTATTGTTCAAAAATAGAGCTAACCAGAGTTAATCATTCTTTTGATGGAGATACGCATTTCACTAAAATTGACACTAATTATTGGACGAAGATATCTGATGAATTTCATGACATAGATGAAAAACATAAATATTCATTTAACTTTGAAACTTACGAAATAAAAAACATATGAAAGCTTACGTATTTCCAGGGCAAGGAGCTCAGTTCTCAGGGATGGGATTAGATCTTTATAATCAAAGTGACGTCGCTAAAGAATTATTCGATTCTGCCAATTCAATTTTAGGTTTTAAAATCACTGAAATAATGTTTAATGGATCTGCTGAAGATCTAAAACAAACTAAAGTAACACAACCTGCTATCTTTCTTCACTCTGTGATTTTAGCAAAAATATTAGGTGATAATTTTAAACCTGAAATGGTTGCTGGACATTCTTTGGGAGAGTTTTCGGCACTTGTAAGTACTGGTGTAATTAGTTTTGAAGACGGATTGAAACTTGTTTCTAAACGAGCTACTGCTATGCAAAAAGCTTGTGATATTCAAAAAAGTACAATGGCTGCAGTTTTAGGATTAGAAGATTCTATTGTTGAAAAAGTATGTGATAGTATTGACGGGGTTGTTGTAGCCGCTAATTATAATTGTCCAGGTCAATTGGTAATTTCTGGAGAAATAAATGCAATTAATGATGCTTGTGAAAAATTAAAAGAAAGTGGAGCAAGAAGAGCTTTAGTGCTTCCTGTTGGTGGTGCATTTCATTCTCCACTTATGAATCCTGCTAAAGAAGAACTAGAAAAAGCGATTAACAACACCATATTTCACAAACCATCTTGTCCTATTTACCAAAACGTAACTGCTAGTGCTGTTATGGATGAGAATAAAATAAAAACCAATTTAATTTCACAACTTACTTCTCCGGTTAGATGGACTCATACAATTCAACAAATGATTGAAGACGGAGCAACAGAGTTCATTGAAGTAGGACCAGGAAAAGTACTACAAGGATTAGTAAAAAAAATAAATAGAGAATCCGAAGTTTCTTCAGCCACAATATTTTAATACAAATGAAAAATAAAAGAAATTTATCTATAATATCTCTAGTGATTTTAAACATCATTTTAGATCAATTATCCAAATTTTGGATCAGAGCCAATGTAGCACCCTACAGTGATATTAATATAATTTCTGATTATTTTATTATTACTAATGTTGAAAATAGTGGAGCATTTTTAGGTCTTGGCAGTGATTTTTCACCTGTTATAAAAAGCATCTTACTGCTTGCATTGCCAGTGGGAGTTCTTTTAACTGTTTTAGTTTACGTATTTAAAGATAAATCTATAGACAAATTAAGTCTCATTGGTTATAGCTCAATTATTGGTGGTGGTATTGGAAATATTTACGACAGATTTTTATATGGATCTGTGACAGATTTTTTATTTATTGATTTAGGTGGAGTTTTTAAAACAGGTATTTTTAATATAGCTGATTTATCAGTTACAACTGGAATGATTTTAATTATTTGGGCAAGTTTTAAAAATAAAGAGTAAAAAAATTAATTTTTATAAATCACCCCTTCTTTCATTACAAAAACTACATTTTCTAAAGTTGAAACATTATCCAATGGATTATGTTCAGTTGCAACAATATCTGCAATAAATCCTTCTTTAATTTTACCTAAATCATTTTCCATACTTAAAATTGAAGCGTTTGTAATAGTGGCTGACTGTATACACTCCATTATTGGCATACCAACTTCATGCATATATCCAAACTCTTTACCATTAATTCCATGTGGATATACACCAGCATCAGAACCAAAAGCAATTTTTACTCCTGCTTTATAAGCTTTTGCAAATGTAGATTGAATTTGCGGGCCAATTGCAAGCGCTTTAGGCACAACTAATTCATCATAATATCCTTTTATTTTTGCTTTTTCTGCAACTTCTTTACCTGCAGTAATGGTTGGCACATAGTAAGTTCCATATTCTTTCATAAGTTCGATGGACTTATCACTCATAAGTGTTCCATGTTCAATAGTGGTAACCCCTCCAATTATTGCTCGCTGAATCCCTTCATCTCCGTGAGCATGAGCTGCTATAATCATTCCATAGTCTTTAGCAGTATCGCAGATTGATTTAATTTCCTCCAATGTAAACTGAGGATTTTGACCATTTTTGGCAATACTCATTACTCCACCAGTTGCAGTAATTTTTATATTGTCTGCACCATCTTTATATCTTTGTCTAACAGCTTTTTTAGCATCATCTACACTGTTAATAACACCTTCTTTTGGACCTGGATCACCTCTTAATGAGTTTTTCCATCCATTTGTAGGATCCGCATGACCTCCTGTAGTACCAATTGCTTTCCCAGCAGTAAATATTCTTGGCCCTACAACTTCTCCTTTAGCAATAGCATCTCTTAATGAAATGTTTATTCCCGTTCCTCCTAAATCTCTAACTGTAGTAAAACCAGCCATTAGGGTTATTTCTGCAAATTTTAAAGACCCAAATGCTATATCAGCATCATTTGCTGTAAAAGCATTCATATATTTTTGAGGATTAAACTCAGATTCAATGTGAACATGCATATCAATTAATCCAGGCATTACAGTTTTTGACTTTAAATCAATTACTTTGTCTAATGGATTATCTGATGAAACATATCCATTTTTTATTGCTACAATTTTGTCAGAAGAAACAATTATAGTTTTTTTATTTAAAACCTTACCTCTCTCGGTATCTATAATTTTTCCACATTGTAAATAAGTGTCTTGAGAGTTGATATTAAAACTTATAAAGAAAATAAGTAGGCATATAAATTTTTTCATAATTGGGGTGTTTTTTTTGTTTATGACAGTGTACTAATGTACATATTTTTTTTTCCTTTTGAGAAAAATAATATAAAGTAGTGTATTTTAGCTATAAATAATTTTATCATTTACAATATAATATTACATACAAGTAGGTTTGTTTTTAGATTACTATCGTTGTTTAACTCTAAAATTAAACTTGGAGTTATTGGTAGACAAGAGACTTTTAATCGACTTAATAAGTCTATTAATATAAATGATAAAACTATTTGGTTTCATTGCGCATCCCTTGGCGAATATGAACAAGGATTTCCACTTTTTGTAGAACTAAAAAAGAAATATCCAAATCATAAATTAGTATTAAGTTTTTTCTCTCCATCTGGTTATGAAGTTAAAAAAGCAAATAGTATTGCAGATGTTGTTGTATACCTTCCAATAGATACTAAAGATAATTGTAAAAAGTTTTTAGATAAAATCAAGCCTGAAATAGTAGTATTTATTAAGTCAGAGATTTGGCCAAACTATTTAAATGAAATTAAAAAAAGAAACATAAAATCGATACTAGTTTGTGCAATTTACAACTCTTCGCAAATGAAGTATGGTTTATTGAAAAAAGCAGTTTTAAAGTTTGATTATATTTTTACTCAAGATGAAAAGTCAAAAGATCTCTTTAAATCAATCGGACATAATAATGTGTTTAATAGCGGAGACACTAGATTTGATCGAGTGTCCTTATCGAAAACCTTAAATGAAGATGTTGATTATATTAAAGAGTTCTTGAGTGAAAAAGAGTGTCTAATTGCAGGTAGCACATGGGGTAAAGACCATGAGATACTTACAAGTTATATAAATCATTCAAAGTCAAATCTTAAATTTATTATAGCTCCTCATGAAATTAATAAAGAGGAAATAAATAATCTAAAATCATTTATAAATAAAAAAACAATTCTTTTCTCTGGGTTAAATAATGAAAATATTAAGACTGCAAGTGTAATCATTGTAGACAATATTGGGACTCTTTCTAAACTTTACAAATACGCTAGCCTAGCTTACATAGGAGGTGGATTTAACGGGGAGGGGAAGCTTCATAACACTTTAGAAGCAGCAGTTTTTAGTTTACCAATAATCATTGGAAAATATTATAGTAGATTTCCAGAAGCAGTGAATATGATTAAAAGTGGAGGGATGTTTTCAGTTAATAATGCTGAATCTTTAAAAAATAAAATTGATGAATTAATTGGAGATAAAGAAAAACTACAAAAAACAGGTGCTCTTAACTCTAGTTTTATTAATAGTAAAATTGGGGCTACCCAATGCATATTAGCTAATTTAAAATAATTAAAAAAAACCAAAAATGAAATATTTCGTATTAACAGTCTTGAGCTTTCTAATTATCTCTTGTGATTATAAAGTAGAAAAAACAATAGATTTTAACAGCTCTTCTGATGCTGAAGTTGAATTTTACTCTAGTGAAGAAACAATTAAAGCTGGGTATCCATTTTCTGATGCTGTAAAGATTAATGATCTTATTATTCTCTCTGGGGTTGTTGGAAATATTCCAGGAAATGAATCCGTAGTTGAGGGAGGTATACAAGCAGAAACAAGACAAGCTTTAGAAAACATCAAATCAATACTCCAACATTATGATTTAACAATGGATAATATTGTAAAATGTACTTGCATGATTGATGATATTTCTGAATGGGGACAAATGAATGAAGTATACAAAACCTATTTTACCAAAAACAAACCCTCAAGGAGTGCTTTTGGTGCTGACGGACTAGCACTTGGGGCTAAATTAGAACTAGAATGTTGGGCAGTAGAAAATTAAATCGCATAAATTGTGATTTATATTCAGCTTAAAAACATTTAATCCTGTAATTATTTAATCTATAAATTCCTGAGCAGATTTATTTTTTAACCTCTTTGAATTAAATAAGAAAAACACGAAAGCACTAGTAAAAACTAGAATTATAGAGCTTAACCAAATATTATTTTTAATTCTATTTTTATAATTAAACATTGGCATTTCGTTGTAGTTTTTAATTGTAAATTTCTGATTCTTAAATAGCATAGGTGCTAAGTAATTTCGCCATTTATCAGAAAACTCAAATACCTGTTTCTTATAATCATTATAATGCTTTTCAGATGTGCCTGCAAAATTATTAAGTGATTGTTGAACTAATATAGCCGGCGATAAATATTTAAACAGACTAATTAAGTCTTGTTGTTTTTTTAATTGACCCTCATATTCAACTAATATTGGTTTTGTTTTTTCTTCCATAACTTTTTCTGAAGCAAAATAATTATGCCAGAAACCAAAATTATTCTTATCGCTCTGTTGAGCTAATTCTGGATGATTTCGCAAATACTCGTCCATGATTTTATTTTGACTTTCTGCATTTTCTTTTTTAATTAGTCGAATTTCATTAATCATTTTTAAACGAGAAGGTACTGGATACAAAGAATTACCTATTTGATTAATTGAAGCAGGTAATACTAAAACAATAATTAACCATAAACCAATTAGAGTTAATGCATTTTTAGCTGAATTGTTAACTTTTATATTTATCACACAACTTAAGACAAACCAAAATAAGTTGTAAGCAGAAAGCAAAGCAACTAAGCCAAACATGCTAAATCCATCTCCAAATGAATTTGGAGAAAAGAATGCAATAACAAAAAGTAATGAAACAATACTTATTAGATTAAAAATTAAGAAGCGAATTCCAGTTTTTTGCAACAACCAATTTATCATAGAAAGTGGTTGTGCAGACAATAATCTTAGTGTCCCCAGCTCCTTTTCTTTTGATAAAATATTAAACGTAAAGGAAATAATTAGTAATGGTAAAATATAAATAATTACAAATGCTAAGTCAAAATTACCGAACAATAACTGCACAGGATTGATCATTTCAGAGTAATCTAATGCAAAGTTATTCCCATATACAGTTGGACTCTTAAAATGAGTATACATATCACTTTGTCCTGTTGCAATAAATGAAAACTCATTTGGATTCATTATTGCTAATCGTGGATGTCTATACCCAATGGTCATAGGGTCAGATGGTAAACGCCAACTTGGACCATCAACAGCTTCACCTTTTTCAATTTTTGTAAGTGTCGATAACATTGTACTATCCTGTATTTGTAAACCCTCTGTAACCTTTGAAATGTCATTGAGTCTTTTCTCTACATTTTTATTTCCATTGAATGCAGCAAAAGCAAACAGTATAGTTGTGCTAATAAATAATACTAGTAGCCATTGGCTTCTAAGCAGTAATTTGATTTCGTGTGATAAGTTATTTAAAAACATTTTTTATTTATTTTTTGAAAAGATTAATAAACCAACAAACGGAAGGAATAGCCAAAGACATAAAAACAATATGTTTTGAGTATTTTCTTTTATTATTTCTAAATTTGTTGGAGGAGTGAAATTAAATCTTGGGAGTTGTTTAAATTTCTTTTCAGTCATGGTATAACCGCGCTCACCATACTTTGAATTATCTTTAATATCATAATTTAAAAACTCTTGTTTCTGTAAACGATACTTCTCTGCAGCATTGGTGAATTTCCAATGTAATTTATCGCTTGTATTTGAAACATCCATTGATAAAAATCGTAAAGAAATAAATGGAGACAAAAATGACAAACTTCCATAAACCTTATTTTGTTTGATTGCAATTTCATTTAAAATATCATAATGTTTTTTGTAGATCTGAGCTTCATGCTCTTCCCCTTTTTGCATTCGATAACCCGAATAATTAAATGGCAATTCACTAATCTTATCAACCCCGTATTCTTCTAAAGTTTCTGACTCTAGTTTTTGAGCAGCTTCGTTCCATGGGTTGTGACCATCAAGTCCATTTTTTTTATCTTCAGCAACAGCTGCGTTAAATTCTGATTTTGAAGGATAAGGGTGGGCTTCATTTGCAAAATTTGTAGCAACCTTTGGAGTAATAAAACTAAATAAAATCCAAATTAGTAAAGTACTAACTAGAGATGTCCCAGATGATTTACTTAATAAAGAAACTAAAACTGTAATGGTTGAAATAATTAAATAATAAACCAAATAAGACCCCAATAGTGTCATTAGACTGCTCCAACTAAAAAAAGCTAAGTCATGAACATTTGATAAAACAACTCCTATAACCAAAAAGGTAAATATGGTTAGAATAAAAATAGGAATTATTGTAGCGAACCACTTTCCTAAAATTAATTTTACAGAACTTACACCTTGACTTTTTAACATTGTCAAAGTTTTATTTTCTAATTCTTTCGTATAAGAATTATAACCAATTAGTATTATTATTAAAGGAAATAAATAAATCAATACAAAGTTTATAGAAAGTGTGCCAAAACGAGCTAAACTTGTTTGGTCTGTAGCCTCACTAAATGATGCTTCATTACGATTGTGAGCCTCTAAAAATATGGAATTACCAGTATACTTAGTGACACCATAATCTAATAAAGACAAGGCAAACTTGGGCTTAAAGGCATAGGTCCCATAGTGGGCTGCTGAGTGTGGATTTTTTGCTCCTTGAGTCTCCCAAATTGCACGTTCTTTAGAAACCGACTCGGTCAGTTGTTGATTACTTTTTTTATATTGATTAACCCCTGTAATTAAAGCTAACAGTAGTAAAATACAGGATATAACGACTGCTGATTTAAAACGTCCATCTCGACTTAACTCTTTAAGCTCTTTAAAAATTATATTTCTCATATTAACTCACATTTTTAAAGTTCATAATATCCAAGTAAATTGTTTCCAACTGCTTGAGTGTAAGTTCCGACGTACTAGAATAGTTTTCCAAGATACCAGAACGCATAATTCCTATATGAGTACTAACTTCTTTCGCTCTAAATAAATCATGAGTAGCCATTAGTATAGCAACACCGTCGTCCTTCATTTTTTTAAGTAATGAAATAAACTCATTACTAGATTTTGGATCCAAACCAGAAGTAGGCTCATCAAGTAATAAAACCTTTGATTCTTTTGCAATAGCTAATGCAATTCCAACCTTTTGACGCATTCCTTTAGAGAATGTATTTACTCTATTATTATGTGCAGCTTTTTCTAAACCAGCTTTTGATAAATAGTTTTGTAATTGTTGTTGATCAAATGTCTTATTAGAAAGTTTAGTAAAATAATCCAAATTCTCAACAGCACTTAATGTTGGATACAACATAAGGTTTTCAGGAATGTAGGTTAGAAATTCTTTTGTTTTTATTGGATTTTTGATTACATCAAGATTATTGATTTCAGCGGTTCCTAAAGTAGGAAGTGTGAAATTTAATAAAATGTTGATTATTGTAGACTTTCCAGCACCATTAGCACCAAGCAAACATAATATTTCTCCTTCATTCACATTAAAAGAAAGATCATTAATAGCTGTGAAATCACCATATTTTTTGGTGATGTTATTTGTGGTTATCATATAAATAAATTAAAAATTAGCAATTAATATAGCATGATGCTATATCATTAAACAAGTCTAAAAGACATGTGATTATATTGTAAAAGCAAAAAGGTGTGTTATGATGTGGGAGGAGGCCTACAAAAAAGAGAATTGTCAATTTGACTTTGTTCGAATTTATAATCATGAGCATAAAAATTTTGCTCTTTAAATAAATTCATGATTTGTGTTGGAGTACTAATTGAGTTATTAGTTGTAAAATCTGTCTCATTAGTAACAATTACATGCTCACAAATTTCACAATCATTATCTAGAGTGTCACTTTCATCATGAGTAAAAGAGTGTAAACTGACTACTTTTAGTCCCATAAATAGGAAAAGTAAAAAGAAGGCAATATTATTTTTATATGTAATCAAGTGAACTAGTTTAGTCCCCAAAAGTAGGAATATTTTATAAATAAAAAAAGGGGTTAATCTTAAAGATTAACCCCTTTTGTACTGAAGGCGGGACTTGAACCCGCACGGACTTACAGTCCATTGGATTTTAAGTCCAACGTGTCTACCAATTCCACCACTTCAGCATTATATTTTATCAGAGCGAAAGAAGGGATTTGAACCCTCGACCTCCACCTTGGCAAGGTGATGCTCTACCCCTGAGCTACTTTCGCAGTTTTTTTAATGAACGAACACCAAATGGTGCGGGTGCAAATTTAATATAATTCTTATAATAGCAAAGTGTTTTTTTAAAAAATAAGCACTTATTAATTATCTATCTTTTTTTTAAGTTCGCTAAGTTTAAGTAAAGCTTCAACTGGTGTTAATGAATTAATATCAATTTTTAATATTTCATCTTTCAACTCTTCCAAAACAGGGTTGTCTAAATTAAAAAACTGTAGTTGAATATCGTCTTTTATTGACTTAACCTTTCCCGTTAACTCCTCATTTGAGTGTGATTTTTCTAGTTTTTTCAAAATCTGATGAGCCTTATTTAAAACCTTTGAAGGCATACCAGCCATTTTAGCGACATGAATTCCAAAGCTATGTTCACTACCACCTGGAATTAATTTTCTTAAAAAAAGTACATCATTTTTTTCTTCCTTTACAGAAACATTAAAATTCTTTATTCTTTTAAAAGAAGAAGTCATTTCATTTAACTCATGATAATGTGTTGCAAAAAGAGTTTTTGGTTTGGATACATTATCGTGTAAAAACTCACTAATAGCCCATGCAATTGAAATTCCATCATATGTGCTTGTTCCTCTTCCTATTTCATCTAGAAGAATCAAACTTCTACTAGAAATATTATTTAATATTGATGCAGTTTCATTCATTTCTACCATGAAAGTAGACTCTCCCATGGAAATATTATCACTAGCTCCTACTCTAGTAAATATTTTATCAAACCAACCCATTCTTACAGATTTTGCAGCTACAAAACTACCCATTTGAGCCATTAAAACAATTATTGCTGTTTGCCTTAAAATGGCAGATTTACCTGACATATTAGGCCCAGTGATCATTATAATTTGTTGTTTATCTGCATCTAAAAAGACATCGTTAGAAATGTAAGATTCATGTGCCTTTAATTGTTTTTCA
Source organism: Flavobacteriales bacterium (assembly GCA_004213995.1). Classification (GTDB taxonomy): domain Bacteria; phylum Bacteroidota; class Bacteroidia; order Flavobacteriales; family Flavobacteriaceae; genus SGZJ01. Next base: position 38,117 of record SGZJ01000008.1, on the reverse strand, counting down.
ATAACAGGATGCCTACCATCTTTGATATCTAAATCATGAGAGTCATCTATGTTAGGTTTGCAATAATCATTCTCTATTGCTAATTGACTAAACCCAGATAAACAATCTAATTTTGCTATTAAAAACGAATTATTTTGAACCTCCTTTATAAAGCTACCCATCCATTGAACTAAATCGTTAAAGATTTGAATTTCAAGAGCCATTATTTTTTCTTCAGCACCAAGTATCTTAGATTCATACTCCTTTAATTCTTCAGTAATATATCTTTCTGCACTTACTAATGTTTGCTTTCTTATCCAATGCTCTGGGACCTTGTCTTTATGAGTGTTTCTGACCTCTATGTAGTATCCAAAAACGTTATTTGAAGCTATTTTTAAAGATGTAATGCCTGTTGCTTCGCTTTCTCTTACTAGCATTTGATCCAACACCTCTTTGCCTGAGAAAACAATGTTTCTTAATTCTTTTAGCTCATTTGAGTATTCAGAAGAAATAGAATTTCCTTTTAAAATATTAACTGGAGCTTCTTCCAAAAGAGTTTCTTTAATCCTATCCCTTAGCTTGTCACAATTACTTAAGTTAACTCCGATTTCCTTTAGAGAAAGATTAGTAGATTTTTCTGCTAGTGATTTAATTGGAATAATTGCCTCAAGAGAATTTTTTAATTGAATGACTTCTCTGGGGCTAATTTTAAAAGTAGCTACTTTAGATATGAGCCTCTCAATATCACCAATTAGTTTAATATGATGCTGGATTTGATTTAATGAATTTAAATCTTGAATAAAAAACTCAACTACTTCTTGGCGACTATTTATTTCTTTAAGATCTTTTAGGGGAAGTGCTAACCATCTTTTAAGTAATCTACCTCCCATTGGAGATATTGTTTTATCGATAACATCAATTAAAGTAACCGCATTTAAATTATTTGAATTAAAAAGTTCTAAGTTTCTAGTGGTAAACCTATCCATCCATACATAATCCTCTTTTGGTATTCTTTTAATGGAAGATATATGATTAATCTTTTGGTGTTGTGTTTCACTTAAATAATGCATGATAGCTCCCGCGGCTATAACACCATCATTTAAACTTTCAATTCCAAAACCTTTAAGATTCTTAGTTTTAAAATGCGTACAGATAGACTCTTTAGCAAAGTCATGTTGAAAAACCCAATCTTCAAGATAAAAAAGTTGATAAGGGTAGCTAAATTTTGAGGAGAAGTCTTGTTTTTTTTGTTTGGAAACTAATATTTCACTAGGATTAAAATTTTGAAGAAGCTTATCAACTTCGTCAACGGTTCCTTGAGATATTAAAAACTCTCCTGTGGATACATCTAAGAAAGAAATTCCAATTTGTTTACCTAGGCTAATCGCTGCTAAAAAATTATTTGTTTTTGGAGAAAGTACTTCATCTATAATAGCAAGACCTGGTGTTATTAATTCTGTTACCCCTCTTTTGACTATCGTTTTTGTAAGTTTTGGGTCTTCTAGCTGGTCACATATAGCAACTCTTAACCCAGCCTTTACTAGCTTAGGTAAATATGTATTTAATGAGTGGTGAGGGAAACCTGCAAGTTCTGTTTCACTTGAGCTGCCAGCACCTCTTTTTGTAAGTATTATCCCTAGTATTTTTGCAGTTTTAATTGCATCCTGTCCAAAAGTTTCGTAAAAATCTCCAACTCTAAACAGTAACAATGCATCAGGATATTTTACCTTGATAGCATTATATTGCTTCATTAAAGGTGTTATTTTTTTTACTGTTTTAGACAACGTAGAGTAGTTTTAAATATTTATTTTTACCAATATAATATCATGTGTTGCTAATGTAACTAATATTTATTTTTTTAAAAAGACAATAAAAAAAGATCTTGTAATAATTTTTCTAAAATGAGAAAATTAAAAAATAGTGAGCTAAACAGAATTAGCCCTAAAGAGTACAAAGAAGCTGATAAAAGCCCTGTCGTTGTAATACTTGATAATATTAGAAGTCTAAACAACATTGGAAGTGTTTTCAGAACTAGTGATGCTTTTATGGTAGAAAAAATATACTTATGTGGAATAACAGCAATACCACCTCACAAAGACATAAATAAAACTGCCTTAGGTAGTACAGATAGTGTAGAATGGGAACATGTAACAAGTACTCTTGAATTAGTAAATCAATTAAAAAAACAAGGCATAAAGGTTATATCAATTGAGCAATGTGAAGGATCTAGTAAACTTAACGACTACAAATTTGAAAAAGGTGAAAAATATGCCTTTATATTTGGAAATGAAATTAAAGGAGTTGATCAAGAAGTAATTAATCAAAGTGATGATGTTATTGAAATACCTCAACTTGGAACTAAGCATTCATTAAATATTTCTGTTAGTGTAGGGGTTATACTTTGGAATTCTGTTTTTAAATAAAAAAACTACTGACAAATAGATTTTAATATGTTCAAATAATCTATTCTGTTATTTACAAAATCCATATTATTAATATCAATGATTTTTATATTCAAATCAGTTTGTGTTTTGTGAAAATCAAGATAACCAGAGTTAATGTTTTTTAAATACTTAGAATCTATATTTTGTTCGTAATCTCTACCGCGTTTTTTAATATTTTCTTTTAATCTATCAATATTTTGATTAAGGTATATATATAAATCAGGTTTGAGAATGTCTTTGTACATAGAGAAAAATAATTTTCTATATAGTGCAAACTCATCTTCACTTAAAGTAATTTTAGAAAATATCAATGATTTAAATATGTCATAATCACTAACAATCGAATCACTAAAAATATTTAATTGTGACAAATCATCAGTGATTTGCTGGTATCTTTCTGCTAAAAAAGACATCTCTAAAGTAAATGCATACCTATCTGGATCTTCATAAAATTTTGGAAGAAAGGGATTGTCGGCAAACCTCTCCAAAATTAATTTTGAGTTAAAGTCAATAGATATTTTTTTAGCAAGTGAAGTTTTACCAGCTCCAATATTTCCTTCAATAGCAATATATTTAAATTTGGAAATATTGAATTGATCTTTGGGGTTGGACAAAACTTTGGAAAGCTTTTCAGCATTACTACCCTTGCATGACTTTAGTAATTCGTTGGAATTTTTATTTAAAATTGGGTGATTTATATTTGGATCAATATCGTTTAATGGAGCTAAGACAAATTCACGTAAATGCATGGAAGGGTGAGGTACTGTTAATAGATTATTATTAATAACCTGGTCCTCAATTAATATAATATCAAGATCAATTTTTCTTGATTCATACACATTTTTATCGCTCCTAGTTCTACCAAGTTTTGTTTCAATATTTAAAAGTGATTGTAATATGTTATTTGGGTCATCATTTGAGAAAAAAGAAATACAAATATTATAAAAATCATCTCCCACAAAACCTACAGCTTTTGTTTTGTATATAGGTGATATAGAGGATACAATAGAGATTTCTAAATGGATTAAATCAATTGCATCTTGTAGGTTTTGCAGCTTATCTCCAATATTAGAACCAATAGAAATATGATATTTATTAAAAGATTTCATTGGTACAAATTAAACAAAAAGAAATTCAAAATGTTATATTTACTTCAAATAATATTTTGAATTAATGACAGTAAAAAATAAAATATTAGCACAAAAAATTTATTTAATACTTGGGGCTTTATTTATCACATCTTTAGTTGTTTCTAACTTAATATTTCAAAAATTTTTTTATTGGCATCCGTTTGATATAAAATTATTTGGAGTGGATTTATTTATACTTTCCGTGGGTATTTTACCATACCCTATCACCTTTTTAATTACAGACTTAATTAGTGAGATATACGGAAAACAAAAAGCTAACCAGATGGTAACTGTGGGTATTTTTGCATCTATATTTTCAATTTTGATAATCTTAGTGGCAGATTCTGTTCCTGCAATTGTAGATTCTCCTGTTGGTGATGAATTATTTTCAAAAGTATTTGGAAGTACAATAATCGCTGTATTCGCAAGCATGATAACTTACCTTTTTGCTCAATTTATTGATATTCATATTTATCATTTTTGGAAAAAATTAACAAAGGGGAAAATGCTTTGGCTTAGAAATAATTTTTCAACTTTTTTCTCACAATTTGTAGACACTTTTACTATAACATTCTTACTCTGTATTTTTGAAGTATTAAACTGGGATCAGTTTATGGGCTTACTTATTTCTGGATTTTTATTTAAGATTATAATTGCTCTTATTGATACTCCGTTTTTGTACTTAGGAGTATATTTATTTAGAAGAAAGTTCAATCTTAAAATAGATGAAGAAATTAATATAGATTGATTTTTCAAAAAGATACTTCGACGACAAAACCTTCGTGAGACCTAACATTAAAAACTTTGTTCTCTTCAAAAATTAAGTATTGCCCTTTAATTCCTTTTAAAGTTCCTTTTATCTCTTGTGTTTTTATAAGTTTTTGAGTAAGTGGTTTAATTGGATATTCTTTTACTGGGAAATTAATATCTGTTTGACTATTGCTTTGAATATAATATTCAAGAGCTTCGTTTGGGATATGTTTTTTAATATCTTCTTTACAGGAAATTAAATCTAGCTCATTAGATTCATTAGTTAGCATTTTTCTCCAATTGGTCTTATCACTTATAAACTCTTTTATGGCTACTTCAGTTATTCCAGCTAAATATCTATTTGGAACCTCGACTAATTCAACTGCTTGATGAGCTCCCTGGTCAATCCACCTAAAAGGAACTTGAGTCTTTCTGGTTACTCCGACTTTAATTTGACCTGTATTAGCTAAGTAAACAATATGTGGTTGAAGTTGAACACTTTTTTCATAATCTAGATCTCTATCTTCAATATTTAAATGAGCTTTACTTAGTTCTGGTTTAATTATCCAATCTCCTGCCTGAGGTTGTTCAAAGAAACAGTTTTTACAATAACCTTGCCTAAAGATTTCTTTTTCTCTTTCACAGCTTAAACAAAAATAATTAAGAAACTTAATTGAAACTTCTTTATCAAGTAGATCGTTAAGACAAATAAAATCATCATCAAATTCCATATAATATTTTACAGGACTTTTAAACTCACTCTGCATTTTTCTGATAACACCTTGAAATTTCATGAAAATATTACTAATTTTAGTATTCTATAAATATATGAAAAAATGGTAAATCCTTTTATTAATACAGTAACCTCTTGGTTTCTAAAAAAACGGATTCATCAAATTGAATTGTTCTTAAAATATCCGAATGAAGTTCAAAACGAATTACTTTTAAAACTCCTAAATACAGCTAAAAATACTTCAATCGGAAAACTATATGACTTTAATTCTATTAAGAGTTATAATGAGTTTAGCGAAAGGGTTCCTGTTACTACTTATGAAGAAATTTCAGAAATTATTGAAAGATCTAGAAAAGGAGAAAAAAATATTTTTTGGAACACAGAAATTAAATGGTTCGCTAAATCTAGTGGAACTACAAATTCTAAAAGTAAATTTATACCTATTAGTCAGGAATCTTTAGACTATTGTCATTATGCTGCAAATAAAGATTTACTATGTCTGTATCTATCAAATAATGAAAACTCAAAATTGTTTGAAGGAAAAAATCTTCGACTAGGCGGAAGCAAATCCACCTATTCTGAAAATGGCAGCATATATGGTGACCTCTCTGCAATTTTAATTGAAAATATGCCAATCTGGGCAGATTTTAGTAGTACCCCGGGAAAAAAAGTTGCATTAATGAGTGATTGGGAATATAAAATGGACGCCATAATTAATGAAACGATAAAAGAAAATGTTACAAGTTTAGCAGGGGTTCCATCGTGGATGCTAACACTACTAAATAGAACATTAGAGGTTACAAAAAAAAGTTCTATTAACGAAATTTGGCCAAACTTAGAAGTCTATTTTCACGGAGGTGTTAGTTTTAATCCATATTTAAATCAGTACAATTCTATACTCAAGTCTGATAAAGTAAAATATTACGAAATTTACAATGCATCAGAGGGTTTTTTTGCAGTACAGGACTCTAACGATTCAAAAGACCTTTTACTGATGTTAGATTATGGAATATATTATGAATTCATTCCCATGGATGATTACCAAAACAAATCAATTATTAATCTATCTCAAGTTGAGCTAAATAAAAACTATGCAATTGTTATTACTACCAATGCAGGTCTTTGGAGATATAAAATTGGTGATACAATTCGATTTAAATCACTAAACCCATATAGGATAGTAGTGACAGGAAGAACAAAACATTTTATAAATGTATTTGGAGAAGAAGTTATAATTGAAAACAGTGACAATGCAATTAAAAATTTATGTAAGAAAAAGAATTTAGAAGTTGTTGAATATACGGTTGCTCCTGTTTATATGGATGGAAAGAAAAAAGGAAGACATCAATGGCTAATTGAATTCAAAAAATCTTCGCCTAATATGCAAGAGATCTCAAGTCTAATTGACGAACTCTTAAAATCAGAAAACTCAGATTACGAAGCAAAGAGGTATAATAATATTTCTTTAGAAAAGCCAGAGATTATTTTAGGTAAAAAAGGAGTTTTTTACAAGTGGATGAAAAAAAGAAATAAGTTAGGGGGTCAAAATAAAATTCCACGATTATCCAATTCCAGGGAATATATTGAAGAGTTATTAAAACTCAATACTTAAGATGCTGCTTTTAATTTTTTTAAGCTAATTCTAGATAATTGCTTTTCTGCATATGATTTAGTTACAACTAATTTCTTACTTGCTCCGCCCGGCATACTAAACATAGCGTCATTTAAAATTTCTTCACACAGTGATCTTAAACCTCTAGCTCCTAAGTTATAGTCTATAGCTTTTTCAACAATATAATCTAACGCAGGCTCTCTAAACTGAAGATCGATATCATCCATTTCAAATAATTTTACAAATTGCTTAATTATTGCATTTTTTGGAGTAGTTAAAATAGCTCTAAGAGCATTTTTATCTAATGGATTCATGTAAGTTACAACAGGTAATCTTCCAATTATTTCAGGAATTAATCCAAAATCTTTTAAGTCTTTTGGATTAATGTATTGCAGTAAGTTTTCTTTCAAAATAACTTCTTCTTTTGAAGACTTATAGCCAATAGCAGCCATGTTTAATCTTTTTGAAATAAACCTCTCTATCCCTGAAAAGGCACCACCTGCAATAAATAAAATGTTTTCAGTATTTACTTCAATAAATTTTTGATCTGGGTGTTTTCTTCCACCTTTTGGAGGAACATTAACTATAGTTCCCTCTAGTAATTTAAGTAAAGCCTGTTGAACTCCTTCTCCAGAAACATCTCTTGTAATAGATGGATTATCACTTTTTCTTGCAATCTTATCTATTTCATCAATAAAAACAATTCCTCTCTCAGCTTTTTCTAAGTTATAATCTGCAGCTTGTAATAGTCTTGTTAAAATACTTTCAACATCTTCTCCAACATATCCTGCTTCTGTTAAAACAGTTGCATCTACAATTGCCAATGGAACATCTAACATTTTTGCAATACTTTTTGCAATTAAGGTCTTCCCTGTTCCAGTTTGACCAACCATTATTATATTACTCTTTTGAATTTCTACATCATCATCAACTTGCTGATTTAATCTTTTGTAATGGTTGTATACAGAAACAGATAGAATTTTTTTGGTAAAATCTTGACCAATTACATATTCATCTAAAAAGTTTTTAATCTCTTGAGGCTTTAGAAGTTTACTTTGTGAATCTTCAGGGTTATTTAAATCTGATTTAGCTTCTTGAATTACAATACCATTAGCTTGCTCGATACATTGATCACATATATGTGCATCAATTCCCGCAATTAACAGTTCAGTTTCTGCTTTTTTCTTTCCACAAAAAGAACATTGTAATTCAGATTTACTCATAGATAAATATATTTAAGATCTCGTAAGGATTTCGTCGATCATACCATATTCTAAAGCTTTATCCGCTTTCATCCAGTAATCTCTGTCGCTATCCTTGTAAACTTTGTCATATTTTTGACCTGAATGCTTACTAATAATTTTATATAATTCCTCTTTAAGAATTAATATTTCTCTTGCGGTTATTTCAATATCACTAGCTTGACCTTGAGCTCCACCTAAGGGTTGGTGAATCATGACCCTGGAGTGTGTTAATCCACTTCTTTTACCTTTCTCACCTGCACATAATAAAACAGCTCCCATAGATGCTGCCATCCCTGTACAAATAGTTGCTACATCAGGTTTTATTAATTGCATTGTATCGTATATACCAAGGCCAGCGTAAACACTACCACCGGGTGAGTTTATATATATTTGAATATCTTTAGAAGAATCAGTGCTCTCTAAAAATAACAGCTGTGCTTGAATTATGTTAGCTACTTGATCGTTTATTGCAGTCCCCATGAAAATTATTCTATCCATCATAAGTCTTGAGAATACGTCAAAAATAGCAATATTCATTTGTCTTTCTTCTATAATGTTAGGGGTTAGAGAACTAGGGTACATACTACTAATAATTTTATTGTAGTAAGTACTGTTAATACCTTGATCTTTAATTGCAAACTTTTCAAACTCTTTAGAATAATCCATACGATTTAATAATTTATTTAAATATACTGATTTTAAAAATTAAGCTCCATAAACTTCTTTAACGAATTTTTCGTAAGAAAGTTTCCTAGCTTTTAAATTTACATTTTCTTTAAAAAAAGATAATATTTTTTGACTAGTTAGTTGCTCTGAAATTCTTTTAACTTCATCTTGATTAGAAAGAACTCTTGTTACAATATCTTCCAATTCTTTGTCACCAGGATTGGTTTGTCCGTATTGTAGCATTTGATTAATAATCATTTCTTTGGTGTAGGATTTAATATCATCCATATTAACTTGAAGGTTATTTTCAGTAATAATTTTCCCTTCAATTAATTGATATCTCATACTTTTTTCAGACTTTTCATATTCAGCTTTAGCCTCTTCTAATGTGAGTTCTTTTTCTCCAGCTGTTTGCATCCATTTATGTAAAAAATCTGATGGTAAAACAAATTTAGTGTTATCGATAAGATACTCCGTTACATCATTTAACAACTTTTGATCAGATTGTTGTACAAATTGTTTTTCAGCATCTTCAGCAATTTTTTTCTTCAACTCAGTTGCAGTTTTTACGACCCCTTTACCAAAAAGTTTGTCAAATAATTCAATATCTAAATCTGCTGGCTCTCTAAAGTTTATTTCTTCAATTGATAGCTCAAGTTCTATTTTTAAATTTTCTGCTTTTTCAGTTGGTATTTTCAACGCACTAACTAAGTCTGCTTGATTCTCAAATAAATTATTAGTCTTAATTGTGATTTTATCTCCAACTTTGAGTCCAGTAATGGATTTAGCAGTAGTCTTACTTTTAATTTTATCTAATTTAAAAGTAAATTTGTTGTTAATCTCTTCTTTTTCATTTACAAATAATGCAGTAATCTCATCTGATTTAGAAATCTCTTTTTTGCTAATTAATTTTCCATATTGATTTTGAATATTAGCAATTTGATCTTTGATCATTTTGTCATCAGCAGTAATTGTGTAGCTAGTTATAGGTTTCTTAAATTTTAGATTAACATCAAAAACTGGTGTTAAACCGACCTCAAAATCAAAATTAAGTTCTCCAGAATTCCAATCAATATCATCATTTGATACAGGAATAGGGCTTCCTAAAATATCTAGCTTTTCAGCAACTAAATACTTCCTCAATTCTTCTTGGATAATTTTATTTACCTCATCAACAATAACTGCTTTACCATATTGTTTTTTAACTAATCCTAGAGGTATATGCCCTTTTCTAAAGCCTGGCATATTTGCTGTTTTAGAATAATTAACTAATATATCATTTACTTTTTCAGAGTAATCCTTTTCGATTAATTCGACACTAATTAAAGAGTGTTGTTTACCTAGACTTTTTTTAGAAATTTTCATTTTTTGCTTTAAAAATTGGGTCGCAAAAGTACAATAAATTTTAGATTAGGGCAAGACTATAATTACAGATTTAATTTTTTAAAATCTGAAGTAATTCAGCATTAAAGTATTCTGGATTTTCCGCGTGTACCCAATGACCAGAGTTAGGAATTGAAATAATTTCTGAATTAGGAAATTTATCTTTGATTAAAATAACATCTTTTTCATTTATATAAGCTGATTTTTCACCTTTGATAAAAAACGTATCAATCAAAATTTGCTCATCTATGATTAACTTTTCCATTAATACAACTAAATTCTGATGAAGAACACTCACATTAGCTTTGAAGAAAAATTTATTATTACTGTCCCTTCCAATATTTTTTAAAAGAAAAAATATTAGAGATTTTTCAACTACAGTTTTTGTCAGCTCAATTTCAATTTCTTTTCTTGAACTATAATTACCTAAATTTAATGATTTAAGTGCCAGAAATAAATAGTTGAATTTAGGTTCATATTTTTTTGGGGCTATATCAACAATTATTAATTTGTTTAAATATTCTCTGTGAAGCATACTAAAATTAATAGCAGTTTTACCACCCATTGAATGCCCCACAAGAAAACATTTATCAATTGAATGATGTTTTAAATAATTATGTAAATCATCAACCATTAAATTATAGTTGATTTTATCTGAGTGAAAACTTTTTCCGTGATTTCTTTGATCAATTAAATGAATACAAAAGCTCTTATCATCCGATAATTTATTTGCAACCGACTTCCAATTATCCCCCATTCCTAATAATCCATGAAGAATAATTATATGACTATTCCCTGATCCAATTATTTTTGAATGAAGAATTTTCATGATAATTTTTGCAAATAAGATTTTATTACTGACTCAAGTCCCAATATCAGGCTCTCAGTTATTAATGCATGCCCAATTGATACTTCAAGTAAATTATTAATTTTTTTCTTGAAAAATTCTATATTCTCTAATGACAAATCATGACCTGCATTGACTCCTATATCTAATTGATTTAACAATTTAGCACAATCTACATATGGATCAATAGCGGTATAATTACCTTTTTTATAATTAATTGCATAATCTTCGGTGTATAGTTCTATTCTGTCTGTACCAATTTTATGTAAATTTTCAATGAATTTTAGTTCAGGGTTAAGAAATATAGATGTTCTTATGTTGTTTCGTTGAAACTCTCCAACTATTTCTGTTAAAAAACTTTCATTTTTAATTGTATTCCATCCAGAAGACGAGGTAATATCATTTACACCATCTGGAACAAGTGTTACCTGTGTTGGCTTAATTTCAAGAACCATTTTTATAAACTTTTCATTAGGATTGCCTTCAATATTAAACTCTGTATTAACTATTGGTAATAAATCATATACATCGGAATATCTAATATGTCTCTCGTCAGGTCTTGGATGCACTGTAATTCCTTGAGCACCAAACATTTGTATTTTTTTTGCAAATTCCAATAAGTTAGGGGTATTTCCTCCTCTAGCATTTCTTAATGTTGCTATCTTATTAATATTAACACTTAATTTAGTCATTTGTTAATTTTAATGTAAAAATACAAACTACTTTAAGTAAATTATGTAATTTGGTTTAAAATTTACAAGCAATATGGTAGTAGATAATCTTGTTAAAAACGAGGTAACAATTAAGGTGTTAAAAAATATTAATACTTTTTCTTTTTCTGAAATTTGTCAGATATTAGAAGTTAACAATGTTAAAATATTTAGTGTTTCTATTATTAACACAAATCTAAAACACATTGAAGCAATTGTAAAGATTTCTGCAAAAGACTTAACCCCTGCGCTTCGGCTTTTAAGAGAGTTTGAATACGAAGTTCTATCAAATCATGATGAAGATGATTTTTTTAATGATTTAAAAGACAGGTCAAAATATTTGAATAAATATTTAAATATCTAGATCAAATGAAAGTAGCTATTCTCGGTAAAATTAATAAATCCGAACCAACAGAATATATTACTAATTTGATAACGTTGTTAGAAAAAAGAAATGTTTCTGTTTTTCTAGAATGTAACTATTTTAATTCCCTAAATGGGTTTATTTCAAAATCTATCAGTTCATTTGAAGAATTAGATAAATCTTATGATTTACTTATTTCTATTGGAGGAGATGGAACAATTTTAAAAGCTATAACTTTTGTGAAAGATTTATCCATTCCAATTATTGGTGTAAACTCTGGCAGGTTGGGGTTTTTAGCTAAAATTCAGATTGACAATATTGAACAGGTTATTGAAGAAATTATTTCAGGAAATTACTCAATTTCAGAAAGAACTGTAATAGAAGTTTCAACATCTGAAACTAACAAACAACTTTCAAAATTAAACTTTGCACTAAATGAAATAACTTTAAGTAGAAAAAATACTACTTCAATGATTTCAATTGACACCAAGCTTAATAATAAACACTTAAACTCTTACTGGGCAGATGGGCTAATTATTTCTACTCCTACTGGATCTACAGGATATTCATTAAGTTGTGGAGGACCAATTATAATGCCAGAGGCAGAAAACTTGATTATTAATCCAATAGCTCCTCACAACTTGAATGCTAGACCTTTAATTATTCCAGATAGCACTGAAATTAAAATCAAAGTTAACGGAAGAGAAAATGAGTTTTTAATATCCTTGGACTCAAGAATTACTACACTAAGTAATTCAAATGAAGTAATTATAAAAAAATCTCCATTTAAAATTAAAATGATTGAATTAGAAAATGAAAGTTTTTTAATTACACTTAGAGAAAAATTAATGTGGGGAAAGGACAAAAGAAATCTACAATAAATTAAATTTTTAACAGTTCTTAATCTAATAACAATTAGATTGAAATAATTGTATTAATTATATTTACACGATTATTAAAAGAATGAGATTAATTATTATTTTTCTTTTTACAATTCAATTTTCTTACAGTCAAATCTATGAAGTGGGTATTGCTGTGGGAGGAAGTAACTTTATTGGAGATGTTGGAAATACCTCGTTTATAGCTCCAAATGAATTATTAAATGGTATAATTTTAAAATGGAATAGAAGTCCTAGACATTCTTACAGATTATCAATTTTATCTTCAAAAATAAGTGCCGATGATTCAAATTCTAAGGACCCAAGAAGATTAGAAAGAGGGTTGTTATTTAAAAATAATTTATTTGAAATTTCATCAGGGATGGAATTTACTTTCTTTGATTTCAATTTACATGAAGCTGGTTTAAAATACACTCCCTATATTTTTACTGGAATAGTATATACTAAATTTGATAAGTTAGGTTATCAAAATAATAATATTTCAAGTCTAGGAGGCAGAACTAAATCCCTCGGCATACCATTTATACTCGGCTTTAAATACAGGGTGTTAGAACAATTAATTTTATCTGCGGAAATTGGTTCGAGATATGTTTTTTCAGACAATATTGACGGAAGTTTATCCAATACAGAAAATTATACTAATTTTGGCAATATTAATAATAGAGATTGGTATGTATTTTCATTAATTAATTTATCTTACACCTTCGGTAGAAAACCTTGTTATTGCAATTACTAAATAATGTTAAAAGAAAAAATAAATATTCCAAATCACATAGCCATAATTATGGATGGAAATGGCAGATGGGCAAAGAGCAAGGGGCTAGTTAGACATCAAGGTCATAAAGAAGGTAAAGAATCTGCCAAAGAAATTGTTAAAACCTGTGCTAAACTTGGAGTAAAAAATTTAACCTTATTTGCATTTTCAACAGAAAATTGGAAAAGACCCAAGAGAGAGGTTGATTTACTAATGGACTTATTGCACAACTCTTTAATGTCAGAACTAAATGAGCTTAAAAAAAATAACATTAGACTTAATACCATTGGAGATATTTCCAAAATTCCATTTATTGTAAGGTCATTTTTAAAGAAAGTTTGTGATGATACGAAAGATAATAATAGGATGATTTTGACACTTGCATTAAATTATGGCTCCAGAGATGAAATCATAAATTCTGTAAAGAATATTGCTAATAAAGTTAAAAATAACATAATTTCTGTTGAAAAAATTGATGAATCGCTAATAAATCAGCATCTTTACACTCGAAATTTACCTGATGTTGATTTGATGATTAGAACAAGTGGTGAAAAAAGAATAAGTAATTTTTTACTATGGCAATGTGCTTACGCAGAATTGCACTTCAGTGAAGAATTATGGCCTGATTTCAAAAGCGAGCATTTATTGAGCGCGATAACTGATTATCAAAACAGAGAAAGAAGGTTTGGAAAAACTAGTGAACAGCTTACTTAAAATAAAAGTTTTGAAAACATATTTTAAAAAAATTACTTACATATTTTTACTTTCTTCAATATCCGTATTCTCTCAACTAGCTGAAAAAAAGCAATCTTATATAATAGGTGATGTTAGCGTTTCAGGAAATACTACATTTAGTCCTCAAACTATAGTGACTTACTCTGGTCTTGGTAAAGGAGAAAAAGTAACTTTACCGGGTGAAAAAATTAGTAATGCGATAAAAAAATTATGGGGGTCTAACTTATTTAGCTCAATAGAAATATTTGAAACCAAAAAAAGTAATGATACTGTTTTTCTTGAAATTTCTTTAGTTGATTTACCTGAGCTTACCAAGCTGATTATTACAGGAATTAAAAAAAATAAAACTGAGGATATTATTAGAGAAAACAAGTTACAAAATGGAGTTAAAGTAACTGAGAATTTAATAACAACTACAAAAAATTACTTAGAAAATTCTTACAGAAAAAAAGGTTTTTTAAAAGCTAAGGTAACTATCAAAACAGAAGCAGTAATTGACAGCACTACTAAATCAAAGGTCAATATGTTTTTGGATATCAACAAAGGTAGCAAAGTTAAATTGGAGGATATTTCATTTGTCGGAAACAAAAAGATTAAATCTAAGACATTGTTAAAAGCAATGAAAAATACTAAGAAAAAAAATATTTTTAGAGTTTTAAAAAGATCAAAATTTATTAATGACGACTTCAAGGAAGATTTAGTTGGTGTTGTAGATAAATATAAAGAAAATGGGTATAGAGACGCAAGAGTTCTTGTTGATACACTTATGTATGACAAGAAAACTAATATGGCTAATATTTCCATTACATTAGAGGAAGGTGAGAAATATTCGTTTGGTAAAATTAATTACTTAGGAAACACTGTCTACACAGACTCTCAACTTGATCAAATTTTAAAGATTAATGAAGGAGATACTTACAATGGGGTTGAACTTGAAAAAAGAATAGCTGATAGTTCTGACCCTGATGCCAATGACTTATCAAATTTATATCAAAACAATGGATATTTATTTTCGTCTGTAACACCTGTTGAAGTTAGTGCTGATGGTAATGTTATCGATTTAGAGATAAGAATTAACGAAGGGAAACCTGCCTATTTTAATAATATTTCAGTTGTTGGTAACGAAAAAACAAATGATCATGTCATTTACAGAGAAATAAGAACACGACCAGGTCAGTTGTATAGTAAGGCTAATGTTATGAGAACCTTACGTGAGTTAGGTCAATTAGGTTATTTTGATGCTCAACAAATTTCACCTGATTTTAAAAATGTAAATCCTGGAAACGGGACATTAGATATGGAATACTCAGTGGTTGAGAGTGGGTCAAGTCAAATTGAATTACAAGGTGGATATGGTGGTGGTGGATTTATAGGAACTTTAGGCTTATCTTTTAATAATTTTGCAATTAAAGATATTTTCAATAAAAAAGCCTACAAGCCTGTTCCAATGGGTGACGGTCAAAAATTAGCTCTTAGATTACAATCAAGTAGATTTTACACAATGAATAGTTTTTCGTTTACTGAACCATGGCTAGGAGGCAAAAAACCTGTTCAATTTTCTACTCAATTATCTCAGACAAAACAGTTTTTATATAACCCAGTAACTAGAAATGCTGATAAAACAAGATCCTTTAATATTAGTGGTATTTCAGTTGGTCTTGCTAAAAGATTATCAGTTCCAGATGACTACTTTACCTTGTCACAAGCTATTAGTTTTCAGTATTATGATTTAAATAATTACAACACAGGTCTATTTACTTTTGGAAATGGATCTTCGAATAATTTGGCATACACCCTAGGATTAAGTAGAAACAACACTTACACTGATCCAATTTATCCAACTGGTGGTTCAAATTTTAGTTTTTCTGCAAAATTGACATTCCCATATTCTTCAGTAAATAATATTGATTATTCAGCCTTAAATACTGAAAGACAAGACTTAGTTGACCAATTATCAACTGATCCATCTAACACTTCTGCGTCAGATAGAATTGCTGAAATTGATCAAGAAAAATTTAGATGGTTAGAATATTATAAGTTCAAGTTTAAAGGTGAGTGGTATACAGCACTTACAAAGAAATTAGTTTTAAAACCAACATTCGAGTTTGGGTTTTTAGGTGCTTACAATAATGACCGAGGAATTGTCCCATTTGAAAGATTTTTTCTGGGTGGAGACGGATTAGGAACCTATAGTCTAGATGGAAGAGAAACAATAGCGCTAAGAGGATATCCGAATCAATCTTTATCGTCGCAAGATGGAGGGTCTATATACAATAAGTATTCACTAGAGCTAAGATACCCTATCAGTTTAGGTCAACAAGCTAAAGTATATGCCTTAGCATTTATGGAGGGTGGATATTCTTTCAACGATTTTAAAGACTATAACCCATTTGAGTTAAAAAGATCAGCTGGTTTAGGAGTTCGATTGTTTATGCCTCAATTTGGATTGCTAGGTATTGATTTTGGCCATGGATTCGATCCGCTTGAAGGTGAAACTGGTAAACATGGGTGGGAAACACACTTTATCATAGGACAAAATTTCTAAATGCATACTATATATATAAATTAGGCGTTTATACATAAAACTATACCGTTATTAAAGATTTAAAGAACATATTATTTTTTTGTATTCTTACTTATAGTATGGTAAGTATAGCTCAAAAAGGAGTAAGAATTGGTTATATTGACACTGACTATATATTAGAGAACGTTCCTCAGTATCAGGAGATAAACCAACAACTAAATACAAATGTAGAACAATGGAGGAAAGAAATAGAAAACAGAGAAAAAGAGATTAAAAATAAACGTGATCTTTTGAACAAAGAACGAATACTACTTACTGTTGAATTAATTCAAGAGAGAGAAGAAGATTTGAAGATTGAAGAAGAAGAAGTTTATGAGTATAAGCAAAATAGATTTGGACCTAATGGAGATTTTATACTACAAAAAAAGCAATTAATTCAACCTATACAAGATCAAATATTCTTGGCCATCCAAGAGATTGCTAAAACAAAAAAATACGACTTTATTTTTGATAAATCTGCAGATATCATCATGTTATATTCTGACACAAGATATGATATTAGCGAGCAAATACTTCGTACTATACTTAGATCCAATAATCAAAAACAAGTAGAATCAAGAAGGGAAAAAAAGAAGCTTGAAAAAGAATCAATAGTTTCTAAATCAGATGTCGAGGATCCTAGAAAAGCTGAGCTTGAAAATAAAAAAAGAGTTGCAGAGGAAAGAAGAAACAAAATATTAGAAGATAAAGAAGCAAAAAAAGCTGAGGCAGAGGAGAAAAGAAGAATAATGATTGAAGAAAGAGAAGCTAAAAAGATGGAGGCAGAAGAAAAAATAAATAAACTTATTGAAGAAAGAGAAGCCAAAAAGAAGGAAGACATTGAAAATAAAAAGAGAATTCTTGAAGAAAGGAAAAAGAAAAAGAAAGAAGTTGAAGACAAAAGAAGACAATCTATAGCAGATAAAAAAGAAGTTCAAATGGTAAATTCTTCCAATCCAACTGCCAGAGAGAAACTATTATTAGAAAGAAAGAAAAAGAAAGAAGAAAGCTTAAAAGCTAAAGCTCCAAAAAAAATAGAAAAAAATGAAAATTCAAGTCCAACAATTGAGGAAAGAAAAAAATCATTAGAAGAAAAGAAGAAAAAAATACTCGAGGCTAGAAAAGCTAAATTAGATGCTAAAAAGATCTCAAAAGATAGTACCTTTACAGAAAATTAATAACAACAGATAAAATTGTATCATGAAAAAAATTAATAAAATAATTCTTACTGCAATAATTGCTTTAAGTTCACTTACTTTTACTTTTGCTCAAAGCAAAGTTGCACACATTAACACACAAGAATTAGTAGCTTCAATGCCAGAAATGAATACGGCTAAAGCTGAGTTAGAAAAACTAGCTAAAACTTACGAAACTGATATTCAAACTATGGCTGCTGAGCTTCAAAGTAAAGTTAAACAATACGATACTGAAGCTCCAAATCAAACTGATGAAGAGAATCAAAAAAGATTACAAGAAGTTCAAGGTATGGAACAAAGCATAAGACAATACCAACAACAAGCTCAATCTGATTTACAAAAGAAAGAATTTGATTTATTAAAACCTATTTCAGAAAAGGCTCAGGCAGCTATCATTAAAGTTGCAAATGCCCAAGGTTTTGACTATGTATTAGATTCTACTCAAGGTCAAGGAGTAATCTTAGCAAATGGTAAAGATTTAATGGGTGATGTAAAAAGTGAATTAGGATTCTAATATTACAACATCAAATAATAATTTTAAAAAAAAGCTATCTTAATTAGATAGCTTTTTTATTTTTACAACATGGCTAGTAATTTTCCTATAGGCTTATTTGACTCTGGTATCGGGGGTCTATCTATTTATAATGAAATAAAAAACTCAATGCCAAATGAGAGTACAATTTATATTGCCGACAATTTAAATGCACCTTATGGAAAAAAAGCTGAATCTGAAATTATACAACTAAGCATTAAAAATACTCAAAAGTTAGTTGATTTACACTGTAAGCTAATCATAGTAGCTTGTAATACTGCAACAACAAATGCAATAGAAATCCTAAGAAAAAAGTTTAATGTTCCTATAGTTGGAATTGAACCCGCTATTAAACCAGCTATGCTGGAGACGAAAAGCAATAATATTGGGGTTTTAGCTACTGAAAAAACTTTATCTAGTAATTTATTTCTACAGACCAGTGATAGATTTTCTAAGGGCATTAATATTCATGAACAAATTGGATTCGATCTAGTTAAAATTATTGAAGAAAATGGAATAAATGAAGAATTATTAATTCCTAAATTAAGAGAATATATAGAACCTATGTTAGAAAAGAATATAGATCATTTAGTTCTTGGCTGCACACATTATTATTATTTAATGTATCTCTTAAAAAAAATTCTTCCCAATGGAGTAAAAATATTGGACTCATCTAGAGCAGTGACTAAAAGAGTTATGAACTTGTTGAAGGATTATAATATTGACTCCAATACATCAAAGACTAAAAACATATTTTTATGTACAGGTAATGACAATGTTATTAAAAAGTTTCTAAGTAGTAATGATAAAATAAGTAAGATAAACCTTTAATTTATTCCTGGGCAGTTACAATCATACTTTTGCTTTTTACAGCCTAAGTTAATTCCAAGAGTAATCTGATGATATCCTCCGTTATCAAAGACAATAGAATTTGACTGGTAAGAGTAAGTGTAAGCAAACACAAAATTATCAAAATCAACTCCGACAAGTGGAGTTATGTACTGAAGTTTTTGACTTTTAACTTGATCATTTAGTGCAAGATATTCAGCTCCCTCAAAACTTCTTCTGTATGATAATCCACCCCAAACTTTACCAAACTCAGTTTCTCTATATACTTTAAAATTAATATCAACAAAAGATTCCTTAGAAGACTCTTTGTAAGCATATAATACAGAAGGTTCATAGCTCCATGAGCTTCCAAATCCACCAAAAACATTTCCTGTAGATAGTAGATATGTTCTAGAGTTATCATATGAATAGATTCCCAATTCATTTGAATTTATACCATCATTTTTTAAGAAATTCTTAAAAGTAGCATGTGCATAAAAATCTAGATAATGATATGAAAATCCAAAATCAAGATTAAAGTCAGTAGAGCTTTGTGTAATCCCAGAAACTAGAGGGTCAAAGCCGTCAAATAAGAAAGAAGACTCATCTAGCTTATATTGCATCATTCCAGCACTAAGACCAAAAGATAGCATATTAAGATCTAATCTGTTTCTAGAAAAAAGCAAATGATGTGCATAGGTTAAATAAGCACCAGTTTGCGAATGATAACCATTTTTATCGTTATATACTATAGCACCAACACCAGATTTAGAATCTCCAATACGTCCATTGTAACTTATAGTTTGTAAGTTAGGTGACTCACTTTGATCAAGCCATTGTTTTCTGCTAGTAATTCTAACTTTATTACAATTAGCTACTCCAGCCATTGACGGATGCAATAGATAATAATTATCGGTTAAATAATCTGAATATATGGGAAGGCCCTCCTGAGAGTTTATAAATTGACAACTAAATATAAAAAAAGCAGTACAAAGTAAGTGTTTTTTTAATCTCATATTTAATAATTAATCTGATCAAATATATAAATTTTTAATGGATTTATATGTTTGATCATTCTTTTATCTTCAATGAGGATTCATTATTTTTGTAAAAAAATTATAATGAAAAAATATAAGGTTTCTATCAATGAGACAAGTAATAAGTTTATAGTAAAATTTGAAACAAATTTTTTCTTAACCAATCATCAGAATTATGAGTACAATAACATTGATGATGCTTCAAACTCACCTCTAGCTCAACAACTATTTTATCTTCCCTTTGTAAAGAAAATATACATATCATCAAATTTCATTGCAATTGAAAGATTTAATATTGTAGAATGGAAAGATGTACAAGATGAAGTGGCAGAACAAATAGAAAGATATTTAAATGAAGGAAATGTAGTAATAAAAGAAAGTGAAATGATTAAAAAGACGGCAGTAACTGTTTATGCAGAGAGCACTCCTAATCCTTCTGCAATGAAATTTGTTTCAAATAAAAATCTGGTAAATTCATTATTTGAATTCACGTCAATAGATCAAACTTCAAAAAGCCCTTTAGCAAGAGGGTTATTTAATTTTGCCTATGTAAAAAGTGTTTTTATTGAAAAAAATTATATCTCAATCACCAAATATGAAATTGCTATATGGGATGAAATAACTATGGAGCTGAGAGAATTTATTCGTTCTCATATTGAAGACGGCAAGCCTGTAGTAGAGTTAGATTCTAATGATATTATCACACATTCTGAAGAACAAAAAACAAAAGAATTTGACAAGCTAGATGATACTTCTAAAGAAATTATAAATATTTTAGAAGAATATGTAAAACCAGCAGTTGCAGCAGACGGAGGAAATATTCAATTTAAATCTTATGATGCAGATAGTAAAAAAGTTTCTGTAATTCTTCAAGGAGCGTGTAGCGGATGTCCATCTTCAACATTTACATTAAAAAATGGAATTGAAAACATGTTAAAAGAAATGTTAGCTGGTAAAGTTGAGTGTGTAGAAGCAATAAATGGTTAAACCAATAACTTGAATTAAGTTTTTGTACTTTTAAATAAAATGAAAATAAAATTATTTTACTTCTTATCCCTATTATTAATTATAACCGCTTGTGAAAACAAAGAATCTAAAGAAATGAGCAACAATTTAATTAATGAAACAAGTCCATATTTACTACAACACGCATACAACCCTGTTGATTGGAACCCTTGGGATTCAAAATATTTAGATCTTGCAAAAAAGGAAAACAAACTAGTTATTATTAGTGTTGGGTATTCAGCATGCCATTGGTGCCATGTAATGGAGAGAGAAAGTTTTGAGGATACTATAGCTGCAAAATTAATGAATGAAAAATACATTTCTATTAAGGTGGACCGTGAGGAAAGACCTGATGTGGATAATGTTTATATGAATGCTGTACAACTTATGACAGGCAGCGGTGGCTGGCCACTAAATGTTGTAACACTTCCTGATGGAAGACCAATTTGGGGAGGCACATACTTCACAAAAGATCAATGGATTAATGCACTTGAGCAAATTTCTAAACTTTACAATGATGATCCTGAGAGACTAATTAGTTATGCAGATCAATTAGAGGAAGGTGTAAAATCTTTAGACGTAATAAATTTAAATGAAACGACTCCTGATTTTAATTTAAATATTATGCAAGATTATCTAAACACTTGGTCTACAAAGTTTGATATGGATTATGGTGGTTCTAAGGGAATGCCAAAATTTATGATGCCAAATAACTTACATTTTTTATTGAAATACTCTTATCAAACTAATAATAAGGAAATTCAAAAATTTGTTGAAGTTTCGTTAGAAAAGATGGCATTTGGAGGTGTGTATGATCAAGTTGGAGGAGGTTTTTCTAGATATTCAGTTGATAGTAAGTGGCATATACCACATTTTGAAAAAATGTTATACGATAACGCACAATTAATAAGTTTATATTCAGATGCTTATAAATTGACTAAAAATAGCCTATATAAAAATGTAGTTTATGAAACTATTAGCTTTTTAAATTCAGAATTAAAGGACAGTAGTGGTGGTTATTACTCATCGTTAGACGCAGACAGTAAAACAGATGAGAATGTTTTAGAAGAAGGAGCCTTTTATGTTTGGACAGAAGAAGAATTAATTAAAGTCTTAAAAGAAAAATTTAAGTTATTTTCTGATTATTATAATATAAATGAATATGGTTACTGGGAAGATAATAAGTACGTACTTATTAGAAATCAAAAGGATGTAGAAATTGCCTCTAAATTTAATATTTCAGAGGATGAATTAACCAAATTAATTCAAAGTTGTAAATCTGAGTTAAATAAAGTTCGAAACAAAAGAATAAAGCCTAGGCTTGATGATAAAATTTTATCTTCTTGGAATGGATTAATGATCAAAGGTTTTGCAGATTCATACAAAGCATTTAATGAACCTGATTTTTTAGATGCAGCTATTAAAAACGGAGAATTTATAGTGAAAAATTTGTTGCAAAAAGACGGGCAACTATTGCGTAATTATAAAAATAAAAAGAGTTACATAAATGGATATTTAGAAGATTATTCAGCAGTTATTTCTGGGTTTATTGCTTTACACGAAATAACACTTGACGATAAGTGGTTAAACTACTCTAAAAAAATTACCGACTACGTGTATAAACACTTTTACAATGAAAAAACTAAAATGTTTTATTTTACATCTGATTTAGATGAAAAACTTTTATCAAGGACTGTCAATTTTAGAGATAATGTCATTCCTTCTAGTAATTCTATGATGGCTAATAATTTATTTTTACTTTCTCACTACTTTGATAATGAATATTATTTGGATACAGCTAAATCAATGTTAAATAATATCTCCCCAGAATTTGATCTATATCCTGATGGCTTTTCTAACTGGTTAGATTTGATGCTAAAATTAAGTGATTCATTTTATGAAGTTGCAATAGTTGGAGAAAATTCCTTAATTAAAGCAACCGAAATTAATAAACAATTTAAGCCTAATAAATTAATTATTGGTAGTTTAAATGAAAGTGATCTCCCTCTTTTAAAAAACAGACATGTAGATGGAGACACATACATATATGTTTGTGTAAAAAAAGCTTGTAGGTTGCCTGTAAAATCGTCTGAAGAAGCTCTGAAGTTTATTAATTAGACTTTAATTTATTTCCAATAAATTCTTTTAAATAAAACGGTTCGAAGTTAGCCGTATTTTCAAAATCTTTTGAAATAAATTTTAGAGAAGCTAACTTTCCAATTTGTATTGAAGAAGGTAGTTTATCTTCAACAAAAATAGCATTAGAACTATTAATTATACTTTTAGTTTTTTCGTTTGCATTACCTAAAAAATATACTTTATTTGTTTTTAAATATTCTTGAAAAGAATCTTTTGTCAAAATTTCAGCTCTAGTTTCCCTTATTTTATTGAAGTTTTTGTCATATACAGAAGAATATACTTCCATTCTTCTAGCATCAATAAGAGGAATTATAAATCCATCAGGTGATTCAATTTGATGTGCAAATGCATCCAAGGTATCAACAGAAATCAAAGGTATTCCAAGAGCAAAACATAATCCTTTTGCAGATGAAACACCAATTCTGAGCCCTGTGTAAGATCCAGGTCCTTTGCTAACACTAATTGCAGAAAGATTTTTAGGGGATACTTTAGAGCCCTCTAATAAATCATTAATAAAAACGTGTAACCTTTTTGAATGAGAGTAATTTTGATCATTTTCTTGCTTAAACGAAACTAATTCAGAATTCTTAAATAAGGAAACTGAACAGTTTGTAGTGGAAGTCTCTATGTTTAAAATATAACTCAATAGATTATTATTTACCCATATAAAAATCTAAAACCTTTGTCTTAAATATAAAATCATATTTAGAATTAATAAGAGAAGATTTCGCGTTTAACAACCTGAATCTTACTTGTTCTAAATCAATAGTATTAATAGCTCCTAGCTGATATCTTTGTTGCGAATTTTCAAATGCTAATTGTTGAGATTGTAATGACTTTTTTGCTGCTTGGTAAGACTTCAAAGCTGCTTTAGCATCTGTAAAAGCTCTTTGTACTGTAGCTTCAACGTTAAGCTTAGCTTGAATCAACCCTAAATCTGAATTGTTTTCTTGAATTTTTGATTTAGCAACATTTGTTTTAATTTGATTTCTTGAAAAAATTGGAACACTAATGTTCATATTAAGACTATGTCCTTTATTATCATTTATTTGTTGAAAAAAAGAGTTATCAGAAGTTAAGTTAGAGAAATTTGCACTTGCATTAAAACCATAACCAAATGAAACAGTAGGAAGATATGCACTTTTAGATATTTTAGTATTGTATTTTGCTAAATCTATGTTATTGTTTGCAACTTTTATTTCATTACGATTAACTAAAGCATAATTTAAAACAGGTTTAATATCTGTATATAATAGATTTTCAGATGGGACTTCTACATCAATAGAAACTACATTAAAACCCTCTAACGGAATCTGTAATATTTGAGATAAAGTTAATAGAGATAATTTGTAATTATTCTCTGCTGTAGTTAAATTCTGTTCATCTAGACTAAGTGTAGCCTCTGCATCGATAATATTTGCTCGAGGTTGAACTCCAGCTTCAACTAAGTTTCTAACCTGTTCTAATTGTTTGAACGAAAATTCATATTGTGATTTAGCTAAAGCTAAATTCTCTCTAGTAAAAAGAATATTTAAATAGTTATTTGCTACGTTTAAAGAAACATCATCTTTAATTCTATTCAATTCATTTTCACTTCTCTCCAAATTAACCTTAGATTGTCTTAAAACATTTAGGTTTCTAAAACCATTAAATACACTCTGAGATATATTAAAACCTACACTAGAAGAATTAAATGTTCTATCAGCAAATTCTCCAGGATATAATTCAACTGTACCAATACTCATTGATTGATTTAGGTTAGAGCTAAGCGATGGCAAAAAATTTCCTTTGGATGCGATAACGTCTTGATCATTAGAAAGAATAGTATTTTGTGCTTGTAAAATTGAAATATTATTCTCTAATGCATAATCTACACACTGTTGTAGGTCCCAAAGCTTTTCTTGACTTATAGAAGTTGTAATAGAAAATACACTAATTACTATTATATATATATGTTTCATAATCCTTATTTATTTTAAATTAATCATCAATGTTTGGTCTTGTTTCTCCGTCACCACCCTCATCTTCCTCTAAAACTTTATTCCAAACTTTAATTTTATCGTCTTCTTCAATTCCTTCTAATACTTCAACACTTATTCCATCAGAAATACCAATAGTGATGTCTTTTTTAATAAATACTCCATCATCATTTAAAATTTCTACAAATGGCTTTTCAGTAAACCTATTAAACTGAATCAAAGACTCTTTAATACATAAAGAGTTCTCTTTATTTTCAATTTCTATTATTGCATTAGCACTGTAACCAGCTCTAACTTTAGAAGTTGGTATTTCAACATCTGCTTTAATTTTAAATTGTACAGCACCATTTGCTTCAATTCCTTTCGGAGCTACGAATGTTAGTTTAGAAGGAAATTCCTCTTCCCCTAATGCTCCAAGAACTACTTTAATCTCTTTACCCTCTTCTAATTTTCCTACTTCGGCTTCATCAACTTGCCCCTCGAAAATCATAATACTCATATCAGCTACAGTGGCTATGGTAGTACCTGCATTAAAGTTATTACTTTCAATCACTTGATTTCCTTCTCTTACAGGAATTTCTAAAATTGTTCCAGAGATTTGAGCAACTATATTTGTGTTTGCTGAACCTCCGCCGGAAAGTGATCCTTGCTTAATGATTTTAAAAACATTTTGAGCCTCAATGTATGATTCATTAGCTTGATTTAAGGACAACTCTGAATTCTCATAATCTTGTTTTGAAATAACACCTTTATTAAAAAGTTCTTTGCTTCTTTCAAATAATCTTTTAGAGTTTTCGTAAGATAGTTTAGAGGAATTAATTCTGCTTTTTGCACTTGTTAGACTCTGCTCGTTAGGAACAACTCTAATTTTAGCAATTAAGTCTCCTTTTTGTATCATATCTCCTTCCTCTACATAAATCATATCTACAATTCCAGTTACTTGAGGTTTTAACTCAATTTCATCCTCTGGATTTAATTTTCCAGTGGCAACGACGTTTGTATTTAATGATGTATAAAAAGGAACTTGTGTTTCATATTCAATAATTGATTTTGAATTTGCATCTTTAAAGTACATTAACACAAGTACTAATGCCACTAGTGTAGCAGCGCCTAAAGTTATTTTAATTGGTTTTCTCATTTTATTTATTTTAAAAATTTATTCTTCTCTTAATGCTTCAATTGGTTTAATACTTGTTGCTCTTCCTGCTGGAATTAAACCTATAAGTGTTCCAAATATGACTAATATTATTAGGGATATAAAAACTATAAAAATTGATACAGACGGATTAACGAGGACAGATTCTGGTCCTTGTCCAAAAAAACTATTCATAGCAATTAAAATCCACCCTCCAGAAATTATCCCAAAAATCCCAGCAATTATAGTTAGAAAAACTGCTTCCAAAACTATTTGTCTTTTAATTTCAAATGGAGTTGCTCCAAGAGCACGTCTAATTCCAATTTCTTTTGTACGTTCTTTTACTGTAATAAGTAATATGTTTCCTATGGCAAAAACACCAGCTATAAGAGTGGCAATTCCTACAAACCAAGTAAGAAATTGCATTCCCGTTAAAAACCCTGTTAGTTGTTCAAATCTTTCTCCTAAATTGAAGCTACCGAAAGCTCTATTGTCGTTTGGATGAACTTTGTTCATATTTCTTAATAATAACTTGGCGTCATTCTCAATTTGTTTAATGTTATAATCTGGCTTACCTGTAATAGTTAACCAACCTACATTATCACCTTGATTATATATTTGCTGAAAAGTAGTAAAGGGGATATGCATAGCACCACCAAAATCAAAATTCCCTTGCTTAAAAACTCCAACAACTTTAAAATTTATATTATTAATAGTTATGTATTCTCCAATGGCATTTTCATCTTTTTCAAAGATTTGCTTATACACATCATCATTGATAACTACAATTTTTTTATTTAAATCAATATCATTTTGATTTATCCATCTACCGCTAATTAAGTTCTTTTTTTGAATTTTATCCAAAATTGGAAAATCTCCAGAAACCCCAAAACTTCCAGATAAAAACTTTCTAACTACAAGAGCTTGATTTTGATTTCTAGGGACTACTAACTCAATTCCTGAAACGTTATTTCTAATATTATCTAATTGAGAGAACTTTAATCTTGGTCTTCTGCCCTCCTGAAATCCTTTAAATGGCCTACTAGTAGACTGAGCCCAAACAAAAACACTATTAGTGGCAAAATCTCCAAATTGAGAGTTAAATTTGTTTTCAATACCTCTGGCAGAACCTAATAACCCGATTAATAACAATATTCCCCACCAAACTCCAATCATTGTAATAACTGTTCTAATCTTATTTTTAGTAAGACTATCAGAGACTTCTTGCCATGTATCTATATCAAATAAAAATTTAAACATATTATTCGTCTCTTAGGGCTATTATTGGTTTAATTTGTGATGCTCTTTTAGCTGGAATATAAGCTGCAATAAATCCTGAAATAATTAAAGTTAAAGTTGCTCTTACTACCAATTTTGTATCCACACTTGGATCTGTAATAAAATACGTGTCTAAAGATGGGCCGTAAGCTTCTAAAATTCCAATGCCAAGTAATAAACCTACGTAGCCTGAAATTGAAGTGATCAACACCGACTCTATAAGTATAATAGATTGTATGGACCTTGGAGGAGCTCCGAGTGCTTTACGTATTCCAATTTCTTTGGTTCTTTCTTTAACAATAAAAATCATAATATTACTAATCCCTACTATACCTGCAATTAGAGTTCCTAATCCAATAATCCATATAAGTATATCTAGGACACTATTAAACTGATTTATCGAATTTGCTTCAGTTGCCCTATTTCTTATTCGAACAGCTCTTTGGTCTGAGGGTTCTACATTAAATATTTTTTTTATTCTAGATTCTATATTTGTTCCAAGTGCAATTGCATTATCTAGTCCCATACTTAGGTTATAGGTCAGATTAATTTGGTCTATAAAGTCGTTATTTCCATAAATTCTTTGAGCAGTTGTAAGTGGCATATAAATAATTCTTTCTTCATTGTCATCTCCAATATCTTGATAAACTCCTACGACTTTATATTGAATTTTATTAAGATCTATATATTCTCCAATTACTTTTTCTGTTTTAAAAAGATCTTCTTTAACTAATCTTCCAATTACAATTACTTTAGTAGATTCCTGTAAATCTCTTTGATTAATAAATCTACCACTAACTAACTCCGACTTTTCAATAAACTGATGATCTGGATTTACAGCTCTTAGACTGTAATTGTTTTTTTCTCCTTTGTAAGATGCAACTACATTTTTATTAACCCTTGCAGTAATAAATTCTATGTCATCTTTAAATTCATCTTTTAAAGTGGAAAGAAGTGCATTATCAAACTGTATTCTTCTACCTACCTGATTTCCTTTACCTGCTTTAGCGGTTCTACCAGAATTAATAAAAATAGTGTTTTCAGCATCACCACCCATGCCTTCACTAAAGGTGTTTTGTAGACCATTTGCCAATCCAAATAATATTGCAAAAAGCATTATAGCAAAAATTACTGTACCACCAGAAAGTAAAGTACGAAGCTTATTTTTACTAATACTCTGAAATATTTCTCGCCAAAGGTCTAAATCAAACATATTATGCTCTTACTTGTTTAATAACATTATCTTCAATTATAACTCCGTCTCGAAGTCTAACAATTCTTTTACACATTTTAGCAATATCCTCTTCGTGGGTGACTAAAAGAATAGTTTTTCCTTCGTCGTTTAATTGCTGTAAAAATTGCATTATATCGTGAGAGGTTGCAGTATCTAATGCTCCTGTTGGTTCATCGGCTAAAAGTAGTTTTGGCTCTGAAGCTAATGCACGAGCTATTGCAACTCTTTGCTTTTGACCCCCTGAAAGTTCGCTGGGTAAATGTGTAGCCCATTCTGCTAAACCAACTTTTTCAAGATGAAACATTGCTTTCTCTTGTCTTTCCTTTCTCTTTAAGCCTTGATAATACAAAGGTAATGCCACATTTTCCATCGCATTTTTATAATTAATAAGATTAAAAGATTGAAAAACAAAGCCTAGGAACCGATTTCTATAATTGGCAGCTTTTTTTTCATTAAGATCCTTAATTTCAACCCCATCTAGAACGTAATCTCCAGAATCAGCTTCATCTAAAATTCCAATTATATTTAGCAAAGTAGATTTTCCAGATCCTGAAGAGCCCATAATAGCAACCATTTCTCCACTTTTGGCAAATAAATCAATCCCTTTTAAAACGTGAAGACTAGAATCTCCCATTTTATAAGATTTATTTAAATTTTTAATATCAAGCATAATAAAATGTGTTTAATCTGAACAAAGGTCCATATTTTGTTAATAATAATTGCCAATAATTTGTTAAAAGCTTCATAAATTATAAGGAAAATTACTTGTGATTAATTCAATTCCAATTAGGTAGAAAAAATACATAAAAGATAAAATCCATATAGCTAATAAAATGTACATAGTTATTTTATTTATTACATATCTATTTCTAAAGGCTAGCTTTAAACCAATAATGAATAAAATAATACAAGGGATTATAATCAATAATCCAAATAACACTATTGAAAATACACTAATTGAACTGACTACATTTAAAATATCTAAGCTCAAAAAATCATTTATCTCGTCTATTGAAGTCCCATTAATTATAATTTCAGACGATGTAGAATTTGTAATTGCAGAGTCTAATCCAGCTAAAAACAAAACTATTAAAGATGTAATAAGGCCACCTATAAATGAGTAAAACATTAATATATAGCCGAAAATAATTGAAATTATTTTCAACAGTTTAGAGCTAGTAACAATTAAAAAATTAATTATTTTTTTTAAATAATATTTTACTTTTTCCCAAAACCCTTTTGCATATTCTTTGTCAAAATCAGTAATTTCTTTTTCAATCTCCGGTAATACACTCTCAATTTTATTTTTTATTGAAGCAACACTTACAGCCTCTCCTGTCATTCTGATTTTGTCAGCACTAGTTTTGGCTGAAGGGATAACTATCCATAAAATTATATAAGCTAAAGTTGTAAATGGAATAGGCATAAAGAAAAATAAAATAAATAAAATTCTAGTCCAAGCAGAAGATATTCCAAAATAATGAGCTAATCCACTAGCTACTCCACCAATATAACTATCATCTGTATCTCTAAATAACTTTTTATTAGTATTTGTGTTTTTTGATGGTTTATCTTGTTCATTTTCATCCTCTGCTAATTCTTCAGGAGTTCCCAAAACTTCGATAGCATTATTTACATCAGACACAGAGATTACTCTATTAATAGAATTATTTGCAGAGAATAATTCTGCAATATGTGATTCAATATCTTCTAATATTTCATTTTTACTAGAATTAGAGTTAAATGCGATAGTTAACTTATCTAAATAAGATTTAAGAATTTTATAAGCCTCATTATCCATTGTGAATTTAACATGAGAGAGGTGTATGTCTTTTGTAATGTTCATATTTATTTATTTCTAATTTTTGTTACTGCATTAGATAATTCTAACCATGATTCATTAAGATCATTTAAAAAGTCTTTTCCCTCAGTTGTAATATTATAATATTTTCTAGGTGGACCATTTTTAGATTCTTTCCAATTATACTCTAATAAATTACTATTTTTCAATCTCGTAAGTAATGGATATATAGTACCCTCTACTACAATTAATTTAGACTCTTTTAAGGTCATTAAAATTTCAAAGGAATATTTGGGCTCTTTACTAAGTATAGATAAAATACAAAGCTCAAGTATTCCCTTACGCATCTGTGCTTTTGTATTATCTGACTTCATTATAATTATTAATTTTTAGTTTTTGGTTTATTCCACCCCAGTGCTGCTCCGATTGCAACCCCTACTGCTATCCATACTGGTTCATTTGTTACTGCAAAAACTGCTACCCCAATTGCAGTCCCGACTCCAATCAAATTACCAGTTTTGTTACAACTAAAACTGCAAGCCTTTTTATTCTCTAAATTCATTATTTTTTTATTTTTTTATTAAATACCATCCCAATACCTGCGCCAAAACACAATCCCAATGAAATCCATAAATTCACATTACCTGTTGTACTGCCAATTATAATTCCTGCTAGTAAACCTATCCCTGCTCCAAATGAAATATTTGTCATTTTAGTTTTTTATTAGTTGTCTTGTTAAAATTTAATCAATTTTGTTTTTTTCAATAGTTATTACAATTATTTCTCTTCCATTTTCCTTTTTGTCCTCACTTGTAATAACCCACTCTCCTTGTACGCCATCTAAGTTTTCTCCATCAATTGTTATATTAATATCATTTTTTACGTGAACATTAGGACTGAGCCAGGAACCGCATGAATTGAAAGTGAAAGCAATTAATATAATCAGTATTATTTTTTTCATGATTTAAAGTTTTAAGTTAATAATAACGAAAGCAAATATATATAAATTTAGGTACTATGCAAAACAAAGTACTATTTAATACACTTTTACTTATTTTATTTTCTAAGGGACATAAGTGACTTAAAAAATTCTTCAAATCTTTTTGAACCAAGCTTTGTTATAGAACAAGATGTATTAGGATAATTGTTTTTAAAACTTTTGCTAATTGATATGTAGTTGCTCTCCTCTAATTTTTTTAGTTGGACACTAAGATTTCCTTTTGATGATTCAGTTACTTTTTGCAAATGATTAAAATCACAAGAAGAAACACCCAAAAGCGAGGAAATAATTTTTAATCTAATTGGATTTAATAATAATTTATCCATTTAGTTATTTAGTTTCTTTAAATGTATATAGAGATATTCCGGGGATTAACATTCCAAATGCAATTCCATATACATTCATTAATAAAAAGTTTAAGCCTGGGGATACATGATTGTACACAACAAATGCTAATAATAATAACCCACCGATTGTAATATTTTTAAATTTTATTATTAAACCTGTCATAACAAGAGCTATTGCAAGGCTAAATAAAATTTCTAAAGTTGGAGCATTAATTCCTTTAATTACCGAAATAGCTACATGCAATAACCATGATAGACCAAAAGTTGCCCAAATAATTTTTACAACTCTTCCTAATTGAGTTTCATATCCTGTCTTATGTCCAGTTTTAATGTTGTAATTAATGGTATATACCATTCCTATTACTGGAATTGCAACCCAATATACTAGTGCGGAATAATTAGAAAACTGAACAAGCTCAGGAAAAAAATAATGAAATAAACTCATTGATATTATTAAAATTCCCCAAAATAATAGATTATAACCTAAAGGTTTTAAACTAGTTTTTGTTTGTATTATAGCATCATTTATGATTTTAATTTGTTCTTCTTTTGTCATAATAAATTGGTTTATTAGCTATTTTAAAATAACTAGTTTTATTTTTTTTCCTTTAAAAAATTCAGCTGCACTTTCGACAGTTGTCTCAGATTGCAAAGAAATACGCACAAAACCTTCCCCGAAACTTAGATAAGAGAAGCTTGGATTTTCGTAGATTAAACTATATTGTGGAAATTGACTCCATCTCTCAATTTTCCCCTCACTTGCTGGTCTTTGTATATAAGCCAAGACAGCTCCACTATCTGCTACATCCTTAGTAATTTCATCTACCTTAATTTCAAGGTTTCCATATTTCTTGTCCTCACTAATGCTCGTTAACTCAACAAAATCTAAAAAGATAGTTTTGTCTATTGAATTATAATAATTGATTGTATTCTCTCCTTTGTCCACAGAAACTAATTTTGACATTCCACAGCTTGATAGAGAAATCATAACCAATAGCATTATTATTTTAGTAAATAAACTTTTCATTTTTTATAATGTTTTAAATTATTTTTTACAAATATAAACTAGTTTATAAAATAAACCAAATTAATTTTTAAAAAATTATTTTTTAAATTTTCTATAAATAATAAAAGCAATACTAAAGACAACTATGTAAGGAATTGCCATTAAATATACAATTCCATCATTTATTCCCTTTGCAGAAACTTGCCCTTCTTCACTTTCTAACACTGCTCTACACATAGCGCACTGCCCAAGCACTACATCTGTAACAAAGAACAAAACAATAAGAAATATATATTTAAATTTCATAATTAATAATAAGGGGAAATCATTATATAAACTATTACACCAGTAACCGCGACATAAAGCCATAAAGGAAAAGTGATTTTAGCTATTTTTTTATGGGCTTGTATATCGTTTGTAATAGCTCTAACATAAGTAACTAGCACAAATGGAATTACAGTAATTGACAATAAAATATGAGAAATAAGTATCGTAAAATAAATATATCTAATAGATCCTTCACCTCCGTACGGAGTGGATTCACTTGTCATGTGATACGCTACATACATCAATAAAAATACTAAAGACAGAGCAATAGCAAACTTCATTAAAAGTGAGTGTAGTTTTATCTTTTTATTTTTAATTGCAACTAACGCAGATATAAGCAGTAAAGCAGTTAAAGCATTTATCGACGCATAAATGGGAGGTAAAAATGATAATGGTTCAACATTAGGTAACTTTACAGTAAATAATATAGCTACTACTACTGGAATCAAAATAGAAACTAGTATTATAAGCTTGTTGTATTTAATTGGCTCAGACATAATTTTTTACTTTAATAACTTTAATATATCTTCTTTAAGTATTGAAATTTCTTCCTTCTCGCCGGAGCTATCCACTCCTTGTTTAAAATCAATAGCACCTTTGTAGTAAATTAATGGATTCCCAAAATCATCAGATCTACATCTAATATAACCTTCCTGATCAATTAATGCAAAATTTCCAGAATGTTCAAATCCTCCAGCTGCAGATTCTTCTTGAGCTGTGTATAAATTAAATCCATCATTAGCTAGTTTATAAATTTCTTCTTTATCCCCTGTTAAAAGATTCCAATTTTTATTTGTAATTCCAAATTGATTAGCATAATCACTTAACACCTCAACAGTATCATATTCTGGATTTATTGTAAAAGAAGCAAAGCCCAGATTGTCAAATTCACTAAATGAGTTTTGAATCTCTACTAAATTATAATTCATAATTGGACATATTGTAGGGCATGTAGTAAAAAAGAATTCTACAATGTAAACTTTTCCCTCATAATCCTTGTTAGAAATCAATTCTCCATTTTGATTAGTAAAAGAAAAGTTAGGAACTTTTTTTTTCTCTCCATTAATTTCAAGATACATTAAATTAGAATCTCCAATATTATAATTAACAGATCTACTTCTACTTTCTTCTCTAGCTATATCATCATTCGATAGTCGATCAATAATTCTTGGGACAAAAATTATTCCAAAAACTAATACTATAAATGAAATACCTATATATGAATTATTTCTTTTACTCATTAATTCTCAATATTTTCATTTCTTCTGTTGTTTGAGTCAACACCAGCTTTACGTTTTTGCCTGTATTCAGTAAATAAAATTCTTAAATCATCATTCATCTTGTTTTTTATTTCTGAAACCTTAGTAGAATTGTAAGAACTTAATCCAAAAATCTCAACTCCTTTATCTACGTCAGATGGTTTTCTGTCATCTATCCTACCTCTTTGGCTCAAGTCTTTATCTACAATAAATATGTAAGGTGACGACAAGTCACTATTTAAAGCATTTGAGGATTTAAGAGAGCTATGTAAGCTCTTAATTTGATCACTAGACCCAAAAGCAAACCCCCAATATTTTAATTCATCATACGCATATAATTCCAATAATAATTCATTTACTTGGTCTTCAGAGCCATTTGGAACTATCATCAACAATTGAAATTTCTTAAAGCCCTTAAATTTATCATAAATAAGTTCCTTCAGATTTAATGCCACCGTCAAATTATCCATAGGATTATCACCTAAAAAGGCAAGCACGGTTATATTTCCACGAAGAAGTCTTTTATCCTCCTCTATATAAGTAAATGAATCTACATCTTTAATATTATTTTTAACAATATCTAAAGAGTTATAATTGTGGGTTGAAGGATATAAAAAGAGAAGGAAAATAACTGGCAAGAAAAATAATACTGAAAGTATTAACCATTTTTTTATAGACGTCGAATTCATTTGTATTTGTATAAGAAGAAACTCAAAGGTTTTTTAAAAATCTCTTTTGATGTAACCTTGATCGTAAGTATCAAATATATAACCTGCTTCTTGAATTAAAATCCACATTAGGTAGCAAATTAAAAATATTGCAGTCCAAACAACAACTCTTCTTAGAGTCGGAGTTTCATCACGCATGTGCATGAAATCCCATGTTATATAATATGCTTTAACAATAGTTAAAATAATAAAAATCCAGTTTAAAATTTTCATACTTAAAAAGCTTTCCATCAAAACCGGAGGCTTAATTATACCTAAAACTACTTCCACGGCAGTAACTATGGTAAGTAAGATTAGTACTCCCCAAATCTTTTGAGTATTAGATTTAAATTTAATTAAACCTCTAAAAATTTCTAACTTATGTCCGTCCGCCATATCAATAATATATAATTAAACTAAATAGAAAAATGTAAATACGAATACCCAAACTAAATCAACAAAATGCCAATATAAACCTACTTTTTCAACCATTTCATAACTCCCTCTTCTTTGGTATGTACCAAGAATAACATTGAAAAATATAATTATATTTAGAACGACTCCAGAAAAAACGTGGAAGCCATGAAATCCAGTTATGAAAAAGAAAAAGTCTGCAAACAGCGGTGTCCCGTATTCGTTATCAATAAGGTTTGCACCTTCAACAACATAAGAACCATTATCAACTAGCATTTTTAATGACTCTTCTCTAGAAAGAACTGTTTTGTGACTACCTTCAATAATTTGAGTTCTTACAAGTAGATTAGGTGATGCTTCAAAACCTTCAATTACTTCATCAAGAGTGTAGTCTGATAAAGTTGATTCAGACATGAACCAAACCCCATTTTTTGCTAGATTTTGCTCTCTTTCAGTTTCAATAGATGTTGCAAAATCTTTAAGCGCTATCCGTTTATTAGAATCTGCATCAACAAACTGAATTATATTTCCACCATTAGTTTTTACTGCTCCATAATCACCCTTTATAAAAGTTGCCCATTCCCATGCTTGAGAACCAACAAATATTAGACCTCCAATAATTGTTAAGAACATATAAAAAGTTACTTTGGCCTGGTTCATTTGGTGACCAGCATCTACAGCAAGCACCATTGTAACTGATGACATAATTAATACAAATGTCATAAAAGCAACATAGATCATTGGTAATTCTTGTCCATGCATAAATGGAACGTGAGTAAATACCTCATCAGCTATGGGCCAAGAATCAATGAACTTAAATCTTGAAAATCCATATGCTGCCAAAAACCCAGAAAAAGTTAATGCATCCGAAACAATAAAAAACCACATCATTAGCTTACCATAGCTCGCTTTCATGGGTTTATTTCCCCCGGACCAATCTTCATTTTGACTTGTTGCAGATACTGTAGAACTCATAAATATGATTTATATTAAAAAACGGTACAAAAATAATTAATTTATATGAAGAAAACTAAAAATAAAAATAAGTATATCCATAAAACATCAACAAAATGCCAAAAGTTAGTTGCTAATTCAAATCCTAGCATATTATCGCTTTGATATTTACCTCTTAAAAGCATTATTAAAACAACTGTCAAACAGAGCAAGCCCACTGCTGCATGCAATAAATGAAAAAAAGCAATTAAAAAAATAAACGAAGAAGTAACATTACTTGTTGGTCCTGTAAAATAATACCCCAAGTCAATTAATTGTGAAAAACCATAAAATTGTAATGAAACAAATACTGTAGCGCAAACCACGGCAAGAATAAATAATATAGTACTCTTTTTTTTATCATTTTTTCTAAGTGAAAGCTTTGAAAGATAAACAAATAAACTACTTAATATTATTACAATTAAACTAGCGGTAAAAGCACTTGGAAGCTCATGTTCTGCCATCCAATCTACTCTAGTTTTACTTGCCACAAAAGCACTGGTTAAACCTCCAAATGACATAATAAGTGATCCTATTCCAAACCACAGCATCATTTTTTTTGCTCTGGTATTTTTTGTTTTATTTGAACCTTGTGTTAAATCCATTGAATTAAAATAAATTATCGATTAAATATACAATTTGTACTAATGTTAAATATAAAATACTCACATACATTAAAACTTTTGCATTTTGAGTTGTACTTGTTTTAAATAATTGGAAGGAATAAAATAATAAAAACATTCCTAACATTAGGACTATGACTAAACCATAAGTTGAAAGAGATAAATCCCCTGTGACATTAAAATATGGGACTATGGACATTATTATTGCCCAGAAAGAATAAAAGATTATTTGAAAAGTAGTTGATTTATCTTTTTTACCTGTTGGCAACATCTTAAATCCTGCTTTTTCATACTCATCATTTTGCCACCAGGCGATTGCCCAAAAATGTGGAAACTGCCAGAAGAACTGCATTAAAAATAATGCTAATGCTTCAACACCTAATTCATTAGTTGCTGCTACCCAGCCTAGCATAAATGGAATTGCTCCAGGGATAGCCCCTACAAAAACAGAAAGAGGAGTTATT
>SGZJ01000007.1 GCA_004213995.1 Flavobacteriales bacterium | reverse complement strand
AATGATAGGTAAAGAATAAGGAACTACAACCGCTTTTCCTCTTTGTTTTCCTGGCTTCATCTTAGGGAGTAAATTAACTACTCTTGTAGCTTCTTTTACTAGCCTTGGATGTGGAGCTCGGGCTCTAACACCGACTACATCACCATTTTTATCAATTTTAAAAATAACACTAATTCTTTGTCTTCCTGAAAGACCAAGGTCTCCAGCTAAATCAGTGTTAAATTTTCTTTGAACAAATTTTGTGATCTTTTGAGACATACATTTACGTCTTGCTTCATTATTTCCTTTATCACAACCAGGGAAGATTGGAACATTTTCTATAACTGAAAAAGGAACTTCAATATCTTCTTCAACTTCTTCAATATCAAGATCTTCAATTTCCATTTCTTCTTCTTGATCGGTCTCAGTAGATTCGATTACAGTTTCTTCAACTTCCTCTTCATCTTCAACTATCTCAATAACTTCTGGTGCAGCAGGAGGTGGAGGTGGAGGTGGAGGTGGCACAACCTGTTCTAATAATGGAATTTCTTCATCATCTAATTCATCCATGTTAACAAGACCTATGTCTATAGCACTTCTATCATAAACTTTCCAATTAATAGTCATGTATGATAAAAACACCATCAAAGCTAATCCTATTGCAAAATACAACGAGGCATTTCTAGAAATGTCTGCTTTTGGATTTTTTTTAGATTCCATATTTTATTTTTTTGATTGTGGTTTGGTAAAATAACCAATTATTTGAATAAAAAACAAGTGATTATAATTTTAAATCTTTCTTTTTTTTGAGTTAAAATATATGTAAGCTAATAGAATTCCTATGAGATTAAAGACTACATCCAAAAATTCAGCGCTTCTTGTAAGGGTTAAATATTTTTGTCCAATTTCAATTAAAATTCCAAATGTTAGTGCAAATACAAATAAATAAATTAATCCTTTACCATTGAACCAATTTACAAAAGTCTTTTGCCATAAAAAATAAAAGACCAAATAAAACAAAAGATGAGCTAATTTATCGTTGATACGAAAATTATAAGTTAAAATATCATCAGATTCTGATAATCCTAAATAAATAATTAAAGCACTATATATTAGCGCAACAATTAAATTAAAATTATTCACCAACCATTGTTTTGTAATCCTCAGCAGACATTAGGTTGTCTATTTCAGATGAATCACTGATTTGAACCTTAATCATCCAACCTTCACCATAAGGGTCATCATTTACTTTTTCTGGTTCACTTTCCAGTAACTCGTTAAATTCAATTATCTCACCACTTAGAGGCAAAAACAAATCAGAAACAGTCTTTACAGCTTCAACAGAGCCAAAAACTTCTTCTGCATCAAATTTTTCTCCCACAGTATCAACTTCAACATAAACAATATCTCCTAATTCGCCTTGAGCAAAATTTGTAATCCCTACAGTTGCTATGTCATTTTCAATTAATACCCATTCGTGATCTTTAGTGTATTTTAAATTTAAAGGTGTGCTCATTTTATTGTTTTTATTAAAAATTAATTACCAAAATTATATCTCATTGTAAATCCAGATCTAATCGTTGTTTGAGGAAACGCTGTAGATATTGCATATTCTGAAAAAGAATAATCAAAATAAAATATACCTGTTAAGTTTCTACTAAAGTCATAGTCTGCAGAATATTTAAAATTCCATATAGTTTGACCTGAAGTTACTTGATTATTATCTAAATCCAAATATCTAATAATTGTTTTATTATTCCTAACAGAAAGGTCTAATTTCATATTTAAATCACTTTTTATGATTTGACTAGCTCCGGCTAAACTTGACCTTATTCTCAAATCTTTAACTCTATATCCAAATCCAAAGATATACTCATTACCTTGAATTTCAGTCAATAAATTGTTGTCAAAACTCAAAGATAATAATCGATCTTTTTTAACTTCAGCCAATATTTTTACAGAATTTTTCATTTCAAAATCTAATTTAAACAAAGGACTAAATTGTTCCATTAAGTTTATATTACTGTATAAAAATTCATTTTTATAATTATTAGATTGATCTAAAACATTTGGATTTTGTAAACTAAAATCTAATTCAGGGTTCCCTGGATTAAAATCCAAATTAGATCTAAATTGATTAATTGTATACATTGCGTTATATCCATGAGAAATTGACAATCTCTTAAAGTTCTTTTTGAACCATTTTAATTTCATCAGTCCAGTATATTTTAAAGACCAATTTGGAATAGGAACATTTCTAAATGCGCTCATGTTAGAAGTAGATGGGTCATTCCCACTGTACGCAGATAAGAAAGCTGGTAGTAAAACTGACTGATTAGTTTTGCCATACCCTAAAGGAAAACCACTTAAATCACCGTTTTCAAAGTTATTTGGATTAGAAAAATCAATTCCTGCATCTAGAGCTAACCTTCTCGCTATTACTAATCGATTTTCTCTAAATGTATCAAAAGTTTCAGAGCTATTCTCATCACTGTTAGAAAATGCTGTTTTTATTAATACTGTTGAGATATTAAAGTTTCCTAAAGTGTTTTGAATTAAAGGATTATAATCGTCACTTAATCCATCGCCATCTAAATCTATTGTATTAAAATTCTCGGTTAAGTTCTCCGAATAGGTTCTCCCTGCTGTTAAATCTATTTTTAAGTCCCTTATTGGAGTGAGGTTAGCAGAAAAAGTTAAATTCTTGTTTTTAACTTGAGTATACTGTTGATTAAACTCAGGAAACACAGTAAGCCATCCATTCCTTGCTGCTAAGTATCTTATATCTCTTTGACTACCAAAAACATAGCCTAAGGATGGCCTAAAAGAACCTATAAAGTCTGGTGTCTGTAAATATCCTGGCAAAAATGAACCATTATTTTCAGAGTAATTGATTTGTATTCTTTTAACACTAGTTAGAAGGTCAATTACCGTCTTTTTAAAATTAAACTTATTATTTGCAGGAGAATTTCGCTGAGCTCCAAAAGATCGTTTATCTCCAGACCTATTGTTATTTTTAACTAACCCAATATATCTATAGAACTTAGTCATATCTAATGAACTATTTATATTATGAGTGTTAGCATTTGAAATAGTATTTCCTAAATCGTAGGTCTCACCATTTAGAGTTAAATTTCCAAATAAATCAGACCCCTTTTGCCATTGAAAATCGCCAGTGTAAGAGTAAGAAGTTTTTAGAAAACTAAATGTTGGTATTTTATTTAATGGAAGCTCATAATTAATTGCAAATTGCTGGGATTGTCTATTTGGATCTCCAATGTCAAAAAATCTGTCAAAGACATCAAGTGTTGAATCCTGAGCTCCATTTATATTGTCATCTAAAAAATAATTTTTAACAATATTATTATTTGAAGCATTATAACTAAAATTTAAGCCATCACTAATTACATAATTAAAGTTGTATTGTAAGTCAAAATTATAATTTCTTCTAAAAAGCTCATTGACTGAAATGTTATCCCCCGTTAATTCTGATTCTCTAAATTTTTGTTTATTAAACTGTCTAATAAAATCTGTATTTACAGAAATATTAGTGGGTAATAAATTAAAATTAATGTCTTTTAAAATTTTAAAGTATTTACCTGTAAACAACGAATCATTTTTCTTAAACGGCTCTAATTTAATTGAATTAAAATTAAAATTGTAAGCAGCTCCTGCTCTAACATTTTGATCTAACAAATCTTCTATTTCATAATCTCTATGCTCAATCTCGTTATAAGAATAATTAAAAGTTAAATTTTCTATATCATAAAACTTAGGTTTGCCTTCACTAGTACGTTGTTTATTTACTCCAATAAAATTAATACTCTTTCTCTTTGTATAATCCTCAGATTGCTCAAGAATTTTATTTTTTTCTATTGTGTTCTCTGCTGAGCTTAATCTAGTTTGAAGTTTAATATCCTTGTATTGTTGATCATATTCAGGTGTAATTAACTCCTCACTTAATCCAAAGTTAAACGGTATTGTTACTCCCCATTTTTCAGGAAGCAATTGACCTACATTGATATTTGATACTAAATCATATTGCCTTACATCTTCAATGTCTCTTTCATTGGGCCCTTGTTCAATACTTCCGAATCCACTTGTACTCTGCCTTCCAGTAGCACTTAAACTCATAAAATCTGCAATGTTTGTATCAATTGTAACTGTTGCAGCCCAACCTCCTTCGTTATCCATATCAGATAATCTAAGCTCATTAAACCAGACTGTACCACAAACATCCATATTGTCTTGCCTAGGGTTTTTAACCCCAACCATCAAAGTTCTAATATCTCCAAAATTAGGATTACCCTTGATTGATACCCTATGCTGACCAAGTTGAAATGGTGAAAATTCATCAACTGGATCTACAATTAAATCATCTCCAAAAACATCATAAAAAATAGGGTCTTCATTTGCTAGAGTTCCATTGGTAATTCCTAAAGACTTGATGGTCTCTAGGACATCCATAGGTAGATTAATTTCATTTATTTCAGGCCAAATTGACTGGGGATCTAATGTATTTGTAGATGATCTTTGAAGCGGAACTTCAATTTGATAATAATTTTGTGTTAAATCATTACCCATCCTTATAAAACCAACAATATCTCCATCAGAAAGCCCTGGACTTGATCCTTCCTCAGCATGCAAGAACATTCTAATTCTTTTGTACTGCCTCATATCTACATTGATATTCTTGTAGACTGCTCTTGAGTCCTCAGTTTCTAATGCACAAACATCTAATACTAATGACTGTTCGTTTTGCCTTACAATAGTATTATTGTTATTAAACTGCTCCCTCTCAACACCTGGAGGAGAGACATAACTTTCTTCATTTTCTTGAATGCCAATAACTCCGACATTTAAACTTGTGATATCATTATCATTGTTAACTTCTTCATCGAGTGAAAGTTGATATTTTCTCCAATCACTTCTAACTAGCTCAAGAGTACCAAATCTAAATGTAGTATTTTCAGAAAATTCATTTAAATACATTCTTATGAACCTAATAGATCTAAAGTCAGAAATTCCCCCAATTGTATTTGAAGGTTCATTAACAGGTACCCTAAATTGATACCACTTTATAGTCTCTGTTGTTCCATTTGGAAGTGATACAGTTTTCTCTTTTCTATCTTTAATAAATTGATTGTTTATATCAGATAATGAATTTGGAGTTATATTAATCTCATACTCAAAATAACTATCAATAGTGTTCATTGTATTATCTCTATTGATATCCTCTGCGTCTGGTTGAGTTGTTGACCCTCTGTTGGTGTTTGTAAAAATTTCCGGAGAGTTACCATCTAACCCATTATATTGTTTATACCTATTTAAAATATCTCCCTCAGCATTTAAGAAATAATTATAGTTATCGTTGGACGGATCATCCAAAGAAGCATAAGATGGAAACTTAATGATTTCCTCTTGATCATCATAACCATCTAAACCTACGTCTTGATTAACCCTCTCTTCTCCTAAGGTAGAAAAAGCATAAATTAAGGATTGATTTTGAGGAACTATTGACCCCCATGTTGTTTCATTTAATAAGCTTATATCACCATCCTCAGGTAAACCATTTTCATATTGCTTTCTACCATCTTTTAAAACATCTTCAGAAATATTACCTAAATTAAATGTCAACTTACCACCTGAATTTTCAGTGTTATTTATAAAGGGATCTTGTAACCAAAATTCTATATACTCAACATTAGATTGTTCAAAATCGGTAGTCGTAATTTGTCTTGTTATTCCAGCCCAACTGTTAGAAGGGTTTGTTAAACTGTTTTCTACATTTTCAGGATTCATATTATATGGACCCCTTACATCAGGATAATAATTTAAATCTAATGAATTTATAACTGAAATTTGACCTTGTACAATGTCTATTTGTGGGAAAATTTCATCAATAAAAATTCTTCTAGTGTATGGGTTAGAAATTTCGTCATCATTAATCTCATCAGGTCTAATGCTACTATAAAAAACTGGATCAATAGAGTACCAATTTAACAAGGCTCTATCATATCCGTTTTGAATTCCATTAGCATCTTCCCCACCATCATTATAAAACAGACCAAGGTTTTTAGGTCTACTTGACAATGACCACCCCTGAGGACTCATTA
Source organism: Flavobacteriales bacterium (assembly GCA_004213995.1). Classification (GTDB taxonomy): domain Bacteria; phylum Bacteroidota; class Bacteroidia; order Flavobacteriales; family Flavobacteriaceae; genus SGZJ01. The sequence continues at coordinate 49,514 of SGZJ01000007.1, read as the reverse complement.
AATCTATAATATTTTGAGTTCCTTCAAAATCATCTACATAAGAAGTTACTTCACCTTTGAAATCAGTTCCTTTGGGCGCTCCTGGAACAAGATAAGCTACCTCACCTCTTAATGATAAATTTGATGCAACTTCTGTTTCAATAGTTGGGAGTTTATTGATTAACCTTGTCAATAAAGGAAGTTCCGTTTCAAAATTTCCGTTAAATCCAAATATTGTATTATTGATGGGTTCAGTTCCATAATTTGCTTTTTGTGTTACAGGTCTTTCATTTAAATTTAAAAAAGTACCACCTAATAAGAACTTCTCACTGAACTGATGCTCAACATTAAAGCCAGTAAATCGTTTTGTTTGTTGACCAAAGGTTGCATTATTTTCTACACTTACATTTATAGGAGTTCCCGAAGATTGAAGCGCAGGGTCAAGGATTTGAACAGTACCTGCTTGGTAGTTTACAGTATAATCAACTCCTTCAGTTAATACCCTTCCCCCTGCTGTTACATTGACTGAGCCTCTAGGAACATTAAATGCGCCTATTGGAATTCCGGATCCGCTAGAAGATTTGTATTTACCAGTAATTTGAAATTTATTCTTCTCTGAATCTTGTAATGCAATAGTTTTTGAAGACTTATAAAGACTAGAGTAAACGTATTTTTTTTGATTTAAATTATAGTCATCAATAATATCCTCATTGCCATCGTAATTTTCGTTTGGACTTAACCTTAATTTTTCAAATAAAAACTCACCAAAAGGTTCAACTTTTGTAAATATAATTTTACCATTATTTTGAAGAACTGTTATTCCTGGAACAAAGTCAAAAAACCCATCTCCGCTAAACTGAGGGTCATTATTGGAATTTAATCTATCAAAGTTAAACAGATTTAAAAGTGGTGTTTCACTGATATTTAAATCATTCGGATTAGTAGTTGGGAAAGGTACTCCATCTACTGGTGTTATATAATTTAAGGGTGAAGATTCATTATAAAAAATATTAAGCTTAAACCCATCTTCTTCTAATTGGAAAGAACCTGTGTTGTATATGTTTTTCATCATCAATTTCCACATGGGAGCCTCAACACTACTTACTGTACTCTTTAATAATTTTACAATTAAATTATTATTATTAACAACTGGATTAGTATTATCATTATTATTTGATATTTCAGTTGCTTGAACACCATCATTTGCAAATTCACCAACTTGATAAACTTGATCTCCAATAGTGTATTGAAAAGCAACTGCTAGTATTTCATCGTTGTCAAGTTTTTGATTTAATGAAATATATCCAAGTTGAGTATTAACAGTGTAATCGGAGCCGCTATTTAATTTTTTCGCGTTTTCTAACTTACCATAATCATACCCTTCATTAACATTTGGCAAAAGAATACCAGATTGTATTGTAGCAATGTCACGAACAGAGTTGGTTAACTGTGAATCTGATTGACCAATGACTAGTGGGTTAAATCCATTATTTCCATTATCAGGGTTTGCATTTGGCCCTACAAATATATTCACATTTGAAGCTAAGTTAGAAGACTCTCCAAGATCTTGGAATGCTACAATATTTCTAACGTTATCTATTGTGTTATTTCTATTGGTAACCCAAACTTCAGTTCTTGTAATTTGAATGTTAGAGTTAACATATGGGTAGTTCAATAAAGCTTGATCATATTTTTCTCTAAATACATGACTTAAAAAAAAATGTCTGTTTTCATCATAATCTAAAGCTCTAAATTGAAATTCTTCAATTGTCCCTCCAGCCTGAGCTACAACTGTTTTAGCCTCAGATTTTTGTTCAGAGAATACCGCGGTGACTCTAGTTTTACCGAATTGAAGTTCTGTTTTAAAACCAAACAAACTCTGAGCACCAGTAATTAAAGAACTGTTTAGTGGCATACTTACATTTCCTACTTCAATTTTTTTAATAATATCATCTTCTGTTGGCTCATATTGAATCTGCATAAGATTTTGAAAATCAAAAGTAGATTGGGTGTCAAAATTTGCATTAACCTGAACTCTCGTCCCTACCTTACCAAGTAAACTTAATCCAATTCTTTGATCAAAATCAAAAGAAAAATTACTTCTGTTTCTGGGTGAAAATGAAGGGTTGTCTTGCTTTGTATATAATACTCCAAGGTCTATTTCTAGAGACCCTTGTGGAACAACTTCTATAGTATTACCTCCAAAAATTGACTCAAACAACTTAGAATTGACATAAATTTCAGGTATCAAATTTTTTTGTAAATCTTCTGAGCCATCAAGTCTACCCTCGGCAGCTTTAATTTTGTCTTTATAATATTTTTTTAAATTTTCATCTAAAATTAAATCTTCATATTCTTTTGGAGATAAAATAATTGGATAGTTAATATTAAAATCACCAACTGATTGATTAAAAAAATACCTATCACTAATTGGGTCGTAGGTGTAATTTTCCACAATACTAGTAGGGTTTTCTAATTCAAGACTAGTTGTAGAAAACTCTTCAGATGTTAGATTTTGAGAAAAAGCAGTTGAAATAGATAGAATTATAATTATACCAAATAGAAGTATATTGAATTGACTTACTACTATATTTTTTAATTTATTCAAACTAAATTATAAATTTTTCAAAGCTTCTTTTATAATGAGTTCAACAGAAGCATCTGCATTATCTAATATGATTTTATCAACTAATTTTTCAGAAGTTTTTTTGTTAATTCCAAGCACTTCTAGTGCAGATAACGCTTCTTCTTTAGCTGTATTGTTATTTTGGAAAGAAATTTTATCATCAAGATCATATATTTTTAAGACTTTGTCTTTTAGCTCTATTATAACTCTTTGAGATGTTTTAAGGCCTATGCCTTTTACAGATTGAATCATTGCAGAATCTCCAATTGAAATTCCTTGAATTATTTGTTCAGGTGAAAGAGAAGATAACATTGTTCTGGCTATACTCGCGCCAATTCCACTTACAGAAATCAGTAGTCTAAAAATCTCTCTTTCTTTTCTAGAATAAAAACCAAATAACGTATGAGAATCTTCTTTGATTTGAAGATGAGTATATAATTTTAAATTTTCCTGATCGGGAATTGCAGAGAATGTATTTAACGAGATGTTAATTAAATAACCTATTCCATTAACTTCAATGATAACGCTTGTAGGTGACTTTTCAACTAATTTTCCTTTTATGTGAGTTATCATAGCTTATTCTTTTACCAAATTTAGTTAATTTATTTTCTTGATTCTTTCATTTGAGCATCAATTACTGCAATTGCAGTCATATTAATAATCTCATCAACAGATGCGTCTAATTGTAAAATATGGACAGGTTTTTTTAGTCCCATCATTATTGGACCGATATTATCTGCTTTGTTTAATTCTTTCAAGAGTTTATAAGTGATATTTGCTGAATCTAAATTTGGAAATATTAATGTATTTACTTTTTTTGAAGATAATTTTGAAAAAGGAAAAATATCATTTCTCATTTCGTTATTCAGCGCAAAATCTGTTTGGAGTTCACCGTCAACAATTAAGTCGGGTGAGGATCTGTGTAAATACTTAACAGCATTTCTAACTTTTGTTGCTGAAATATCTTTGGAAGATCCAAAATTAGAATAAGATGTCATTGCAATAACAGGGTCTATACCAAACATTTTTACCGTTGTTGCTGTCATCTGAGCAATTTTTGCTAAATCAGAGGCATTAGGATCAATATTGATAGACGTATCGCTAAGAAATAGTGGTCCTCTTTCCGTTATTAATAAATTTGTCGTAGCAATTCTGGTTGCACCTTCATCTAAACCGATAAGTTTTAAGATAGGTTTTACAACATTTGGATAACTTTTTGAATAACCAGTAATTAAAGCATCAGCATCTCCAGCGTTAACCATCATAGCTCCGAAATAATTTCTCTCTCGCATTAATTTTTTTGAAGCTAAAAGGGTTAACCCTTTTCTTTCTTCTTTTTTCCAATAAATATGTGCATATTCATTGATCATTTCTTGATTATTTTCTTTTGGATCTACAATTTCAATGGCATCATCAAAATCTAGCTCTTGCATTAATATTTTTATTGTCTCCTTTCTTCCTAATAAAATTGGGATTGCAATTCCTTCATCATGAACAAATTGAGCGGCTTTTAAAACCGTTAATTGATCTGCCTCTGCGAAAACTACTCTTTTAGGATTTCTTTTAGCTCTACCATGCATCAATCTTACCAATTTATTGTCGCCTCCAGACCTCTCAATAAGTCCATCGATATATTTAGGCCAATTTTTAATTGGAAATTGAGCTACACCACTATCCATAGCAGCTTTAGCAACAGCTGGTGGGACAACTGATATTAGTCGTGGATCAAATGGTTTTGGTATAATGTAATCTCTACCAAAAGTTAATCTTGTTTGATCATAGGCAACATTAACTTGCTCAGGGACTGCTTCTTTAGCTAAATCTGCAAGTGCAATAACAGCAGCTTTTTTCATCTCCTCATTTATAGTCGTTGCTCTAACATCTAAAGCACCTCTAAAGATAAATGGAAAACCTAAAACATTATTGACTTGATTTGGATTATCACTTCTTCCAGTTGCCATAATAACGTCCTCTCTTGTGTTTGTCGCTAACTTATAATTAATTTCTGGGTCTGGGTTGGCCATGGCAAAAACTATAGGGTTTTTAGCCATTTTATTTAACATTTTTGAAGTTAATATATCCGAAGTTGAAAGGCCTATAAAAACATCTGAGTCGACAATAGCTTGATCTAATGTAGAGATGTTTTTTGAAGTTGCAAACTCAGATTTACTCTTATTTAAATTTTTTCTTTTAGAATTAATAACTCCTTTACTATCAAGCATAATAATATTATCATTATTAAGCCCAAAAGATTTATAAAGTTTTGCACATGAGATGGCTGCAGCCCCTGCTCCGCTAATAACCATTTTGACTTCTTCTATTTTTTTATCTGCAATTTCTAAGGCATTAATTAATGCCGCTGCAGAAATAATTGCTGTACCGTGTTGATCATCATGCATCACAGGTATGTTAAGCTCTTTCTTTAATCTTCTTTCAATTTCAAAAGCCTCAGGTGCTTTTATATCTTCAAGATTGATTCCTCCAAAAGTAGGTGCTATATTTTTTACAGTATTAATAAATTCATCAATGTTTTCGGTATCAACTTCAATATCAAAAACGTCAATATCAGCAAAAATTTTAAAAAGTAAAGCCTTTCCTTCCATAACAGGTTTTGATGCTTCGGCACCAATATTTCCTAATCCCAAAACAGCTGTTCCATTGGAGATAACAGCTACTAAATTTCCTTTTGAAGTATATTTATAAGAATTTGATTTGTCATTTTCTATCTCTAAACATGGCTCAGCAACACCTGGTGAGTAAGCTAAAGAGAGATCTCTTTGAGTAGCATATTTTTTTGTAGGAACTACTTTTATTTTTCCTGGAGCGGGTTTAGCGTGATAATCTAATGCTTGTTTTCTTGTTGTTTTTCTTTTCATTTGGATGATAGATGAATTACAAATGTAATATCTTATAGGTAAAACAAAAACTTAAGTAGGCTAATGTTTTAAGAAATTTATATTTCTTTTCAACCCTTTGAATTTTGTTCTTTTTACAGCTGATTTCGAAAAAACCTTACTAAAAGTTTCCTGAGTTATTTCATCCCAATCTTTTTTTGTCATTGATAATAGATCAGGATTAGGATTAAATAATGGTTCGTTATGAGCTTTTGAAAATTTATTCCATGGACAAACATCTTGGCAAATGTCACAGCCAAACATCCAATTTTCAAACATTCCTTTCATGGAGCTGGGGATATTATCTTTTAATTCAATTGTAAAATAGGAAATACATTTACTTCCATCTACAACATAAGGTTCAACTATTGCATCTGTTGGGCATGCTTCTATACAAGCAGTGCAAGATCCGCAATGATCCGTTTCTACATGATCATTTATTAAATCCAAGTCTATTATCAATTCAGTAATAAAATAAAAAGAGCCAACTTTTTTAGTGATTAAGTTTGAGTTTTTTCCTACCCAGCCTAGGCCACTTTTTGCAGCCCATGCCTTTTCTAATATAGGTGCTGAATCAACAAATGCTCTACCAGAAACTTCACCAATATTTTCTCTGATAAAATTCAGTAACTCCTTTACCTTGTCTTTTACAACAAAATGATAATCATTACCATACGCATATTTGGAGATTTTTGGAGAGTTTTCAACATTTAATTCCTCACGTGGATAATAATTATATAATAATGAGATAACACTTTTAGAATCTAAGACTAACTTTCTAGTATCTAATCTTTTGTCGAAATGATTTTCCATATATTTCATTTCTCCATGCATATTTTTATTAAGCCATTTTTCTAGTCTAGGTGCTTCTTCTTCTAAAAACTGAGATTTACTTATACCACATGAAATAAAGCCAAGCCTATATGCTTCAGACTTAATAAGTTCAGTATGTTTTTGTTTTGTAGTCAATGAAGTTTTTAAAATTAAAACAAACCCTTTTGTTTATTAGCTTTAACTTTTCCAAGGTGCTTGTATGCGATATCCATAACTTCTCTTCCTCTCGGAGTTCTCATAATAAAACCTTGTTGAATTAGAAATGGCTCATACACCTCTTCAATTGTTTCAGCATTTTCTCCAACTGCTGTAGAAAGAGTATTTAGTCCAACTGGTCCACCACTAAATTTGTCGATAATGGTATTGAGAATTTTATTATCCATCTCATCTAGTCCATATTTATCTACATTTAGTGCTTGCAAACTACTTTTAGAGATTTTTAGATCTATCTCACCATTTCCTTTAATTTGCGCAAAATCACGAACTCTTCTTAAAAGAGCATTGGCAATTCTAGGAGTTCCTCTACTTCGTCCCGCAATTTCGATTGATGCATCGTTTGATATAGGTACATTTAAAATATCTGCACTTCTTTTTATGATGGTAGACAAAACCTCTTTTGTATAATACTCAAGTCTACTTGTAATTCCAAATCTAGCTCTCATTGGAGCAGTTAATAATCCTGATCTGGTTGTGGCTCCAATTAAAGTAAAAGGATTAAGGTTTATTTGTACTGATCTAGCATTTGGACCAGACTCAATCATAATATCAATCTTATAATCTTCCATAGCAGAATAAAGATATTCTTCGACAATTGGACTCAATCTATGAATTTCGTCAATAAACAAAACATCCCTTTCTTCTAAGTTAGTTAGAAGTCCAGCTAAATCGCCCGGCTTGTCCAGAACAGGTCCCGATGAAACTTTTATACCAACATTTAATTCATTAGCTAAAATATTTGCTAATGTTGTTTTTCCAAGTCCAGGTGGACCATGGAACAAGGTGTGGTCTAAAGCATCGTTTCTTTGATTTGAAGCCTGAATGAAAATTTTTAAATTTTCTAATATATGGTCTTGTCCAGTAAAATCAGCAAAAGATAATGGTCTTAAATTTTGTTCAAACTCATGCTCATCAGATGATAAATTATTTGAAGATGGATCTAGATTTTCATTCATAAAACAAATATAAAGAAAAAGCCTTTCTAAAAAGAAAGGCTTTTTTTTTATAATCAAATTAAGTGGATATTAATATTCTGTTTCCCCTTTTTTCATAGGCTTAATCTGTGGCACAAAATCTTCTTTGTAACCAGGCTTACTATAATCATAAGGCCATCTAAATACTTCAGGAATTTTTCCTTTCCAATTTCCGTGAATATGCTTCATTGAAGCAGTCCATTCTAAAGTATTCGATTTCCAAGGATTTTGAGGAGATTTCTTTCCGTAAAACATACTATGAATGAAATTATATAAGAATACGATTTGTATTAGACCACCAACAATAGCAAAACCTGTTATAATTTTATTAGTATCAGCTAAATCATCAAATAAAGGGAAATTAGAATTTGTATAATATCTTCTTGGGAGCCCAGCCATTCCAATAAAATGCATTGGGAAAAATACTCCGTAGGCACAAATAGCGGTTACCCAGAAATGTATGTATCCAAGGTTCTTATTTAGCATTCTATTAAAAAGCATAGGAAACCAATGATAAACACCAGCGAATAATCCATACAAGGCAGAAATACCCATAACTAAATGAAAATGTGCAACCACAAAGTATGTATCATGTAAATTAATATCAAGAGCACTATCTCCTAAAATAATACCAGTTAATCCACCAGTTATAAATGTTGAAACAAAGCCAATTGAAAATAACATAGCAGGGTTAAACTGTATATTACCTTTCCACAATGTGGTTATATAATTAAATGCTTTAACAGCAGATGGAATAGCAATTAATAAAGTTGTAAAGGTGAATACAGATCCTAAAAATGGGTTCATTCCAGAAATAAACATATGATGTCCCCAAACAATTGTAGATAAAAATGCAATTGCAAGAATAGATAAAATCATTGCTTTGTATCCAAAAATTGGCTTTCTGGAATTTGTTGCAATTACTTCTGATGCAATCCCTAAAGCTGGTAACAAAACAATATATACTTCAGGGTGTCCTAGGAACCAAAACAAATGTTCAAATAAAACAGGTGAACCACCTTGATAATGTAAAACTTCGCCTTGAATAAAAATATCAGATAAGAAAAACGATGTCCCAAACGATCTATCCATTATTAGCAATAAAGCAGCTGATAGTAAAACTGGAAAAGAAATAACTCCAATTATTGCTGTAACAAAAAATGCCCAAATAGTCAATGGCATTCTTGTTAATGTCATTCCTTTGGTTCTTAAATTTATAACTGTAACTATATAATTTAGCGACCCTAGTAAAGAAGATGCGATAAAAATTGCCATTGAGACTAACCACAAAGTCATTCCAAGTCCTGAACCACCCTGAGCTAACTCTACAGCACTTAAAGGAGGATAGATAGTCCATCCAGCTGCAGCTGGACCTGCTTCAACAAATATTGAAGCAACCATGATAACAGTTGATAAGAAAAATAACCAAAATGAAACCATATTTAAAAATCCAGAAGCCATATCTCTAGCACCTAATTGAAGAGGAATTAATAGATTACTGAAAGTTCCACTTAATCCTGCAGTTAGAACAAAGAATACCATTATTGTTCCGTGCATAGTAACAAGCGCTAAATATATATCTGCATCCATAACACCATTTGGAGCCCACTTACCTAGAAAAAATTCAAAAATTATGTTTGGCTCTTCTGGCCAAGCAATTTGTAATCTCATTAAAAGAGACATTAAAATTCCTATTACACCCATAAAAAGAACTCCAGTGATTAAATACTGCTTAGCTATCATTTTATGATCCTGGCTAAATATATACTTAGTAATAAAGGTTTCTTTATGATGATGTCCGTGATCTTCTTTTGGATCAATTTCTATATATTCTGACATACTGTAAATATTATTTTTGAGCTATTAATGAATTTTTAAATTTAGTCTGCTGATTTATCCAATTGTCAAATTCCTCTTGTGTTTCAACTACTATTTTCATTTGCATGTTGTAATGAGATTTACCACAGATTTTGTTACACAATAAGAGATAGTCAAATTCATAAGGATCTAAAACTTCTTCCCCTTTTTCTTGTAATTCCTTACTTTTTTCAGCTCTTATGTTGTTAATATTTAATATTTTTTCTACCATCTCGGGAGTTTCTCTCATATCTGCAGTAGTAACACTTGGGGTAAAACCAAATTGGGTAATCATCCCAGGAACACAGTTCATTTGTGCTCTAAAGTGAGGCATGTAGGCTGAGTGCAAAACGTCTTGAGATCTCATTTTAAACAAAACAGGTTTTCCTACTGGAAGATGAAGCTCAGTAGTTATAATATCGTCTTGTGCATTTGGATCAAATTCATCAAGACCTAAAATATTTGCTCTATCAATGTCAATTAATCTCACATTAGATTTGCCAAGAGCATTGTCTTCACCCGAATATCTCGCTTTCCAATTAAATTGTTGAGCATATAACTCTATTACCATTGGGTCTTCATCTTGATCTAAGTTCATAATATCTGACCAAGTCAATAGTCCATAGGTTATTAATATAGTAAGGACTATTGCAGGGATAATAGTCCATAAAAATTCCAATTTGTGATTATCGGAATAAAATAAAGCTTTTCTTCCTTTTTGACCTTTATACTTGTATGCAAAATAGTACAAGAAAAATTGAGTTACTGTTTGAACAAAGAAAATTAACACCATAGATATCATCATAAGATCGTCAATCTTAGATCCATGAACTGATGCCGAATTCGACATAAGTGGAAAGTCTCCGTATCTGATAAAACAAATAATTGTTATAACATAAATAAATATTAGGAAACCTAACATTAAATAACCATTTACCTTATTGTCCTTATCATTAGCGATTTGCGAACTATCTTTAGCAACAGTATTAACTTGAGTCAAGTCATATATTTTAACTATCTGCCAGATAGCTGTTACGATAAAAAATAAAATTAAAATTGTGAAAAAAGTGCTCATTTATATATACTTAAATATTAATAATGAAAGTTTTCACTTTCTTTAATGTACGGGTTACCCTTAACTAATAGTGGTGCTTTTGATAATGAATAAAAAACAATCAATAAAAATAATCCAGAGAAAAATGCTAAAGCACTAATCTCAGGCAAGCCAAAGTACCATCTGTCGACTACAGTCGCTGGCATAATCATATTGAAAACATCAACATAATGTCCAACTAATATAACAATACCCGCCATAACAATAAACCATGGAATTCGTTTGTAATCACTGTTTATTAAAACTAAAAAAGGGAAAATAAAATTCATAATAATCATTCCAAAAAACGGAATAGTATAGTCTTCAATTCTGGTGATGTAATAAGTAACTTCCTCTGGGATGTTTGCATACCATATTAACATAAATTGAGAAAACCACAAGTAAGTCCAAAACACACTGAAACCAAACATAAATTTAGCTAGATCGTGCAGGTGGCTGTCGTTAACAACATCTAAATGACCTTTGGATTTTAAATAAATTGTAATTAGAGCTATTACTGTAATACCACTTACTAACATACTTGCAAGTAAATACCATCCAAATAAAGTACTAAACCAATGGGGGTCAACACTCATTATCCAGTCCCAAGACATCATAGATTCAGTGTATATAAAAAACACTAAAAAGGCTGCAGATATTCTAAAGTTCAATTTGAAATATTTATTCCCACTATCATTGTCTTGTGCTAAAGAAAATTTTCTAGAAAAGTATCTATATACACTCCACCCTCCAATAAATATTAAAGCTCTAATGATAAACCATGGTTTATTTAGCCAGCTTGATTTTCCTTGAATTATTTCATCATGTGCAACAACTTCAGGATCCATCCAAATAAAAATATGTTTATCTCCAATAATTGCAATTAATAAAACAATAAGTGCACCAGGCAGTAAGTAATAGGTAATAGCTTCCATAACTCTATATAGTACTGGTGACCAGCCAGCTTGTGAGGCATATTGTATAGCATAAAAAGCCAATACGCCAAGGGCTATCATCATGAAAAAGAAAGCAGCTACATATAAAGCTGCATAAGGTCTATTATGAATTTGATGCATCACATGTTCTGCGTGTGTGTCCTCATTTGAATGATGAGATAATTCAGAATTACTATCACCATTTGATTCAGATCCATGGTTTGTAACTTCATGAGAATCGTCATGGGAATCTCCGTGAGAAGATTCGTAAGCTAACATTTCTTTAACTTCTTCTAAAGATTTATGTGAATTCACATAACTGTAACTCCAACCTAAAGCTCCCAATATAATTAGGGAGATAGAAAATATTTTTAATCTGTTTGAAATAGTATACATTTATCTAAATCTTTATTTTAATTTTCTAAATCTGATTTTAATTTTAAAACATAATGAGTTACTAACCACCTTTCATCTTCATTTAGTTGACCTGCATAAGAACCCATAGAGTTTTTACCATAATAAATGGTATGATAAATACTTCCTTCATTAATAGCTCTACCGACGTCTGAATAACTTGGTATACCTAAAATCTTTTCTCTTTTAACTAAAATCCCTTGGCCAGCACCTTTACTTCCATGGCATACAGCACAATAAATATTATATAGTTCTTTACCAGTCTTTATATCAACTTCAGCAGATGAGGTAAACGGGCTTTTTAATTGCTTTTTAGCTAGCTCATAGCCAGCTGTATTATTTTCAAATTCAAATAACGAATAACCTCGTGCTATTGTACCTTCTGGTGGAATTAATGCAGAATTTCCGTCTACAAAATTATCATATTCTCCATATGTATCATAAGGAATTGACCTATACATATTGGGCATATATTCATAGTTACGAGAATCCTTAGAGTTACAGGAAATAAGAGAACCTATAACCAAAGTAATTATTAATATTTTAAATATGTTTTTCATAATATTAATGTGATTCTTTTTCAATAATTTTTATTTCTACAGCTCCAGACTTTTTAAGGATTTTTTCAAGATCTTTAAGTTTATCGGAGGGGTCGATTTCCATCAAAAAATGATCATCAGTAGTTCTTTTGTCTGGATTCTCAGCTTTTTTAAAAGGCCACATTCTACTTCTTAAATAAAATGTAATTACCATTAAATGGGCCGCAAAAAATACTGTTAATTCAAACATGATTGGAACAAAAGAAGGCATATTTTCAATATAACTAAAACTAGGTTTTCCGCCAATATCCATAGGCCAATCTTCTATCATTATATAGTTCATCATCAAAATAGCAACAGTAAATCCAATACACCCATATATAAAAGAAGCAATAGCTATTCTAGTTGGCTCAAGACCCATAGCTTTATCCAGGCCGTGAACAGGAAAAGGTGTATAAATTTCTTCGATGTGAAACTTCTCACCTTTAACCATTTTTACAGCTGATAATAAAACATCATCATCATTATAAATAGCATGAACAAATTTTGAGGACCCCATTACTTATTTGTTTTTTTTATTTTTTTAGTAGAAACTTTAGAAGTCCTTTTGTCAGCACCAGTACCAACTAAAGATTCTCCAGAATCTCTTAAATTTTTATACCTCTCTCCAGAACTCTTTAAAATAGTTTTAACTTCAGCTTGAGCAATTACAGGAAATGTTCTTGCGTACAGTAAAAATAACACAAAGAAAAAACCTATGGTACCTATAAATATACCTATCTCAACAAATGTTGGAGAGAACATAGTCCAAGATGAAGGTAAATAATCTCTATGTAATGAAGTAACTATAATTACAAATCTTTCAAACCACATTCCAACATTTACAACAATTGAAATGAAGAATGAGAACATTATACTTGTTCTTAACCGTTTTGACCACATAAATTGAGGAGAAAACACGTTACAACTCATCATCATCCAATAAGCCCACGCATACGGACCTGTGGCTCTATTTAAAAAAGCGTATTGTTCGTACTCAACTCCTGAGTACCAGGCAATGAATAATTCTGTTATGTAAGCGACTCCTACAATGGATCCAGTTATCATAATTACAATATTCATTAATTCAATATGTTGAACAGTAATATAATCTTCCAAAGCACATACTTTTCTCATTATTATTAGCAATGTATTGACCATTGCAAAACCAGAAAATATTGCCCCTGCAACAAAATATGGAGGAAATATAGTGGTATGCCATCCAGGAATTACTGAAGTAGCAAAATCAAAAGATACAATTGTATGAACAGATAAAACTAATGGTGTAGCTAAACCAGCTAATACAAGAGAGACCTCTTCAAACCTTTGCCAATCTTTAGCTCTACCAGACCAACCAAAACTAAGAAGACTATATATTTTCTTTTGGAAAGGTTTTACAGCTCTATCTCTAATCATGGCAAAATCAGGAAGAAGCCCGGTCCACCAAAAAACAAGAGATACAGATAAATAAGTTGATATAGCAAAAACATCCCATAATAATGGAGAATTAAAATTGACCCATAAAGATCCAAATTGATTAGGAATTGGTAAAACCCAATATGCTAACCAAGGTCTACCCATATGTATTATTGGAAACAAACCTGCTTGAACAACCGAAAAAATAGTCATCGCTTCGGCTGATCTGTTAATAGCCATCCTCCATTTTTGTCTAAAAATTAATAAAACAGCTGAAATTAATGTCCCCGCATGTCCAATTCCTACCCACCAAACAAAATTAGTAATATCCCAAGCCCAGCCAACAGTTTTATTTAATCCCCAAACACCTATACCAGTAGATATGGTATAAATAATACAACCTATACCCCATAAAAATGCAGTAAGGGCTAATGAAAACACAATCCACCATTGTTTATTGGCTTGGCCTTCAACAGGTCGAGCAATATCAACAGAAACATCATGGTAAGATTTCTCTCCTGCTACTAATGGTCTTCTAATAGGTGCTTCGTAATGAGACGCCATAATATTATATTATTAACTATTTTTATTATTTCTAACTTTAACCTGATAAACTACATTTGGCTTTGTACCTACCGCATCTAACAAGTGATAAGCACGATCATCTTTAATTAACTTTGAAATCGGACTTTCTTTTTCATTTATATCTCCAAACTTCATCGCTCCACTACTACAAGCAGCTGAACACGCTACTGCGTCGTTAAATTCTCCTTTTGCAACAGTACGACCCTCTAGTTTAGCTTTTAAAATCACAGACTGTGTATTTTGAATACAGAAAGAGCATTTTTCCATAACTCCTCTAGATCTAACAGTAACATCTGGATTTAGAACCATTCTCCCTAAATCATCATTCATGTGATAATCAAATTCATCATTCTCATTGTATAAGAACCAATTGAATCTTCTAACCTTGTAAGGGCAATTATTAGCACAATATCTAGTCCCAACACATCTGTTATATGTCATTTGGTTTTGACCCTGTCTACCATGTGTAGTAGCTGCTACTGGACAAACTGTTTCACATGGAGCATGGTTACAGTGTTGACACATTATAGGTTGGAAAGCAACTTGTGGATTTTCTGATGGGTTTTCCATTTCTCCAAAAGTAGATAAAGAACTACCTAAACCATTAATATCATCTTTTTTCTGATCATCACTTTCAAAAGAATCTTCAGAAGAATAGTATCTATCAATTCTTAACCAGTGCATATCACGACTTTTTCTAATTTCTTCTTTACCAACAACAGGTACATTATTTTCAGCATGACATGCAATTACACAAGCTCCACAACCCGTACATGCGTTCAAATCTATTGATAAATTAAAATGATGCCCAATTGATCTATCAAATTCATCCCAAAGATCAACTGACGGAGAAGAAACTGGAGTTTCAATATGATTTAATGAAACTACTGCTTCAGGGTTCCAATCATTTACATTTTTAGTATTAAAAACCTCGAGGCTTGTTTCTTTTATAATATCACCTCTACCCATTAGTGTATTGTGTAGCTGAACAGATGCAAACTCATGAATTTCGTCAGTAAAATTAATTTTAATAGCCTGTGTAGGTTTAAAATTCTTAAACAACTTAAAGCCATTAACCCCAGTCATCATAACATCTTTTACCCCTCTATTTCGACCGTATCCAAAGGACAAACCAACGGTTCCGCGTGCTTGGCCTGGCTGAATCATTACAGGAACTTTTATTTCGGCATCTTCTAAGCTGATAACGGCATACTTCCCATTTAATCCCCCGTCAGCTCCATTTTTACTTTGATTAAAAAATGTCGATGGCTCTAGGTAAAGATTAAGTTTTTTAGCATCTGATTCAGAGATAGTTAAGTAATTGTCCCAAGTAGTCCTAGTGATAGGGTCAGGAAATTCTTGTAACCATGGATTATTAGCACATTGACCATCACCCATCCCAGTTTTGGGGTATAAATTTAACTCAAATGTATTATCTGATGGCTGATTAATTGAGCTAGCAAGTGATAAAATATAGCTAGTATTTTTCTTGGAATCTTTCAAATAACTATTTCGTGATTTAATAGATTTTTTGTTTTCGAAAACACCGTCATGTAGCGCTTGGTTCCAAGTTTTGTTCTTTAGTATATTATCGTTCCAATTTGACTTTATATAATCATGGAAAGAACTACTATTATTGTTCCAAATTAATAGTAAATCTTGAAATTGTTTAGTATCAAATATAGGCCTAATAGTTGGCTGAGTTATTGAAAATTCACCTTTGGACATTTCTGTATCTCCCCAAGACTCAAGATAATGCGGAGCTGCAGCAAGATAATTTACATGTAGAGCTGTTTCGTCATTTTTCATTGAAAATAACACAGACATTTCTGTCTTTTTTAAACCTTCAATAAAATCATTTGAATTAGATAAAGTGTAAACTGGATTAACTCCTGCCATAATTATAGCTCCAACTTTACCATCATTCATATCTTCAATTAATTTAGATACTTCACTATCATTTCCTTGTCTAGTTAATATAGTTTTCTCTGGCTGAAAAGCTTTAGAATTCAATCTTTGATTAATGTCAAGTACCAAGTTTTGATATTCAACTTCCTGAATTCCAGAAACAACTACTGGATTATTACTTTCTAGTAATTCCTTCATTACACTATTGACAACTTTAACAAGTTTATCACTAATATTTATGTCAGCTTGTAAATTAAATAATTTGGAATAAATAGATAATAACACAAGTTTTTGTTCATTTTGATTAACAGGATATCTGTTATCTGCATTAGCTCCAGTTAGAGACATATTAGCTTCAAAATGAATATGTCTAGACATTTTACCGTTAGTAGGTATTCTAGATTTTCCATACTTTGAGTCAAATCCACCTCCTTGCCAATCTCCTAAAATATCTGCACCAATAGAGATAATTAAATCTGATAATGAAAAATCATAATTTGGTAAACCTCTAGATCCATATTTAGATTCATAAGCCTCTAGTGCAGCTGATTCAGAAACTGAATCGTAAACAACGTGTTTTGCGTTAGAATAATTATTTATAAAATCACTAATTAATTTGTGCGTAGAAGGACTAGCAAAAGTCTGGGTTAAAAAAACAATAGACTTTGAAGTGTTTTTTAATGAATTTAATTTTTTCATTGTATCACTATCAAACTCAGTCCAAGAACTTTCAACTTGATTTTTAAAAGGCTTAGCTAATCTGAAACTATCGTATAAATCTAATACAGAAGCTTGAACTCTGGCATTTGCAGAAGCAGATATTGGAGCTAATTTGTTTAACTCTACCTTAATTGGCCTTCCTTCTCTAGTCTTTATCAGGACATTAGCAAAATCATAACCATTTGCAATAGTAGTTGCATAATAATTCGCTATACCAGGAATTATTTGTTCAGGTTGAACTACATAAGGAATAGATTTAATTACAGGACCTTCGCAAGCTGCAAGCGATGCTGCAGCAGTACTAAAGCCAACATATTTAAGAAAATCTCTTCTTGAAGTTGAAGAATTTGATAAATTTTTGTCATCAGCTAGAAATTCATCAACAGGAATTTCTTCAACAAATTCTTTCTGACCTAGTGACTCTAATGCACTATTATTTAACGGGTTTAATTCCGCTAAATTTTTCCAATATTTCTTATTCTTATTTGATGACATAAATAATTATATATAAAATATTAATAATGACATTTTCCACATTCTAAACCACCCATCTGAGCAGCAGTTAACTTTTCAACACCATATTTTTTGGATAATTGCTCGTGAATCTTCTCATAATACTGATTATCCTTAACTTTAACGTTAGTTTCACGATGACAATTTATACACCAACCCATTGTTAAAGGAGAGTACTGATACATTATTTCCATCTCTTCAACAGGCCCGTGACAAGTTTGACATTCAATACCTCCAACAGAAACATGTTGAGCGTGATTGAAGTATGAAAAGTCAGGAAGGTTGTGAATTCTTACCCACTTAACAGCTTGAGTTTCACCAGTATATTCTTGAGACTCATCATCCCATCCAACTGCTTTGTATAGTTTCTGAATTTCAGCATCATAAAACTCCTTAGAGTACTCTTCAGTGGTTTCTCCATTATATTCGTATATAGATTTGTGACAATTCATACAAACATTAAGTGATGGTATTCCAGAGTGCTTACTAACTCGTGCAGAAGAATGGCAATAATTACAGTCTATTTCATTATCTCCTGAATGAATTTTATGTGAATAATGTATAGGTTGTACAGGTTCGTAACCCTGATTAACTCCGATTTGCATTAGAAATCCATAAACAAAATAAGCACTAACTAAAAGCATTATGATAGCACTACATAACATTAAAAACTGGTTATCAACAAAAGCTTTCCAAAGAGGTTTTCTTGTAGATTTCTTTTTAGTTGGTAACTGAATATTGTTTTGTGCAGCAAAACTTCTAAGTGTTTTGTTAACTACAAATAACCCTAATGATAGAAGCAGAAACATAAATGCAAAAACTCCTAATATTATTTCGTTAGAGATGCCATTAGAAGTATTTCCACCAGTTGGAGAAACTTCAACAGCTTTAATTACAGGGGCAGGTTTTTCTTGGGCGGTATATGCTAAAATATTATTTAAATCATCATCTGATAACTGAGGATAAGCTGTCATAGCAGCTCCATTATATTCAGCATAAATTTTGTTAGCGTAATCATCACCAGATTTAATTAGAGACGAGCTATTTCTAATCCATTTGTAGAGCCATTCTCTGTCTAGACCTTCGTCATTGTAAAGTCTATCTTCAACTCCCCTTAATGCTGGGCCAGTCATTTTTTTATCAAGCTTGTGACATGCAGCACAATTAGAATTAAATAAAGCTTTTCCTTTTACAGGGTCAGCGTCCTGTCCAAAAGAGGATATTGTAAAAATAAAAGCAAGCGGCAGAAGTAGCTTCCCAAGAGAAATGCAAGGAAAAAATTTTGAATTTTTAATTAAGTAAAATTTAGAATCTACTTTTTTATATTTTTTATTCATTCAAAAAGAAAAAATCATTTATAAAAATCAAGCACAAAAATAATACATATCAACGATTATTTAGCCCTCACATATGGTAATTTTAAGTCAAAATTATAATTTATAAACATTCTAAATAATATATTTAGAGCTTATTAAAAATAAGTATACATTTGTAATTCAAAAGTAAAGAAAAATTGAATAAGATTATTACCTACTTAAGTATATTTTTTTTATGCGCTAACTCGTTTTCACAAAGCCAATTAGCTCAAGTAAATCAAGACAGCAGAATTGATAGTTTGTTAAAGCTCAAAAAGGAAATAAACAAAAATATATTTGATTTGAAAATTCAAATATATAGCGGAGAAAGAGACAAGGCTTTAGAATTAATTGCAAATCATGATAAGGATGATTATTCGAACACTAATATAGAACTGGTTTATGAGACTCCCAATTATAAAGTTTGGATAGGAGATTTTTATACACAATTAGAAGCTGACAAAAAACTTTTAATGATTAAAAAAAAATATCCTGAAGCGTTTATCTTTAGACCAAAACCAAAGATCGAAAATACTAACTCTGATCTGATTGAGATAAACCAATAAATAACTATTTAAGTTTTTTCTTAATTTCTACTTGTTGGAACCCTTCTATAATATCACCCTCTTTTAAATCGTTGTAATTTTTAATTTGCATTCCACAATCATAACCTTTTGCAACCTCTTTAACATCATCTTTAAACCTTTTTAGAGAAGATAACTCACCAGAGTAAATTACAACTCCGTCACGAATTAATCTAACACCACAGTTTCTAAATATTTTTCCAGTTGTAACCATACAACCTGCAATAGTACCAATTTTTGAAATTTTAAAGGTCTCTCTAACTTCTGAAGTCCCAGTTATCTCTTCTTTAAAGTCTGGAGACAACATTCCTTCCATAGCATCTTTCAAATCATTAATAGCATCATAAATTATTGAATACATTCTGATGTCAATTTCTTCTTTATCTGCTATTTGTCTTGCATTGCCCGTTGGCCTAACATTAAACCCAATTATAATTGCATCAGAAGCAGATGCTAATAAAACATCACTTTCAGTTATTGCTCCAACTGCTTTATGTATAATATTTACTTGAATTTCTTCAGTTGATAATTTCTGGAAGGAATCAGTTAATGCTTCAACAGATCCATCAACATCTCCTTTGAGAATAATATTTAATTCTTTAAAGTCTCCTAAAGCAATTCTTCTTCCAATTTCATCAAGTGTAATATGCCTTTGTGTTCTAACAGATTGCTCTCTTTGCAATTGTGTTCTTTTAACGGCAATTTGCTTAGCCTCTCTTTCATCTGAAAAAACAATAAACTTGTCACCAGCTTGGGGAGCTCCGTCTAATCCAAGAATTGATATTGGAGACGAAGGGCCGGCAGTTTCAACAATATTACCTCTTTCATCATGCATCGCTTTAACTTTACCACTATTTTTACCTGCTAAAACATAGTCACCAATCTTTAATGTTCCTGTTTGAACTAGAATGGTGGAAACATAACCTCTTCCTTTGTCTAAAAAGGCTTCAACTACTGTTCCAGATGAAGCTCTATTAGGATTTGCTTTGAGCTCTAAGATCTCTGCTTCTAATAATACTTTTTCCAACAATTCATCTACTCCATCTCCCTTTAATGCAGATATATCATGAGACTGTATTTTACCTCCCCAATCTTCAACTAATAAATTCATTTGGGAAAGACCTTCTTTAATTTTATCAGGGTTTGCCGTTGGTCTATCAATTTTATTAATTGCAAAGACTATCGGAACTCCTGCTGCTTGAGCATGAGAAATAGCCTCTTTTGTTTGAGGCATAATATCATCATCTGCAGCAATTACAATAATAGCCAAATCGGTTACTTGTGCTCCTCTTGCTCTCATTGCTGTAAATGCCTCATGCCCAGGAGTGTCTAAAAAAGTTATTTTTTGTCCACTTGAAAGTTCTACACTATATGCTCCAATATGCTGCGTTATGCCTCCAGATTCACCTGCTATAACATTTTCTTTTCTAATGTAATCCAATAGCGAAGTTTTACCATGATCGACATGACCCATAACTGTAACAATTGGGGCTCTTGGCTTTAAATCTTCTTCAGAATCTAATATTTCTTCAATTGAATCTTCAATATCTGCAGTTACAAACTCAACGCTGTAACCAAATTCTTCAGCCACAATACTTAATGTTTCTGCATCTAAACGCTGATTCATTGTAACCATCATTCCTAAGGTCATACATGCTGATATTATTTCAGTAACAGAAACATCCATCATCGTGGCAACCTCACTAGCAGTAACAAATTCTGTTACCTTCAACAATTTGCTTTCTGCCTCTACATTTGCAAGTTCATCTTCTGTTTTTTGACGGTGCTGATCTCTTTTCTCTTTTCTATATTTTGCACCCTTACCTTTTGAACTCTTCCCTTGAAGTTTTTCAAGTGTTTCTCTAACTTGTTTTTGAACTTCCTCTGCACTAGGCTCCTCTCTTGTAGAAGTGGTATTCTTTGATTTAAAATTAGATTTTTGAGCTGTTCTTTGACCTGGTTTTTGAGTAGTTTTTGCGTTATCGTTAGGCTTACTAATTCTCCTTCTTTTTCTTTTAGAATTAGACGGAGAAGGACTTTCTTTTTTCTTTTCAGCTTTAAATTTTGATAAATCAATAGTTTCGCCAGTTGACTTAAGTCCAGACAACTTTTTATATTTGGTAGTGACTGTGTCAGATTCAGCTTTACTATCTTCACTGTCAACTTTGTCATCTTTATTAACAGCTCCTTCAGTAGTCGCTTTTTTAGGATCTATTTCAATTTCTTTAGCATTCTTTTCATCGGAAGCAGCTTTTTCAACTACAATTGCAGAAGATTCCACAGATTCTTTAGTTTTAAGCGATTTAGGTTTTTCTAAATTAGGCTGAAGGTCAATTTTTCCAACTTTTTTTACTTCTTTTAGTTTTGATGCAGCTGTTATAACTTTCGCATCTTCTTCTTTTTTCTTTAATAAAAGTTCAATTTCAGCCTCTCTTTTAATTCTTAGAGCTTCTTTTTCTTTGGATTTAGCCTCACCTAATTCTTTGGAAGCAACTTTTTTATTTGCATCAGTTTGGAATTCATTAGATAATAGTTCATAAATCTCTAAAGAAATTTTGGTAGTTGGGCGTTTTTCAATTTCAATGCTTTTGGATTCAAGAAAATCTATAGCACGGTCTATTGAAATATTCAACTCCCTCAACACTTTATTTAATCTAATATTTTGAGCCATAAATTGGTTTAAATTATATTATCAATCTTCAAATTCTTCCTTAAGAATTCTAACTACCTCAACAATAGTTTCTTCCTCAAGATCAGTTCTTTTTACTAAGTCAACAACTTCCTGTTCCAGAACACTTTTTGCAGTATCTAAACCAGCTTTAGCAAGTTCTTCAATAACCCATCCGTCTATTTCATCACTAAATTCTCTTAATTCTACATCTTCTTCAACTCCTTCTCTAAACACGTCTATTTCATATCCAGTAATTTGACCTGCCAATCTAATATTATGACCGCCACGTCCAATTGCTTTACTAACTTCTTCAGGTTTTAAAATTACTTCAGCTCTTTTATTTTCTTCATCAATTTTGATAGAGGTAATTCTTGCTGGACTTAATGAGCGAGTTATAAAAAGCTGAAGATTATTGGTGTAATTAATAACATCAATATTCTCATTGCCTAACTCTCTAACTATTCCATGAATTCTAGAACCCTTCATTCCCACGCATGCACCAACAGGATCTATTCTGTCATCATATGAATCTACTGCTACTTTGGCTTTTTCACCTGGGATTCTAACAACCTTCTTAACATTTATAAGACCATCAAATACCTCTGGAATTTCCTGCTCAAATAATTTTTCTAAAAACAATGGAGATGTCCTAGACATAATTATCGATGGTTTTGAACCCTTTAACTCAACACTTTCAATAACTCCTCTAATATTATCTCCCTTTCTAAAAAAATCAGACGGAATCTGTTTTTCTTTTGGCATTATAATTTCATTTCCTTCATCATCAAGCAATATAATAGCTCTATGTCTTATGTGATGAACTTCGGCTGTATAAATCTCCCCAACTAAATCCTTAAATTGCTTGTAAATGTTAGTGTTGTCGTGTTCATGAATTTTGGAAACTAAGTTTTGTCTTAGCGCTAAAATAGCTCTTCTACCAAGGTCAATTAATTTAACTTCTTCTGAAACATCCTCACCCACCTCAAAATCAGGCTCTATTAGTCTGGCCTCACTAAGTGATATTTCGCCATTTTCATCTTCGATTTCACCATCAGCAACAACTACTCTGTTTCTCCATATCTCTAAATCTCCTTTGTCAGGGTTAATTATAATATCAAAATTATCATCATCTCCAAACTTTCTTTTTAAGGCACTTCTAAAAACATCTTCTAAAATAGTCATTAGAGTTACTCTGTCAATTAATTTGTCGTCTTTAAATTCAGAAAAAGACTCTATTAAGGCTATATTTTCCATAATATAATATTAAAATTTAATTTTAACTTTTGCTTCGTTTATATCTTTGTATAATAAATTAATTTCTTTTTCAACAGTGATTTTACCCTTGCCAATTTTTTTAGGCTCACGTTGTTTCCATTTCAGTTTAATCTCTTCACTTGTAGCTTCAACTAATTCAGCCTCATAGTGATTATCATTAGTTCTAACCTGTAGAACTCTTCCAATGTTTTTTACAAATTGTCTAGAGATAGTTAATGCTGCTGAAGCTCCTGCTGAACTAACTTCTAGAGAAAAATCATATTCATCTCTGTCAATATTGTGTTCAATGGCGCGACTAATAAATATACAATCTTCTACCAAAACTCCTTTGTCTCCATCTATAACAATTCTAATCTTATTACCAGACAAGATTTCGAAGTCTGTTAAAAAAAGATCTTCCCTTTCCAACAAACTTTTTTTAAGTAATTCTTCGACAATCGATTTAAACATAATTCTATAAAAAGAGGGGACTTTAGTCCCCTCATAATCATTAATAATAATTAAAGTTGCAAATATACAAATTTAATTTTTATTCTTAATTACATCCTTCAAGAGAATATAATTAAGGTTTTCAGTTGGCCCACTAGGTTTCGAACCTAGACTCTTCTGCACCAAAAACAGACGTGTTACCAGTTACACCATAGGCCAATTGCTGAGCGTGCAAATTTATAATAATCTTTTATTTTAACAAGATTTTTTAAAAAATAAATTTTGATTAAATAATTGTTAAAAAAGATAGAGTATAAATTTTATAGTTAAATTTGGCTTTCAAATTATATTTATGAGTGATATTGATTTTAAAAAATGGAATACTATTTTAGGATGGCTGTGTTTTTTAATAGCGGCTATTGTATATGCTTTAACTGCAGAACCAACGGTTAGTTTTTGGGATGCCGGTGAATACATCTTATCTGCTTCTAAACTTAATGTTGGGCATCCACCTGGTGCTCCTCTCTTTCAAATGCTTGGTGCTTTTTTCTCGATATTTGCGATTGAGCCATCCCAAATTGGTTATATAATGAATCTAATGAGTGGTGTGTCAAGTGCTTTCACAATATTATTTATGTTTTGGTCAATTAGTCTATTGTTGACAAAAGTGTCAACAAAAATGAATATTGAAAAAAATAATAATTTTATAATTTTAATAAGCTCTTTAGTTGCTAGTTTGTCTTTTATGTTTACTGATACCTTTTGGTTTAATGCAGTAGAAACAGAAGTATATGCAATGGCAACACTAATAATGTCAATATTATTTTATTTAGGCCTTAAATGGGAACAAGAGATGCATCTGCCAAGAGGAAATAGATGGCTTGTACTTATAAGCTTTGTGGTAGGTCTTTCTTTCGGGGTTCATTTTATGGGACTTTTGACTATCCCAGCAATTGGATTGATATATTTTTTCAAAAATTATAAACCAATTACACTTAAGAAGTTTATTTTGGCCAATTTAGCGGTAGTTGGAATTCTAATGTTTGTCTTCAAACTTTTAGCTCCTAACATCCTTAGATATTTTAGTGTCTTGGAAGTGTTTTTTGTTAACTCAATTGGTCTACCTTTCAATTCAGGGACTATTATAGCAGGGTTATTATTAATTTTATTTTTCTATTATTTATTAAATTACACCATAAAGAATAATCTTAAAACCTTTAACACAGTCACTCTTTGTGTTTTATTTATTTTAATAGGTTTTTCTTCTTGGATTATGCTTCCAGTAAGAGCAAATTCAGATGTAGTAATTAATGAAAATGACCCCTCTGATGCCAGACAATTATTAGCTTACTATAATCTTGAACAATATCCTAAAACACATTTATTTTATGGGCCACTATTTACTGATCAGTACTCTGGTTTAGATGAAGAAAACCCCTATAAAGATGACAAGCCAAAATATGAAAAAGATTTAACTCAAAATAAATATGTAATAGTTAATAATTATAAAAATGCTAGTCAAAATTTTAACAGTGAACAAGCTTCCATACTGCCAAGAATGTGGAGTTCTGAACATGCTTCAAACTATCTTAGGTATACTGGATTTTTAGATTATAAAGTTAAAAGAAAATATAAAAATCAACCCGAGGCAAAAGAATTAATTGAATTGGTAAATGATTTTAAAAAAAGAACCTACCAAGGAGATATAGATTATGATGAGCATCATAAATTTTTAAAGACTTACGGGACATACCTTGATATTGAAAAACCGTCCATAGTTAGTAATGTAAAATATCTTATTCAATATCAACTTGGCTATATGTATTGGAGGTATTTTATGTGGAATTTCAGTGGTCGCCAGGATGATATTCAAGGAAGAATGGATATGCATGGAAACTGGATTAGTGGAATTGATTTTGTTGATGAAATTCATTTGGGTTTAAGTCAAGAAAATTTACCAAGTGATGTTGCTGAAAATAAATCAAGGAACAAGTATTACATGATTCCTTTTATAATTGGCTTGATTGGTCTCTATTTTTTATATAATAAAGACAAAGAAATGTTTTGGATTTTGTTGGTGTTTTTTGTTTTTACTGGTATCGCTATTCAGGTATACACCAATGTTAGACCTTTTGAACCAAGAGAAAGAGATTACTCTGTTGTTGGTTCATTTTATGTTTTCTGTATTTGGATTGGTTTTGGAATATTTAGTCTAATTAATTCATTAGAAAAAGTTACTAATTCTAAATATGTTAAACTTTTAACTATCCCTGTTTTTCTCTTAATATTACCCGTAAATCTTGCTAGTAGCAACTGGGATGATCATGATCGTTCCGGAAGATATACTGCACGTTCAATGGCACTAAAATATTTAGAATCCTGTGAACCAAATTCAATTTTATTTACTATTGGTGACAATGATACTTTCCCATTATGGTATTTACAAGAAATTGAAGGAATTAGAACTGATGTTCGTGTTTTGAATACTAGCCTTTTCAACACAGATTGGTACATTGATCAAATGAAAAGGAAGGCGTATGATAGTGATCCTATACCGTCATCTTTATCTCATGGAAAGTATAGATATGGAACAAGAGATTATATAATAAAAGAAGTTACTACATTGGATACTATTGACATCAAGACATTTATAAAATTTGTAACACAAGATGATGAGAAGTACAAGTATAAAAACTTACTGCAAAAACAAGGTTACGAAACCAATTATTTGAGAGATCAAGATTTAAATGCGAATTATCTACCTAGTGAGAGTATTCGAATTCCTGTCAACAAAGAATCTGTACTTAATAATAAAATTGTTGATAATAGATTATCAGATGAAATTGTAGATGAAATAATAATTAAAATTAAAGGTCAAGCGCTTTACAAAAATAGATTAATGATGCTTGATATTATTGCCGAAAACAACTGGGAAAGACCAATTTACTTTACTGGTGGTTCATTTGGTGATGATGATTATTTATGGATGAAAGACTATTTACAGTTAGAAGGCTTGTGTTATAAGTTAGTTCCTATTAAAACACCAATAGATCAATCGAATCCCTATGAAATGGGTAGAGTAAACTCAGAAAAAATGTATTCAATGGTTAAAGATTGGGATTGGGGAACTAAAGGAAATGTGGATGTGTATTTTGATGTAGAATCAAGAAAAAATAGCATTACCTATAGAAGTAATATTTCCAGATTAGTTAATCAGCTTATTTTAGAAAATAAAAATGACAAAGCGGAAGAAATATCTGACATAGTAATTGAAAATATGCCTGTGAATATATTTGGGTATTACACCCTTCTTGAATCTTACATAGATTCCTATTATAGACTTGAAAATAAAGAAAAGGCTAGAAATTTATTTTCAGAAATTGCGAATAAGTACAAGGAAAATTTATTTTATTTTAGCAGTCTTAAAGATGAAAATAAAAACAGATATGCTGAAGAAATTTACACAGACATAGAAAGATATAGATCTTTAGTAGGTGTAATTATTTCTTACGAGGAAGGTGAGTTTTTAGAAAAACAAATGGATGATTTTAATTCTTACTTAGAATTGTTTATTGGGAAAGAAGAATAAATTATATGTATTCTTGAATACGGCCGATTAAAGTGTTCGCATCTTCAACACCACTTTGTCTCCACTTCATTTCACCATCTTTATATATGATAAAAGTGGGAAGCCCTTTAATTCTAAGAGCCTCAGCAAGGTCATTATTTTTATCTACATCAATTTTAATAACTTTAGCTTTATCACCAATAGCAGCAGCAACATCCTTTATTACAGGATGCATCTCGTTTGAGGTTTCATCCCATTGTGTGAAAAATTCTAGAAGAACAGGAATTTCTACATCAATTAATTCTCCAAATTTTGACATAACTTAAAGTTTTAAATCAATTAAGGTTATACAAATATAACATTTCCACCGGATTATGCATTATTTGTTGATTTTAAGGTGATTACAGTGATTTCTGGCCACACTCCAAGTCTACCTGGAACAGCTGTAGTGCCTAAGCCTCTATTAACATTTAAATATTTATTTTTTTCTTTATAAATACCTGCCCAATATTTATATCTCCAGCTTACAGGACTCCATTTTACATGACCTGGAATTTCAATACCAAACTGGCCTCCGTGGGTATGACCACTAAGAGTTAATTGATAATTAGTATTGTCAATTAAAACTTTTTTCTGCCAATGCGTTGGATCATGACTTAGCAGTATTTTAAAATCCTCTGATTGAATTTTTTCAGAAGCTTTGGATAAATCTCCGTATTTTCTAAATCCATTTCCCCAGTTTTCCACTCCGACAATAGCTAATTTGTGAATACCTCTTTGTATATATTTACTGTCATTTATTAACAACTCAAATCCTATATCTTTCTGGTATTGTTTTATCTTGGTAAAGTTGTCTATTTTTTCCTTCTCAGATGGCCACGACCGATAATCACCATAATCATGATTCCCTAAAATAGAATAAATACCATCTTTAGATTTAAGTTTAGAAAGTGTGTTTATCCATGGCGTTAACTCAACCGCTTCATTATTAACTAAATCTCCTGTAAAAAAAATTACATCTGAATTTTGAGAATTAATTAGCTTTATGGTATGTTCTAAATTATTTAAACTAGTGATATTTCCTGCATGAATATCGCTAATTTGAGTTAATTGATATCCGTCAAAAGAGCTTGGAAGATCATCAAAAAAAAGGGTATATTTTAGCACCTTTATATTGTTTTTCCCCCAAATCATTCCAAAATTAAGACTAAAAAAAGGAAGTGATGCTAAACCTAACCCTAGCTTGCTAATAAACTTTCTTCTGGAGGGTAATTCAATTGACTTATTGAATCTAAAAATTCTATTAATCAAAGCTAAAGTAAGCCTAAAAAAATCCTCACTAAAATTAATGATTATTAGAATTAATTTTGGGCTGTAAAAAGAAATTAATAAACCAAGGGCTAATGTTCTGTAACTCCCTTCAGCCTGTATTTTATACTTATAAAAGAAATAAAAGACTATTAAAAAAGAAATTATAAAGTAAGAATATTTTACAATTCTATTTTTGGTAATATTTTTTATTGATTGGTATGAATAATAATCAATAAAAGCAACTAATAGTATTAAAAAAATCCAGTTCATATTTGAATGTAAATATATACTTATAATTGTTGATGTTTAATTAAAATTTATTTAATAAAATGTTAAATATTCTTAATTGCTTTACTTATTTTAGACAACTAACAAATTTTTAAAAATTAATCTTAATGAAAAATCAAAACAACAATTCTGCATTAGCTACCTTGGTTAGCGTATTTTTTTTCTGGGGCTTTATAGGAGCTTCAAATGGAGTTTTTATTCCATTTTGCAAAGAATACTTTATGATAGATCAATTTCAATCTCAGCTTGTTGATTTTGCATTTTATGGAGCATATTACATAGGAGCGCTTGTATTATTTATATTATCTAGTCAAAGGAAAAAAGATATTTTTAATAGTTGGGGATACAAAAAAGGGATTATCTACGGATTATTAATTTCAACAGTTGGCGCTTTAGTAATGTATCCAGCCATAAATGGAGCTGAACCTGGGCAAACTGAAGTGTTTTATTGGGTTCTACTAGCGCTATTTATTGTGGGGTTAGGTTTTTCGCTACAACAAACTGGAGCAAATCCATTTGCAGTTTCTCTTGGTGATCCTAAATCGGGATCCTCGAGGTTAAATCTTGCAGGAGGTGTTAATTCTTTCGGTACAACTATTGGACCTTTAGCAGTTGCATTTATAATTTTTGGAACCTTATCTGGTGAAGGAACTGCTGAGTTTTCAAAAATGCAAGGTTTATATCTTGGAGTAGCTGCACTATTTATTTTATGTGCTGCAGTTTTCTACTTTTCAAAAAGTTTACCAGATGGCATAACAATAGAGCCATTTGAATCTGCTAATAAAGCAATGAATTTATTAATTATTTTAACAGTTATAATATTCTTATGTTTTGGATGGGTGTTTTATACTTACGCTGAATCATACAATTATACAGGATCTGTTGAAGATTTAGAATACAAAAGGTTAGCCGCGATAATTGCATCTCTAATTGGCGTTGTTGGGTGTATATATTATGCATATGTTAAATCTTCCTCAAATTCAAAAGGATGGGGGGCATTACAATACCCACAACTTGCTCTGGGAATGTTGGCTATATTTACTTATGTTGGGGTTGAGGTCACAATTCAGAGTAATTTAGGTGAAGTTTTAAAGTTAGTTACCGATAAAGTAAACAACCTTAACGGACTAGGTTTACCCGCACTTGGTGATACAGAAATTGCTAAATATATCTCATTATACTGGGGAGGTTTAATGATTGGTAGATGGACTGGAGCAATCAGTGTTTTTAACCCAACAGAGGGGTTAAAGAAAGCTCTTTTAATAGTAGTTCCATATATAGCTTTTGGAGTAATCATTTTAGTTAATTACGGTAGTTACACATGGAATGAAATTTTTATATTTTCAGTTATTGTAGCTATACAAATTGTTGGCTTTTTTATTGCTAAAGACAAAGCAATAGCAACACTAAAAGTATTTAGCATGATTGGATTAGCAGCAATGTTAATAGGGTTATTTTCAACAGGAACAGTAGCATTATTTGCTTTTATTAGTGGTGGTCTTTTCTGCTCTATAATGTGGCCTTGTATTTTTTCACTAAGTATAACAGGTTTAGGTAAATATACCTCACAAGGATCTTCATTTTTAGTAATGATGATTTTAGGTGGCGCTATTATCCCTCCTATTCAAGGAAAAATTGCAGATATTTTCACTATTCAGTCATCTTATTGGGTAGCTGTATTATGTTTTGCTTATCTAATTCTTTACGCATTTTTAACTAAAAAAATATTAGGAGACCAAATTGAAAATTAATTAATGAAAAGAAGGGGATTTATTAAGAAAAGCTCTTTACTAGGTGTAAGCGTTGGCATCCCTAGTTCATTTGCTTTGGAAATAAATGAACCTAAAGTGAAACTCAAAAAATTTCCATTAGTTATAGCAACTTGGGATGTAAAAAATGCAACAAAAAAAGCATGGGATTTATTAGAAAGTGGATCTAGTTCTTTGGATGCAGTAGAGCAAGGATGCATGATCGAAGAAGCTGATGTCAATAATCAATCTGTTGGAAAAGGTGGATTGCCAGATAGAGATGGAAACGTAACATTAGATGCATGCATAATGAATTCTAATGGAGATTGCGGATCCGTAGTATATTTAAAAAATATAACTCACGCTATTTCGGTAGCAAGAAAAATAATGGAAGAAACACCTCATGTCATGTTAGCTGGGGTTGGTGCTGAAAAATTTGCATACTCATTGGGTTATAAAAAGGAAAAACTATTAACTGACAAATCTAGATTAGATTGGTTAGACTGGAAAAAGAAATCAGAATATAAGCCGATAATAAATATTGAAAATCACGATACCATAGGAATGCTGGCTATTGATAAAAATGGTGATATTTCTGGTGGATGTACAACAAGTGGCTTAGCTTACAAAATGTCTGGTAGAGTTGGAGATTCTCCAATAATTGGATCTGGACTATTTATTGACAATGAAGTCGGAGGAGCTGTTGCTACAGGTTTAGGAGAAGAAGTTGTTAAAACGGTTGGTAGTTTTTTAGTTGTTGAATTAATGAGAAATGGTTATAGCCCCCAAAAGGCTTGTGAAGAGGCTATAAGAAGAATTGTTTCGAAAAAGAATAGTAATTACAAAGATTTTCAAGTAGGTTATATCGCCATTAATAAAATTGGGGAGAGTGGCAGTTATTCAATTCATGATGGGTTTAGTATGACTAAGTACGAAAACAATCTTAACAAAACATTTAAGTCCAATTTTTACAGTGACTAATTTTTTATAATCGTTATAATTTAATGAATAGGAAAAGATTATTTTTAATAGATGCTTATGCTCTAATATTTAGAGGCTATTATGCTTTTATAAAAAATCCTAGAATTAATTCAAAAGGACTTGACACCTCTGCAATTTTAGGGTTTACAAATTCCCTGTTTGATGTAATTAAAAGAGAAAATCCAGATTATTTAGCAGTTTGTTTTGATAAAGGTGGTAGTCAAGACAGACTTGAAATATTTTCCGAGTATAAAGCAAATAGAGATGAAACCCCGGAGGCAATTAAAATTGCAGTACCTTTTATTGAGCAAATATTAAAAGCATTAAACATTCCTGTTGTTGTAAAAAAAGGATACGAAGCAGATGATATAATTGGGACTTTATCCAAAAAAGCTGAACAAGAAGGCTACCAGACATTTATGGTTACTCCTGACAAAGATTTTGCACAACTAGTTACTGAAAATATTTTTATGTACAAACCGATGTTTGGCGGTGGTTATGAAGTGTGGGGTGTGGAGGAAGTGAAAAACAAGTTTGAGGTTACCGATCCTATTCAAGTAATCGATTTTTTAGGTATGAAAGGAGATTCAGCTGATAACATTCCTGGGTTACCTGGAGTTGGTGATAAAACTGCTAAGAAATTTATTGCAGAATATGGAAGTATGGAGAAATTATTAGCTAACACTGATAAATTAAAAGGAAAATTAAAAGAGAAAATTGAAACAAATAAAGAATTAGGTTTGCTATCGAAAAAACTTGCGACCATTATCCTTGATGTTCCCGTAGATTTTAGCCCCAATGAATTTAAATTCAAAGTAACAGATTTATTAGAAGTTAAAGATGTTTTTAGAGAATTAGAATTTAGAAGACTTATAGAAAGTGTAGATAGAATTTTTAATATTAATAAAGATGATGAAGAGCTTGAAATAAAATCAGAATCAACAATACAAACACCTGTAAAAAATCCTGGTTCGGGTCAATTTACTTTGTTTGATGAAACCAATACATTTGAAAAACCAAAAATATTTAAAAGAAACAACCTATCTAATTTATCAAACTATTACCAAACAATTGATTCAAGCTTTGGTCTTAAACTGTTGTTAAAAAAACTTAATCTTAATTCTTCAGTTAGTTATAAACTTTTATCAAATAAAGTAAATTATTTATCTGATAAAATTTTAGGAGTTTCTATATGTTGGGAGAAAGGAAAAGCATACTATTTATCCTTTTCAAATGATTTTGAAATTACGGAACTTAGTTCATTTTTTGAAAATGAAAGTATTGAAAAAATAAGTGACAATATAAAAAATGACATTAAACTTCTTAATCAATATAAAATTAAGATTAAAGGAAAAATATTTGATACTAAATTAGCTCATTACATAATCAATCCTGATACTAACCACTCTATTAACCAACTATCTGAAACATATTTAAATTACTCATTAATTGATTTACAGTTGTTAACGGGCAAAGGGAAAAATCAAAAATTAATTTCTGATTTAGCAGTGGATCAAATTAAGGATTTTATATGCGAACAGGCGGATATAAACCTTCAATTAAAAAGTCTTTTTAAAATTGAATTAAACAAAACTAAGCTATTTAATTTATTTGATGAAATTGAAATTCCACTTTTAAAAGTTTTAGCTGATATGGAGATTCAAGGAATTAATTTAGATATAAAGTTCCTAGAGTTATTAAAAACGGATTTAATTAACGATATTTCAAGTTTAGAAGAATTAATTTATACTGAGGCTGGTGAGAATTTCAATATCTCTTCCCCTAAACAGTTAGGTGAAGTTTTATTTGAAAAAATGCAGTTAGTCAAAAATCCAAAAAAAACTAAAACTGGTCAATTTTCAACTTCAGAAGATATTCTTAAAGACCTTTCTTCAGAGCATGATTTTGTAAAAAATATACTTCAATACAGAAGCTTATCAAAACTTAAGAGTACTTATGTTGATTCTTTACCAAACCAAGTCTTAAATTCCACAAATAGAGTTCACACTGAATATCTGCAAACGGTAGCTTCAACAGGCAGGTTGAGTAGCATAAATCCTAACCTTCAAAATATTCCTATAAGAACCAAAAGGGGCAGAGAAGTTAGAAAGGCTTTTATTCCCAAAGACGAAAATCATTTTTTACTGGCCGCTGATTATTCACAAATAGAGTTACGAATAATTGCATCTATGAGTGAAGAAAAGAATATGATTAAAGCATTTAATAATAAAGAAGATATTCATAGTTCTACGGCATCTATAGTATTTGATATTCCAGTAAATGAGGTGACTAAAACACAAAGATCAAATGCTAAAACAGTTAATTTTGGCATAATATATGGTGTTTCTGCATTTGGATTAAGTAATCAAACGGATTTATCCAGATCTGAATCAAAAGAGCTTATCGAAACATATTATCATAAATATCCAAATTTAAAAAAATTCATAAATGATCAAATTGCTTACGCAAGAAATAACGGATATGTTAAAACATTAATTGGCAGAAAAAGATATCTTAAGGACATAAATTCAAGTAATGGATTAGTTAGAAGTGGAGCAGAAAGAAACGCAGTAAATGCCCCCATACAAGGTACTGCGGCAGATATTATCAAAATAGCAATGATTAATATTCATAATAGATTATCAAAAGAAAACTTATCAAGTAAAATGTTGTTACAAGTTCATGATGAATTAGTATTTGATGTTTATAAACCAGAAATAAGTGAAACTATTTTAGTTATTAAAGAGGAAATGGAAAATGCTTTTAAATTAAATATCCCATTAACAGTAGATATAGATTATGGTCTCAACTGGTTGGAAGCACATTAAATTATTTATATATAAATCTTTAAACAATATCTCAAAAAAATAATTTTATAGTTCTATTTGCTATTCAAATATATAATTGTAGATTTGCACACTCTTTTCGAGAGAAAATAATTATTAATGAAAATATTATAAATTGGATAATTTAAGTTATAAAACTATTTCAGCAAACAAAGCTACTGTGAATAAGCAGTGGGTTATTGTTGATGCAGATGGTCAAAATTTAGGTAGATTAGCTTCAAGAGTTGCTATATTATTAAGAGGAAAGCACAAAACAAATTTTACTCCTCACGTAGATTGTGGAGATAACGTTATTGTAATAAATGCCTCTAAAGTTAAGTTAAGCGGAAATAAATGGGAAGAAAAGATGTATGTAAGGCATACTGGTTACCCTGGTGGTCAAAGATTTAAATCTGCTACTCAACTTTATGATCAAAATCCATCTATAATTGTTGAAAAATCAGTAAAGGGGATGCTACCAAAAAATAAACTTGGAGCAGAATTATTTAGAAACTTATATGTGAGTTCTGATTCGAATCATAATCATGAAGCACAAAAACCAACTATTATTAACTTAAACGAAGTGAATTAATGGAAGAAACAATTCATAAAATTGGACGTAGAAAAACAGCTGTTGCTAGAGTTTACCTCAAAAAAGGTAAAGGGAAGATTACTGTAAACAAAAAAGATTCTTCAGTTTATTTCCCTACACCAACACTACAATTTAAAATAAACCAACCTCTTGTTATGACCGGTAATGAGAAAAAGTTTGATATAAATATTAATGTCTATGGAGGCGGGGCTACAGGTCAAGCTGAAGCAGTAAGATTAGCTTTATCCAGAGCCATGTGTGAATTAAATGAAGAAAATAGAGGAGTTCTTAAACCTGAAGGATTGTTAACAAGAGATCCAAGAATGGTTGAAAGGAAAAAATTCGGTCAGAAAAAGGCTAGAAAAAAGTTCCAATTCTCGAAAAGATAAAAAATTAATAACCAGTTTTTGTTATCTATGAATTTTATTCAAGATTTAGTTTAGCATCTAAATGATCAAGTAAAAAACTTGGCATTGCTATTCAACAGAAAGTAAACTATCACAAAATGGGAAAATTAGAAGTAAAAGAATTATTAGAAGCAGGTGTTCACTTCGGACATCTAACAAGAAAATGGAATCCAAACATGGCTCCTTTCATCTACATGGAAAGAAATGGGATTCATATCATTAATCTTTATAAAACAGTTGCAAAAATAGATGAAGCATCTGAAGCGTTGAAAAAAATTGCGGCGTCAGGAAGAAAAATATTATTTGTAGCAACAAAAAAACAAGCAAAAGAAATTGTAGCAGAATCTGCCTCAAAAGTAAACATGCCTTACATTACTGAAAGATGGCCAGGAGGAATGTTGACAAATTTTGTAACTATTAGAAAAGCAGTTAAAAAAATGGCTGCAATAGATAGAATGAAAAAAGATGGCACATTTAACACTCTTTCGAAAAAAGAAAGACTTCAGGTTGGTAGACTTAGAGAAAAATTAGAAAAGAATTTAGGTTCTATTTCGGATATGACAAGATTGCCTGGAGCATTGTTCGTTGTTGATATTATAAGAGAACACATTGCAATTAAGGAAGCTCAAAAATTAAATATCCCAATATTTGCAATGGTTGATACTAACTCTGATCCTAGAGAAGTGGAGTATGTTATTCCTTCTAATGATGATGCATCAAAATCAATTACTAAAATTTTAGAGAATATTACCCCTGCTATTCAAGAAGGGTTAGATGAAAGAAATTCTGAAAAAGAAAACAATAAAGAAGATTCTAAAGCTTCAACTCCGGAAGTAAAAGCTGAAGAAACTAAAGTTGAAGAAGCTAAAGCTGAAGAAGCTAAAGTTGAAGAAGCTAAAGTTGAAGAAACTAAAGTTGAAGAAGCTAAAGTTGAAGAAACTAAAGTTGAAGAAGCTAAAGTTGAAGAAACTAAAGTTGAAGAAGCTAAAGTTGAAGAAACTAAAGCTGAAGACAAATAATCTAAATACAACAATCTTATAACATTTTCAAATCATGGCAAAAATAACAGCTGCAGAGGTAAATAACTTAAGAAAAACTACAGGTGCTGGAATGATGGACTGTAAAAAAGCATTAGTTGAGGCTGATGGTAATTCTGAAAAAGCAATTGAAATTCTTAGAAAAAAAGGGCAAAAAGTTGCTGCTAAAAGAGCTGATAGAGAATCTTCAGAAGGTGCTGCCATTACAAAAACCAACGATGATAATACAACTGGAGTTGCTATTGTACTTGGGTGTGAAACAGATTTTGTTGGTAAAAATGAAGACTTTGTAGACTTAGCAAATAAAATAGCAGAGATTGCACTTAATTGTAACTCTAAAGAAGAATTGTTAAATTCTCAGATTGGTGAACTAACAGTTAGTGAGAAATTAATTGAACAAACTGGAGTTATTGGTGAAAAGTTAGAAGTAAATGCCTTTGAAAAGGTAAATGCCCCTTTTGTAGGATCTTATATCCATGCTGGAAATAAAATTGCTTCAATTGTTGGTTTATCTGCTAATATTCAAGGTTCAGATGTAGCTGCTAAAGATGTTTCTATGCAAGTTGCTGCTATGAACCCAATTGCTTTAGATGAGAATGGAGTTGATTCAGTTGTAATAGAAAAAGAAATTGAAATTGCTAAAGATCAATTAAGATCTGAAGGAAAGCCGGAATCAATGTTAGACAATATTGCAAAAGGCAAGTTAAAAAGATTTTTTAAAGACAACACTCTTGTAAATCAAGACTTTATCAAAGACAGTAAACAAAGTGTAAAGAATTATGTTAGTTCCTATCATCAAGACCTTTGTGTTGTAGAGTTCAAAAGAGTAGCTCTAGGATAATAGTTTCATTTTTATTTTTTTTATTTAATTAAAAAATCTACATTATCTTTGCTTAACTTCAAAATTAAGCATGAAATACAAAAGAATATTACTTAAACTTTCTGGTGAAGCCCTAATGGGCAAGAAAAACTTTGGTATTGATCCCGAAAGATTACAAGATTACGCTACAGACATTAAACAAATCGTTGATTTAGGTGTACAGGTTGCAATTGTTATTGGTGGTGGGAATATTTTCAGAGGATTTTCTAACAATGATGACCATAAAATCGATAGAGTCCAAGGAGATCATATGGGCATGCTAGCAACTGTGATAAATGGCCTTGCTTTACAAAGTACTTTAGAAAACTCTGGAGCCCCAACAAGACTTCAAACTGCTATAGAAATTAATGAAGTAGCTGAACCCTTTATCAGAAGAAAAGCTATAAGACATTTAGAAAAAGGAAGAGTTGTTATTTTTGGTGGTGGAACTGGAAATCCATATTTCACAACTGATTCTGCAGCAGTACTAAGAGCAATTGAAATAGAGTCAGATGTAATTTTAAAGGGCACTAGAGTTGATGGAATATACGATGAAGATCCTGAAAAAAACATTAATGCAATAAAGTTTGATAATATTTCATTTGAAGATGTTTTAAGGAAGGGGTTAAAGGTAATGGACACTACAGCATTTACTCTTAGTCAAGAAAACAAATTACCAATAATTGTATTTGATATGAACAAAAAAGGAAATTTGTTAAAATTAATATCAGGGGAAAAAATCGGAACAACAGTTAACCTATAAATAATCTTAGATAAAATTAAATAAGATGGAAGAGGAATTAAAATTTATTTTTGAATCAGCAGAAGAATCAATGTTTAACGCAGTAAAACATTTAGAAAAAAAACTATTAAACATCAGAGCAGGTAAAGCTAATACTTCAATGCTTGGAAGTATTGTTGTTGAATATTATGGTACATTAACTCCGTTAACTCAAGTTGCTAGTGTAAATACACCTGATGGAAGAACTATAGTTGTACAACCTTGGGAAAAAAATTTATTAGCTGAAATTGAAAAAGCAATTATGAATGCTAATCTAGGATTTAATCCAATGAATAATGGTGAAAGCATAATTATAAATGTACCAGCACTTACTGAGGAAAGAAGAATTGATTTAGCTAAACAAGCTAAAAGTGAAGCAGAAGAAGCAAAAATTGTTGTTAGAAATTCTAGAAAGGATGCTAATAATGAAATAAAAAAATCTGATTCATTTTCTGATGATTTAAAAGAAAACGCTGAAAAAGATATTCAAGATTTGACAAATAAAAATATTGATAATATTAATTCAATATTTGAAGTAAAACAGAAAGAAATTATGACTTTATAATTTATTATTCCTAAATAATATTACAGTAATTAATATCTTTACTAAATACACATAATTAAATAATATGGCTAGAGTATTTTTAGTTGGGTTTTGGGATTCAGTTTCAAATTTAATTCTAAGAAATAGAATCTTAATAATCTCTTTATTAATCTTGGCTACATCTTTTTTTATTAGCCAATGGCAATATATAAAATTTTCAAATACTGAAGCTAATTTATTGCCAGATAAGCATGAGGTTAATCTAGAGTACTTGGATTTTACTGACAAATTTGGAGAAGAAGGTAATTTGATTGTAATTGGAATTAAAGATTCACTACTCTTCACAACAGAAAACCTTAATGCATGGAATAATTTATCAAAAGTTTTAAAAGACACTAACTTTGTTGAGTCTGTAATAGCTATTGGTGACTTACAAAAACTTAAAAAAGATAAAAAGAAACAACAATTTTATCTTGAGCCTTTCATAAAAGATACAATCACATCTGACATTGAACTGATTTCAATAAAAAAAGAGCTGTTTGAAAAATATCCATTTTATGACGAATTTTTATTTAATACTAAAACGAAATCTGTAAGAACTGCTATTCACTTAAAGAAGTCAATAGTAAATGAAGTTGGAAGAGAAACATATATTAATAGTGTTTTAATTCCTAAAGTTGAATCGTTTGAAGCAAAATATAATTTAGATATTAAAATTTCTGGCATGCCTTATGTTAGAACGAAAAATGCTGAAAACATAAAAAGTGAAATATCTACTTTTGTAATTTTAGCTCTAATAATTACTTCTATAATATTTTTCTTGTTTTTTAGATCTTACCGCGCAACGTTTATTTCTTTATTTGTTGTTATGATTGGTGTGGTTTGGACTGTTGGAATTTTAGGACTTTTTATAATAAACACTCCACCAGGTGACTTTGAAATATCAGTTCTTACTGGCCTTATACCACCACTTATAATTGTAATTGGAATTCCAAATTGTATTTTTCTTATAAATAAATATCAACATGAAGTAAATAAGCATGGGAATAAAGCAAAATCTCTACAAAAAGTAATTACTAAAATAGGTAATGCTACTTTAATGACAAATGTCACT
Source organism: Flavobacteriales bacterium (assembly GCA_004213995.1). Classification (GTDB taxonomy): domain Bacteria; phylum Bacteroidota; class Bacteroidia; order Flavobacteriales; family Flavobacteriaceae; genus SGZJ01. The sequence continues at coordinate 9,603 of SGZJ01000007.1, read as the reverse complement.
ACCGCATCTGGTTTTGCCACTTTTATTATTACAAATAGTAAGCTCTTAAAAGAATTTGGTATAGTTGCATCTCTTAGTATTCTGGCAATATTCATATTATGTATTTTAATAATCCCCATTATCTATAGTTTTTTACCAATCCCTGAGGAAAAGCACTTAGAACACTTAAATAGAACTTGGATAAATTCCTTAGGAGATTGGATTGAAAAAACTGTAAAGAAAAGTAAAATCAATATTTACATAATTTCTGTTCTACTTCTTGTAACAAGTATTATTGGTATATATCAAATTCGAATTTCAGGTAGTATTATTGACGACATGCCACAAAAAGCAGATTGGTTCGATGATATAATGTTTTATGAAAAAGAGTTTAATGGAATAATGCCACTAGAAATTTTAATAAATACCAAGCGTAAAAAAGGAGTTACAAAACTTTCTACTATAAAAAAAATGAGTAAAATAGAAGATGTAATTCTTGAAATCCCTGAATTATCTAAACCTATTTCGATGGTAAGCTTAGTGAAGTACTCTAAACAAGCATACTATAATGGTAATCCTAAATATTATCAAGTTCCCACTTCACAAGAAAATAGTTTCATATTATCCTATGCTAAAAATTCAACTTCTGACTCTGATGTTGATCTAATTAAAAACTATGTTGATTCTACAGGTCAGTACACAAGGATCACAGCTTTTATGAAAGATATGGAAATTGAAAAGATGGAAGAAATTGAAAAAAAATTAAATTATGAGATTTCTAAAATTATGCCATCTGATAATTTTGAAGTTTCAATAACAGGAAAGGCATATTTATTTCAGAAGGGAACTAAGTATTTGGTCAAAAATTTAATTCTCTCTCTTTCTTTAGCAATATTCTTAATAGCATTATTAATGGCCTATATGTTTAGATCTTTAAAAATGATATTTATTTCTTTGATTCCTAACCTATTACCACTGATAGTTACTGCTGGCTTAATGGGTTATTTAGGTGTTGCTATAAAACCATCTACAATACTGATATTTAGTATTGCTTTTGGAATTGCAGTTGATGATACAATTCATTTTTTAGCTAAATATAGACAGGAGTTAATTACTAATAATTGGGAAGTAAAAAAATCTGTATACAATGCTCTTCGTGAAACTGGGGTTAGCATGTTTTATACCTCAATTGTATTGTTTTTTGGATTCTCAGTATTTACAGTGTCAAATTTTGGAGGGACGGTAGCTCTGGGCGCATTAGTTTCTGCAACATTACTTTTTGCAATGTTATCTAACCTTTTACTCTTGCCTTCAATGTTATTATCCCTAGAAGACTCTATAGCAAATGAAAAAGTTTTAAAAGAACCTTTGATAAAAATTATCGAAGATGAAGATGTGGTTAATTAAGTATAAATTATTTTAATACTTATCTTTGAAAATATAATTTATAGTTAAATGAAAAACTGTTCAATAAAAGATCTTTTGCTAAGTACCAAAACTATATCTAAAGTAACCATAAATGGTTGGGTTAGAACTTTTAGGGCTAATCGCTTTATCGCATTAAATGATGGATCGTCTATATCTAGTGTGCAATGTGTTGTAGATTTTGAAAATTTTGACGAAAGTATTTTAAAAAAAATAAATACTGGTACAAGTTTAGAGATTACAGGTGATTTAGTAGAAAGTCAAGGAAGTGGTCAAAAATTTGAGATTATTGTTTCTAACTTAAAGGTTTTAGGTGAATGTGACTCGGAAGAATTTCCTATACAGCCAAAAAAACATTCTTTTGAATTTCTACGTGAAAATGCGCATTTAAGAACCAGAACAAACACTTTTAGTGCGATAATGAGGCTGCGATCAAGTTTATCATTTGCTGTTCATAATTATTTCAACTCAAATGGTTTTTACTATGTTCACACCCCTATTATTACATCCAGTGATGCAGAGGGAGCGGGAGAGCAATTTAGAGTAACCACTCTAGATCCAAAAAGTCCACCACTGAACGAAAATAGCGAAGTTGATTTCACTAAAGATTTTTTTGGTAAAGAAACAAGTCTAACGGTTTCTGGACAATTAGAAGCAGAAACCTATGCTATGTCACTGGGGAAGGTATATACTTTTGGACCAACATTTAGAGCAGAAAATTCAAATACATCAAGACATTTATCTGAATTTTGGATGATTGAACCAGAAGTTGCCTTTATGGATTTAAATGGAAATATGGATTTAGCTGAAAGTTTTTTAAAATATCTGCTTAAATACATTATCCAAAACAATATTGAGGACTTGCAATTTTTAGAACAAAGACTAATTAATGAAGATAAAACAAAGCCACAAAATCTTAGAAATGAAATGACATTAATTGATAAAATCAACTTTGTTATAAACAATGATTTTATGAGAGTAAGTTATACCGAAGCTTTTGAAATACTAAAAAATTGTAAGCCTAATAAGAAGAAAAAATTTAAATATCTAATAGAAAACTGGGGTGCAGACCTACAAAGTGAACATGAAAGGTATTTAGTAGAAAAACATTTTAAATGTCCAGTCATAATATATGACTATCCTGCAAAAATTAAGGCTTTTTACATGAAATTAAATGAAGACAATAAAACCGTTAAAGCGATGGACATTCTATTCCCGGGAATTGGAGAAATTGTTGGCGGTTCTCAACGTGAAGAAAGATTAGATATTTTAAATAAGAAAATGAATGATATTGGTGTAAATCCAGAAGATTTATGGTGGTATACAGATTTGAGAAAGTTCGGAACAGCTCAACATTCAGGATTTGGACTCGGATTTGAAAGATTAATTATGTTCGCAACTGGAATGTCTAATATCAGAGATGTAATTCCTTTTCCAAGAACTCCACAAAATGCAGAGTTTTAAAAACTTAACAAATGCTTAAGCAATCCTTAAAATTAAAGTTATCACAAAAGCTCTCTCCTCAACAAATCCAATTGATGAAGTTAATTCAGTTACCTGTATTAGATTTTGAACAAAAACTAAAACAAGAAATTGAAGAAAACCCTGCACTTGAAATAACCGAACTTGCAAATAAAGACGAATTTAATGATGATGAAAATATCGATGTAGATGATTATATCAATGATGATGAAATTCCTGATTACAAACTCAATTCTTATAATTCTTCTAATAAAGAAGAAAATTCTATTCCCTATGCGTCAGGAATATCATTTACTCAACTAATTTTAAATCAATTACACACAGAAAGATTAAATGATTTAGAAATGAAAATTGCAGAATTTCTAGTTGGATGTATTGACGAAGATGGATACATTCGCCAAAATCTAGAAGATATAATTGATGATCTTGCTTTTACTCAAAATATAATTGCAGAATACAAGACAGTTGAAATCATTCTAAAAATTATTCAAAACCTAGATCCTGCTGGGATTGGTGCAAGATCTCTTCAGGAGTGTTTATCATTACAATTAAGAAGAAAAGATTCAAATGAAATAAGTGTAAAATTAGCCATAAACATAATCGAAAATTCATTTGATTTATTTACTAAAAGACATTTTGAAAAATTACTGAGTAAATATCAAATTTCAGAAAAAGAATTAAAAATAGCTGTTAAAGAAATTGAAAAATTAAATCCAAAACCAGCTAATTCATTATCCATCAATAGCACAAAATTGGTTGAGCAAGTTATTCCAGATTTTAAGATCGAAATTGTAAATGATGAATTGCTTTTAAGTCTAAATGGTAGAAACAAACCAACTATGAATGTTAGTAGGGAATATACGGAAATGCTTAAAGGATACAGCTTAGAAAAAAAGAGGAAATCTCAAAAAGAAGCAGTACAGTTTATTAAACAAAAACTAGATTCTGCAAAATGGTTTATTGAAGCAATTGAACAAAGGCAACAAACATTAATGTTGACTATGAAGGCAATTATGACTTATCAAGAAGCTTACTTTTTATCTGGTGATGAAAAAAAAATAAAACCAATGATTTTAAAGAATATTGCAGACAAGATTAATATGGACATCTCCACAATTTCTAGAGTTGCAAATAGCAAATACGTTGACACACCATATGGAACAAAATTGATTAAAGAGTTCTTTAGTGAATCAATGATAAATAACAAAGGTGAAGAAATATCAACAATAGAGGTAAAGAAAAAACTTGAGAGAATTATTTGCGAAGAAGACAAAAGAAAGCCTGAAACAGATGATTCGCTAGTAAAATTGCTGCACAAAGAAGGGTACAAAATAGCAAGAAGAACAGTGTCTAAATACAGGGAGCAATTAAATATACCTGTAGCAAGATTGAGAAAACAACTTTAAAAAAAATCGTTTCTAATTCTTATTTAAAGAAACATCACCAATTCGAGTAGTATAGTTGATTTTTAAAGCATTGACCTTTCGAAGTTCTTGTTTAACATCTCCTACAATTCCCATAGAAGCTTCCTTATCAACTTTTAAAGCAGTAGTCAGAAAAGGCCTTAATTCTTCTCTTTTAGATTCTCTTTCCGAATATATGAAGGCAGGAACATCAGAAACCTCTGCAAACTTATCGTTGAGTTGTATTCTAGCTTCTTCGCCGAACTGATCCTTAAAGCCATCATTAGGTCTTCCTAAGTATATATACATAACCAAATCTTTCTTATCTAATTTTTCAACTTGATCAGCAGCAGGAAGTTCATTTTTTATTTTTAATTCGTTATCTCTCATGACAGTAGCAACCATAAAGAAGAATAATAGCATAAAAACTATATCAGGAAGAGAAGCTGTATTTACAGCTGGTAATTCACCTTTTTTTTTCTTATTAAATTTAGACATAATATTTGTTATTGAACCTCAGATAATTTTTGAGGATATTCTAGTTTAATTTGAGTTATGTTTTCTTTTAATTTTAATTTACTACCAGGCCAATTAACGTCTTTGTAATTTTTCTGCATCTCAGTATAAGAAACTCCAAATAACTCTTCAGCTCTTTTGTTTCTAAGAGATGTGTAAGCTGCTACAAGTTCATTTTGAACGGAAATGTATGTAGCATATGTGGTTTCTCTTTCATTTTTTAATGAAATAATTGCTTTATCAGGATTATCAGATGATTTTGGATCACCAGCTCCTTTACAATAATCACACTTATCTTCTCCCGAACCACCGCCATTATCTAAGAATTTGATAGCAGCATCTCTTAACTCTTCTAATTCCATTACTTCATCTTCAACTAAAAGCTGATCTTTACCATTTAATAAAACTGTGAAAATATTTTTTTGCTTGATTATTACATCTTCTTCTGATTCTTCAATTGGAGGAAGCTTTCTACTAATACCAGAATCAGTTTCAATGGTAGTGGTAACCAAGAAAAAAATTAGCAATAAAAATGCAATATCAGCCATTGATCCTGCATTAACTTCAGGGGATGATCTTTTAGCCATAATTTATTTTTTCATGTTTTTTACTCCAAAATACATCATTATACATGTTGCAGCTACTATAAGTGCATAGAACATGAATAATCCAGCGCTAACTAATTTTGAGCCAGATGCAGATAGAATATTACCATCTCTTAATGGAGTTTCTTCTCCTGATGACAAAACAAAGTAACAGATTAATGCTGTACCTAAAAATATCCCTACAACCTTAGTAGTATTTAATAGCAAATCTTTGTTAGATGTAATGTTTTTTAATGTAAAGAATAAAACAAAAGAAATAATTAGAGCTAATATAGTGTATGCTATATATAATAGCGTACCTATTAGGTCGGTAGATCCTTGAATTATAAATCCAACTAAAAGTATACCTATTAAAGATAGTATACCAGCTGTGTAGTATGTTCCTTTATATAAATTCATAATTATTTTTTATTGTTAACTAATAAATCCATAAGAGATATTGAAGCGTTTTCCATATCATTTACAATGCTATCAATTTTTGATATAATGTAATTATAAAATATTTGTAAAATAATTGCTACAATAAGACCAAATACAGTTGTAAGTAAGGCAACTTTAATACCTCCAGCTACTAAAGATGGCTGCATGTCTCCAGCTGCTTCAATCTTGTCAAAAGCCTGAATCATACCAATTACTGTTCCCATGAAACCTAGCATTGGTGCTAAAGCGATAAATAAAGATATCCATGATACATTTTTTTCAAGCTGACCCATTTGAACACCACCATAAGCAACAACAGCTTTTTCAGCAGATTCTAAATCTTCGTTAGCTCTATCTAATCCTTGATAAAATATTGAGGCTACTGGGCCAGGAGTATTTCTACAAACTTCTTTTGCAGCATCTAAGCCTCCAGATTTAAGCGCATCTTCAACATCACTAGTTAACTTGTCTGAATTAGAAGTCGCTAAATTTAAATATATAATTCTCTCAATTGCTATAGCTAATCCTAGTATTAAACATAATAAAACGATTCCCATAAATCCAGGACCTCCTTCAATAAATCTCTTTTTTAATTCTTGGTGAAAGTTAGCACTTTCTACTTCCTCTACAACTGGAGTTTCTTCAACAGTTTCCATAACTGGAGTTACTTCAGCTACACTTGAATCAACAGCAGTTTCAGTAACTTCTTGAGCTTCATCTTGTAATATGCTAGTTTTTGCATTTAAGCTAGTTATCATAAAAATTGATAATACTGTAATGATAGATAATCTTTTCATTTTAATTTCTTTTAATTTATTTTGGGTTTAAAGATATAAAAAAAATGCAATTTTAAATAATAAATATTTATGCAGAGAGGAAGGGATTCGAACCCTCGATACACTTTTGATGTATACACACTTTCCAGGCGTGCGCCTTCGACCACTCGGCCACCTCTCTAAATCAAATTACATTCTAGCAAATAAACTGAAAAAAAAACTAATCTTAAAATAAATACTGGGTTATTTTAAGAGATTTCTCCACTAATACTGAGTTCAAACATCTCTTTAAAGTTTTTAAAATCAATTTTCATAGATAATAGAAACATTGATTTAATTATTGCAGACTCTAAGGTGATGTCTTTTCCGGAAATAATATCTAACTCTACTAACTTAAAGGAAGACTCATATTTACCCATTTTTACACTTCCTTTTGGGCATTGAGAAACATTTATAATATATTTTCCTTTTTCTATAGACGATTTTAACTCATCTATGAACCATTTGAAATTGAACATATTACCAGATCCATAAGACTCGATAATTACTACTTTAGAGTAATTGTCTGAAAACATATGCTTAACATTTTGCTTAGAAATACCAGGATATAATCTCATTACAGAAACTCTATCATCAAGTTTGTCATAAAAAATTGGACTAGAGCTTTGAGGTTTGTATAAATCTTCAAAATTAATTTTTAAATCTACACCTGATTTTGCGAGTTCAGGATAATTAAAACTTGCGTATGCTTTAAATTGGTCAGAGTTAACCTTAGTAGTTCTATTCCCCCTAAAAAGTTTATTATCAAAATATAGACAAACTTCTTTAATTGAATTACTGCTTTGGCTTGAGGAATGATGTTTCTCAAAATCGTGAATAGGTCTAGCTAATTGAATTGATGTAATCAAATGCTCTTTTGCGTCTGTTCTTAAATCTCCAAGAGGCAATTGAGACCCTGTTAGAATAATTGGTTTAGTTAAGTTTTGAATTAAAAAACTTAAAGCTGATGCTGTATAACTCATCGTATCTGTACCATGAAGAATGACAAAACCATCAAAAGAATTATAATTAGTTTTAATTATGTTAACTAATTCAATCCAATTATTAATTGAAATATTTGAAGAATCAATTGGGTTGTTAATAGAAACGGTTTCTAATTGACAATTAAGTAGTTTAATTTCTTTAACTCTTTCTAAAATATTTTCAAAATTAAAAGGCTTTAAATAAGGCTGGTTAGCCTCCTTAACCATTCCAATAGTTCCACCAGTGTATATTAACAATATTTTTGATTTATTCATACTTTAATTTTAAATAATTCAATTGCATTAGTTGAAGTAATTTCTATTATTTTTTCAGCCGGTATTTCATAAACTTCAGTCAATTTATCAATAATTATTGACAAATAAGAACTCTCATTTCTTTTGCCTCTAAAGGGGGGCGGTGCTAAATAAGGGGAGTCTGTTTCAAGAACTAAATTATCTAATGGAATTTTCTTTAAAAATTTATCAATTTTTCCATTTTTAAAGGTAACAACTCCTCCAATTCCTAATTTCATATTAAAAGATATAGCTTTCAATGCCTGATCATAATTACCACTAAAGCAATGAAATATACCTCTAAGATTTTCTGATTTTTCCTTTTCTAATACTTCAAAAATTTCGTCAAATGCATTTCTACAATGAATTACAATTGGAAGATTTAAATCTTTAGCTAATCTTATTTGAAATGCAAATGCCTTTTTTTGAATATTTAGTGTTGATTTATCCCAATATAAGTCAATACCAATTTCTCCAATAGCAACGATAGCATGATTTTTTAACACATTTTTGACGTGACTTAATTCATCTAAATAGTTATCTTTTACACTACATGGATGTAAGCCTGCCATGAGGTGCATTATATCTGGATATGCGTTTTTTAAAGCAATCATAGACTCAGTGTAAGAAGAATCTATAGCTGGGAGAAAGAAATTATTTATTTTTAAATTTTTAGCACGATTAATTACATCGTCAATATCGGCTGCAAATTCTTTTAAATATAAATGAGTGTGAGTATCAATAACCATTATTTAGTAAAGGTATAAATACTTAATAAATAATGAATAAGTTTTTTATAGATCCAAAGAAGATTTTATGTTATCATTCATTAATAGTTCAACTGGATTTTCTAACGCTTCCTTAATAGCTACTAGAAATCCTACGCTTTCTTTTCCATCAATAATTCTATGATCATAAGAAAGTGCTAAGTACATTATAGGTCTAATTTCAACTTTTCCTTCAATTGCAACAGGTCGTTCAACTATATTATGCATTCCTAATATTCCACTTTGTGGTGGATTAAGAATTGGTGTTGACAACATACTTCCAAACACTCCACCATTGGATATGGTAAAAGTTCCTCCTGTCATTTCGTCTACTGTAATTTTTGAATCTCTAGCTCTGATAGCCAATCTCTTAACTTCAGTCTCAACTTCTTTGAAAGACATTTTTTCTGCATGTCTTATCACGGGAACCATTAATCCTTTTGGTCCAGAAACAGCGATACTAATATCACAATATTCATATGTTATCATCTCTTTACCGTCAATCATTGAATTTACTGCAGGAAATAATTTCAATGCTCTAACAACAGCTAATGTAAAAAATGACATGAAACCTAAACTAACATCATGTTTAGTTTTAAAATCTTCTTTATATTTTGACCTTAAATCAAAAATTGAAGACATATCAACTTCGTTGAAAGTAGTCAACATTGCTGTTTCATTTTTAACTGTAACTAATCTTTCAGCAACTTTTCTTCTAAGCATAGAAAGTTTAGTTCTAGTTTCCTTTCTGTCATTATTTGTTGATGGGGAGCCCATTGATGGTTTAGAGTTAAGGGCATCATCTTTTGTTACTCTACCATCTTTACCTGATCCAATAATGTTAGATATTTCTAAATTATTTTCAGCGATAATTTTTCTTGCTGAGGGACTTGGTATATGTGACTTAATATTTG
>SGZJ01000006.1 GCA_004213995.1 Flavobacteriales bacterium | reverse complement strand
TTATTCACAATGGTTACACCATTTCCAAAGTCAGAGAAATTTACAGTAGTATTATCTTCAGTAGCTAACACCGTTACAAAATTCAAAAAACTATTACTCATGTCATCACCAAGATTCTCAAAAGTTCCTACTCTAAAAGTTTTACCTAGAGCAGCTAATCCTTTGCTAACTAGTCCTGCTGCTTGATAATAAGCATCACTAGTGAATAATCTTGCAGAAACATATACTAAATCCTCACCTTCAACTATGAATCCCTTATTATTAAATGTTTGACCAGAATCTTCAGACAAAGCAATAAAATTTGTTTGATTGCCATTACCAATAAAATATTCGTAAGGGCTAGAATTTGATATAGAGACAGTAATTGGATCTCCTCCTATAGGAGTAATTATTACATCTATTGGATTTTCATTGGGAGTAGAAATATACATGTATTGAATCTGAGGAGTCCCAGATCCTTGACCTTGCGTACCGATGGGTGGTATGTAGTGTGTTTTGCTAAATTGAGAAAATGAATTAATTGAAAATATAAATAGTATAAATAATAAAGTGATTTTTATCTTATTATATCCTTTCATTCAGTCAAGTTTTTAATTAAACCAATAGGTGAAATTATTTTAAGGGTAAATATAAAATAATAAATCACTATTAATAGTTAATTTTTATATAAAAAAAAACCGTTATCAAGTTGATAACGGTTTTTTTTAATAAAATTTTAATCTTATTTAATTATATCATAACTTCTTTTGATAAAGTTAGTTAACTCTTCACCTTTCAAGAGTCCATGAGATAATTTTGCCAAATCTAAACTTTGACTTATTAGTCTAGATTGTTTCTTCTTGGTCTTAGTTCCAAGAATCTGCCCAACTAACTCTGAGTTTGTATTAACAGTAAGATTAAAAATTTCAGGCATATTACCCATACCAAACATTCCACCACCGCCACCAGTTTGTTGCATCTCTTTCATTCTTCTCATAAACTCCGGTTGAGTAATAATAAAAGGATCAGCTTCACTGTCCATACTTTCAAGTTGAACCGTAAATTTGTCGGAAGGAATTTCTTCTTTTAAAATATCTTCTAATTTCTTTTTCTCATCATCAGATAATTTGGAAATTTTAGTGTCATCTTTTTTGATAAGATTATCGATATGGTCAGAATCAACTCTTACAAACGAAATCTTTTCTTTAGAACCTTCTAGTTTTTGAATTAGATGCCCAATAATTGGAGAATCTAAAAGTAAAACTTCATAGCCTTTTTTCTTAGCTGTTTCGATATAACTATGCTGATCAACTTTATTAGAAGCATATAAAACAACTAATTTGTCATCTTTGTCTGTTTGATTACCCTTTATTTTATCAGTTAGTTCTGTCAAAGTAAAATATTGATCATCAACTGAAGGATATAAGGCAAACTTGTCAGCTTTATCAAAAAACTTCTCATCACTCAACATACCATATTCAATCACTATTTTAATATCATTCCATTTCTTTTCAAAATCTTCTCTACTGTTTTTGAATAACGAATTTAGTTTGTCTGCTACTTTTCGACTTATATAAGAAGATATTTTTTTAACAGCTCCATCAGCCTGTAAATAGGATCTTGAAACGTTTAGAGGGATGTCAGGAGAATCTATTACACCTCTTAACATAGTTAAAAACTCAGGAACAATTCCTTCAACGTTATCAGTCACAAATACTTGATTTTGGTAAAGTTGAATTCTGTCTTTTTGTATATTTAAGTCATTATTTATTTTTGGAAAATAAAGAATACCAGTTAAGTTAAAAGGATAGTCTACATTCAAATGAATATTAAATAAAGGTTCTTCAAATTGCATAGGATACAATTCTTTGTAAAAACTTTTGTAATCTTCATCTTCTAAGTCTTTTGGTTGTTTTGTCCAAGCAGGTTTAGGGTTATTAATAATATTATCAACCGTTACTTTTTCAGCTACTGCATCTTTTTCAGCCCCTTCTGGTAATGGTAATTCTTCTTCTTTTGTTCCGAATTTTATAGGAACTGGCATAAACTTATTATACTTTGTAAGTAGTTCAGTTATTTTAGAATCTTCTAAAAACTCTTTTGAGTCTTTATCAATATGTAGAATTATTTCAGTACCTCTATCTTTCTTACTTGATTTTTTTAAAGTAAAATTTGGTGATCCATCGCATGACCAATGTGCAGCATCATCACCTCTATATGATTTTGAAATTATTTCAACTTTACTAGAAACCATAAATGCAGAATAAAATCCTAATCCAAAATGTCCTATAATTCCTGAATCTTTGGCAGAATCTTTGTATTTTTCTAAAAACTCTTCTGCACCAGAAAAAGCAACTTGATTTATGTATTTTTCAATTTCATCAGCTGACATTCCCAAGCCTTGATCAATGATGTGAAGTTTTTTTCCTTTTTTATCAACTTTCACCTCAATAATTGGGTCTCCATATTTAATTTTTTCTTTACCAATGCTCGAAAGATGCTTTAATTTTAATGTGGCATCCGTAGCATTACTAATTAATTCTCTTAAAAATATTTCGTGATCACTGTATAGAAATTTCTTAATTAATGGAAATATATTCTCTACAGAAACATTAATATTACCTTTTTTCATTGTAAATTATTTTAAATTTACTTAATAGTATTCAATAAGAATGCCAAAGCACACATACTGACAAACTGACATTTATAACATAATTAGATACATTACCTAAAAGGTGAATTTATTATATAAATTTTAATTTGTCAAGATTCTGATTCAACTGAGTCCCTGATTATATATAATCCTATGAAAGTTATCAATCCGTTTATCGCTAATAATTCATATCCAAATTGATAAAAATTAGTTTTAGCATAACTGCTTGCTTCCTCCCAATTATTTATTGAACAATCAAAAAATGAGATATCTAAACAGTTTTCAAAATTTAAACTAAATATTGAATAAAAAGTAGGTGAATAATTGATTAAAAGAGTTAATAGCGGAGCTAAAATAACTACTGGAATTAATTTTCTTTCATTAATATTTAATCTTGTAAATAAACCAAAAGAAAATAATCCAAGAAGAGGTCCATATGTATAGCTAGCAACCCTTAATAAGCTATCAATAACATTAGAGCTCAAAAGATATTTGAAGGCTATAATGATTATTATTAGAATTAAACTCATCCAAATGTGAATTTTCTTTCTTAAAATTACTTGCTCTTCTTCTGTCTTTTTTTCAAAGTCGATAAAGTCTATACAATAAGAAGTTGTTAAAGAAGTTAGTGCACTATCTGCACTACTGTATGCTGCAGCGATTAAACCTAATATAAAAGTTAGAGATAATACAATTCCAAGATCTCCATTAAGTGCAATTTCTGGAAATAATAAATCTGTTTTTACTTGTCCGTCTAGCATTGGTATTTCAATACCATTTTTTGCTTTGTAAACAAATAATAAACTTCCTAAAACCATAAACAGAGTAGTTACTATTACTAGAACAACGCTAAACCATAACATATTTTTTTGGGCATCTTTTAATGATTTACATGCTAAGTTTTTTTGCATCATATCCTGGTCCAAACCAGTCATACAAATAGTTACAAAAGCCCCACCAATAAAAGACTTGAAAAAATATTCTTTACTATAAATATTATCTAAATAAAAAACTTTGTTATACTTAGCAAAATCTTCGGAGTTTATATAATCAAAAAATGTCCAATTTAAGCTGTTTAATATTTCATAAATAGAAATACCTACTGCTAAAAGCATAAATAAAGTTTGTAAACTGTCGGTCCAAATTATTGTTTTTATCCCTCCTTTGTTTGTGTAAATCCAAATCAGTAGTACAGAAATAATAACAGTGACAAAATATGGAACACCCCATCTTTCAAAAACAAATTGTTGCAATACTATAGCCACTAAAAACAACCTAAATGAAGCACCTAAAAGTCTTGAAATAAAGAAGTATACAGCGCCAGTTTTATGAGCAGTGTAGCCAAACCTAGTATTCAAATATTCATATATTGATGTAACGTTTAATTTGTAGTAGACTGGTAATAAGACATTACTTACAACCAAGTAGCCAGCAAAGTACCCTAAAACTACTTGTAGATAGCTAAATTGTGAACTTTCAATCCATCCAGGAACTGAAATAAAAGTAACTCCAGAAAGGGAAGCACCGACCATTCCAAAAGCTACTAGATACCAAGGAGCTTTTTTTCCAGCCTTAAAAAAATCTAAATTATTATCATTTTTGGAAGTTAGTTTAGAGACTAATAACAATACACCAAAGTACAATGAAATAACTATTAATATATGTCCTGAACTCATATATGTAAATATATTAAAATACATATTTATAACTTATATAATATAAAATATAATTTAGATAACATTTATAAATACAATCATTTAATTTGTAAGTTTGTTTTATGGAATTCTCTTCAAAATTAATTCAAAATGCTGTTAATGAAATCTCACAGTTACCTGGAATAGGTAAAAGAACTGCTCTTAGATTAGCTCTACATATGTTAAGACAACAAAAGAATCAGACAGAAGACCTAGCCAATGCGTTAGTGTTGATGAGAAATAACATTAAATTTTGTAATAACTGTCATAATATTTCTGATTTTGATACTTGTGAAATATGTGCAAACCCTAAAAGAGATAACTCAATTATATGTGTTGTTGAAGATATAAGAGATGTTATGGCGATAGAAAGCACAAGTTCATTTAAAGGTTTATATCATGTTTTAGGAGGTAAGATATCACCAATGGATGGAATTGGTCCTGATGACTTAAATATTATCTCTTTAATAGACAAGGTAAAATCTGGTGTTGTAAAGGAACTTATTTTTGCTCTTAGTTCTACAATGGAAGGAGATACTACTAATTTTTACATTTACAAGCTTATAAATAAATTTGATGTTGTAACATCTACCATTGCAAGAGGAGTTTCAGTTGGTGATGATTTAGAATATACCGATGAAATTACTCTTGGTAGAAGTATAATAAATAGAATTCCATTTGAAAGTTCAATTAAAATTTAGACAAATTGGTTTTATCAGTAATTATTGTAAACTACAATTCAAGTTCATTTCTTGAACTTTGTCTTTACAGTGTCCAGAAATCTTTATTAAAAGCTGATATTAAATCTGAAATTATTGTTGTTGATAATTCTTCAAGTGACGATTCGTGTAACATAATTAAAAATAAATATCCATCAGTATTATTAGTGGAAAATCAAACCAATATGGGGTTTTCAAAAGCAAATAATATTGGAGCAAGTAAAGCTAGTGGTAAATATATATGTGTTTTAAATCCTGATATTGTATTGAACGAGGATACTTTTTTTAAAATTTTAGAATTTTATGAATCTGGTATAAAAGTTGGTTTTGTTGGATGTCACATGATTGATGGAACAGGTGTTTTCTTAAGAGAAAGTAAAAGAACTGTCCCTGGTTTATTAAGTTCATTTATGAAAATAATTGGCATATCTAAGTTTTATTATTCAAGTCTAAATAATGATGATAGAGGATATGTTGATGTGATAGCTGGAGCTTTTATGTTTACTGAAAAATGTATTTATGATAAATTAAATGGTTTTGACGAGGAATATTTTATGTATGGAGAAGATATTGATCTTTCTTACAAGGCTTTAAAAAACGGATATTTTAATTATTATTTAGGCGATGTTAAAATAATTCATTTTAAGGGTGAGAGTACTGATAAAAATTTCACCTATGTTAGTAGGTTTTATAATGCTATGTATATTTTTTACAAGAAACATTTTAATAAATTTTTATCATCTAAGTTAGTTGTGTGGCTTTTGATAAAAGTTTTAATTTTAATTAAAAAGTTGTCAATAACGATTTTAAATATATTTAATTCACAAGATTCTGAATTTAATTATGAAAACAAATTTTTAATAACAAACTCTTTAGTAGACAAATTTGATTTTAAATCAAGAATAATTGATTTAAATTATTTATCAAATAAAAAAATAAAAAATTCATTACTAGTATTTGATCTTAATACTATTTTACTTTCTGAAATTATTTATCATTATGAACATTTATCAAAAACTAATAACTTTAGAATTCTTGTCCCCAATACAACCTTTTATATTGGAAGTGACTTCAAGTATAAAAAAGGTCAAATAGTACATTTTTAGGGTAAAATAAAATTGTTGTCTTCATCCGCTTTTTAAACGAATTTTACTTAATTTTGCATTTTACAAAACCTGATATTTAATGTCAAAATTTGAATTAAAATTACCTAAAATGGGTGAGAGTGTTGCGGAAGCAACTATCACTTCCTGGCTAAAAGAAATTGGTGATCAGATTGAGATGGATGAAGCTGTTTTAGAAATTGCAACTGATAAGGTTGACACCGAAGTTCCTTGCGAGTTTGAAGGGGTTTTGATTGAAAAATGTTTTGAGGTTGATGATATTGTTCAAGTTGGTCAAACTATTGCAATTATCGAAGTATCCAGTTCTGATTCTGTTGAGGAAATAAGTGATTCTAAAGAAATAGTTACTAATTCAGATGAAACTACTAAAAATGAAGGTGTTTCAGAACCTGTTCCTACCTATAATCTAAATGAATCTAAACCTCAAATTGATTTTAATATCTCTGAAAGGTTCTTTTCTCCTCTTGTTAAGAGCATAATGAAAAAAGAAGGAATTGAATTAAAAGATTTAGAGCATATTAAGGGTTCTGGTAAAAATAATAGAATCAATAAAAATGATATATTAAAATATCTAGAATCAAATAATAGTTTTGTAAAACCACAACTAAATGAAAATAAATCAGATGATAATATTTATTTTCAATCGAATTTAAAACCCTCAAATCTTGACACTGACAGTACAATCGAAATGTCTAGAATGGGTAAACTTGTTTCTAAGCATATGGTAGATTCATTAAATACATCTGCTCATGTTCAGTCTTTTATAGAAGTAGACGTTACCAATTTATGGAATTGGAGAAATAAAGTTAAATCTGATTTTGAAAAAAGAGAAGGGGAGAAACTTACTTTAACGCCTATTTTTATGCAAGCAGTTTCTGTTGCTCTGAGAACATATCCTATGATGAATATTTCTGTAGATAACGATAATATCTTAATGAAAAAGAATATTAATATAGGAATGGCAACATCTTTAGCAGATGGAAATTTAATTGTGCCAGTTATAAAGTTTGCTGATAGATTGAGTTTAGTCGGTATGGCTAAAACAGTCAATGACTTAGCTCAACGGGCCAGAGCAGGTAAATTAAAACCTGACGATGTTCAAGATGGTACATATACTGTAACAAACGTTGGTGTTTTTGGAAGCATAATGGGTACACCAATAATTAATCAACCTCAAGTTGGTATTTTGGCTTTAGGAGCAATTAGAAAAATGCCATCAGTAATTGAAACATCCGAAGGTGATTTTATAGGAATTAGAAATAAAATGTTTTTGTCACACTCTTATGATCATAGGGTAGTTAATGGTGGTTTAGGAAGTCAATTTATAAAATGCATTAAAGACTACTTGGAGGCATGGGACATTAATACGGAGATTTAATAAAAATCAACTTAATGAAATTAAACCTATCTAAACCAATTTGTTTTTTTGATCTTGAAACAACAGGGGTAAATATTTCCAAAGATAGAATAGTAGAAATATCGATTTTAAAAGTATTTCCATCAGGAAAAGAAGAGGTTCATACATGGTTAGTAAACCCTGAGATTAATATCCCTGATGAAGTTGTAGCAATTCATGGAATTTCTAATGAAAAAGTTCAAGATTCTCCGACTTTTAAAGACTTAGCTAAAGAAATTCATCTTTTAATAAAAGACTCTGATTTAGGTGGATTTAATTCCAATAGGTTTGATATTCCACTCTTAGCAGAGGAAATGATTAGAGCTGATATTAATTTTAGTTTAAAAGGGAATAAATGTGTTGATGTTCAAAATATATTTCATAAAAAAGAACAAAGAAACTTGTCAGCCGCTTACGAGTTTTATTGTAATAAAGAATTAATTGGAGCCCACAGTGCAGAGTCTGATACAAAAGCAACCTACGAGATTTTAAAAGCCCAAGTTGAAAAATATGATGATTTAGAAAATAATATTTCTTTTTTGTCTAATTTTAGTACAAGAAGTAAGTTTGCTGACCTCGCTGGATTTATTGTTTTTAACGAAAAAAATCAAGAATGTTTTTCATTTGGTAAGCATAAAGGAAAACTAGTTCTTGATATTTTAAAAACAGATTCAGGTTATTTTAATTGGCTATTAAATGCAGATTTTCCACTATACACTAAAAATACCTTAAAGTCTATAAAATTAAAATTGCTCAATAATAAGTTGTCATAAATGAAAATAATCTGTATTGGAAGAAATTATGCTGATCACATTAATGAGCTGAAAAATAATCGGCCAACTGAACCTGTTATATTTTTAAAAACAGACACTTCAGTTATTTTAAAAAATCAACCTTTTTTTATTCCAAGTTTTAGCAATGATATTCATCATGAGGTTGAGATTTTGGTAAAAATAAAAAAAATTGGAAAATTTATTGATCCAAAATTTAGTCATAAGTATTATGATGAAATATCTTTAGGAATCGACTTTACTGCTAGAGATTTACAGTCAGAATTAAAATCTAAAGGATTGCCTTGGGAAAAATCAAAAGCATTTGACGGCTCTGCTTTAATTGGAAAGTGGGTAGATAAATCGATATTTAAGGATGTTAATAATTTGACTTTCTCTCTTGAATTAAACGGAAACTTGGCTCAAAAAGGTAGTACTAGTTTAATGTTGTGGAATATCGATGAGATAATCTCTTATGTTTCTAAATATTTTACTTTAAAAATTGGAGATGTTATATTTACTGGGACCCCCTCAGGAGTTGGACCCATAAAAATTAATGATCAATTAATAGGGAAAATTGAAAATGAAGAGTTTTTCAAGCTGAAAATAAAATAATGACTGCAGAAATAATAACAATTGGAGATGAGATTTTAATTGGTCAAACAATTGATACAAATTCAGCTTTTATAGCTAAGGAGTTTAATAAAATTGGTTTGTCAATAAATAGAATTTCTTCTATAATGGATAAGGAATCAGATATTCTAAATACTTTAAATTCTTCCATTGATAATTCAGACATTGTAATTGTTACTGGTGGCTTAGGTCCGACAAATGATGATATTACTAAAAAAACAATAGTTAAGTTTTTCGATGACAATCTTGTAACTAATCAAGTTGTATTAGATAATATTAAATTTATTTGGAAAAAATATATAAAACAACCATTATTACAAGTTAATATAGACCAGTCTTTAGTTCCATCTAAGTCTCATGTTTTTGTAAATAATAAAGGCAGTGCGCCTGGTTTATGGCTAAAAAAAAATAACACAATTTTTGTTTTTTTACCTGGTGTACCTTTTGAAATGAAGGAATTGATTAAAAATAGTGTTATTCCAAAGATTTTGAATGAGTGCAACCTACCATTTATAATCCATAAGACAATACTTACCTATGGTATGGGTGAGAGTAGTATAGCTGAAATTATAAAGAATTGGGAAAAATCTCTTCCGAATGATATTAGTTTTGCTTATTTGCCAAGTCTTGGAAGAGTTAAGTTAAGACTTTCAACTAAAGGAAATGATTTACAAAAAATAACAAATAAAATTAATTCTTACACAGCTCAATTATTACCGTTAATTAGGGATATATTTACTGGTTATGAAGAAGATGAGTCTATAGAAAAACTAATTGCTAATAAATTAACTTCTAATAACTTGACAATTTCTTTTGCCGAAAGTTTCACTGGTGGAAAAATTTCAGATTCTTTTGTATCTATAGCTGGTGCTTCATCCTTTTTCAAGGGAAGCATGGTTTGTTATTCAACAGAATCCAAAGTAAATAATTTGAACGTCGACAAGGAATTAATTGATAAATATTCTGTGGTCAGTAAAGAGGTAGTTGAATCGATGGCTTTAAATGCCAAAAAAATGTTTAGTTCAGATTATTCCTTAGCAACAACGGGGAATGCAGGACCTAGTAAAGGAGATTCTAGTAAAGAAATTGGTACCGTTTACATTGGTATAGCAACTCCTAAAAAGGTTTTTTCATTTGAGTTCAACTTTGGTAATTCTAGAGAAAGAGTTACAGGAAAGTCAGTTAATAAATCATTAGAGCTCCTAAATTTCATATTAAAAGAATTATTAAAAAATTGACATATAATATTTGTCATATATTAAAGAATTTGTAAATTCGCACCTCGTAATTAAGAATATTTATAATAAATTTATAAGATTATGTCTAGAATTTGTGAATTAACAGGTAAAACAGGAATGGTAGGAAACAACGTTTCTAAATCCCTAAATAGAACTAAGCGTAAATTTGATGCTAATCTTATTAAAAAACGTTTTTATATTCCTGAGGAAGATAAGTGGATTACATTAAAAATCTCTACTTCGGCCCTCAAAACAATAAATAGAATTGGAATTTCTGCTGCTTTAAAAGATGCCAGAAGTAAAGGTTTTTTAAAATAATTAAAAGATGGCTAAAAGAGGAAATAGAGTACAAGTTATACTTGAATGTACAGAACATAAGGCAAGTGGTATGGCTGGTACTTCAAGATACATTACTACAAAAAATAAGAAAAACACTCCAGATAGAGTTGAAATAAAAAAGTTCAACCCTATACTAAAGAAAATGACTATTCACAAAGAAATTAAGTAAATCATTACATTATGGCAAAAAAATCAGTTGCATCGTTACAGACAGGTTCTAAAAGATTAACAAAAGCTATCAAAATGGTTAGGTCTCCCAAATCTGGAGCTTATTCTTTTGTAGAAACTATTTTACCACCTGACAGAGTAAATGATTTTTTAAGTAAAAAATAATTTACTAATATAAACACTAATTTAAAAGCCGCTTTTACTAAAAAGCGGCTTTTATTTTTATATTTACAATTCTATTTGATTAAACTACTTAATTATGGGATTTTTTAAAAACATCTTCTCAAGTTCAAAAAAAGAATCTTTAGACAAAGGGTTAGAAAAATCTAAGAGTTCTTTTTTTTCTAAGCTAAATAAAATTATAGTTGGTAAATCAAAGATTGATAATGATTTTTTAGATGATTTAGAAGAGATTTTAATCTCTAGTGATGTTGGTGTAAATACTACGTTAAAAATTATCGAACGAATTGAGTCAAGAGTAGCAAAGGACAAGTATACTGGTTTAAACGAACTTAACTCATTGCTCAAAGAAGAAATTGGTTTGCTTCTTTCAGAAAATGAGTCCCAAACATCAAATGATTTCGAAATTCCTAATTCTGAAAATCCATATGTAATTATGGTAGTAGGAGTTAATGGAGTTGGAAAAACTACAACAATTGGTAAATTAGCTAATCAATTCAAATCTAAAGGTTTAAATGTGATTTTAGGGGCTGGAGACACGTTTAGAGCTGCTGCAATTGATCAACTCCAAATATGGGCAGACAGAGTAGGTATACCAATAATTAAGCAAGAAATGGGTAGTGATCCCGCTTCAGTCGCTTTTGATACTTTAACTGCAGCAAAACGTCAAAACGCAGATGTTGTAATTATTGACACAGCAGGAAGACTTCACAATAAAGTTAATTTAATGAATGAGCTTTCTAAGATTAAAAGGGTTATGCAAAAAGTAATTCCTAATTCACCACAAGAAATATTACTTATTTTAGATGGCTCGACTGGGCAAAATGCCTTTGAACAAGCTAAACAGTTTATAAGTACAACTGATGTTAACGCTTTAGCAATTACGAAGCTAGATGGAACAGCCAAAGGTGGAGTTGTAATTGGTATAAGTGATGAATTTAAAATACCTGTAAAATATATAGGAGTAGGGGAAGCAATTGATGATTTACAGGCTTTTAATAAACACGAATTTGTAGACTCTTTTTTTAATTAAAAAATTATTTCTGTTATTCAACAAAGAAAATAGAGTTTACTAGCAATAATTTTCCATTTTCCCAAAAGCTTCTAAATAACGGATTATCAACCATATATATAAAACTTCCTCTTCCGTAGTTTTGATGACCAAAAACTAAAGAATTACTAATTTTATTTAAAGCTTCTTGTCCAGCAAAACCTGAGGTTGGTTTAGGATCTTGTTTTAAGTAACCAATATTATATCCGTTTTCAAGTAAACTATATGCACTATTACCAATTTTTAAAGAATAGTAATGATTGTCATTGTAGCCGTATGCCATAGGATGAGTGTTATCTAAATGAATCTTAAAGATTGCTCCAGAAATCGATTGATTGATTCTGCTTCTGTTTCTTTCATTGTATTTAACTAGATTATGATTATTGTTAGACTCCTGATTACTTCTAGAGCTAAAATCTGAAACAAAAGAAATATTATTTTCTATACCATTTGTATTTTTATTTAATCCAATGTCTAATCTCGTCAAACTGTTTAATGCACGATCAATAGCAATTAATTTACCACCATTTGAAACCCAATTTTTAATTTTAGTGTCATATTCAGAATTTGCACTATAAAATCCACTCGCAAGAATAAGCACATCTATTGATGAAAGATCAACTCGGTTAAATGTATCATAGTTTAAGTGAGTTAAAGGATATTTTAATGTTTTTTCGAAAAAATGCCAAATTGCACCATAGTTTAATGATGATATACCATCACCAGCTAAAGTAGCAACTTTTTTATTTAACAATAACTTTACATCTGATGACCCTAAATCTGGCCCATTCTCAGAAATCCCAGACATAATTGCATGAGTTTTTCTTTCGTGTAAATTACTGATTTCAATAATTGAAGAATGAAAATCATTTTTATTTTGATCCCTTTTCAGTAGTATTATTGAGCCTGGATTAAATTTTTTGCCATTGGTTGTGATTTCTTTTACATTATACCTAACATTAAAATCATTTGTTAATAAACTTGAAAGAAATTCTGCATCTTTTAAAGAAGACCATTCAAATATATATCCGATAGAATTTAAACTAATTTCATTTAATTTAAAATTTGAAGTTTCACTAACAGATTCAACTTTAACTTCTATTACTGAGGCGTCTAATCCATAAGCATAGGGTAAGCTCCAAGCTGTGATATCATAAGTCAGCGGGTCTGATAATTTAGTTTTTTGTTCAAAAAGAATTTCTACTAACTTTCCTTTAGGTTGATTAGCACTGATAATTAAATCATTTTTATCAATATCTATTTTAATTTCTTTATTTGCAGAATAATTGTAGCCTTTTACTTTGTTATTATTTTTAGAATACCCATAAGTTATTTCATGCTGATCTAATAAGTTGGTTAAACTTTTGATTTTATCTTTATTCCCTTTTAAAACATAACTAATTTTACTATCATTATTTGATTTAAAAAATTCTTTAAACTCACTGTTCAATCTTCTTGCATTTATCGAAGATATTTCTACTGTAGATAGTCCTGTAGTTGTATGGTGGTTAATTCTATCTATCAAGGATACTACCTCATTTTCTGAGTTTAATACACCTAATCCAGCGTCACCACCCCCAGCTTGCTCATAAGTCATCCCAATTGCACCTAAAAAAGTAGGATATGTGTCACCATAGCTTGGGTATAATAAATCAAAAGTTTCTTTTGTAAAGTAAAGCCAACCATTCTTATCAAAATATTTTGCATGATTATCGCCAATTTCTATCTGAAATTCTCTTTGCCAATTAGTTATTTGTTCGTGTAAAGGTTCAGCGGCAGGTGCAAAATAGTAAGGTTCATCTATCCCTTGTTCATGAAAATCTACATGAATATGTGGAAGCCATTTATTATATACTTTTAACCTATCTCTTGATTCTTTTTGTGTCAACCAAGCCCAGTCACGATTTAAATCAAACAAATAATGATTAGCCCTTCCTCCAGGCCATGGTTCGTTATGTTCTCTTGCATCTAAATCTGTATTTAATGGATAAGTCACATTTTGATTGTACCAATTAGCGTATCGATCTCTTCCATCTGGATTAATACATGGATCTAAAATTACAACTGTGTTTTCTAACCAATTAATGTTTTCAGTAACTAACTTATACAATGTTTTCATTGCAGCCTCAGTACTTGAAGACTCATTTCCGTGTACATTATAGCTCAGCCATACAATAGCAGTACTATCATAGTTATCATTTTTTATTCCATTTATCCCAGCATTTTTTAGATTATTATTTCTAATTTTTTCTAGATTTTTGATATTATCTTTAGATGATATATATGTTACGTATAAAGGTCTTCTCTCATTAGTTTCTCCATATTTTTCAAGAACAACTTTATTGGGTATTTCTGAGCTAACATACTTAAAATAGTCAACTACTTGATTGTGTCTAGAAAACTGAGTACCTAGCTCGTAACCTAAAAATTCAGAAGGGGATTTTATATTTTGAGAATATACCGTAGTAAGTGATAGAATAACGGTTAATAAAAATAGATTTATATTTTTCATATTTATGAAGTTAGGGATAGTGTATTAATTGATATAAAGAAAACTAATTAATTATACTTTTGCAATTTTAATATTAAACTATATTATATTTACTAACTAATACAATTTAATGCCAAATAAGCATATAACATATAAAGATACTAATTATTTCAGTTCTCTATTTTGTGATTATATTGACAATTCTCAAAACATAAGAAACCTGTATAATAATAGACCTAATTTTGAAGGTTTTAAAAATCAAATAATCTCAAAAAAAGCAAGTTTTAAAATTGAAAACAGATTAGTTTTAAAGAATATTTTAAAAAAGCAATATGCTAATATTAACATTTCTAAAGATCTTGAAGAGACTATAGATTTGATTGAAAATATAAATACTTTTACTGTTACAACAGGTCATCAATTAAGTTTATTCACAGGCCCTTTATATTTTTTATATAAAATTATTTCAACAATAAATTTATCTGAAGAATTAAAGCTCAAATATCCAGATTTTAATTTTATTCCAATTTATTGGATGGCATCAGAAGATCATGATTTTGAAGAAATTAGAAGTTTCAGTTACAATGCTAAAAATATTATTTGGAATTCAGATCAAAAAGGGGAGGTAGGTAAATTTTCAACTTATAATCTAAAATCTACTTTAGATGTTTTTTCAAAACTTTTACCAAAAAATATTAATTCAGAAAAAATTATTAATCTATTTAAAGACTCATATTTAAAGTCTAATAATTTATCTGAGGCTACCAGAAAACTAGTCCATCAAATTTTTAAAGATTATAGTTTAATCGTATTAGATCCTAATGAAAAAGAATTAAAAAAAATATTTTCGTCTTCAATAATAAATGAATTAACTAATAAATTAATATTTGATAATTCAAAAGATTCTATAAAAAGCTTAAAAGAAAATAACTATAAGGTTCAGGTTAATCCACGTGAAATTAACTTATTTTATTTATCAAACAATTACAGAAACAGAATTGTTCGTACTCATAATGGTTATTCTACTGATGATAAATTGTTTTCTTGGACTGAAAGTGAAATTATTAACGAGGTGAATATTAATCCTGAAAACTTTTCCCCTAATGTACTGTTAAGACCTCTTTATCAAGAATCAATTCTTCCAAATTTATGTTACATTGGAGGTGGTGCTGAAATATCATATTGGTTAGAGCTTAAGAATTGTTTTGACTCAATTAAACTAGATTTTCCGATTTTATTAAATAGGAATTCGGTTCTATTAGTTAGAAAAAAACAAATTGAAAAATTACACAAAATCAATACTACAGTTGAGGATTTGTTTTTATCTCAAGATAAACTTTTAAGCGAAAAAGTTAAATCATTTGCTGACCAAAAATTTGATTTTAAAACGCAAATTAATTTTTTAGAACAACAGTTTAAAACACTTAGAGATTTATCAAAACTTACCGATATTAGTTTCGTAGGAGCAGTTAATGCTCAAGAAAAAAAGCAAGTAAAGGGATTAAAAAATTTAGAAAAACGATTATTAAAGGCAAATAAATTAAAACATAAATCATTTTTAGATAGGATTGTTTCAGTTCAAGATGATTTGTTTCCAAATTTCTCATTACAAGAAAGATCAGTTAATTTTACTGAATTTTACTGTCAGTTTGGAGATGATTTTATTAAAATTTTAAAAGAGAATATTGATCCATTAAATAATAAATTTACAATCATTGAGTTATAAAAAAATCATTGATTTAGTCAAATAATTTAAAATCTATTTCTATTTTTACACATGCAAAATAAGGTATTAATTTTAGATTTTGGTTCTCAGTATACACAGCTCATCGCAAGAAGAGTGAGAGAATTAAATATTTACTGTGAAATTTTCCCTTTTAATAAAATCCCCAAAGAATTAAATAATTATAGTTCTGTTATTTTATCCGGTAGTCCATTTTCTGTTCGTGACAAAAACTCTCCGAAACCTGATTTAATCTTTATATTAAATAATTTTCCAGTATTGGCTGTATGCTATGGTGCACAATTAATTGCCGAACAGTTTGGGGGATTAGTGGCAGCCTCTAATATTAGAGAATACGGAAGGGCTAACCTAAGCTATATTAACCAAGATGATTTGTTGTTTTCATCAATTAATATAGGTAGTCAAGTTTGGATGAGTCATAGTGATACAATCAAAGATCTTCCTGATAGTGCTAATTTATTAGCTAGTACAGATGATGTAAAAAATGCTGCCTATAAGATTAAAGATAAAAAAATATATGCTTTGCAATTTCATCCTGAAGTATATCATACTACTGATGGTAAAAAAATATTAGAAAATTTTCTCGTAAATATTTCAAATTTAAAACAAGATTGGACACCAGATTCTTTTGTAGATCTGACTGTCGAGTCACTAAAATCAAAAATTGGAAACGATAAAGTAATTTTAGGGCTTTCTGGTGGAGTTGACTCAACTGTGGCAGCTGTTTTACTACACAAGGCTATTGGAGATAATTTAAATTGTGTTTTTGTTAATAATGGTTTGCTTAGAAAAAATGAATTTCAAGATGTACTTAACCAATACCATGGAATGAACTTAAATGTTAAAGGGATAGATTATTCTGATGAGTTTTATAGCGCACTAAAAGGAATAGAAGATCCTGAGCTGAAAAGAAAAACTATTGGTAGAGTTTTTATTGAAGCATTTGATGATGAATCTAAAAAGATTTCCAATGCTAATTGGTTAGCACAAGGTACAATTTATCCAGATGTCATAGAGAGTATTTCTGCAACTGGAGGTCCATCAGCTACAATTAAAAGCCATCATAATGTTGGTGGACTACCGGATTTCATGAAATTAAGTGTAGTTGAACCACTAAAGCTGTTGTTTAAAGACGAAGTGCGTAGAGTTGGTGCATCATTAGGCATAGACCCTAAATTACTTGGTAGACATCCTTTTCCAGGCCCCGGTTTAGGTATAAGAATACTTGGTGATATTACTAGAGAAAAAGTTAATATTTTACAAGAAGTTGATCATATTTTTATTGAAGGTTTAAAAGAATGGGATTTATATGATAAAGTATGGCAAGCTGGAGCAATGTTGCTCCCTGTCAATAGTGTAGGAGTTATGGGAGATGAAAGAACTTACGAGAAATGTGTAGCATTAAGAGCCGTTGAAAGTACTGATGGGATGACTGCTGATTGGGTAGATCTACCATATAAATTCCTTCAACAAATTTCAAATAAAATTATTAATAGAGTTAAAGGAGTAAATCGGGTAGTTTACGATATAAGTTCCAAACCACCAGCAACAATTGAATGGGAGTAAATGCATAATAAAATCAAATTTTCTTTTCTTTTATTACTTTTTTGTGGGAATATTTCCTCACAAACATTTTACAAAGAAATTATTCAAACTAATCAAACGATTGATTCTTTTTGTTCTGATAATGCTATCTCTCTTTTTGATTTTTCGTCTTTAAATCCAAATATTTTAGAAACTAACCTTAAAGTTGGAGATGAAGTAATAATTCCAAAAAAACTTGATTTAATTTATGATGAAACTGATTTTATTTTACACAAAATAAAAAGGAAACAAACCTTAAATAAGATTGCTGACCTTTATGATGTAGATATAAATTTAATTAAAAAGTATAATGATTTAACCTCAGATAAATTGGATAAAGGTTCATTAATTAAAGTTCCTCTAGTTCCATTGGCAACAGGCTCAATTGAAATTCCAAATCGGGTTAAACATTATGTGGTTAAAGCAAAAGAAGGCAAATGGAGGGTTGCTTATAAGTACGGAATTACCATTGATCAATTAGAATTAATTAATCCTCAAATTGGAAACTTTTTAAAAGTATCAGAAAAAATACTTGTCCCTAACATTAACTTTAATAAACTAAATATAATTGATAAAAATTATGCTTACTACAAAGTGTTAGCCAAAGAAGGTTTTTATAGATTAAAAATAAAGTTAGGAGTTGAAGAAAAAATTATTAAGTCCTTAAATCCTGTTTTAATGACTAGTGAGTTAAAAGAAGGTATGATACTTAAATTACCTAAACTTATTGATCAAAATGAGAATTTAGATAAAGATCAAAAAATTAACTTAACAGATTTTAGCAAGAAAAAAATTGCTCTTCTGCTGCCATTCGGACTCAATAATATAAATTTTGATTCATTACAAATAGCAAAAAGTCAATTAACTAATGATAAGCTTTTAAATTTATCATTAGATTTTTATTTGGGGAGCTCTATAGCAGTTGACTCTATTGCTAGTTATGGAATCCCTGTACAGATGAATGTTTTTGACACTAATAATTCCTCTGAAGCTGATATTTATGAAATTGTAAATACTAATGATCTTAAAAATTATGACCTTGTGATTGGTCCCCTTACTGCTAAAGCATTTAACTATACATCAAAACTTTTAAAAAACGAACCTGTTTGGCTTGCTTCTCCTTTAAGTAAAGTTAATTATGCAGATAATGTTATAAATACAATCACAGAAGATGATATATTATTTGAAAGGATAGTATCTTTTGTAGAATCAGATACTACTTTAAATAAAAAATATATTATCTCTGATTCAGATAATCTAATTACAAGTAATAAACTTAAAGAAAGATTTAAAAATGCAACTCAGTTTTATTCAACAGTTAATGACTCTGGAGTCGATACAAAATCATTGGTTTTAGATGATTTAGATTCGACTTTTGTCGACAAAAAGAATATTATTTTCTTAGAAACTAAAGACCAGGGATTTGTTTCAAATGTGACTAGTATATTAAATTCATTTGTGAACGATACTGTTCAGATTTCTTTGTATACTACCTCTTCTAATAAAGCATTTTCAGGTAACAATATTTCTAATTATAATTTATCAAATTTAAATTTTCATTACCCATCTGTTAACAAGCCACTAGATTTTAAATTATACTCCAGTTTTATTAAAAATTTTAGTAATATTTATAATTTCATACCTAATAAGTATGTTATTAGAGGCTATGATCTGGTGTTAGATCTTTTATTTAGGTTAAGTTCTGATGAAATTAATTTCAATGGATCTAATTTTATTGAGACAGAACATATTGAAAACAAATTTAAATATTTTAAAAACAAAGATAGTTTAGGTTATAGAAATCTATCCACATTTATCATTAAGTACGAAAATCTTGAATTAAAAGTTGTCGATTAATAATTTGTCTATTATTGACTTAAATTCAATCTAAATCCCTAAATTTGTTTGCGTTTATAACGCATAGATGCCATCTACTAAATATATATTTGTTACAGGAGGAGTTTCTTCATCATTAGGGAAGGGTATCATTGCGGCATCTCTTGCAAAATTACTTCAATCTCAAGGCTATTCTGTAACAATTCAAAAACTTGATCCGTATATAAATATAGATCCCGGAACATTAAATCCATATGAACACGGAGAATGTTATGTTACTGATGATGGAGCTGAAACAGATTTAGATCTAGGTCATTATGAAAGGTTTTTAAACGTTCCTACTTCACAAGCAAATAATGTTACTACAGGTAAAATTTACAAGAGTGTTATAGAAAAGGAAAGAAAAGGTGATTTTTTGGGTAAAACAGTACAAGTAATTCCACATATTACAGACGAAATTAAACAAAGAATACAGTTTTTAGGAAATACAGGTGATTATGATATTATAATCACTGAAATTGGAGGAACTGTAGGAGATATTGAATCTCTTCCTTACATAGAGGCTTTAAGGCAAATGAAATGGGACCTAGGTCAATTTAATGTATTAGCTATTCACCTAACTTTGATTCCTTATTTATCTGCAGCAAAAGAATTAAAAACAAAGCCTACTCAACACAGCGTTAAGACTTTGATGGAAAGTGGAGTACAAGCAGATATTTTAGTCTGTAGAACTGAACATGAGATTGGAGATAACATTAAAGCTAAATTAGCTAGGTTTTGCAATGTTGATAAAGAATCTGTAATTCAATCTATAGATGCATCAACTATATATGATGTGCCAAATTTAATGTTAAATGAAGGTTTAGACAAGGTTGTGCTAAAAAAATTAAACTTAAAAAGCGAAAAACCAAATTTAGATGTTTGGAATGGTTTTTTAAAAAGGTATAAAAACCCCAATAGTAAAATAAAAATTGGCTTAATTGGTAAATATGTTGAGTTACAAGATTCATATAAATCTATATTAGAATCATTTATTCATGCTGGAGCTGAGAATGAAGTTGAAGTTAAAATTATTTCAATTCACTCAGAACATATCACTAAAGAAAACATTAACTCCAAACTTTGTTCACTAAATGGTGTATTAGTTGCACCGGGATTTGGAGAAAGGGGAATTGAAGGTAAAATTTTAGCAATTGAATATGTAAGAACAAATAAGATTCCTTTTTTTGGAATATGTTTAGGGATGCAAATGGCAGTCATAGAATTTGCAAGAAATGTTCTTAATCTTAAAGACTCTAACTCAACTGAAATGAATAAGAATGCAACTCATCCAGTGATAGATTTAATGCAGAGTCAAAAAAATATTGTTAATATGGGAGGAACAATGCGTTTAGGATCTTGGGAATGTGAATTAAAAGAATTATCAAATGTTAGAAGCATATATGATTCTAAAATCATTAAGGAAAGACACAGACACAGGTATGAATTTAATAACGATTACTTAGATCAATTTGAATCGAAGGGACTAATTGCATCTGGAATTAATTCGAAGACAGATTTAGTAGAAATTGTTGAATTAAACAATCATCCATGGTTTATAGGTGTACAATTTCATCCTGAATATAAAAGTACAGTAAATAATCCTCATCCGTTGTTTATTTCTTTTGTTCAGGCAGGATTAAAACATAGTAAAGAAAATTAGTTATGATAGAAAAAAATAATGATAACAATGCACTTGTAGGCTTTACCTTAATGGGAGCTATTATGCTACTTTGGCTTTGGCTTCAGCCACCTGTTGAAGAATATGCAGTTGAAACATCTTCAGTAGATCAATCAGAGTATGTTGATGTTATAAAAGACTCTGATAAACCCGTAGATTTAAAAAAGAGTTTATTAACAAATATTAGTTCTGAAAATAACTTCAACAATAATATTGCATCTGAAGATGCTACAATCAATTTTGAAAATGATTTAATTTATATTGAAATTAATAATAAAGGAGGTTTCATTTCCTCACTTTATCTTAAAAATTTTAATAATCATTTAGAAAACCCAATTTACTTAATAAATGAAGAAAACTCTGTTTTTAATTTAAATTTCAAAACAGTAAATAACACATCTGTAAATACTAAAAACCAATTCTTTACTTCTTCAGAATATGATAATAATGATAATAAAGTTATAGTCATGAAATTAATAATTTCTGAAAATCAGTTTCTTGAATATAAATACATAATTAAGCCTGACGATTATATGATAGACTTTTCTATTAGTTCAAAAGGATTGAGTAATGTAATTAATACGCAAGATGATTATGACTTGACTTGGGATTATAAATCACTAAGAAATTCAAAAAGTATTGAATATGAAAATAGATATTCCAGATTAACTTATGAGTACGAAACAGATAAAGTAGATAAATTAGGCCAATCAGGTGATGATGAGGAAACTATTTCAGATTTAAATTGGTTTTCATACAGACAACATTTTTTTAGTGCCATATTTTTATCACCTAAACCATTAAATAATGTAAAGTTATCACAAATCAATATGGTTGTTGATCAAGATGTTGATACAACTTATACCAAAAATTATATTGCAAATTTTCCTTTGAAGTATAATAACAATGAATTTGATCAAAAGTTCAACCTATATTTTGGCCCCACTGATAGTAAAATACTGTCATCTTATGATAAAAATATAGAAAGTTCAATTCCTTTTGGATGGGGTATCTTTGGGTATATAAATAAGTCAATTTTTATTCCTTTATTCAGCTTTTTAAGCTCCCATTTTCCTTACGGAATTGCAATTATTATTATGACAATCTTAGTTAGATTAGTGTTGTCACCTGTTTTGTATAAATCTTATCTGTCGCAGGCTAAGATGAAAATTTTAAAACCAGAAATAGCTGAAATATCATTAAAATACAAAGATAATGCTATGAAGAAGCAGCAAGAGACCATGGCATTATACAACAAGGCTGGTGCAAATCCAATGAGCGGATGTATTCCAGCTCTTATTCAAATCCCTGTTTTTTATGCTTTATTTATGTTTTTCCCAACAGCTTTTGATTTAAGAAGAAAAAGTTTTCTATGGGCTGATGATTTATCTTCATATGATAATATATTAGATTTACCGTTTAGGATTCCGTTGTACGGAGATCATGTTAGCCTGTTTCCAATTTTAGCTGGAATAGCTATATTTTTCTATATGAAAATGACTACAGGTCAGAACATGGCTTCTCAGCAACCTACTCAAGAAGGTATGCCTGATATGGCTAAAATGATGAAGATTATGATTTATGCATCACCAATCTTTTTAGCAGTATTCTTTAATAACTATGCTAGTGGATTGAGTTTGTATTATTTTATTTCTAACTTAATTACTATTGCTATTATGTTAGTTATCAAACATTATATATTAGACGAAAAAAAGATTCATGCTCAGATACAAGTTAATAAAGCCAAACCTCAAAAAAAACCTAACCGTTTTCAAAAGAAAATGAAAGAATTGATGGAAGAGGCTGAAAAGCAAAAGAATTCTCAAAAGAAATAGTAATTTTTTCTTACAGTTTAAAGCTGTATTATTTGTAAATTAAACTTATGCAAAAAGTTGTTGTTGGACTTTCTGGAGGGGTTGACTCTAGTGTAGCCGCTTATTTATTAAAAAAGCAAGGTTATGATGTTATAGGCTTATTTATGAAAAATTGGCATGACGATACTGTTACAATTTCTAATGAGTGCCCATGGTTAGAAGATAGTAATGATGCAATGATAGTAGCCGAAAAATTAAATATTCCTTTTCAAACTATCGACCTAAGTAATGAGTACAATGAAAAAATCATTGAATACATGTTTAATGAGTATAAAAATGGCAGAACTCCAAACCCAGATATTCTTTGCAATAGAGAAATTAAATTTGATGTATTTTTAAAAATAGCTAAGAGTATTGGTGCTGATTTAGTTGCAACTGGACATTATTGTAAGAAAGAATCAGAAATAATTAATAATAAAAATATATTTAAATTAGTTAATGCTAAGGATGTAGTAAAAGATCAGTCATATTTTTTGTGTCAATTATCTCAAGAGCAGTTATCGAACACGTTATTTCCTCTAGGTGACTTAACTAAAAAAGAAGTTAGAGAGATTGCCTCCAAATTAGATTTAATAACAGCTAACAAAAAAGATTCTCAAGGTTTATGTTTTATTGGTAAAGTTAAATTACCAGATTTTTTAAAGCAAAAATTAAAACCTAAAACAGGGAAAATTATTGAAGTAAAAAGAGATAATTCTAAATACCTCGCAACTGAGTTTATAAATAATGATATTGAAACCTCATCTTCAGCTATTTTATATGTTGAATCCGATGGCAAATTTATAGGTAATCATCAAGGAGCATATTATTTTACAAAAGGTCAAAGAAAAGGGATAGGAGTTGGAGGTTATGAAAAACCATTATTTGTAATTGATACAGATGTTGAAAAAAACATAGTGTATGTAGGTGAAGGTAGTGATCACCCTGGTTTACTTAGGAATAGATTGTTTATTGATAAATCAGATGAACATTGGTTAAGATCCGATTTATCAATCAAAATTGGCGAAACAATGAATGTTAAAGCAAGAATTAGATATAGACAATCTCTTCAGAATGCTATTCTAATAAAGACACATCAGGGACTATACGTAGAATTTGAAATTCCACAATCTGCAATTACTGAAGGTCAATTTGTTGCCTGGTATTCAAATAAAGAATTGCTTGGCTCTGGGGTAATTTCTTAATATTATGAAGTATTTACTAATTTATGTTGTTTTTTTATATTCTAATATAATTCTATGTCAACAAGAATATGCTTGGGTTTATTTTAAAGACAAAAAGAATGTTGAATATCTCATTAATAATCCAGAATTAATTTTAACTGAATATTCAATTCTAAAAAAACAAACTAAAGGAATTACTATTGATTATGACGATGTTCCAATTAATCAAGATTATTTAGAGATAATTAAAGGTATTGACAACATTTTAATTTTAGCTAAATCTAAGTGGTTAAATTGTATATATGTTGTAGCAGATTTAGATTTGTTATACGATTTAAATGATTTAAGTTTTGTAGACAATGTATTATTTGCTAATAAATCTCTAAATCCAAATAAAAATACAAATTATGAAAATATAGATGATTATCCTTTATTTGATAAAACTATTGATTACGGATCAACACAAAATCAAATTGAGATGTTAAACTTAGATTTTTTACACGACAATGAATTTACAGGAAATGGAATTAATATGGCAGTTATCGATGCCGGTTTTGTAAATGTAAATTCTATGAATTCTTTCTCAAGATTACGAGACTCTGATAAAATTTTGTACACCTATGATTTTGTTTTGAATACTGAAAATATTTATCAATATCAAGGTAATTCTCATGGTACTAAAGTTTTAAGCACTATTGCAGGATTTATTCAAGATGAATTTGTTGGAACAGCACCAGATGCTTCTTTTTATCTTTTTCGTACTGAAGATGTTTCCTCAGAAACGCCTGTTGAAGAATGTTATTGGGTTGAGGCTGTAGAGGTTGCTGATAGTTTAGGGGTAGATATAATAAATACTTCTCTTGGTTATAAAGGATATGATAATTCAGATTATAGTCATACTCAACTAGATTTAAACGGTTACACAACATTTATTACAAGAGGAGCAAATATTGCCTCTAAAAAAGGTATTTTACTTGTTAATTCTGCTGGAAACTCGTCAACAAATGGTATTATTGCACCTGCAGATTCACAAGGAGTATTATCTATTGGAGCTGTAGATTCTGAGGGAGTTTATGCTTCATTCAGCTCTCAAGGCAGTGATATACAACCAAGCATTAAACCAGATGTAGTCGCGCAAGGCTATCAAAGTAAAGTAATAAATATATACGATCAAATAGTAAGTAATAGTGGTACTTCATTTAGTTCTCCAATTATGGCAGGTGCTATTGCTTGTTTTATGCAAGCCTATCCTAGATTATCAGCAAATGAAATAATGAATCTAATCAGAGAGTCTTCTTCTCAATTTAACAATCCAGATTATCAATTAGGCTATGGTATTCCGAATTTACATAATGCATATGAATTAGCTTCAAATTTAACTTTAGATAATTTTATTGTTTATCCTAACCCAGTTATAAACTATTTAAATGTAATTTCTCAATGGAATATTTCTAATTACCATATAGATATATTTGATATTAATGGGAAATTAATATACTCCAACTATTTTACTAACCCTAGACCAATAATAAATACAGATTTATTTTCAAAAGGAATATATCTAATGAAAATTTCATATTTAATAGATGGTCAATACAAATCAATACTAAAAAAAATTATTAAAAAATAATTCGTGAAAAATATAAATAAAGATATGCCTTCTTTTAATAGGTTATTAGAAATAATGAATCGTTTGAGAAACGAATGTCCCTGGGATAAGGAACAAACAATGGAATCTCTTAGGCATTTAACTATCGAAGAAACATATGAATTATCAGAAGCTATATTATCAAATGAAATTGATGAAATAAAAAATGAATTAGGAGATTTATTGCTTCACATAGTATTCTATTCTAAAATTGCAAGTGAAAAAAAATATTTTAATATAAATGATGTTATTAATGGTATTTGTGATAAGTTAATTCATAGACACCCACACATTTATAAAGATATCAAAATAGATAGTATTAAAGAGGTTAAGGAGAACTGGGAAATTATCAAGAAAAATGAGCATAATAAAGGAGCATTAAGTGGAGTGCCTAAAAGTTTACCGTCTTTAATAAAAGCTATGAGAATTCAAGAGAAAGCTTCTGGAATGGGATTTAAATGGGACAATAATGCTGATATTTTAGATAAGGTAATTGAAGAAATTAGTGAGTTTAAATTAGAATTATCTAAATCTAATTTAGATTTAATGGAAGAAGAGTTTGGAGATATATTATTTTCCTTAATTAACTATGCTAGTTATAATAAAATAAACCCGGCAAAAGCTTTAGAAAAAACAAATAGTAAATTTATTAATAGATTTAATTATTTAGAAAAGATTGCTGACAAATTAGAAAAACCAATTTCCGAAATGACTTCTAGTGAACTTAAAAAACACTGGAACGACGCTAAGGTTTTTTAATGATTTGAATTCCAAATTTTCCATGATTCTAATGCTTGATTCTCTAACATTTGATAGCCATTTATTATTGTAGCTCCATTTTCTTGGCTTTTTTTTAGTAAAAGAGATTTAGTTGGATTATATATCAAATCATAGACTATATGGCTATCATTTATTAAACTAATTGGGATTTGAGGAATTTGTTCAGTCATAGGATAGGTTCCAATGGGTGTACAATTAATTACTAATTTATGATTATCAATTATCTCTTGATTTATTTCACTATAGTTTATATAATCTTTATTTTTTTTTGATCTTGAAACAAACACATATTTAACTTTTAGTATTTTTAATGCATATGCTACTGCCTTAGAAGCCCCTCCGGTACCTAAAATAAGAGCCTTTGTATTTGGCTTAATTAAATTTTCAATAGATTTATAAAAACCTAAATAGTCTGTATTATATCCACTCAAAATATTGTTTTGAAATTTTATTGTATTAACTGCTCCAATTTCCTTTGCAATTGGATTAATATAATCCAATTGATTTATTATAGATTCTTTGTAAGGAATAGTAACGTTTAATCCACATATATTAAATTTATTAACAACGTTCTTAAAGTCTTCTATTTTTTGAATATCAAAATTAGTATAAACAGCTTTTATTCTTTCCTTTTCAAATTTATTATTGAAGAATTTTTTTGAAAATGAATAATTAATGTTTTTACCAATTAGCCCATAGATTTTATTTTGCTTTTGATCTTTCATATTTACTTAATATAAGTACGATTATAATGCCAATTAAAATGTGCAAAATAGCAATAAAAAAACTGTCATTTATT
Source organism: Flavobacteriales bacterium (assembly GCA_004213995.1). Classification (GTDB taxonomy): domain Bacteria; phylum Bacteroidota; class Bacteroidia; order Flavobacteriales; family Flavobacteriaceae; genus SGZJ01. The sequence goes on along the minus strand of SGZJ01000006.1, from coordinate 31,796 downwards.
TCAGGAAAGTAACGAGTAATATTTAAATTTTCTGGATTTGTAGTTTTCCAAGGCCACAATACTCCTAAAGATCCAATTATAAAACCAAATATTATTGATTGGATAGAATTGTTAAATCTGTTTAGAAGTAATGACATAACTTTTGATAACAAAACTAGTCCTGTTACTGACCCAAGAGTGAATACAGCTATTATTTTTAATCTGCTTGTTATATAGGAGTTTTGTAAAAATTCTAAATCTCCACTAATGATAGATGAAATACTATCAAAGAGCACATTTACACTATCAACTAATAATAACACATAGTTTCCCAGTAATATTAATAAAAACGAACCAGATAAACCTGGGATTATCATACCACATATACTTAAAATTCCACAAATGAATACAAACAATAAGTTTGTATTTTCTGTCATTGGATCTAGATAGCTAATTATTAAACCTGTAATTATACCTAAAATAATTAAAGAGATTGACTTATTATTCCAATTATTTATTTTCTGTTTTAAATGTATAATTGTACCAATAACAAGTCCAAAAAACACACTCCAAACTAATAATTCATATTTATTTAATAAAAAGTCTAATAATTTTGATGTAGAAAAATAACTTATTATTATGCCCAAGCAGATATATAATAACAAAGATTTATTTGAATTTTTAAATGCATCTCTGAATTTAAAGCTTAAGAGATTTTTAATATTTATATTTTTCATTGAATTTAATAATTCATCATAAAAGTTTAGAGCCAAAGCTACTACACCCCCAGAAACACCAGGAACTTTATTAGCAGTTCCCATAATTATTCCTTTAAGAATTGTTAAGAGATTGTTTTTAATTTGATTAGTCTTTTTCAATATTTTGATTCTTGTTGGTTTTTTCTAGTAAGAAAATTAATAAAAATCCAATGATAAATAATACTATTGATTCTATCAGGTAGTTGTACTCAGAATAATTCGTAGGAAGAATATTTATTTCATTTGATTTCCAAGGCCATAGTTTATGAATAGATCCAAGAATCAGCCCCGTCATTGCAATTAAAATTTTATTTGGAAATTTATCAAACCCCCATTTAACTAGCTTGCTAAATGATGTTAAACCCAATATGACTCCAAATCCAAAGATTACTATTTTATCTAATTCTAAATTTATTAATGCTTTACTAATAGTTTTGTACAAGCCTAATATTACTAAAATGTATGATCCAGAAACTCCTGGTAAAATCATTGCGCAGCTAGCTATTAATCCTGCAAAAAATATAAATATTAAATTTTCATTTAAGTTGTTTATTTCTGGCAAACTTGTTAATAAATAGGATATATACAAACTTGAAAGTAATAATAACCAGTTTATTAATATATTCTGAGTTTTATTAAAATTAAATAAATCAGTTGGTTTTAAAATAATGTAGATACTAGCTGAAACCAGACCTAGAAAAAAAGACCAAATTAAAACTGGAAAATTATCGATTAAATAGCTAGCAATATTCATAAATACAACCAAGCTAGAGATAATTCCAGAAAATAGTATTAATAGAAAAGTACCATTTAATTTCCCCCAAAACTCATTAAACCCTTCATTTTTTAAAGTTTTAAATAACGAAAAGTTTATAACACTAATTGAGCTAATAAGTTCTTTGTATATCCCAAGAATTAAAGCCATAGTACCACCAGATATGCCAGGAAACGCATCAGCTACACCCATAGCCATTCCCTTAAAATATAATTTAATATTTTCAGAAGACTTACTATTCATTGTGCAATGTTTAATGTTTATTTTAATATTTTTTCTAGATATTTATATTTTGATATAACCCTAAATAACTCTTTAAAAATATATTTATTTTTTTTGTTTATTGATATGGCTTTTTTTAGTTGCACGATACCATCTTCTATTTTATTTTGTAAAAAATAAATTCCCGAAAATCGGTATAATATTATTGATTTGTCTTCGAAAAGTTCATAGCATTTTTCTAATATATCAATCGCATAATTATATTCGCCTAACTTTATCAGTGTATCTACTTTTGCCAACCAAATACTTTCATCTGCTTCTCCCAATTCTATAACTTTTTGGAAACCAATGTCTGCTTCTTCATATAGCTTAAGTCCAATATTAATTTTAGCATATAATTTCCAGTAATCTTCTTTTTCTGAATTAATCTCTAAAGCCTTTTTTATACTTAATATAGCACTATTGTATTTTTGGTTCTTATAATAAATTTCAGCCAGTAGGTACCATGCTTTATTTAATTGAGGATCAACTTGAATACAGTCATTTAAGTTTTGTATTGCTTTTTTGTAGTTACTTATTTTGTTATAGCAAATCCCCATTCTTAGTAAAGGGTAACTAGACTCATCCTTTAAAGCAATTATTAACTTATAATTTTCTATTGCCTCATTATATTTATTAATTTTTTCTAATGCTCTCCCTTTTTCTATATATGCTCCAATAAAATACTCATCTGAAATTATAGCAAAATCAAACGCTGATATAGCTTTAGCATAGTTTTTAAAAAATAAGTATTGTTTACCAAGTTGGTGCCATGCTACTTCGCAATAGGGATTGGTGTTTAAATAAGTATTTAAATATTCAATGGCTTTATTGTTTTGTTCTAAGATTTCAAAACAATAGACAATATTATATAATGCACTATAATCTGAGTCATCATAATTGAGGCATTTGATAAAATTGAATTTTGCATTTTCAAAATCTTCCATAAATAAATATTCTATTCCAATCAGCGAATATACTTCCGCATTATCTGGATTAAAATCTAATATTTTATTTAAGCAGAGTATTGCTTTTTGGTGAAGTTTTTTCTTTGAATATATGTTAGCTTTTTGAATGTATACTTCTTCATTTGAAGGCTCAGATAAGATTAAAGCTTCTAATAATTTTTCGGCATTATCTAGCTTATTCTCAAAAATTAAAATTTCAATTTCAAATAAAGCTAAATTTGATGAGTCTGGATGTTGCTCTAAGCCTAATTTAATAGCCTTTTTGGCAAAATTAATTTTACCATTTTCTAAATAATATGAAATAATATTTTCAAATTCATTTGAATCAAAAAATAGAATTCTATTTGTTTTTAACATTTTTTCAAACCTTGTAAGTGAAAGGCTTTTATTGTTGTCGAATTCTTCATATTCCATAAAAATCAATTTATTGATTTAATCAAAATTAAGACACTATGATATTAATTAGTTGTTTTTATTGTATTATTTATAACAAATTAATTAACACTTTTAGATAAATTTTCTAGTTGCTCAATAATTATATTACATCCTATTAAAATTTCTTTTGTGCTTATTGTAAGTGGAGGTGTAATTCTGACGGCTCTTTTTTCTATTAACAACCAAAATAGTAGTAGACCATTTTCTTTACATTTAATAACTAATTTATCTGCTATTTCTGGACTCTCTAGAATCATTGCTAACATTAATCCTTTTCCTCTTATTTCTTTTATTAGAGGATGCTTTAATTTGTTTCTAATTAAAATTTCTTTGCTTAATGTTTGCTTCATTAAACTCGATTCTGTGATTATTTTTAATGTTTGATAGGCAGAAGCTGCTATAACTGCATTACCACCGAAAGTAGTAATATGACCTAATTTTGGGTTATTACTAATTGTATTCATAATTTTATTTGAGCTAATAAATGCCCCAATAGGCATTCCGCCACCAAGTCCTTTTCCAGTTACTATTATATCTGGAATACAATTATAGTTTTCAAATCCAAATAATTTACCTGTACGACCTATTCCAGGTTGAATTTCATCTAATATTAGTAATGCTCCAACCTCTTTACACTTTTGACTAACTAATTTTAGATAGTCCTTCTCAGGTTCAATGAAACCTGCTGCACCTTGAATAGTTTCTAAAATTACTCCAGCAGTTTTGAAAGTGATTTTTTTAATATCATTTAGGTTATTAAAGTTTATAAAATTCATTTCTGGTATTAATGGCTCAAAAGGTTTTCTGTTTTCTATTTTACCCATTAGGGTTAGAGCTCCTAATGTACTTCCGTGATAGGCATTATTTGCTCCAATTATTTCTTTCCTTCCTGTATACCTTCTTGCTAATTTTATAGCACCTTCAATTGCTTCTGTACCAGAATTAGTCAAGTATGTCGAATCTAATTCAACTGGTAAATGTTGTGATAATAATTTAGTTAAATCAACAGCAGGTTTAAGTATAAATTCACCATATACCATTACATGTAGATATTCGTCGAGTTGTTTTTTAATTGCTTCAATCACTTTAGGGTGACAATGCCCTAAACTACAAGCAGAAACTCCGGCTATAAAATCTAAATATTTTTTATTATTACTATCGAAAATATAACAACCAATAGCTTTCTTAACTTCTATTTCTAGAGGGTACGGGGTTACTTGAGCTTGATATTTGTGAAATTCTTTTTTAATTTTTATTCTTTTTCTAGTTTAAAAAGGTCATTAATTGATAAGATCTTTTCATTAAGCCGATTATTAAAGCCTTTTAATAATTGTATATTTTCAGTAAATTCTTCTTCTGGATATGTTTTTCCATCTATTTGATTAATTTTTTGGATCTTTTCAATTTCGGTTAACTTAAAAAATATTTTTAATTTGGCAGATTTAGATTTATCAATAGTGACTAATTCTTTTTTATCATTTCTTAAATAGTAAATAGATTCTGCATTTTTAATAATATCTATTGTTTTTAATTCATTGTCATAAAATTTCCCTTGCAATAATTTTCCAGAAATTTGATTAAAGCCTGCTCCTAAAGTGTCTTTTTCGATAATAAAAGCATTATTAAAAACTACCAAAGAATCAATTTTATTTGTGGTTTTTTCAAACTTCAAAATTATAGTATCTCCAGTGATTTGATTGTTAAAATTAAATAATATTGGTTTTTTAGATTTTGTGAATGATAAATCTAGTTTTTTATTGATATTTATAAATTGAGCTAATCCTTTAGATTTATCATAGTGAATTGAATCTGCTCTACCACTTAAATCTTGCTTGAATATTCTAGCATTTTTAAAAGCTCTAATTAACCTATTTTCTTCATTTCCAGTTATTAAAATTGTATCGCTATGAATATATAAAGAATCTTTATTTTGTTTAGAAGCAATTATAGCACGTTTAGTTATAAACATAGAATCTTTGTCCTTGAATATTTCTGCATAATTACCTTTTGTTATATTTTCATTTATAGTATCTATAATTTTAATATTATTTGTTGCAGATGCAAAATTTAAATTTCTATTAAAATATATACTGTCAGCTAGAATCGTAGTGTTGTTAAAATCGACTTTGGCTTCTTTAATGAAGTATCCAGTGTCATTATTGGTATTGTAATAACCTAATTCACAAAAAATGTTAGAGTCCTTACTTTTTATTTCTGTTGGACCATAAAAATAAGCATGACCATTTTCGGTATAAAAATCTAATCTGGGTGTGTTTATTTTATATTTAGGGTTTTTAAGTAATACATTGATTTTAAATTCATATTTTTTGTTTTCTAATAAGTAATTGCCAATTTTACTGTCAATTGTATCTTGTTTTTCTTTAATAACCCTTCCATAATTATTGTAAAATGCTTCTTGTTTATTCCTGTCAAAATAGAGTGAGTCAGTAAATAAAACAGAATTAGGTTCTGATAGTTTTACTTTACCACTAGCAAATGCGATTTTTGTATCCCCATCATATTCTAAATACTGAGAGTTTAAATTAATTGTATCACCTTGTTTGAGAACAACATCTCCATATGCTTCGATGTAATTTCTGTTTTCATAGAAGAAAGCTTGGTTACACCACATATCAACACCATCATGAGATATTTTGACTTTATTTTTATTATCTCTTGTTAAAACTGTAGCTTTTGTAAACTTTTTATCATCCTTTTCAAAAAAACCAGCGCTATCAATTTGAATACGTGTATTTTCTTGACAAAATATATTTGGTAATGAAATTAAAAGTAATGAACTGAATAAGTATATGTTAACTTTTTTTTTCAAAATTGATATTGTATCTATTTATACAAAAATTGTTTGTTCTCTGTCTGGGCCAACAGAAACAATAGATATTGGGATATTTAATTCCTTTTCTATAAAGCTAATATATTCCTTCAATGTATTTGGTAGAATCTCAAAACTTTCTTTTTTGGTCAGATCTTCATCCCAACCTCTAAACTCTTTATAAATTGGCTCTACATTCTCATTCTGTATATCATAAGGGAAATGTTCTATTTCATTTCCTTTATACATGTAAGATGTACAAACCTTGATAGTTTTGAAACCAGAGAGGACGTCAGCTTTCATCATCATTAGCTCTGTTACTCCATTGATCTGACATGCATATTTAAGAGCTACAAGATCTAACCAACCACATCTTCTAGATCTACCTGTTGTTGCACCAAACTCTTTTCCAACTCTACCCATTGTCTCTCCATCATTATCAAAGAGTTCTGTAGGGAATGGTCCAGACCCAACTCTAGTTGTATATGCTTTAAATATTCCATAAACTTTTTTTATTGCATTTGGAGCTACTCCCAAGCCTGTGCAGGCACCAGCAGCAGTTGTGTTAGACGAAGTTACGTAAGGATATGTGCCAAAATCAATATCCAGTAAAGATCCTTGAGCTCCTTCAGCTAAAATCGATTTACTATTTCTTTGGGCATTAAATATATATTCTTCAGAATCAGTAAAGTTTAAACTTTTTAATACTTCAATTGCACTAAAAAATTCCTTTTCAAGCTCTTCAAGATTGTATTCAATATCTACATCATAAAAATTTACCATCTTTTGATGTTTATTAGCCAAGTTTCTATATTTAATTAACCAATTTTTAGACTCTAAATCACCAACTCTAATCCCATTTCTTCCTGTTTTGTCCATGTATGTTGGGCCAATTCCTTTTAAGGTTGATCCTATCTTCTTTTTGCCTTTGGCTTTTTCACTTGCAGCATCAATTATTCTGTGAGTAGGTAATATTAAATGCGCTTTTCTTGAAATAAGCATTGATTTTTTATAATCAACATCAACTTCTTTTAGTTTATCTAACTCATTTTTGAATATCACAGGATCGATTACAACTCCATTTCCAACTAAATTTATTTTATCTTCATGAAAAATACCAGAAGGTATAGTATGCAATACGTGTTTACGTCCATTGAAAACAAGTGTATGTCCAGCATTTGGGCCACCTTGAAATCTTGCTATTATATCATATTTAGAGGTTAAAACATCAACAATTTTACCTTTACCTTCATCTCCCCATTGTAAACCTAGTAATAAATCGACACTCATATTTTTTTATTTTTTTTTATTTTTTTTTCCATAGAAATACAATGAGTGATTTTCAATTTCAACATCAAAAACTTCTTCAATTGTTTTCTTTATAGTCTCAATTCTTGGATCACAGAATTCGATAACTTCACCTGTATCACTTATAATTAAATGATCGTGTTGTTTATCAAAAAAACATTTTTCATAGTGAGCTTGATTGTTTCCAAATTGGTGTCTTCGAACTAAAGAAGAGTCTAGTAATAATTCAATGGTATTGTAAAGTGTAGCTCTTGACACCCTATATTTTTTATTCTTCATTTTAATATATAGCGACTCTATATCAAAATGTATATCACTGTTATATATCTCCTGTAAAATAGCATATCTTTCAGGAGTTTTTCTATGACCATTATCCTCTAAAAAATTTGTAAATGCGTTTTTTACAATCTCTTGATTCTTTGAATGTGTCTTTGAACTCATATTGCTAATTTATAAAAATTATATTCTTTTAACCTTCTCTACACCATTAAGTTTTTTTATTTTTTCCATAACTTTCATAGCATAATTATTACTCTTAACTAACATTGTAATACTTCCACTAAAAACACCGCTATTTGTTTGAAAATTAAGCTTTTTCATATTTACATTCATGTTATCTGAAATAACCTTTGTAATATTATTAGCTAGTCCAAATGTGTCTATACCACTTATGTTAATAATTACGGTAAAATCTTGTTGTGAAGAGTCTATCCATTTTGCATTTATTATTCTGTATGCATAATTTGACTGTAAGCTTAATGCATTAGGACAATTAAATTTGTGCACTTTAATTCCGTCATTAATTGTTAAAAATCCAAATACTCCATCTCCTTGAATTGGATTACAACATTGTGATAGCTTGTATTCAAGCTTTTCCTCGTCACTTCCAAAAACGAGCATATCATACTTCTGAGTAATTTCTTGTTTATTTAAATCAAATTCCTTGGGTTTTCTTCTTATCCTATTTTTCAAGAAACTCATTAATACATTACTCCTAGAGCTAGCATATTTCTTTAGCATTGGATTATCTATTGTATTAATACCAACACGATAAAATAAATCTAAACTAGTTTTTAATTTAAAAAACCTAACAAGTTCATTTATTGAACTATCGTTCAGACTAATTTTAAGTTGTTTAAGTTTTCTTCTTAGAATTTCTTTTCCTTCTTCAGCTAATTTTTTCTTTTCCTCGTTTAGAGACGATTTTATTTTGTTTTTTGCTCTTGCGGTGTTAGCATAATCAAGCCAGTTTGCATTCGGTTTAGTTTTCTCAGACGTTAAAATCTCTACTCTGTCTCCACTTTGTAATTTATAATTTAATGGAACCAATTTTCCATTTACTTTAACACCTCTAGTTTTAAGACCAATTTCTGTATGAATGCTAAAAGCAAAGTCTAATGATGTTGCATTTTTAGGTAATGATTTCAACTCACCAATTGGTGTAAATACAAATATTTCTTCTGAATATAAATTAAGTTTAAATTCCTCTACAAAATCTACAGCATTGTTATTATTGTTAATTAAAGTGTCTTGAATTTTATTTAACCAAAGGTCTAAACTACCCTCATTATCTCCTTCTTGTTTATACTTGTAATGTGCAGCATATCCTTTTTCTGCAATTTCATTCATCCTTTCACTTCTTATTTGAACTTCAACCCATCTATTCTTAGGGCCAACAACAGTTATGTGAAGAGCCTCATAACCTGTTGATCTTGGTGATGAAATCCAATCTCTTAGTCTTATTGGATTAGGAGTAAAAAAATCAGTTACAATTGAGTAAATTTTCCAAGCTAAAAATTTTTCATTTTTTAAACTTGACTTATAAATAATCCTTACTGCAAACCTATCATATACTTCATCAAATGAAACTCCCTTTTTTATCATTTTATTTCTAATAGAATAAATTGATTTTGGTCTTCCTTTAATTTGGTATTTTAATTTTTCAGAATTTAATTTTCCACTTAAGGTTTTATTAATTTCTTCTATGTAATGATCTTGTTCTTCTTTACTTTCAATTAATCTGCTAGAGATATCGTTATAAACATCTGGCTCTAGATATTTTAATCCTAAATCTTCTAATTCACTTTTTATATTATATAACCCTATTCTGTGCGCTAGTGGAGCATAAATATAAAGTGTTTCAGAAGCAATCTTAATTTGTTTATCTGGTTTCATAGAATACATAGTTTGCATATTATGTAACCTATCTGCAATTTTAATTATAATAACTCTAATGTCATCATTTAGAGTTAATACCATCTTTTTAAAATTTTCAGCTTGTAATGAAACATCAGAACTTTTACTAAGTTTGGATATTTTAGTCAGTCCATGAACAATTTTAGCAACCACCTTGCCAAACATTTGCTCTATGTCATTTATGGAATAATTTTCATTATCTTCAACCACGTCATGAATTAATGCAGCAGCAATTGATGTCGCATCAAGTCCAATTTCAGATGAGACTATCTTGGCAACAGCAATGGGATGAAAGACATATGCTTCTCCAGATCTTCTTCGTTGACCATTATGAGCTTCAACAGCAAGATCAAAAGCTTTTCTAATGAGTTTTTTATCTGCAGCTGAAAGAGTTTGATAACTAATTTTAAGAAGCTCTTTATATTCTTTGGCTATTGCATTATTTTCTATTTCTACTTCAGATAGTGACATATGTATTAAAAATACCACAAACAATTCTATTAGACAATAGTATTATAAATATTTTTATTTGAAGTTTCTTTGGCGTATGGCCTCAAAAATTAATATTGCTGCTGCATTAGATAAGTTTAATGAGTCTACTACCCCTAGCATAGGTATTTTTACATTTTTATATGAATTTTGTGACCAATCTTTAGAAATTCCTTTGTCTTCAGTTCCTAATATCAAAGCACAAGATTCACAGTAATTTTGATTGTGATATAATTCATCTGCTTGAAGAGAGCTAGCATATATTTTAATATTTTTATTATTCAATAGTGAGATTATCTCTGTTGTATTTCCCACATATATATTATTGGTAAAAATAGAGCCAACACTAGATCTAATTATATTTGGATTGTAAATATCTGTTTTTGGATTCGCAATAATTACTGCATCAATATTTGCAGCATCAGCAGTTCTTAATATTGCTCCAATATTGCCAGGTTTTTCAGGGGCTTCTATTACAATGATTAAAGGGTTATTAGATTTGAATTTTATGTTTTTTAAATCGTGATCTTTACAACTTGTAATAGCTATTACTCCCTCTGTTGAATTTCTGTAAGCAATTTTTTTATAAACTTCAATAGAAACTTCAGTTTTTTTAACTTTATTTTTGAATGATTTATTTAAATCTTCTTCACTAATTATTTTTGGACAAAAAAGGAGTTGTATAATTTGCCAATCATTTTTCATAGCAAGTTTAATTTCTCTTAAACCCTCAATTAAAAAAGTATTTGATATTTTTCTATGTTTTGATTTTAAGGTAAGCTGATATAAGGCTTTTACTTCTTTGTTGTTAACACTTGTAAGTTTTTTATTCATCTATTAGTTTGATAACTTATATTTTTCTGAATATCGTTTCCAAAGTTCTGTTTGGTGGGTTTCTAGACTTACTTTTCTTCCAGAAATGTATGCACTAGTTAGTTGATTTGATTTCATATCTAAAGCATCTCCTTTACTAACAAATAATGTAGCATTTTTTCCAGCTTCTAATGTTCCAAGAGTTTTATCAATTCTTAATATTTTTGCTGTATTGGATGTTATTAATTGTAATGCAATTTCTTTATCTACTCCTTGAGCTGCTACTTGTCCAGCATAAAAAGGTAAATTTCTTGTTTGAAAGTTTGAAGCTGAACCAGTATGAATCCCAACTAGTACACCAGCATCAATTAATTTTTTAGGATTTATATAGGTGTAATTATAATCTTCGTCTTCAAAATTTGGTAAACTATGAGTGTGTTGTATCAAAACAGGTATATTGTTTTTTACCAAAAAATCTGAAACTAAGTGAGCTTGATAACCACCAATTATAACAGTATTTTTTATATTAAAATTTTTAGAAAAATTAACTGCATCTACAATCCCTTTTTCATCATCAACATGTATAAATAATGTTTGACTATCATCAAACAATCCATTCATTGATTCATAAGCTAAGTTTATAGTTTCTTTATTACTACTCAAGTAGGCTACAGATTCTTTAAAATAATCTGATAATTTTTCTATATCAGAGTTGTATTTTGGATTTTGCTTGTAACCTCGTGATTCACCAAGCCACCATCTCCCTCTAGAAAAGCTATTTGGCCAATTTAAATGAATACCATCATTAGTCTTTATCACTGCGTCTTCCCAGTTCCAAGCATCAAGCTGAACGATTGAAGAAGTTCCAGAAATTCTCCCTCCTTGAGGAGATATTTGAGCAATTAAAACTCCATTAGGTCTCATGGATTCAACAACTTTTGATTCAGCATTATAAGCTATTAAACTATTAATGTTTGGGTTGTTGTTTCCAATTTCTCTTTGATCATCACTTGCTCTTACTGCATCAACTTCAACTAATCCTAAAGAAGTGTTTGCAGCAATAAAACCTGGATAAACATGTTGTCCTTCTATATTTATGATATTACCCTTGTAAGGGATTTTAGAACTAGTAGCATCAACACATGCTTTAATTACTCCATTTTCTAATACAATTACACTATTTTTAATAATCTTGCCATTTCCAATATGTGCTGTTCCACCTAGTAGTGTAATCGCTTCTTTTTGAACACTTCCTGGAGTTTGTTGTGCTATTGTATCACTGGATATAAAAATTAATAAAATTAATACACTTAATGTTTTTTTCATCTTAAATTGATTCACAGGTTAATAATGTTTTAACTTTTCTTTTTACAGCTTGGGTTTTACCACCCTTATTTTTTTCTTCCATCATCATATTTATAAGTAAAGTTCTCTCTTGTTTAATCTCTTTTCTAAGCATATTGTCTCTCTCCTTGTCGAAATAAATAGCACCATCAATTATAGTTTTTTCAGCTATAGCATAAACTGAAAGAGGATTTTGATTCCAAAGAACAACATCAGCATCCTTTCCAATCTTGATACTACCAACTTTATCATCTATTCTTAAAAGTTTTGCAGGATTTAGTGTTATTGTTTTCCAAGCATCTTCTTCATTCATACCACCATATTTAATAGTTTTTGCGGCTTCTTGATTTAGCCTTCTAGACATTTCTGCATCATCACTATTAATTGCTGTAGTAACCCCAACATTGTGTAATATTGCTGCGTTGTAAGGAATTGCATCATTTACTTCAAATTTGTAAGCCCACCAATCACTAAATGTTGATGCTCCAACTCCGTGATTCTTCATTTTATCAGCTACCTTATAACCCTCAAGTATATGAGTAAAAGTATTTATATTAAAATCAAACTTTTCCGCTACTTTCATCAACATATTGATTTCACTTTGGACATAAGAATGACAACTAATAAACATTTCTTTATTAAGTATTTCTGATAAGACTTCTAATTCTAAATCTTTTCTATATTCTTGACCAGATTTTTTTATTTTATCATACTCTTTAGCTCTATTAAAATAATCAATAAAAAGCTGTTCAACTCCCATTCTTGATTGAGGGAACCTATTATAACTTTGCCAATTTGACTGCTTTACATTTTCACCCAATGCAAACTTTATAAATTTTGGTGAATTTTTAAAAATTAAATTATTTGCACTTTCTCCCCATTTAAGTTTAATAATCGCAGACCTACCTCCAATTGGATTAGCAGATCCATGTAAAATCTGAATAGTAGTAACTCCACCAGCTAAGTTTCTATATATATTTATATCTTCTGGGTCTATAACTTCTTCAATAGTTACCTCTGCGGAGGAATTGTGACCACCTTCATTTATACTTGAGGCTGCAATATGAGAATGTTCATCAATTATGCCTGATGTTAGATGTTTTCCTGTACCATCAATTACTAGCGCGCTTTTATGTTTTAAGTTATTTCCAATTTTAGATATTTTTCCTTTTGTTATTAGTACATCTGTATTTTTTAAAATACCTTGATTTTCATTTGTCCAAATCGTAGCATTTTTAATTAAAATATCTTCACTTTTTTGGGGTTCATTAAATCCATAGGCCATATTAGGGTACTTAACAGGAAGAATATTTTTTTCTTTATTATTTCTAGTGTTTGGTTCTCTAGATTTAGATTCTTGGTTTTCAAAAAACTGTGCAGAAATGTTATTAACAATTCCATTTGAATAATAAATTTTACCTTCCAAATCATTGTTTTCTAAATTTGACCTTAAGCTTAGTCTAATCAAATTTGATTCATCATTAATGGTCATATTAATCCAATCCTTTTTGTAGGTTAGTTTTTTAACAGATAAAGTTGAGTCATTTAACTTAGCTTTTGGTTTGTCAATTTCACCATTAATATTTAAAATGGCACTTTTTTCATTAATAGTTAAATTATATTTTCCACGAATATCTTTAACATTCATTGATTTTATAATATTTCTATTTCCTTTTACCCAATTTTCATGAATTATAGTTTTAGAATCAAATATTTCTCCAGATGTTATTAGAAAATTCGCTATATAACCTTTTTTAAGATATCCCAATACATCATCCCTTCCAATTATTTTAGCGGGGGCACTTGTTAATGCTTCTAATGCTTTTGATTTACTTAAGCCATTATCAATAGCTTTTTTTATATTAGTTTTTAAATTGTTTGGAGATTTTAAACCATCCATTGTTATTGCAAACTGTATTCCATTTTCTTCAAATTGACTTAAATTTGAAGGTCTTTGATTCCATTCTCTCATATCAGAAAGTTGTAATATGTTTGCAGAATATACATCTTCAATATCATATGCATCTGGAAAGTTGATAGGTAAGATATAACTAGCATTTGTAGCTTTTATTTCTTCAATTCGTTCAAACTCATCCCCACCACCCAATAGGACATACTGAATATTAAATTCATCTCCTATTTTATCAATTCGCAATGAATTAATTTTACTTTTAGCTTCAAAAATTTGTATTAAATTTTTATTTCTGTTCAATGCTTCTAAGGATTTGTCATTGGTTTTAGAAAGACCTTTAGAATACCAGTCTGCATCATAGTATACTTGTTTAATTAGGGCAAAAGCACCCATTATGGATGATGGATAAGATTGACTAGAGGTCACGCTTTTTGATAGCGATAAATATTGAGTTGAATTAATATCAATTATACTATTAGAATCACCATTATTAGTTAATGCTATTAAAGCACCTTTCCCTCTAATTATTCCATCACTCAAATGGGTGTTAACAGCTCCAAAACCATTTTTTATTAACTCATTAGCTGATTTTTCATCATATTTAAAAAAGTCAATAGCATTTTGTTCTGGTCTTATATGATCATTCCAATAATAACCATTTCTTGTATTATTATATTGAGGTGATCTTCTTCCACTAGAATTACGATCAGGTGATTTAATCCCAAATTTAGAGTATATGTCAATAAATGAAGGGTATATTGACTTTCCTTCAAGGTTTATTATTATTGAATTTTCAGGAATATCTACTGTTTTGCCAACAGCGATTATCTTACCGTCTTTAATTAGCATAGATCCTTCATCAATTATATTTTTGTGACTAGAATGAATTTTAGCATTTGTAAATAATGTATAATTAGAATTGTTAAAACTAATGCCATCATTTGTAGGGAAATAATCTTGAGAAAAAACGGAATTGAATGTGAATAATAGTAGGAGTATAGAAATTCTTTTTTGCATAGTTTTTGATTTGGATATCTAAAATATATAATTTTTGGATTATTAGGTTACTTAATTATACTATTTTAACTACTTAGCTCTGTTTATTGTTCAAATAATTTATAATTAATGAAACACTATGGTTATAACTTTTAATTCCCTCGTTAATATTATTTAACTTCAAAAACTTATCATAACCAGACTTTGTAATTGATTCTATTGGGTTTGAATATTTTTTCCAAAAGTCTGAATTATTTTTAAAATCTTTTAAAATTCCAGTATTTAATAGTCTTAACAATGAATTATATGATGGTTTATCATATTTGTAGAGTTCATTTAGACATTGTTTCAACGCAAATGTATAACCGTTATATTTAAAATATAAGTCTTCATTATTTGTTAAGTTCACAAAAGCAATAAAATTACATTCTAATTCTTGTGAAAAACCTAATTGATGAGCAATTTCATGTGAAGCAGTATGTGGTACGCTATTTTTAGGAATTAGGCTATTTATTTGAGATTCATTAGTAAAAGGATTAATATATCCACTAAAACCAAGATAGGTTAATGGCAAACTCATTAAAGATTTCTTTACTATTAAATTATTTAAATTTATTTCAGGATAATATTGCTTTATCAAGCTTAGGTTATTATAACCATTGGAAGCCATTTCGTTGATTTTTGCAATATTGTAAGGAATTTCTGTTTTGGACGAGTCATCTGGTGATATTTGTCTATGTAATTTGTTTGATTTTATAATTAATTGTTTTGATATTTCTTTTAAATCTTTAACAGTATATGTTGAATCAATTATTAGCTTTTCTTTTAATGGAGTTCTGTGATAATTCAAACCCCATAGAAAATAAAACAAGAAGTGAAATATAGAAGCATAAAAAAATATAGACTTAATAATTTTTTGCCAATTAAAGTTATTTGTACTTATTTTCTTTATTAATAATTTACTAAAATAGATTAATATGAGAGTATACAAAATATCACCAATAGAAAAAGGAAATATGGAGGAAATAAATCTAAATATTTTTGAACTAAATTGATAAATTCCAAGGCTGTAATATTTTTCAATTATATCTGGGTACTTAGATATATAATGAATAAATATAATTTGAGGTATAATTAATAGTCCAATATATTTTTTTTTGAATATCATTATTTAAAAATAGTAAAATACTATTAGTTTAACGCTAGTATTATTTAAATTTGAAATCTAATTCAAATACATATTTATGAGTAATGAAATCCGAAATTTACAACCCAATGTTATTTGGAATAACTTTTGTAAACTTAATGCTGTTCCGAGACCATCAAAAAAAGAAGAAAAAGTAATTAAATTTATGCATGATTTTGGAGTTAGTTTAGGTTTGGAAACTCAAATTGATAAAGTTGGAAATGTAGTAATATATAAGCCTGCTACTGTTGGAATGGAAAATAGAAAAACAGTCATTTTACAATCCCATTTGGATATGGTTCATGAAAAAAATAATGATGTTGATTTTGATTTTGAAAAATCCGGTATTCAAATGTATGTAGATAATGATTGGGTTAAAGCTAAAGGTACTACATTGGGAGCTGATAATGGTTTAGGAGTAGCTACAATAATGAGTATTCTAGAAAGTAGTGATATTAGTCATCCAAGAATTGAAGCATTATTTACAATTGATGAAGAGACTGGAATGACTGGAGCTTTAAAATTAGATAAAAATATTCTTAAAGGCGATATATTATTAAATTTAGATACTGAGGAAGATGATGAAATTGGTATTGGATGTGCAGGGGGTGTAGATATTACAATAAGTAAAACTTTTGATACGACTATTAATAAAAATCTTTCATTTATTAAAATTACTCTTAATGGTTTGTCTGGGGGTCATTCAGGTATGGAGATTCATAAAAATTTAGGAAATTCTAATAAGTTGTTGAATAAAATTATTAATGATTTGAATAATAATTTTTTGGTTCATATTTCTGAAATTGATGGTGGTGGTTTAAGAAATGCAATACCTCGAGAAAGTTCATTTATTTTAGGTATAACTGATGCAGAGTTTAAAAGTATTGAAACTCAATCTTTAAACTCATTTGCTGTTATTAAAGATCAATTTTTACATACTGATCCATCAATAAAATTAAGCATTGTTAAATTAGATAAAGACTTTAAGATTATAGATAGAGAAAATCAAACAGAATTAATAAAGTTAATTGAAAATTGTCCAAATGGTGTTTATAAAATGAGCGATAATATTCCAGGCTTAGTAGAAACATCTAACAATATCGCTAATATAAGTCTTAAAGATGGAAATTTAAATATAAAGTGTTTAACGAGATCATCTGATGAAGATTCAAAAGAGGAGTTAAAAAATATTATTAAATCTCTTTTTATTAATAAAAGATATGGTGTCAATTTTTCTGGAGATTATCCTGGATGGCAGCCAGATGTGAACTCAGAAATCCTTGATAAACTAGTTAAAGTTTATCAAGATTTAAATAATACTGAGCCAAATGTTGCAGCTTGCCATGCAGGTTTAGAATGTGGTATAATAGGATCTCATTATCCTGAATTAGACATGATAAGCTTTGGACCTACTATAAGAGGAGCTCACTCACCAGATGAAAGAGCATCAATTAAATCAACAATTAAGTTTTGGAAATTTTTAAAAGAAGTTCTTTTAAATATCCCTTTAAAATAAAAAAAACAACCTATACTTAAATATAGGCTGTTTTTTTTATTTACTTTTTGATTGTAAGTTATTGTACACTTACCATAGTTATTATAAAAATTAAATCTTGTTTAGGTTTAATGATACCTCCACCTTGGGCACCATAACCTAAACTCCAAGGTAGAAATGCAAACATCTTATCTCCAACTCTCATCATCCCTACAGCTTCTTTAAAGCCAGTAATCATTTGTGCATCGGGGGATAATGTCATTGGCATTGGACTATACCTGCCTTTGACTTCTTTGTCTGAACTATATCTGCCATAACTTTCTTCTATTTCTTTAGAATTTGAATCAATTAAGTTAGCCTCTGTATCGTAGAGCTCATAATAAAGTAATACATTATCACCTTCTTTTGGCTTAATTCCATTTCCTTTTTCTAAATAAAGAGTTTTAAGTCCTGATCTTGATGATTTAGATTTAGATTTATAGCTTTCTAAAGTTGGTAAAAAACTTACCGCCTTTTCTTTACCCTTTATTTGATTTTCAAGTCTATTTTTTCTCTTTTCTTCCTCTAATAATTTATTTTTCTCAACTAATTTAGTTAACTCCAGATTCCATACATTTACAGCATCAAAATTATTTGCTTCAGATCCATTTCTAATTATATTTAATTTTTTTATTATCACGTCAGAAATTGGTCTATCAGCTACACCAGTTTGAACATTAGAAATTGAATCTTGAATCTCAAGACCTAAGACTACTTCACCAAAAACTGTGTGTTTGTTATTTAAGTGTGGAGTAGGAGTTTCTGTTATAAAAAATTGACTACCATTTGTTGCTGGTCCAGAATTGGCCATGGATAAAATACCGGCTTTATCATGCATTAATGATGGGTCAAATTCATCTGGAAAGCTATATCCAGGTCCACCTCTTCCAGTTCCTTCCGGATCTCCTCCTTGAATCATGAAATTATCCATAACTCTGTGAAAGATTAAACCATTGTAAAATGGTTTTCCTAAATGAATTGAATCTACATCTGGGTGATTGCCTTCAGCAAGAGCAACAAAATTAGCCACTGTTATGGGTGTTTTTTCGTAAGAAAGTTTAACTACCATTGTTCCCATGTTAGTATCAAATTCTGCAAATAAGCCATCTCCAAGATCATTATATTGTTTATTGCAACTTGCAAAAACCACTACTGTAGAGAGTAATAAAAGTATTTTTTTCATGTATATTAATTTTTGGTTGAATTTATAGATTTTACTTTGATTGTACAAATTATAGGAGAGTTTGCAGAAATTTTGTTTGAGTCCCCGTAAATACCATAAGCCTTGTAAGATGGGAATATGAAAGTTCCAACTTCTCCACTTTTTAATAATTGTAATGCCTCTCTAAGTCCTGTAATTATCTCTTGTTTTCCCATTACATAACTTTGATCACCAATTAACTCCTCATTATAAATAATCTTATTGTCTAAATCTTTTACAGAATAATTAAAGTTAATTATATCACCGAAATCAGCTTTTTTATTTGATAATTCATTTTTTTTATTGAGAAAATAAAAGAAGCCTTTTCTTGAGTTTAAATAATTATTATCTCTATTATTTGTAATGTAATTATCTATCTTCTTGTTTTGCTCTACAATAATTTGATTTATTATCGTTAAATTATTTTCTTTAGAATAATCTAAAGGGTATCTTGGTTCACTGCTATTACACGATATTAAAATTGTAATTATAATTAGAAATATAAACCTCATTGGTTAAGTTTATTTTTATAATTTGGTAATAGATTTTTAAATTTCAACAAAGTAGCTTCTAAATTTTCTGAGCTGTAACCACCAGCCGCATTGATGTGACCACCGCCATTGAAATTATTTCTTGAGAATTCGTTTACATTAAAATCACCTTTTGATCTTAATGATATTTTGATAATTTTTTCAGCTTCATTTTCTATAAAAATCGCTGCAAATTTCACACCTTTAATTGATAATCCATAATTAACAAACCCTTCAGTGTCTCCTTTTTTAAAATTATATTTATTTAAACTATGTTGAGTTAAATACATATATGCAGTTTTATGTTCCATATCAACCACCATATTCGATAGAGTATGACTTAAAAGCAATAGTTTATCACAAGAATTATTATCATAAACTAAATTGTTTATTTCACTACCATTAGCTCCTTTTTTTATTAGATCAGAAACTACTTTATGAGTTAAATCTGTAGTTAATGGAAATTTAAAAGATCCGGTATCAGTCATTATTCCAGTGTATAATGCACTTGCAATTTTTGAATTAATTTTATCTCCTAGAGATAGTTCAGAAATTAAATGATATACCATTTCACATGTTGAACTCATATTAACATCAGAGTAAGTGTATTTTGCGTAATTTTCAGGACTCTGATGATGATCAATCATAACCTTTAAAGCTTTTGATTTTTTAACATACTCTCCCATTTTACCAATTCTGGATAAGGAGTTAAAATCTAAAGTAAATATAATATCAGAGTTCAGTATTTCATTGCTAAATACTTCCTCATCTTCTTCATAAATTTTAATTTCATAGTCATCATCCATCCATTTTAAAAAATCAGGAAAATTGTTTGGTGAAATAATTAATGATTTGTGCCCTAATGACTTTAGTAACTCATTTATAGCAATACTCGATCCAATAGCATCACCATCTGGATTTTTGTGAGGTATTACAATGATTTTTTTTGAATCTTGTAATTGTGACTTTAAATCTTTAATATCTATTTTTATCATAATCTACGAATATACGATATATTAAGAAATCATTTAATTAGTTCTTTAAAATGTGTTATTTTTGCAATCAAATTTAAAAAAATAAAGATGATTACAAACAGAACTTTTACTATGCTTAAACCGGATTCGGTTGAGAAAGGTAACATTGGAGCTATAATGAATAAAATTAATGCAGCAGGTTTTAAAATTTTAGCATTAAAATTAACTAAAATGAGTGTTTTAGATGCTGAAAACTTCTACTCTGTACACAAGGAACGCCCCTTTTTTAATGATTTGGTTGAATATATGACGAGAGGTCCTATTGTCGCCGCTATATTAGAAAAAGATAATGCTGTGGATGATTTTAGAACACTCATAGGAGCTACTAATCCTGCTGAAGCAGCAGTTGGAACTATTAGAAATGAATTTGCTGATTCTATTAGTGAAAACGCTGTTCATGGAAGCGACAGTGATGAAAATGCTAAGATCGAAAGTGATTTTCATTTCTCAGGTCGAGAAGTTTATTAGGTTAATATCAAAAAAAAAGAGTCAAATTAATTTGACTCTTTTTTTTTCGATAAATCTAAATTATATAATTATACAACTTTTACATTTACTGCGTTAAGACCTTTTTTGCCTTCTGTTAAATCGAATTCAACTACATCTCCTTCACGAATCTCATCGATTAGCCCAGAAATGTGTACAAAATGTTCTTTGTTTGTTTCATCTTCAACGATAAAGCCGAAACCTTTTGTGTCGTTGAAAAATTTTACTGTTCCTTTACTCATTTTTTTAATTTAATTGTTTTAATAAGCTGCAAATATACATTAAATATATTCATCTTTTGTTTTTACTAAATAAACTTTTAATTAATAAATTCAATTTCTATAATTTCTAATCGAAACTCTTCATTTTTTTTATTACCAACCAGTATTCCAAATTCTTCGATTTTGTCAAAGTCAAAATTTTCCATATTTAATTTATAACCTCTAAATTGAGCTGTAAATTCATTCAATGGAATTTCGATAATTTGTTTTGAATTAGTTGTTTTAAATGTTTTTGAATAGGTGTATCTAATATTTTGACTTGGTTTTATTCGAATTTGATATTCTTTAGAATCACCAATTACAACCATTCTAATTTTTTGATCTTTGTTAACATTTAAGTTTTTTGTTCGATATCTAAAAGAAGCAAATCCACCATTATTTTCTAAAGATACTCTACCTTGAAATACTAAAGTGTTATTTTCACTGAATCTAATGTTTGATTCAGATATTCCACCCATTACATTATCATTGACAACCAACCAATTATTTCTGTTTGTGTCTAAAATATTTATTTTATTTGTTTGCATTATGTTTAGGTGAGATATTATTAGTAATGTGTATATATAATTTATCATTTATCTTAATACTATTTTTTTAATTGCATCTTTTTCTAAAGCTTCATTAAGTAGATTGATTATTTTCTCTTTGCCATAACTCAGTTCTTCCCTTAGTGTAGAAGAGCTTAAGCTCACGTACAAAGTTTTATTTTTTAAATGTACATCAGTAGTATAGTTACTGACTCCGTTTTTCATAATTTTAAACCATGCATCTTTAGCATCAACTTTTTCTAGACCTTTTTCTAAATTATTGGTTTTTAAAAACTTACTAAGTAAAGCTCCAATTTTTATTTCATCTTCATTCATCTAATCAAAGTTTAATTTTTCATATACTCTATAGTGGTATATATAATTTTCTTTGTTGGTTATAAAAAGTTCAGTTGAATCTAATTTAACTATTGTTTCCGTAAAAATATTATTTTTATCAAAGTACTCTATAATAGTTTCTCCATTTTTTTGAGAAATATTAAAATTAATTTTATGTAAAGAGGTTTCAAATTTGCCATCAATTTTTGGCATTACTTTTTTTCGTAATCCTTTTCCATTTTCAACTTCAAAATAATCAATTATTCCACTAAAGGGATATGTTTTTAATAGCTTATTATCTTGTTTAACTGATTGTATTTCCCAATATCCATCTAATAAGCTTATGTCTATTTCTTGTTTTTCAAAACATGAAAAATTTAAACCAATACAAATAAATAGAATAATTTTTTTCAAAGTTTAAAAATTTTATTTGAATTATTAATTTCTTTTATTGACTCTATAGTTCTTTCTTCATCGGTATCAGATATGAAAATCTGTCCAAAATCATCAGCACTAACTAAATTAATTATTTGTTTAACTCGATTTTTATCTAATTTATCAAAAATATCATCTAAAAGTAATATTGGGTTGTTTTTGTTTTGAGATTTCAGGAAATCAAATTGTGCAAGTTTAAGAGCTATTAATAAAGATTTTTGTTGACCTTGACTTCCAAATTTTTTAACGGAGTAATCATTAATATTAAAAACCAAATCATCTTTATGTATTCCTTTAGAGGTGTATTGTAAAAACATATCTTTTTCTATATTCTCTTGAAGTAAAACTGATAACTTATCAAACTCTAAGTCTGTTTTATATCTAATATCGACATCTTCATTATTATTGGATATTGATTTATATTTATCTTTAAATACAGGTATGAAGTCATTTAAAAACATTTTTCTTTTCAAATGTATCTTCTCACCAATAGATTCTAATTGAGAATCGTAAACTTGAATAGTTTGTTTATCGAAATTTTTATTTTTAAAAATTAATTTAAGTAAACTATTTCTTTGTGTTAAAATCTTATTATAATTTATTAAGTTTTCTAAATACTTTTTGTCACTTTGAGAGATAACACTATCAATAAACTTTCTTCTGATATCGCTACCTTCTGCAATTAAATTTCTGTCACTTGGAGATATTATAACTAAAGGTATAAAACCAATGTGGTCACTAAATTTTTCATACTTTTTATTATTTCTTTTAATTACTTTTTTATCATTTTTTTTAAAATTTATAATTACAACTTCTTCTTTAGACTCATTTTTATAGGAGCCCTTTATTGCAAAAAAATCCTCACCGTGCTTTATGTTTTGTGAAGAGATAGGATTAAAATAACTTTTACCAAATGATAAATGATAGATAGCATCTAAAACGTTAGACTTCCCAATTCCGTTAGGACCAATAAAACAATTAATTTTAGGATCAAAATCTACAGTTTTAGCACTAAAACTTTTGTAATTAGTTAACGTTATTGATTTTAATATCATTGGAGGGATTAATAAAAAATGATTAAATTGAAATTTATTACTGCAAATTATTGAAAAATTACAAATATTTTATCCTTTTTTAAGAATAAAAATATATTTTTGCGACTCAAATATTTTTAATTATGGCAACTTATAAAAAAAAAGGTTCTAAATCTAAATCATCTCGAAACAAATTAGAAGAGTTAGAGAATAAATCTGCTACCGCTGGGATTATTAACACTTTAGATGATGGTGCATCAAAGACTGAGCAGTGGGTTGCTACCAATCAAAAATATATATTTATTACTATTGCTCTTGTTGCTTCTTTAGTTTTTGGTTATTTAGGTTTTGACAAATTTATCCAGCAACCCGCTGAGGTCAATGCTATGAACGAAATGCATCCAGCTCAGGTTCATTTTGAATCAGCAAATCAAACAAAAAATGATTCTTTATTCAATCTGGCTTTAAATGGTGCAGATGGGAAATTAGGTATGATTGATATTATTGAAAATTATTCAGGTACTAAGGCTTCAAATTTAGCTAATTATTATGCCGGTATGTCTTACCTTAATTTAAATGATTATCAAAATTCTATTAAGTATTTAAGTAAATTTAAATCTGATGACGAGATTCTAGGAGCTACAGCTATTGGTTCAATCGCTGATAGTTTTTCTCAACTTAATCAGTTTGAAGATGCCTTTGAGTATTATGAAAAAGCAATCAATTATTCAAACAATGGATTTACTTCTCCAATGTACTTGCTAAAAGCAGGATATATAGGATTAGAAATTAATAAATCTAAAAAATCTTTAGCCTTTTTTAATAGAATTAAAAATGAATTTCCAAATTCTATTGAAGTTACCAATATTGATGCATTAATTGGTATGGCTAGTGCTTCAGCTAAATAATCATTCATGAGTACTGAAAACTCTAATTTATCAAATTTTGATAGTTCTACTGTACCCAGTGGAGATTCATTAACTATTGGTTTAGTTGTATCTAAATGGAATGAAAAAATCACAGAATCTTTATTCAATGGAGCTTACACTACATTAACTGAATTTGGTGTTAAAGCTAATAACATAAAAAGAATTGATGTTCCTGGAAGTTTTGAATTAGTTTTTGGATCCAAAAAAATGATTCAAGCAAAGGTTGATGTAGTTATCGCTATTGGGTGTGTAATTAAAGGTGAGACAGAGCACTTTGATTACATATGTCAATCCGTTTCTAAAGGTATTATTGATTTAAATATTAATTTTGATACTCCGGTTGTGTTTTGTGTTCTAACTGATAATAATATACAGCAGTCCGTTGATAGATCTGGCGGTAAACATGGAAATAAGGGAGTTGAGGCTGCAATTACTGCCTTGAAACTTGCTAATTTAAATTAGTTAAGAAACTCATTCTTTAAAAGATATTATTCATTATTTTTAAGTAAATTTTATTAACTGCATGCTCAATTTTAATTCTAAGAATAATAAAGTTTATAATTATACAGAAAGGTTTGCTAAATCAAAACTTAAGATTAAACCTAAATTTGATGAATTTAGAACTACTCTCGGTTCTAATGGTGGGATTAAAAATAAACTAACAAAAGCTTTAAATGATTACAATAACAAATCAGAAAAATCTGTTAAAATAAGATTACTAGTAATAACTTCAATTTTGATTTTTATATTTTTATATTTAATCGAATTTGATTTAAAAATATTTTTTTAATTAATGGATAATCTAATTAAATTGTTACCCGAACATGTTGCTAATCAAATTGCAGCAGGTGAAGTTGTTCAACGACCTTCTTCAGTTGTTAAGGAATTATTAGAAAATTCAATAGATTCAGGAGCTAAAAAAATATCTTTAATAATAAAAGAATCTGGAAGAACTCTAATCCAAGTAGTCGATAATGGTTGTGGTATGTCAGAAAAAGATGCACTCATTTGCTTTCAACGACATTCTACCTCTAAAATCACTAATGCTGCAGATTTATTTAATTTATCTACAAAAGGATTTAGGGGAGAGGCTTTAGCTAGTATAGCTGCAATTTCTCATACTGAGTTAATTACAAAAACTAAATCAAGTGAAATAGGTACTTTTATTAAAATTGAAGGAAATAAAATTACTCAAAACAAACCAATTGTTTCTAATGAAGGTTCTTCAATTTCTGTAAAAAACCTTTTTTATAATGTTCCTGCACGAAGAAACTTTTTGAAATCAGATAATGTAGAAGTAAGACATATAATAAATGAATTTCATAGAGTAGCTTTAGCACACCCAGAAATTCATTTCGAATTCGACAATAATGATAATCAGTTATTTAGTCTTCCAATTTCTAATATCCGACAAAGAATAGTTAATATATTTGGTTCTAAATCAAATGAAAAGCTAGTTCCAGTTAACGAAACAACAGAAGTTTTAAAATTATCCGGTTTTATCTTTAAACCTGAATTTTCAAAAAAATCTAGAGGAGAGCAATTCTTTTTTGTTAATAATAGATTTATTAAGAGCCCTTATTTGAACCATGCTGTAAACTCTGCATTTGAAGGTTTAATTAACACAGGATACAATGCCTCTTATTTTCTTTTTCTAGATGTAGATCCAAAAAGAATAGATATAAATATACACCCAACAAAGACTGAAATTAAATTTGATGATGATCATACTATCTATGCCATATTAAGATCTGCCATAAAACATAGCTTAGGTCAATTTAATATATCACCAATTTTAGATTTTGATAGAGATAAGAACTTAGATATCCCATATAAGTATGCTTCAATGTCTTCATCAAATAATATTGAAGTTGAAGTAAATCATAATTTTAATCCTTTTGATAAAAGTCAAAATGAATTAAACTTCAAAGATTTAAATCAATCTAAGGATAATCAACAGTTAGAATATTCTGCTTTTCAAGGAGATTTAAATTCACAGTTAGATTTAGACGATGATTTAAATCATGAGTCTAATTCTAGTGTATTTCAACTTAAAAACAAGTATTTAGTTAATAAGATTAAGTCTGGGCTGGTAATAATAAATCAAAATAGAGCACATCAACGAATTTTATATGAAAATTTTCTTAAGTATATAACGGTTCAAGGAAATGATTCACAAAAACTGATATATCCAATAGATGTTCAATTGTCTATTAAAGAAATTGCAATAATTGAAAATTTTAAAACTCAATTAAATAATTCAGGATTTTTATTTGATACGATTAATAATGATACCCTTTCATTTTCTTCGCTTCCAAGCTCAATAGAAAAAGATAATTTAGAATCTATAATCAGATCTTTACTGGATAATATTACTAATGAAATTCCTGATGACAATTTTAGCCAAACAGATATGATTTCAAAATCTTTATCAAAAAGTATGGCAATTAAAAATGGTCAACATTTGAGTGTTAATGAAATGGATTTTATAGTTAATGGGTTATTTGCATGTAAAGAACCTAACACATCGCCATTTAATAAAAGAACTTATATAACTTTAACTAAAGAAGATTTAGATAACAAATTTAATTAAATATGTTTAGATCAATTACAGACGGAGTTAAGCACTTATTAATCATCAATGTGATTATGTTTGGAGCTACAATACTTATTAATCCTGAGATGATGTATTCTAACTATGGTCTATTTTTTCCAGAAAATAATACTTTTCGTATTTGGCAGCTTTTTACTCATATGTTTATGCACGGAGGGTTAAGTCATATATTGTTTAATATGTTTGCCCTTTATATGTTTGGAACTGCAGTTGAACAGATCTATGGAACTAATAAATTTTTACTACTATACTTTTCATCTGGTTTAGGAGCAGCGTTAATAGCTCTACTTTTTTCATACTATAATTTTTATTCTATACTGGATGTATTGGTTTCATCAGATATAAATAAATCAGAAATTTTAGATACTCTAAATCAGGGTAAATATAATACTGGCTGGTTATCAGTAATTAATGATGTTGATCTAAATACTTTTACTTCTGCATTTAATACTAGTATGGTAGGTGCATCTGGAGCAATTTTTGGCATTTTAGTAGCTTTTGGTTATCTATTTCCAGAAACCAAATTAATGCTTTTGTTTGTCCCTTTTCCTGTTAAAGCGAAGTACTTTATTCCTGGAATAATTTTATTGGATTTATTTTCTGCTACAACTGGAGTTTCAATATTTAGTCCTAGTAATACTGCCTATATTGCACATCTTGGTGGAGCACTAACAGGTTTTTTAGTTATATATTATTGGAAAAAAAATCAATTCAATTCTAATAGATGGGATTAAACGATATTAAGTTAAAATACCAATCATTTTCAATCTTTGAAAAGATTATACTTTATAATGTATTAATCTTTCTGTCCTCATTTTTTTTTAAAAGTTATCTTCTCGATTTTTTCCAACTTAACTCAAATTTTCAAAGCCTTATACTTAATCCATGGACTTTAGTAACATATTCTTTTGTTCATATTGGTTTTTTAGATATTATTTTTAATATGCTAATACTTTTTTATGTCAGTAGATTATTGGTTGATTTGTTTAGTACTACTATTCCTTTAAAAATATATTTTTATGGAATTATAACCGGTGGTATATTTTTTATATTATTTTCTTCAATCTTAGGCATTGACAGTACAGGATTTAATTTAATTGGAGCTTCGGCAGGGGTAAGAGCCCTTTTAATATTTTTATGTGTGTATATGCCCAATAAGCAAGTAAAAATTGCTTTTTGGAATATAGAACTAAGGTATATAGCTTATTTCATATTAATTGTAGATGTGCTAGGAGCTTTTGGTACAAACTCAGGAGGTTATATTTCTCATATTGGAGGAGATTTACTTGGTTTATATTTTTATTCTAATTTGTATTCAAATAGTAAAACATCTTTTTTTAACTGGGAATCTATCAAATCTTATTTTTCTAAGAAATCTTCGATGAAATATTATAAAAATAAAAATTCAAAAAAATCCAGACTTAAAAATAATGCATCTACTCAAAAAAGAATTGATATTATTTTAGAAAAAATTAGTAAAAGTGGATATGAAAATTTATCTAAGGACGAAAAAGAATTTTTATTTAAAGTTGGTAAAAAGTAATATGTAAATGAAGAATCTGAATTTTATTGATAAGTTACTTTATTTTGTTAATTCAATTTTAGCCATCCTATTATTATTTTCTTTTTTATTACAGTTTATAAAACCAAGTCTATTTCCTTATTTGTCTTTTATGAGCTTATCAGTTCCAATTTTATTAATAATTAATTTGTTGTTTTTTGTCTATTGGTTGGTAAAACTTAAAAAACAATTTATTCTATCTTTATTTGTACTGTTAATTGGATATAATCAGGTCCTTTCTTTTTTTAAATTATCTGATAATCTAGAGCGAGTTAGTCCGGATACTATCAGTGTAATGAGTTATAATGTGCGGTTATTCAATTTGTATAATTGGATTGATAGTGATGTTGAAAATGATATCAACTCATTTATAGATAGTCAAGAGCCGGATGTAATTAATATGCAAGAATATAGATTTACTGATAGATTTTTACTTGAAAATTATAAATTTCAACACTCATCTTTGAGTGATGGAAAAACAAGTTATGGTCTAGCTACTTTTTCGAAATTACCTGTAGTAAACCAAGGTATAATTAAGTCTGACAACCAATCTACAATTGCAATATTTATTGATGTAAAAAAATATTCAGACACTTTAAGGTTTTATAATATTCATTTGCAATCTTTTAAACTTGAATCTGAATTAGAGATATTAGATCAAAATAATTCAGATAAAATTTTAAATATTTTTGATAATACATTTAAAATCCAAGAAAATCAAGCTACTATTATATCTAAACATATTGAAAATTCACCATATAAAGTAGTAGTTTCAGGTGACTTTAACAACACAGCTTACTCTTATGTTTATAAGCTTCTAAAGGGAGACTTAGTAGATTCATTTGATTCTGCTGGAAATGGCTTTGGAAGTACATACAACTTTAAATACTTCCCGATGAGAATAGATTTTATACTAATGGATAAAACATTTAGGATAAATGACTTTAAAACCTTTAATCAAAATTTATCGGATCATTTTCCTATAATATCTACTTTTAATTTGTAATGTCTATTATTTGTACTAATTAGTTATTAGTGACACAGAATTCGGTCCTTCACTAAAGAGTAGATCTAGAATACTTAAATTATTTATATATCCGTGCTTTGATTCAAAAACCTGAATATACTTAGGAGTATCAATTTTCTTTTCTTTTCTAGCATTGCTCAAACCTCTTAAATCAATAATATCATTAGTCTTTTCTACATATTCACCACTAATTTTATAATCTAAATCTAGATCTAACAGACTAGAAATTAACCTAATGCATTTAATATTAAAATCAGCTAAAAATTTTTCTTTTTCAGAGTATAATTTTATAAAATCATCTTCAAAATATTCAAAATAAGGAGAGCTTCTATAGGCGCTTTGTAAGGATTTTAGATGTAAATCCATCCAATTACTATCATAAGAGATTTTAACATCTTTAAATAGCTCTCTGTATTTATGAGTATGAATTACTGGAATAAAAAGACCTAATTTTCCATTAGCACCATAAATATAGGTTCTGTTTCTAAATGTTTGTTTTTGATAATTGTCACTTACCTCAAAGAGAATATTGTTGGCTTTAATTATTTGAGTGAACTGATGAATATTAGGAAAATAATTTGGATGAATTAGAATATCCATTAATCTTCTTTTTTATATTTTTTCCATTTTTTAATTCCAAAATAAATACCAAGGAACACTAAAAATGGTACAAAATATGAAGTCGGAGTGCCTTCTCCATGAACTGTTGTGAACATTCTATCCCATCTTATTTTATTAAATCCTTTTCCATTTGTATTCCAACTCATCCATTTAAAGACTGGTTTTCCAACAACATGATCAAATGGTACAAACCCCCATGCTCTAGAATCCTGAGAGTTATGACGATTATCACCCATTAACCAATAATAATCTTGTTTAAATGTATAGTCTTTAGCAAGTTCTCCATTTATGAAGATATTGTTTTCATTTACTTTGAGAGTATTGTTTTCATACACTTCAATCACTCTTTTGTAAAGTGGTAAATTTTCAATATTTAAATCTATAGTTGTTCCAGCCTTTGGAATATATATAGGACCGAAAAAATCATTATTCCAATTATAATTCTCATTATGAGGAAAAATGTTAGAATCTCTTTTACCTTCAATTGATAAATATTTTTCAACAGAGCCTACATTTGGATGATTTTTGAATCGATCAACAGTCTTATCACTCATTGCAATAAACTGATAAGTGTTTTCTCTATTTATTATACCAAAAGGGTCTGTAATATCATAATTGTTAACCATTACTTTTTTACTAAAAGTTCTGTTTTTAGGTTGAACTAGATATGAGAATTGTAATTCTGCACGATCACTTAATTCATTTTTCTTTCCATTTATATAAACATACCCCTCTTTAATTTCTAGAGTGTCACCTGCAATACCTACAGATCTTTTAACATAATTGGTTTTTTTATCAATCGGCTTGTAATGGTATTTGTCTGTGTAATACATATTAAGCATTGTATCCACAGGCCAATTAAATACAACTATATCATTATTTTTTATTTTTTGAAAACCAGGAATTCTTAAATATGGTAGTTCAAACTCTTCTAAATAAGATTTTGTTTTTATTAAAGGAAGAGTATCGTGGACCATTGGAGCTGCGACTGCTGTCATTGGTACTCTAGCCCCATAATGGAATTTACTTACAAATAGAAAATCGCCAACAAGTAATGATTTTTCCAACGATGATGTTGGAATAGTGTAAGGTTGAATTACATAGTTATGAAATATAGTAGCAAGTATAATTGCCCAAAGAATTGAGCTGGTCCATTCTCCACTAGTACTTTTTGGATTTATGTCTCTATTTTTAACATGCTCTAGATCTAAAAAATAGTTGAGGTAATAGGTGTATAAACCTAGCGTAATGATAGTAAGAAAAGTATCTAGATAAGTGTTTTTACCAAAACTTCTTGCTATTTCAACCCATATTACAATAAACATCATAACATTTATTACAGGTAAGAAAAGTAAAAAAACTAACCACCACTCACGATTAATTATTCGCATTAAAA
>SGZJ01000005.1 GCA_004213995.1 Flavobacteriales bacterium | reverse complement strand
GTCCCTTTAGATGCCAATCAAAACGTATTAGACAACACAAGAATTCTCTCTGCCAAACCCACAATTTTAAAAATTATAAATGACGGCGGCTCATGTGTTTTAATGTCACACCTTGGAAGACCAAAGGGCTGGGACCTAAAATATTCTTTAAAGCACATATTTAGAGAAGTCGAAAACACCTTAGGAAGAAAAGTTACATTTATTCCAGACTGCACAGGAGAAGACATATTAAAAGATATCAGATCTTTAAAGCCAGGAGAAATTGTGTTAATGGAAAATCTTAGATTCTATGATGAAGAAACTAGTGGTTGTGAAAAGTTTGCAAAACATCTTTCTCTGTGTGGAGACATATATGTTAATGACGCTTTCGGCGCAGCGCACAGAAATCACGCATCTACGTCAGTCATTGCAGATTTTTTCCCAAACAAAAAATGTTCAGGGCTTTTACTCAACAAAGAAATAACAGCTATAGAAAAGGTCTTAAACACTGGAGAAAGACCAATTGTTGCCATTTTAGGTGGAGCAAAAGTGTCGTCCAAGATTACAATTATTAATAACATTTTCAAAAAAGTTGACGCGATTATTTTAGGCGGTGGAATGGCGTACACTTTTATAAAAGCTCAAGGTGGTGAAATTGGAGACTCTATTTGTGAAGACGATAAAACAGATCTGGCACTTGAATTAATAGAAAGGGCAAAAGAAAATAACGTAGACCTTTATCTACCTACTGATGTTGTTGCCGCGGACAGCTTTAGCAATGAGGCAAACAAAAAAGAGCTACAAATATTTAATATTTTTAAAGGCTGGCAAGGCTTAGATATTGGTCCGGCATCAATAAAAGCTTTTTCAAAAGTAATTATTAACGCTAAAACAATTTTGTGGAATGGTCCAATGGGCGTTTTTGAAATGCCTAATTTTTCTAACGGAACAAAAGCTATTGGAGACGCAATTAAAACCTCTACACAAAATGGCGCATATTCTCTAGTTGGAGGAGGAGATTCTGTATCTGCAGTTAAAGAATTTGGCCTCGACAAAGATGTTAGTTATGTAAGCACTGGAGGAGGAGCTATGCTTGAAAGTTTAGAAGGAAAAACACTCCCTGGAATCGCTGCTCTTTAACAAAACAAAACTTTAATGTTAACGAAAATAGTCTTAATTTTTTTATTTAACTACGCAAATATTGAGTCGCCACCGACCTCTTTTAGCCCCTCAAGTATAAAAACAAATTTGGTTAAAATAGACAAGGACTCTATAAGATCACGCATTGAACAGATTAATTCTCAAACACCTTTTCAAATTGATTACACCCCTTTATTAGAAGAGACCATTATAAATTATTTAAAAAACAGACAAGCAACATATTTAGAGCTTTACAGCAAGGCAGATTATTTTTTTCCAATTTTTGAAAACGCGCTGCAAAAGTATAATGTGCCACTAGAGCTTAAATACCTTCCAGTAATAGAATCTGCTTTAAACCCACGAGCTAAATCAAGAGTTGGGGCTACAGGACTTTGGCAGATTATGTTTAATACAGCGAAAGATTTAGACCTTAAAGTTAATAGCTATGTTGATGAAAGAATGGACCCTTTTAAATCCTCTGATGCTGCGGCTAAATACTTGTCGGAACTATTTGAACGATTTAATGATTGGAACCTAGCTATCGCCGCATATAATTATGGGCCAGGCAATATCAGAAGAGCTATAAAAGCTTCTGGTTATTCAAACTTTTGGAATTTAAGGGGTTATTTGCCCAAAGAAACAGCTAATTACGTTCCTTCTTTTATAGCAACATTGTATTTGTTTGAATATGCACACAAACATGAAATAAAAAAGAAGAAAAACGAAACGATTCCAGCTCTTACAGACTCAATACCAATAAAAAAAATGGTGTCTTTTACTCACATTTCCGAGAAAATAGACATCTCTATAGATACATTGAATTTTTTAAACCCCTCTTACATTCATAGTATTATTCCAAGCGTAAAAAATAAGCAATATTATTTAACACTACCAGAGACATATACAGACATCTTCACAGAAAAAGAAGTCGAAATATATAACACGGCCGACTTAGATTATAACTCTAGAGAAAAACCATTGCCACAGTTGTACGAATTAAACTCTAGAATTGTGTATCGAGTTGTTAACGGAGATTTTTTAGGAAAAATTGCCAGAAATTATGGAGTAAGAGTTAGTGATTTAAAAAAATGGAACAAACTAAAAGACGATAAATTAAGAATCGGAAAGAGGTTAATCATCTTTCCAAAAAAGTTTCCAAAAAAACAATAACTTAGATGTATGAAAAAGCTTTTCATAATTTTCATAATTTTATTTTCCTGTGAAGAAAACTCTGAAAGCATACTTTCAGCCTCTTCAGGAAATTTAAATGAAATATCAACTGTATTAAGTGATGAATTATGGGATGGAGTTGTCGGTAAGACTCTTAAAGAGAGTTTTTCAAAACCAATTTATGGCCTACCCCAAAGAGAGCCCCTTTTTAAACTCAGACACATTCCTTCTCACGTGTTTTCTGGCTTTGTTACAAAAAACAGAACAATTATTAAAGTTAAAAAAGCTCCGAAGACAGAGACAGTAATTAGTTATAATAAATACGCAAAGCCACAACTTGTTGTGGAGTTTACTGGGCCAACCCTTAAAGAAATAATCAAACAAATATCTAAAGACAGAGACTCAATAATAGGTTTAATAACTCAAAATGAGATTAAGGAAAAACAAAGAAGAATAAAAAAATCTCTTTCAAAAGACTTAGAAATAAAAAACAACTTTAATGTAAGGTTAAAATACCCTTCAGTATATAGAGTCGCAAAAACGACAAAGGATTTTATTTGGCTTAGAAAAGATATAAAATCAGGAACCCTTAATCTTATGATTTATAAAGCCTCAATGAAAGACAACCACACAACAGAATCGTATGTAAAAATTAGGGATTCTATATCAAAGTTACACATTCCAGGCCCAATTGAGAACACAAATATGAGTGTAGACAACGGTTATTTGATTAGCTCATTAAAAGGAGTTTTATCAAATGGAATAAATTATCAGGAGTTTCGTGGAATGTGGGAAGTCAAAAACCAATTTATGGCAGGTCCGTTCATCGGCTACAAATTTGATGATATAAAAAACAATAGGCAGATTCATGTAGACGGTTTTGTTTATGCACCGTCTGTAAATAAAAGAAGCTATATTTTTGAACTGGAGTCAATTATAAAAAGCATTATAATTGATTAAAAAAACTATTTTGTTTTTTCTTCTTCAGAATCATCTTCTTT
The DNA here is from genome assembly GCA_004213995.1 of Flavobacteriales bacterium. Taxonomy (GTDB): domain Bacteria; phylum Bacteroidota; class Bacteroidia; order Flavobacteriales; family Flavobacteriaceae; genus SGZJ01. The sequence goes on along the minus strand of SGZJ01000005.1, from coordinate 64,971 downwards.
GCTAGCTTTTTTAAATTCTTTTATTCCTCCACCAATCCCTTTCATTAATTCGGGAATTTTTTTTCCTCCGAAAAGAAAAACTATAGCTAATGCAATTATCGCAATGGAACCCCATCCTGGAATCGCAAGTGGTAAAACGTAACTAATCATTATTTTTTTTTACAAAGTTAATAAATCTGACTAATTATTGTACATTTTACACATCTAAGATTATTTAATTAATTTTGTAATTATGAAAAGCAAACAAGGAGACAAAAAAAGCTTTATTTCAAAACTTCTAACTAAGTATAGACTGGTTCTTCTAAATGACAGTACTTATGAGGAAAAAACTTCATTTAAAATAAGCAGGTTAAACGTGTTCTCCGCTCTGTTTGCCCTAATGTTTATTATTGTTTTGATAACATCAGGGATTCTTTTTTTTACTCCAATTAGAGAATATATTCCAGGGTATTCATCGACAAGCTTACAAAAACAAGCAAACCTACTTAGTTATAAAACAGACTCTTTAAGGCAAATAGTTTTTTTGAATGATCAGTACATAAACTCTTTGAAAAAAGTTTTAACTGGTGATTTAGAAACAATTGAATATAAGCCAGATTCAGTTGTGTATAAAGATGCTATGGATATTCAAATAATAGAAAAATCTAAAGAAGATTCAATCTTACGTCAATTAGTTGATAACGAAGACAAGTATAATTTAGCGAACATTAACAAGGATAAAGACTTTTATCTTTTAACCTCTCCCATAAGCGGCGCTGTTTCCCAAAACTATTCGATTGCCGATGACCACTTAGCAATTGACATTAGTGTCGATATTGGAACCCCAGTAAAGGCAGTTTCAAATGGACGAGTGATTCTTTCAGAGTGGACAACTCAAACGGGCTATGTATTAATAATTGATCACGGAAACGATTTAATTTCTGTATATAAACACAATTCAAAGCTTTTAAAGCCTCAGGGAGAAATAGTTAAGCAAGGGGAAATTATAGCACTGTCTGGAAATAGCGGTGTCCTAACCAGCGGACCGCACCTTCACTTTGAGCTTTGGAGCGAAGGGTTTTCAATTGACCCAAATACACTTATTAATTTTGAATAAACTAGGAAGTTTTTTAAAGCAAGGAATTGCTAAAATAATTGCCCGTTCGACAAAAAGAGCAATAGATAGATGGTCTTTAAATCCTGTTGAAACCCAAGACAGAGTTTTTAAAAGTCTTTTAAAATCTGCACAAAACACCAAGTTTGGTCAGGATCATAATTTTAGCTCAGTAAATTCTTATAAAGATTTTGTAAAGAACACACCAATTAGAGGTTACGAAGAGTTTAGTTCCTATATAGAACTAATAAAAAAAGGAGAAAAGAATATTTTATGGAAAGGCCTTCCAGTTTATTTTGCGATTACATCTGGAACAACATCTGGCATAAAATATATTCCAATAACAAAAGAAAGTCTTCCTGAGCATTTTAATGCATCTAAAAATGCAATGCTCCTATATATTGATGAAACCGGAAAGACTGATTTTCTGTCTGGAAAATTAATTTTTTTACAAGGAAGCCCTACTCTTGACACAAATGGAGTGATCAAAACAGGAAGGCTATCCGGAATATCTGCACATCACGTCCCTAAATACCTACAGTCAAACAGACTTCCTTCTTGGGAAACAAACTGTATTGAAGACTGGGAAACAAAAGTTGACAAAATAATTGAAGAAACGATTAATGAAGACATGAGAATTATTGGAGGAATCCCGTCTTGGGTTCAAATGTACTTTGAAAAAATTCAAAAGCAAGAGGAAAAAAAAATTGGGGAGGTTTTTAAAAATTTTAATTTATTTATTTACGGAGGAGTTAATTATGAGCCCTATAAGAAAAAGTTTATTGATTTAATCGGAAGAAAAGTTGACAGTATTGAATTTTACCCTGCTAGTGAAGGGTTTTTTGCTTTTCAAAACAATCAAAGTAAGAAAGATTTGCTATTACTTCTTAATTCAGGGATTTTCTATGAATTTATTTCTGTCGAGGATTTTAACCAAAACATATTAAAAAGAATAACAGTAAAGGATGTTAAATTAAACACTAATTATGTTTTAATTATTTCTACCAACGCAGGACTTTGGGCCTATAACACAGGTGATACAATAATATTTACTGAACTCAAGCCTCACAAAATTTTAGTTACAGGCAGGGTTAAGCATTTTATTTCTGCTTTTGGAGAGCATGTTATTGTTAAAGATGTAGAAAACGCTATTAATAAGACATGCCTTAAACAGAACATTTTAATAACAGAGTTTACAGTAGCCCCTGAAGTCAACCCAACTAACGAACTTCCTTATCACGAATGGTTTATAGAGTTTTCATCAGACAACGTTGATCTCAAAACGTTTTCATCAACACTGGATCACGCAATGCAAGAAGAAAACAAGTACTATTTAGATCTTGTTCAAGGGAAAATACTACAGCCGCTTAAGATAAGAGTAATTAATAAAAGAGGATTCAACAACTATATGAGCTCTCAAAATAAGTTAGGAGGACAGTTTAAAATTCCAAAATTATCAAATGATCGAAAAATTGCAGACGAACTTTTAAGCTACATTAAAATATAAGTCTTAGTATTATAAAATAAACGAACGTATTATGCGTTAATTCTTTACATCATCTAATAATTATAAAAACCAATAGGTTAATAAAAAAATAAGCCATGAGCACCAGCGATAAACAAGGAGAAATAGATATAATTGTATTATTTAATAAAATTCAAGCCACATTTATTCAAATAGTTGTTTTCTTTTTTAGGTGGGTTAAATACTTTATCAAACAGTGGAAAGCTTTTTTATTTTTAATATTTTTTGGAGTTATTTTAGGCTTTTTTAGTGAAAGTCAAAACAATTCGGACAAAGAAGCATCAGTGCTTATAAAGGTTAACTTTGACGCGGTTAATTACGTCTACGACGCAGTTTCATTAATAAACCAAAAAATTGAGGCTAATGACATTACTTTTTTTAATGAAATAGGATTTAATTCTGAAGAATTAAATGTTTTTGAACTAACAATTTCTCCAATTGTTAATTTACAGGAAATCATAAATGATGAAACTTTTAAGGCAAATGAAATAAAAACATTATTTGAGAATTTAACTTTTGAGGATAACCTTTCAATGACAAATAGTTTTATTTCAAATTATAAATATCACACTTTGACATGCTCCTTCAGCCCAACAGCAGATAGCCAAACTATAGACTTAATTATCGATTATTTAAACACAAACCCTTTGTTTACAGAACTTAAGTTAAGAAAAATGAATAGCTTTTCAGATAGAATAGAAAGTAATGAAAAAGCGATTAACCAAATTGATGCCATTATTCTCAAATACACTAATGACATTTCTAATTCTTCTACCGCAGACTCTCAGCTTTATGTTGACAACAAGGACATAAGGCCAAATGATCTAATAAAAACAAAAATTGAATTATCAAAAGAGATTGAGCTATTGAAAGAAGAAAAGATATATTCAAATAATACGGTTGTTGTTGTTAATAATTCAAACTTAATGATTGAAACCAATTCAATTAAGAATAATAAAATAATTTACTACCCACTTCTTCTTTGCTTTATTTTTATAATAATTCAGATTTTAAAGAAGACATATTCCTGGCTAGACAAGTTAGAAAGTAAGTAACCACAGAAGCTTAATGTTTAAAAATTTTTTTATAAAAAACAGTTTAAATGTTTTGCTATTAAGAGCATCAGGAATCTTATTGATGTTTTTGCTTTCGTTATTTTTAACAAATTCATTTTCAGCTGAAATAGTTGGCCAATACGATTTTGTAAGATCTTTTCTTATGATTTTAAGTGGAGCATCTTTACTTGGAACAAATCAAGCCATAATATATTATTCAGGCATTTTAACATCTAACAAATCATTTGGCTCAATTAGATCGATCTATTTTAAAATGAATTTTTTAATTCTAATAGCCTGCACCATTTTATATACACCATTGCTTGCAATTGATAAAGAAACAATTAATCAAATCTTCAATAAACAAGGAGCGTATGAATTGGTAAGCCTTTCTTTAAAAGGGTTAGTTTTCTACTCAATTACAATGCTTAATATAGACACAATTAGAGCATTAAAACACACTCTAATCTCTGAGGGGTTTAGAAATGTTTTTAGATACATGCCTTTCTTTATATTTTCGATTATTCTTTACATAATTGATAGCCCAGAAGATTTAGTAGTGTGGTTTATTTATAGCTTTATTGTAATATTTATTATTAGCTCAGCCGTAGTTTACTTTTTTTTATTTAAAAAAGATTTCGTCACATCTAAACACCAAAATTTTTCATCAAGCAGTATTTTAAAAACCTCATATCCAATGGCTCTTAGCGCAATATCATTTTTTTTGATGCAAAGTACAGATGTACTTTTCATCAGTGCTTATGATACTTTTGATTCAGTCGCATATTATTCAATTGCTGTTAAACTGGCATCAGTAACTGCACTAGCGTTAATTTCTGTTAATATTGTCATAGCGCCAAAAATTGCAACTATATATAATGATAAAAACTTTTATGAGCTTAAATCAATTTTAAAAAAAGCAACAAGAATAAATGTTGTAATTAGCCTGCCTATTATAATAGTATTACTGTGTTTTTCAGAATATATTTTGTCTACTTTCGGTATTAATTATGTTCTGGCAAAGAGCGCTTTGTGGGTGTTGCTTATTGCACAATTTTTTAATTCTGTTACAGGACCATCGGCTCTTTACTTAAATATGACTGGAAGACAGAAAAAACTAAATGTTATTTTATTAATTTCTTTATTGATCAATATAGTTTTGAATATTATTTTAGTTCCGGCTTACGGAATGCTAGGAGCGGCAATATCGACAACCGCCAGCTTTATAATATCAAAAATTCTTGCTTCAGCCCTTGTTCTTTATTTAGACAATGTTAAAACCTTTATTTCTTAAAGCATGAATAAACCAAACTTTATAATTTCAGGGTTTCCAAAATGTGGTTCCACAGCCCTACATTATTATGTTGATGCACACCCAGAAATATTTATGCCTAAACAAAAGGAGCTTCATTATTTCACACAATCAAATATTTCAAAACTTAATAAAGGCCCTGGTGATTTAGAAGCAAAAAAAAGCCAAATCAAATGCTCAGATTCATATTTCAAAATGTTCAATAGTGTTCGCAGCGAAAAAATTATTGGAGAGACATCACCTTCGTATATCAATTATCCGGAATCTTTTAAAAAAATCAACAAAGAGCTAGAGAACCCTAAAATAATTATATTACTTCGTGACCCAATTAAAAGAGCCTATTCAAATTATTTGCACCTTTTAAGAGAGCAGAGAGAAACAGAAACCTTTAGCAAATCTCTTGATTTAGAGAGTTTTAGAAAAAGTCAGCAATATTCAGATTTTTGGTTTTATACGTTTAATTCCTTCTATTATGAAAAAATTATCGAAGCTAAAAAAGTCTTTTCAGAGGTTTTAATCTTAACACAAGAAGAACTTAATATAGACACAAAAAAAACTTTAACCAAGGTGTATAAATTTCTTGAGGTAGACTCAGAATTTACCCCTAGTAATTTGGCCAAAAGATATAATAAAGGGGGGCTCTATAAGAAGAATTTCGTCACAAATTTTATTTTTAAACAAGGGAAAATAAAAACTTTTTTAAAAAAAGTTATTCCTATTTCATCGTGGGTGAAATCAATTAAAAACAGCATTATAAGTAACTACCACTATAAGGCCGACCCAATAGATGTTGATGTCGAAAATAAACTTGTGAAGGTTTTCAAGAAAGAAGTTGATAACCTCACCAAAATAGGTGTTGACACTAGCACTTGGAATAAAAATTTTTTCAATAAATGAAGTTAAACCTAAACATACTAAACGTTTCATTTTATTTGATTTTAACAGGAATGTTTTTTCTTCCTTTTAACTCATGGAATGGCATTTCCATTTTAGGAGAATACTACAGGGATTCGTGTGTATTGTTTTTTTTATTAGCATTCTTCATTTTATTATTTAAGAAAAAAATCAAACTTCCACTTCATAGTCCAATATTTTATTCATTAATCGTTTTTTTGGTTTGGGCGGCAGCAACAACGGCACTTAACTTTGAAACAGTCACAGATAATTATTTTAAACAAACCTCAGGTGTTATTAGATTTTTAAGACAGTATTTTTCTTTAATTTTAGCAGCATTTATACTGCCCATTACATTTTACAATAGCTTTTTAAACATAGATTCTAAAAGGATAATTTATTTAATCAGAAAAGCGATTTATTACTCATTTGTGATCGTTATAGTTTATGCTATAATCGAAGTTTTAGTTGTTAAATTTAATTTGATAAATTTAAAAAAACCTGTACTGAATCTTTTCGATTATTTTCCTTTTGTTGAAGCAAAAACAGACTTAAGACTAAAGAGAATATCTTCAGTAACCTTTGAGCCTCCGGCACTTGGAACGTATCTAATTACAATTTTCGCATGGATGTGCAGTTACATAATTACCTCAAAAAGCTATTTTAGATTTCTACCAGCCCTATTGGTAATAGTTTTAGCTTTTATTTCGGGCTCCAGAGCAGCATTTTTTATTATAGTAGTTCAGGCGTTTATATTTGTATTCGCGATTTCTCAATCTTTTCAATACAATAAAATATTCTCTAAAATTGTTTTGATCTCAGCGGCAGCTATTACAATTGGTTTTTTAGCTTTTGCGCCAAAAATACTAAACTATGTAGATAATGAAATTCAATCATTTAAGCTAAATGATAACGACCATTCACTCTCTAATAAATCAAGATTTGGAATTCAATACGCAATGTATAAAGTCTTTTTAGACAATCCAGTTATTGGAACTGGTTATGGACAACAAGCATTTGAAGCAAGATCAAAGTATCCGCCTTGGGCTAAAAGAAACAATTGGGAATTTAGACTAAAATACCTTAACCAAAACAATAAAAGATTTCCCCCAGGTTACAATCTTTATCTAAGATTAGCCGCTGAAACTGGAGCTTTAGGGCTGTTGAGCTTTTTGTTGTTTATGTGCTTTATATCGATTTGGTGTTATAATAATTTATTTAAGCAAAAAAATTTATTAGCCATAATTGTATTTGTTTCCATGTCTGGATTTATGCTAAATTGGCTAAAGATGGATACTTTTAGAATTTATGGGTTTTGGATTTGCTTAGCCTTAATTTTTGTTAGTTCAACTAAAAAAATAAGTGATGTCTAATATAATTGTCCTTATTCCTTATTATAATAACCTAATTGGTCTTCAAAAAACCATAGCGTCAATTAAAGAAGATATAGTTATAGATATATTGGTAATAGATGATGGAAGTACTAAAAAATTAGAAAAAAGTGATATAGAATTTAAAGGACATATTTTTTTGAAGTTTCTTAAAACTAATTCAGGAATAGGGGAGGCATTAAATGTTGGACTTGATTTTGCCGTAGAAAAAAAATATGAATATATCGGTCGATTAGATTGTGGGGATTTGTGCCATGTAAATAAATTTACAAAACAATTGGAGTATTTACATAAAAACAGTGACATTAAGCTACTTGGAGCCTGGGCTAGAATTGTAGATGATAAAGGTGTGTTTAAATATAATTTAAAACACCCAACAGAATATAAAAGAATTCAAAGAGATATGTATAAGAACAGTATGTTTATTCATCCAACGGTTATTATAAAGACTGAAATTATTCCCTTAATAGGAAAATACCCTTACAAATATAGACGTGCAGCTCAAGATTACGCTTTTTTCTTTAGTATTATAAGACAATTTAGGAGTGAAAATTATCCAGAAATATTACTAGATTATGTAATGTCTAAGGACTCTATTTCTCATAAAAACAGAAAACTACAAGTGTATCACCGAATTAATATTTTAATAGATAATTTTTATTTTGGATTTACCCCTATTTATTCTCTACTAAGAAATTTAATTTTATTAATAACACCCCTTAAAATTCTTACATTTATTAAAACAAAAACTTACAAGTGAGACTCTCTTTAGATAAAATATACTCGAGCTTATTTTTTATTATTTGTTTCTCTTTAGCATTTATTGGAGACAAGTTTTATGCTATTCCTAATGGTGCAAATATCGCCTTGGTTTTACTATTTCCATTTATCATAAATTGGAGCCAGCTATTAAATCTGTTAAATAAAAAACTAGTAATTTGGTTCTCTGCATTTGTTTTTTTTATTTTTTTAAAGTCTGTTTTTCTCAATAATTTTATTGAGGACATATCTCAGATAAAAAAATTATTTCAAGTTCTACTTTTAGTAATATTATCTTTTGGTCTAAAAGAAAAAAACCTGAGCTACTTAAAGTCAGGAATTATTTTAGGAACATTTACAGCGTGCACATATTCTCTGATTAAAATTTGCATAATAGTTTTTCAAACAGGAGTATTCAATTTTACTAAAGGACCTTTAATAAACGAGACGCTTCCTGTGCAAAGATTATACCTGGGCCTTCTGTGCACTTTTAGCTTAATTTTTGTTTTTGAAAGATTGCTAAAAAATCAAAAAAAACATAATCTATTTTTGGCAGTGTTTTTTGTTTTCTTTGTTTTTTTAATTGCTGGAAGAATTGCTATTGTTTCAGTTTTATTTATAATTATTTATTATGTTTTCACATTTTTAAAATCCTACATGAGGTATGTAGCAGTACTCTTAATACTTCTTTTAACATCTGTTGTGGTATTAACAAATAACAACCTGTCCCAAAGAATTTTTCATTCAGACGACAATTTTAGAACTAGTTATTTTGAAAAAATAGAAATGCATGAGCCACGTTTTTTAATTTGGAAATATTCTTTTGAAATACTAAAACAAACAAATTTAATCACTGGTAACGGATATTCAAAGACGACAGAAAAGTTGGTAAATAAGTATAATAACATCCCACAACAAAAAAAGAAAAACTGGTTTATTAATAAAGAATTTAATACACATAATCAATATTTAGATATTTTAATAAGCCAAGGAATTTTAGCGGGGTTTCTTTTTCTTATATTTCTTACTCAGGCTTTTAAACTAGCTAAAGAATCACACACAAAACTGTTATTACTAATTAGCATGTTAATCTATATGACCGTCTACAATAATTTTCATCGGTTAATTGGGGTTTATCTTTTTGCTTTAGTTTTAATTGTGATCTTATCAAAAGATAATGCAAAACAACAATAAAATGAAAAAAGCAATAGCTGTTGATTGGTTAGATAAATACGGAGGTGCCGAAAGGGTCGTGTCTTCAATGACTAAAATATTTCAATTTGAAACCTGCTACACGTTGGTAAACATAATGAGCACTAAAGATCAAAATTTGGTTTTTTCTAACAATAAAATTAAAATTAAAAACTCTTTACTTCAACTATTTAAAAGTAAGTTCAGGTACCTTTTCTTCTTATTCCCTTATTTTATTAAAAAAATTAAAGTTGACAAAAGTGTTGAATTAATAATCTCATCATCATTTTCTGTTGCAAAAGGAATAAAAAAAACAAACACTAATCAAATACATATTTCCTACATACAAGCAAGAAATCAAAGATATTTGTGGGATAAAGATGGAATATATTTTGGAAGAAAAGCAAGATTTTTATTATCTCCAATTTTAGAGTTATTAAAAAAAATAGATATTAAGCAGGCTTCAAGCCCTGACTATTTAATCGCGAATTCACGATTTGTTCAAAACTGGATAAAGGAAACTTATAAATTGAATTCTGAAATTATTTACCCCCCTGTTGATGTAGAGAGATTTAAACTTCAAAAAAAGAAAGAAAACTATTTTGTTAGTGCATGTAGGCTTGAACCCTACAAAAGAGTAGATTTAATTGTTGAGGCTTTTAATAAAAGTAAGGAAAATTTAGTTATAATAGGTTCAGGATCACAAGAGAATTATTTGAAAAAAATTGCGTCTAATAACATTAAATTTATAGAATACTCAAACTCATCGGTTGTTTATAAATATGTTAGCAAAGCTAAGGCATTTATTCACGCAGGAATTGAAGATTTTGGCATTGCACCAGTAGAGGCACAAGCATGCGGCACACCGGTTATTGCTATTAAAAAGGGCGGACTTAAAGAAACTGTAATTGAGAATAAGACAGGAGTTTTTTTTGGCGACCAAGATTCGAATGCAATTTTAGAAGCAATAAACCGTTTTAATAAAATTGACTTCGACTATGAATTTATTAGAAATGAATCATTAAAATATAGTAAATCAAATTTCGAATCTAAATTAAAGGACTTTGTAAAATCAAAAACAGCAAATGATAAAAGGTAAAACAAGAAGATACTCAGGATTAATTAGCCCTTTGTCTTATTTTATTGACATTGCAATAATTATTGTTGTTACCCAACAGTTCTTAGCCATTTATTTATACAAAGAATTTGAGTTCAAGCATTTTTTTACATTAACTGTTTTATGGATTATTGTCTCTGTATTCAACAGGTTTTATTACATCTATAGGTACACAAATTTTCTTAAAATAATTAATTTACTATTTAATCAAATCGTTTTATTTGCTTTGTCTCTATTTTGTTTTGCTGGGATCTTTCCTGGGCTAGAACTTGAGCCAAACACAATTATTAAACTGCTAATGCCAATTGCAATTTTGATAGTTTTTGTAAAAATATTAACATACTATTCAATTAAGACATTTAGATCTTATTTTGGTGGGAATTATCGAAAAACTATAATAATAGGAAGCAGTATCGAATCACAAAATTTAGAACTTTTTTTTATTAAAAATAAGCAGGCTGGATACTTGCATAAAAAAACTTTTTCAGATGTATCTAAGAAATCTATTTTAGATTCGATTAATTTTGTAAAAGAACAAGAAATTGATGAAATATATTGCTCGACCGAAAACATAAATGATCAAGACCTAAAAGCGTTGATAAAGTTTTGTGACAATAATTTAAAAACAATAAAATTTATCCCAAACTCAACTAAGCTAAATTCTAAAAAACTTATTTACGAGACTTATGATTCTTTACCAATCTTATCTTTAAGAAGGGTACCTCTTCAAGATTCTGTGAATCTATTTTTTAAAAGGCTTATAGATATTATTATCTCTTTGGCTGTTATTGTTTTTGTTCTGAGCTGGCTAACTCCTATTATAGCATTATTTATTAAAAAAGAATCTGATGGCCCTGTTTTCTTTAAACAAACAAGAAATGGAATAAACTATGAGGAGTTTAGTTGTTTGAAATTTAGGTCAATGATAGTTAATGAGAATGCACACAAGCTACAAGCAACAAAAGGCGACACAAGGGTTACCAAAATTGGTGCTTTTTTACGAAAAACTAGCCTTGATGAAATGCCCCAATTTATAAATGTATTGCTTGGTGATATGTCGGTTGTAGGCCCAAGGCCTCATATGATTAAAGAAAACGACAAGTATTATAAGACCGTTGACAAATACATGTTAAGACACGTGATTAAGCCAGGCATTACGGGCTTGGCCCAAGTTAGTGGGTATAGAGGTGAGGTTGAAAAAGAATCAGACATAGTCAATAGAATCAAGTTTGACATATATTATTTAGAAAATTGGTCTATATTACTTGATGTAAAAATCATCCTTAGGACAATATTAAATTCTATAAAAGGTGAAGACAAGGCATATTAGTTGCCTTTTTCCTTTTTTTAATAATCACATATACAGTATTTTTACAAAAAAACATTAATGAACATACTTATTCTTGGTTCGGGGGGAAGAGAACATGCTTTTGCATTAAAAATAGCAGATAGTAAATTAACTGACAAGCTATATGTTGCCCCCGGAAATTCTGGCACCCAAGAAATTGCCACGAATATTCCAATAAACATAAATGATTTTGAGCAAGTAAAAAAGAAATCTCTTGAACTTGGTATTTCTATGATAATAGTTGGGCCAGAAGATCCGTTAGTTAACGGAATACATGATTTCTTCGCCAAAGACAAGGAGACTAATTCAATAACCATTATAGGGCCAAAACAAAATGCAGCAAGTCTAGAAGGAAGTAAAGATTTTGCAAAAAAGTTTTTAGTTCGTCACAAAATTCCAACGGCGCGCTATGCAACATTTACAAGAGAAAATATAAAAGAAGGCTTTAAATTTTTAAAAACCCTTACACCCCCATATGTTTTAAAAGCAGATGGATTAGCGGCAGGAAAAGGCGTTTTAATAATTGACAGTTTTGATGAAGCAAAGAGCCAATTAACAGAAATGTTAGTTGGAGAAAAATTCGGAATAGCAAGTTCAAAAGTAGTAATTGAAGAGTTTTTAGATGGAATAGAATTGAGTTGTTTTGTGTTAACCGATGGAGTAAACTATAAAGTACTTCCAACCGCTAAAGACTATAAAAGAATTGGGGAAGGAGATACTGGACTTAATACTGGTGGTATGGGGGCTGTATCCCCAGTTCCATTTGCAAATAAAACGCTATTAAATAAGATTGAACAAAATATAATTATTCCTACAATTGAAGGGCTAAAAAAAGATAATATTGAGTATCAAGGCTTTATTTTTATAGGGCTAATCAATGTCAATAACAATCCAAAAGTTATCGAATATAATGTTAGAATGGGAGACCCAGAAACAGAGGTTGTTTTGCCTAGAATTCAAAACGATTTTGTAGAAATATTCCAATCTTTTAAAAATAAAACATTGGATAAAATTGAGCTAAATATTGACCATAGATCAGCAGCGACAGTAGTTTTAGTTTCAGGCGGATATCCTAGTAGTTATAATAAAGGAATTAAAATAACAGGAATTGACCACGTTGTTGATTCAACAGTTTATCATGCAGGTGCTATTCGAGAAAAAGAGAACATTTATACAAATGGGGGAAGAGTCTTAGCAATTACGTCATTCGGAAATAATTTTCAGCAGGCATTAAAGAACTCTTATAATAGCGCTTCTAAAATTAATTTTAAAGGGAAGTATTATAGAAAAGATTTAGGCTTTGACTTATAAAAAAGAATGCGCAGAGATAGATTTGTCTTCTTCTTGATTGTCATCAAACTTTTTTAATTGTAACATCCAGTATGTAAAAGCACAGATAAATACAACTATAGAAACCCAAGTCATAAAATTAGCTATCCACCAATTGTCTAGCTCTGTGATTCTTAAAAAATCAAATGGAAAGAATAGATAATTCACAAATAAATCTTCAATTCCATAAATTATGTCTCTTATTAACATATTGTAGTATTTTTACATTGCAAATATACAAACTCTTTAGATGATAGCAACTTTTTTTACAAAATCAACGCCCATTCACTATGTGTTTGCATTTATATACCTATTTGGACTTTTTTTAGCTCATTTAAATTCTAATGTTTTTAATTTTTTAATTGGAGCTTTTTCATTGTTTTTGTTGCTTGCCAGCGTCTTGTTAGCTAAGTTTATTATTAGTAAAAATGATTTAAATAAAAAAAACAATTATTCTTTAGTTGCTATTTGTTTTTTTATTGGCTTATTTATGCAGGAGATTTTCATTTTTGACGACATTTTAATAGCAAATATTTTTTTACTTCTTGCCATTAGAAAAATTTATAGTATTAGAAACCCTATAAATATTAATAAAAAAGTTTTTGACGCTTCTTTTTGGATTTTAATTAGCTCGGTATTTTATATTCCAATACTATATTTTTTTATCATATTATTTACAGCTTTAATATTATATTCACATTTTAATTTAAAAAACTTGGTAGTTATTATCTCTGCAATACTATCGGCAACCATTTTTTTATATTTAATGGAAGTAATTAGCTCTGGATATATTAACATTGTAGATTTTACAACAGTTTTATTTTTTGACATTCCAACGCTTGATTATATTTCTTCTTTTGATGAAAATATTTTGAACATTAGTTGGTCCATTAAAACAATTGTTTTTTTTAGTTTTCTCATTCCTCTAATATTTATATTTATATGGAATATGTTTATTAAAAAAAATGAAAGAAGAAGAACTACAACTTTAATTTTTTTGACAACCATATTAGCTTTAATTATTTTCATTAGCAATCTTAACTCTATGGCTTTTGTTTTTCTATTTTTCCCTTTAATTATAATTTTCACAAGTTGTGTTGAGCAGGCAAGAAGTAAGCGAGTTAAAAACCTTGTTTTGTCTATCGGCTTATTATCCCCCTACCTTTTAATTCTATTTTAAGTATTTTTGACAAATAAAATAAAATTATGAAAGTAGAGGTATCAAACGGAGAGCTTATGGATAAACTCTCCATTTTAGAGCTTAAACTAAAAAACATTGCTGATCCTAAAAAGCTAATTAATGTAAATACTGAGTTTAACGAACTAAATCCATTAGTGCAAAAGTTATTTAAAAAACACAACCCAGCTATTAATAAGCTGTATATTAAACTTGCTGAAATTAACGGAAAACTTTGGGTTATTGAAGATGAAATTAGACAGTGCGAAAAAGATAAAAATTTTGGCAATAAGTTCGTGAAACTTGCAAGGGACGTATATTTTACTAATGATGTTAGGTCTGAGATAAAAAAAGAAATAAACATATTAACAAATTCTGGAGTAATTGAAGAAAAGTCATATGAAGATTATTCTTAAACATACATGAAACGCAGAAAACATATCCTTATCATAAGGCTTTCTTCAATGGGAGATGTAGCTATGGTTGTGCCCGTTTTAAGAGAGTTCTTGATAAACAATAAAAATTATAAAGTTTCGTTTTTGACGAACTTTCAGTTTTTCCCTTTTTTTAGAACCTTTAACGAAATTGATTTAATACCGTTTGATAAGAAAAAACAACACAAAGGGGTCTTTGGAATGTTTCGACTTTATAAAGAAATTAAAAAACTTGATTTAGATTATGTGGTTGATTTACACTCAGTACTTAGAACAAATTTTTTAAGAGCATTTATAAAAGTTCCTTTTTACCAAATTGACAAGGGAAGAGGTGAAAAAGAAAATTTAGTTTCAGGAAAAGTTTTCACTCAATTAAAAAGCACTCATCAAAGATATAGAGATGTTTTTAAAAAAATAGGAATTTCAATTGATTCATCAATTAAAAATCAGACAGATAGATTAGACATCTCAGATTTAAAATCAATACCAAAAAACAATAAGTTATTGATTGGAGTTGCTCCTTTCGCTGCACATAAAGGTAAAGAGTACCCAATACTACAAATGGAAGAAGTTATAAAAGAAATTAATAAAAACTTTAATGTGATTTTATTTGGTGGTGGAAATAAAGAGGAGCTTATTTTAGATCAGATAGCAGGTAAGTATACCAACGTAATTAATATTGCAAATAAATTTTCTTTAAATCAAGAGATGGATGTAATTTCTAATCTTAAACTAATGCTTTCCATGGACTCTGCTAATGGGCACATCGCCGCTCTAATGGGAATTAAAGTATT
Organism: Flavobacteriales bacterium; assembly: GCA_004213995.1. GTDB lineage: Bacteria > Bacteroidota > Bacteroidia > Flavobacteriales > Flavobacteriaceae > SGZJ01. The sequence goes on along the minus strand of SGZJ01000005.1, from coordinate 49,552 downwards.
AACAATTTGGGGAGTAACCCACCCCTATGCAGGATTTTGTCCTTACGGACAGCAGGATCAAAATAATATTTTGGCCAATAGAGAACAATTTCCAAAAATACCTACTTCCATTTATGGAGATAAATTTCCAAATGGATATGAAAAAGCTATTTCTTCAATTTCTCCAAAAGAAATTATTTTAAAAATAAAAACAATGGTCTAAACGTCATCAAAATCAATATCTAATTCGTCTGAAACCGCTAGAGCCTGGCATGCTAAAATTAAACCATCTTCTATTTCAGACTCAGTCAAAACAGTATTGTTTAACATTTTGACCTCTCCTTTAGTGAGCTTCCCAATACAGCTTCCACAAACACCTCCATTACACGAGTAAGGAGCATCGATATCATTATCTAATGCAGTGTCTAAAATGGTTTTTTTCTTGCTAGACTTAACTTTAGAGGTAAAATCATCAACAGTGAAAGTTACTAGAACATCTCCACTTTCAGACGAAACTAAATTGTCTTTTTTAGAACTTGAAAATAGTTCATAGGAAATGTTTTCCTTTAACAAACCCCCTTTTTCAAGTGATAATGATATGTTATCGATCATTTTTTCAGGACCACAAATATATATTGAACTTTGTAGAAGCTTAAATTTGTTTTCTGGAAACTTTAACATATCAAAAATATTTGTCTCTGTTATTCTGCCAAAATGGTGAGACGCGACATCTTTAGAAGTGAAAACAAATTTGACAAAAAATCTAGATTGAAACTGATTCTTAAGCTCCTTAATCTGACTTAGAAACATAGTTGTTTTTTCGGATTTATTAGAATAAACTAAATAAAAGTTTTTATCAGTATTAAGTAAAACCTGTTTTAACATTGACATTATTGGAGTAATTCCACTCCCTGCCGCAATGGCAATAATACAATTCAAATTACCTTGAATTGTAAACCGCCCTCTAGGCTCTGATACTTTGATTGAGTCTCCAACTTTTATTGATGAATTTAAAAACGAAGACATTAGTCCATTTTTAAGTTTTTTTACACCAACTGATAAGTCTTCGTCAATGTGAGAACAAATAGAGTAATCTCGAATTGTCTCTACACCATCAATATCAAGCATTAAACTTATATATTGTCCTGCAGAATACTCATATTTTGTCAATAATTCTGTTGGAATTTCAAAGGAAATTACAACTGAGTCAGCAGTTTCTCTAACAATTTTTTTAATATTTAAATTATGAAAGTTTGCCATTAACGCTTGTTATAAAATTAAGAAACAAAGATATTGAACTAATTGTATAAAATAATAATTAATTTAGCGTGATTATATACAATATAGATATATTATACGTTGTTATAATACAATTAAAAAAATCAAGTGAAGTTTTCATATAGAAGTTTAAATTTATTGGTTCTTACGGCTTTAATTCTAAGCGCTTGTTCGAGAAAAAAAGACAAGTTCTTAAATAGAGGTTTCCATTCGATGACCACAAAATACAATTATTTATATAATGGGAACAACTTATTAAATCAAGGGAAATTTGAAACTAATGAGAATGTCTTTGATAACTTTTGGGAGATACTTCCTACTGAAAAAACAAGTATTACTTTAGAAAAAAATAATTTAGAAATTAAAGAAGAGCAGAGCACGAGCTTATTCGCTCAATCTGAAGAGAAAGCTGTTTTGGCAATTCAAAAACACGCCATGAATATTGCAGGAAAAGAAAAAAATCCACAAATGGATGAGGCATACTTTCTTTTAGGTCAATCTAGATATTATGATAAAAGGTACACACCTTCTCTTGAAGCTTTTAACTATATTTTGTTTAAATATCCCACAAGTGAGTTGGTGAATAAAGCAAAAATATGGAGAGAAAAAATTAATGCTAAACAAAACTATAACGAACTAGCCATTGAAAACTTAAAAAAACTAAAAAATAAAGGGAGATTATCTAAAGAAGAGATAGCAGATTTAAATGTTGTTCTTTCTCAAGCTTATTTAAATTCTAAAAAAATTGATTCTGCATTAACTCATCTTGAAATTGCCTCAGAAACCACACAAGACTTAAGCAGTAAATCAAGATACCTATTTATCCTAGGTCAACTATACAAAAAACTTGAAAAGTTGGATAGCTCAACTATGGCATATGACAGAGTTATTAAGTTTCACAGAAAGATACCAAGAGAATACTACGTTTATTCATTTGTTGAAAAGTCAAAAAATTATATTGATAAAACACTGGCCATAAATGAACTAATTGAATTAGAAAAAGACATTGAAAACAGACTTTATTTAAACATAATTTATCATCAGATAGCTAATTTAAACTTTGAGACAAACAATGATAGTTTAGCTATTATATATTATAATAAATCTTTAAGAAACCCAGGAAAAGATTATTTAGTTACTCTTAAAAACTACAACATACTTGCTGATTATTTTTTTGATAAAAACGAGTATTTAACATCTGCCGCATATTACGACAGTACACTAACTCAAATTAGAAACGATAAAAAACTTTTTAGAAAAATCACTAAAAGAAGAGAAAGCTTAGAAGATGTTATCTATTATGAATTGTCTGTTAAAACTAATGACAGTATTTTAAGTTTAGTTAAAATGTCAGAGGCAGAAAGGACATCTTATTTCGAGGATTATTTGAAGAAACAAAAAAAGAAACTTGATAATGAGAAAGAGATTATTAATAGCAAAAACGAATCCAACTTTAGTTCTTTCAAAAAAAATAATTTATCGGCCGAAAACGCTATATTTTATTTTTACAATCCTACAACCTTGGCTTATGGAAAAAATGAGTTTAAAAAAATGTGGGGAGACATAAAGCTTACAGATAATTGGAGAAATGGAGGAAATCAAAACAAGCCTAAAGCATTGATGGTGATTGGAGGAAAAGAAAATTCAAAAATAAATGCTAAGCAAGATCTTGGAGCGTATTTAAAATCGGTTCCTAGTTCCCCAGCATCTATTGATAGTATATATAAACAATTAGATTATTCATACTTTCAATTAGCGTCTATCTATAGCGCCAAGTTTTTAGAATATGGTTTATCTAACAGTAAAATAAAAAATATTGAATTCCAAAGGAACAATGCTGACTTTGTTTTGTCCGCAAAATATTTAAACTATAAAAATTGTATTGTTTTAGGCTTATTAAATGAAGCAGACAGTATAAAATCTGATATAATATTAAATTTTCCAGAATCAAAATACGCAGAAATATTAATTAACCCCGAATCATACGCCTCTTCAGACGTTGATAATGTAAACGAGCTTTATGTTAAATTATTTGAGGATTTTCAAAATCAAGAGTATACAAAAACAATTTTGGGTTTAGAAAAGCTCATTTCTTCATTTGAAACACACCCGTTAGCTCCAAAAATGCAATTACTTAAAGCAGCTTCAATAGCAAGAATCGAGGGCTTTGAAAATTATAAAAAAGCTTTAGAGTTTATAGTTAAAAATTACCCAAATTCAATTGAAGCCGAGGAAGCAGAAGTTTTATTAGAGGATGTTATCCCATTAGTCGAAAACGCAAATTTTAAACAAGTTGAAAATGGAGATAATTTTAAATTAATTTATTATTTCCCAAAAGAAAATTATAAAAAAATTGAAGAGTTTAAAAAGAGCTTGAACTTGGCAATTAGCGATTTGAAAAACATTCAAATAAACTCATCTACAGATATTTATGATAATAGTAGTACATTTGTTGTGTTACACGGACTAAAAAGTTATGATGGGGCAAAAGGGTTAAGTATTATTTTAGAGAGAAACGAAGCTTTCTTTAATAATTCTTCTTTTGTGATTTCATCAGAGAATTATCAAACTTTACAAATCCATAAAAATTTGAGTGTGTATCTAAATAAAAAGTTTTAAATTTATGTTTACAGAATCTAAAAAACAAAAAACCATGTCAACATCATCTAATCAACAAAACATGATTACCCAAGGAACCTCTTTTGTAGGTGATTTAATAAGCGAAGCAGGCTTTAGAATAGAAGGAAATGTTAACGGAACAATCAAAACATCTGGAAAAGTCGTTGTTGGTAAGACTGGTGTAATTAATGGAACTTTAGAAGGAGTTAATGCAGATATTGAAGGTGGTTTTTCTGGCAAACTTAAACTTAGTGGTACATTGACATTAAAAGCATCTGCTTATGTTGAAGGTGAAGTTGAGGTGGTTAAGTTGGCAGTTGAGCCTGGAGCTACATTCAACGCAAATTGTAGCATGAAGGGTGGTGTCAAAGAACTAAATAAAGGTGAGCAACAAAAAATCATATCAAAATCAGAGAAAACAGCTTAATAAGCTAGCCCGTTTTTCTGGAATAGCCTTCCAAATGGTTGCAACTATTTCTCTTGGATCTTTTATAGGCTATAAACTAGACATATATTTAGAAATAAAAAATAATATTTTTACAATATTTTTCTCTCTTTTTTCTATTGCAATTGCGTTAATGTATGTTATTCAACAAACAAAAGATAACTGATGAACATTAAAATCAAATTTTATTTTCAGTTAGCCCTCTTATCAATAATATTATATTTTATTAATCTTGTTTTTAATAGTCTGTTCTTTGAGATATATTTCTTAATTCCTCTATGGAAAATATACGTCTTTAATACTGCCTTGGTTCTTATAACTTTTTGGACAATTAAATTGCTAACAAAGACAAAGCTAAATCTCTTGTTTTCTTTTGTAATCGCATCGATAAATAAAATGCTTTTAACTATTTTGTTTGTATATCCAATAATTAATTTTGATGGAAATAAACAAGGGTTAATAGCAACTTTTTTTATAATATATTTTATTTTTTTATTTTTTGAAATTAAATCTCTTCAAAAAGTATTTGATAGATGAAATCATTGTTGTTTTTTTATTTGAAATATAAATATATGTATGTACATTTGCATCCGAATTTATTGCGTAATTGTAGTAACACTTAAAACCATAATATTAATTTGAGAAATTTACTTTTTTTAGTTTTCTTTTTTTCATTTTCTGTAAGTTTTTCTTCCTCATTAGAAACCGACTCTAAGGATTTTAATGTTACAGACATGATCATGCATCACATTAAAGATTCTCATGAATTCCATATTTTAGACTGGAATGGTAAAGGAGTGTCAATTCCGCTCCCCATAATACTTTGGACTGACAACGGTCTAGTTACCTTTTCTTCTTCTGAATTTCATCACGATGATGAAGGAACTGAGTTGGTTACTAAAAAAGGAGTATCGTTTGTTAAGTTTCATGAGGAAATTTATTACGCAAGCCCACAACCTAATTCATTTGGGCAATATCTTATTTTAGATAAAAACAATTACCCAACAAATTTAAAGCCAGTAGATTTCTCAATAACTAAACTTGTTTTTTCAATGTTTCTCTCGATGTTATTATTGGTATTAATTTTTGGTATTTCTGCGAAAAAGTACTCAAAATCTAATAAAGGGATTCCATCAGGAATAGCAAAATTTACCGAGCCATTAATTTTATTTATTAGGGACGAGGTTGCAATTCCAAATATTGGTGAAAAAAATTATAAAAAATACATGCCATATTTACTAACTTTATTTTTCTTCATATGGATCAATAATTTAATGGGTCTTATTCCATTTTTCCCTTTTAGCGCTAATTTAACAGGCAACATAGCCTTTACTGCTGTTCTTGCTGTGATTACCTTTGCAATTACAACATTTGCAGGAACTAAAGACTATTGGAAGCACATATTTTGGATGCCAGGCCTTCCTGTTCCTATGAAATTATTTTTAGCCCCAATTGAGTTTTTGGGGATATTTATAAAACCTATCTCACTAATGATTAGGCTTTTTGCTAATATTTCAGCAGGCCATATTATCGTATTGAGTTTAATATCTTTAATTTTTATAGCTGAAACAGTTTGGATCGCTCCACTTTCTGTAGGATTTACAGTGTTTATTAGCTTAATAGAAATTTTAGTAGTAGCCATACAGGCATATATATTTACCATGCTATCCGCTTTGTATATTGGGTCAGCAATGGAAGAACATGAACATTAATTAATTTTTAAATTTTAAACTATGAGTTTAGTATTATTACAAGAAGTAGCAGTTACAAGTTATGGACCCTTAGCGGCAATTGGAGCTGGATTAGCAGCGGTAGGAGCTGGAATTGGAATTGGTAAAATAGGCGGATCAGCTATGGAGGCTATGGCTCGTCAACCTGAAAAAGCAGCTTCATTGCAAACATCAGCTATTGTTTTTATAGCCTTTGTTGAAGCAGTTGCGTTATTCGCGGTTGTTGTATCTCTTATTAAATAAATAAAATAAGTGCAGCTGTTTTATGCACTGCACTTATTATTTATTATAATATTTTTAAAAAACTTAAATTATGGATTTAGTTACACCCGACGTGGGATTGTTATTTTGGACTTTTTGTTCATTTGCTATTTTATATTTTTTATTAAAAAAATTCGCTTGGAAACCTATATTAGGTTCAGTTAACGATAGAGAAGATTCTATCCGCGAAGCTCTTTTAGCTGCAGAAAATGCTAAAAAAGAAATGGAAAATCTTAAGTCTGACAATGAGAAAATTTTAAAAGAAGCTAAAATAGAGAGAGAAAACATGTTAAAGGATGCTAGGGAAATTAAAACAAAATTAATTTCTGATGCAGAAAACCAGGCAAAAGATCAAGCCTCTAAGCTAATTGAGTCAGCTCAATTAGCAATTCAAAATGAAAAAAACTCAGCAATGAATGAGCTAAAGCAAACTGTTGTAGAACTTTCTGTTGGGATTGCAGAAAAAGTTATATCGTCTGAATTAGAGGATAAAAGCAAACAGTTAAAGGTTGTAGAAAACATGTTAAATGACGCCTCTTTAAACAATTAAAATGAAAGAATCTAGAGCAGCAATAAGATATGCAAAAGCAATTTTTTCATTAGCAAATGAAAACGATATGTCTTCAAGGGTATATGAGGACATGTTGTTTTACATTAACCTATCATCTAATGAAAAATCTTTTTCCGAAATGTTAGCTAATTCTGTTATTAACACCAAATCTAAGCATGATATTATATTGTCTTTAAACAACAACACTTCAGTTCTTTCTAAGAATTTAATCGGTTTATTGATTTCAAATAAAAGACTATCAATATTAGTAGATGTTTGTAATGCTTATAAGTCTCTTTATGAAACGGCCAACGATATGACTAAAGCTGTTGTTGTAACAGCGGTACCAATAACTAACAGCATTAAAGAAGCTGCTTTAACAAAAATCAGTTCTATTTCTAGTAAAAAGGTGGAAATTAACAATGTTATAGATAAAAACATACTAGGCGGATTTATACTGCGCTACGACGGCAAAGAATATAATGCAAGCTTATCAAATAAATTACAAAAAATAAAAAAAGAACTTATATAAAGTTTATTAAATAAATACATTAAAATGGCAGAAGTAAATCCAGCTGAAATATCAGCAATTTTAAAACAACAGCTTTCAAATCATGATGCTAACATATCTTTTGATGAAACTGGAACGGTACTAACAATTGGAGACGGAATCGCACGTGTTTACGGCTTATCTAATGTCCAATACGGAGAACTTGTGGAGTTTTCAAACGGTATCGAGGGTATAGTTTTGAACCTTGAGGAAGATAATGTTGGAGTTGTATTATTGGGTGCCTCCAATGAAATTAAAGAAGGGGATACCGTAAAAAGAACTACAAGAATTGCATCTATTAATGTTGGTGAAGGTATTGTAGGAAGAGTGGTTAACACCCTGGGCCAACCTATAGACGGTAAAGGCTCTATTCAAGGTGATTTATATGAAATGCCATTAGAAAGAAAAGCTCCTGGAGTTATATACCGACAACCTGTTAATGAACCTTTACAAACTGGGATTAAATCTATTGATGCTATGATTCCTGTTGGAAGAGGACAAAGAGAATTGGTTATTGGCGACAGACAAACAGGTAAAACAACCGTTTGTATTGATACTATATTAAATCAAAAAGAATTTTATGATGCAGGCGAGCCAGTATATTGTATTTATGTTGCTATAGGGCAAAAAGCTTCTACAGTTGCTGCGATAGCAAAAGTTTTAGAGGACAAAGGAGCATTAGCGTATACAACAATTGTAGCTGCAAACGCATCTGACCCTGCAGCGATGCAGGTATATGCACCTTTCACAGGGGCTTCAATTGGAGAATACTTTAGAGACACAGGAAGACCGGCCTTAATTGTATACGATGATTTATCTAAGCAAGCAGTTGCTTATCGTGAGGTTTCATTATTACTTAGAAGACCTCCAGGACGTGAGGCTTACCCAGGGGATGTGTTTTATCTTCATTCAAGACTATTAGAAAGATCTGCAAAGGTAATTGCTGATGATAATATTGCAAAAGAAATGAATGATTTACCAGCTTCATTAGCTCCTTTAGTTAAAGGAGGAGGCTCATTGACAGCTTTACCAATAATTGAAACTCAAGCGGGAGATGTATCAGCTTATATTCCGACAAATGTTATTTCAATTACAGACGGACAAATATTTTTAGAATCAGATTTATTTAATTCAGGTGTTAGGCCCGCAATTAACGTGGGAATATCAGTTTCAAGAGTTGGTGGTTCAGCTCAAATAAAGTCAATGAAAAAAGTGGCAGGTACTTTGAAATTAGACCAAGCTCAATTTAGGGAACTAGAAGCTTTTGCAAAGTTTGGATCGGATTTAGATGCTGCTACATTAAATGTTATTGAAAAAGGTAAGAGAAATGTTGAGATATTAAAACAAGCTCAAAACGATCCATTTACTGTTGAAGATCAGGTTGCGATAATTTATGCAGGTTCTAAAAATTTACTCAGAAATGTTCCTGTGGAAAAAATAAAAGAATTTGAAAACGAATATTTAACAATTCTTAGAACTAAGCATCAGGGGGTATTAGATAGCTTAAAACAAGGAAAGCTAACTGAAGAAGTGGTTAACACTTTAGAGTCAGTTTGTAAAGATTTATCTGATAAATATTAATCTCTAACAATGGCTAATTTAAAGGAAATAAGAAATAGAATCTCATCAGTCTCTTCAACGATGCAGATAACAAGCGCCATGAAAATGGTTTCTGCTGCAAAGTTAAAAAAGGCACAAGATGCTATTACAGCTATGAGACCGTATTCAAATAAACTAACAGAAATTTTACAAAGCTTAAGTTCTTCAATCGATTCTGATAATAAGTATGCTCAAAAGCGCAAAGTAAAAAAAGTTCTTATAGTTTCAATTACCTCTAATAGAGGTTTATGTGGTGGATTCAATTCTAATATTTTCAAAAAATCTACAGAGCTAGCAAATTCTGTCTATAATGATACAGATGTGTCATTTGTTGCTATTGGTAAGAAAGGAAATGATTTTCTTCAAAAAAGTTATAATGTTGAATCAAATCACATTGATATTTTTGACAACCTAAACATGGAAAGTGTCTCTTTAATTGCTGAGTCACTTATGCAAATGTTTGTTAATGAAGATTTTGATAAAATTGATATCGTATATAACAAGTTTAAAAATGCTGCAACACAAGTTGTTGTGAATGAGCAGTTTTTACCGATATCTGATGTTGAAGATGACTCCAATAATAATTTAGATTACATTTTCGAACCCTCAAAAAAAGAAATAATTGAAGAGCTAATTCCAAAGTCCTTAAAAAATCAATTATTCAAAGCCATTCGTGACTCTTGGGCAAGTGAACACGGAGCCAGAATGACGGCAATGCATAAAGCTACTGATAATGCAACTGAACTAAGAGATCAGTTAAAGTTAGCCTATAATCAAGCTAGACAAGCGGCAATTACAAATGAAATCTTAGAAATAGTTGGAGGCGCCGAAGCACTTAATAATTAGTATCTCTTAAATTCAAGTTACTTTGATAACTTTGATTAAAAGCTTACTTTTAGGATAAATATTTGAACTTGAACAAATTAAAGTCAGCTTTTAAACAAGCTATTGTTTATGGAATAGCTACTGTTTTCCCTAGAGTAGTTAGTGTTTTACTAGTCAGATTGCATACCGACAAATCTGTACTTGAAAATATTTCAGATTATGGAGATTTATCAATTATTTTTTCCTACATCATTTTACTTAACGTTCTTTTATCTTATGGGTTAGAAACAGCTTTTTTTAGGTTTTTTAATTCTTATTCAAAGAAATCAAATGTAGTGAGCACTTCTTCAATTTCAATAATCTTAACTTCAGTGATGTTTTTAGCAATAGGACTTACTTTCATAGATCAAATTTCTGATTTTATAGGAATTCGCTCTGATTATTTATATTTGGTTATATGGATATTAGTTTTAGACTCTTTGGTTGTAATTCCATTTGCATACTTGCGATTAAATAATAAAGCAATTAGATATACGCTGATTAAAATATTTAATGTTATTGTGAATGTTTCATTAAATATTTTCTTTTTAATTTTTCTTAAAAACAACCATACTAAAAGTCCCTCGCTTGATTATATCTATGTAGAAAACTTTGAAATAAATTATATTTTTATTTCTCTGCTAATATCAAGCGCATTAACCTTCTTAGTGATGAGTAATTTCTATGTAAACATTCAATATAAAATCGATTTTAAATTACTTAAGAAAATGCTTAAATATTCTGTGCCAATTTTATTAGCAGGATTGGCATACTCAATAAATGAAAGCTTTGATAAAATTTTATTAGATTATTTTGATGTTGATAAAGCACAAATTGGAATGTATGCAGCTTGTTATAAGTTAGCTCTGTTTATTACTCTTTTTTCAACGGCCTTCAAATTAGGTATCGAGCCATTTATTTTCAGTACCGCCAAAAATAATTCCCCCGAAAAAGCATATGCATTAATTTTAGAGGTGTTTGTAATATTAGGATCCTTTATTTTAATCGCAGTTGTGGTCTTTATAGACATATTAAAATTTCTTTTTATTGGTGATTCAGCCTATTGGGAAGCTTTATACATTGTGCCTATTATTCTTATGGCTAACTTATTTTTGGGGATATATCAAAATTTATCTGTTTGGTATAAGGTAACAGATAAAACAAAGTTTGGAGCTTACATATCTACCTTCGGTGCTGCAATTACACTTTCTGTAAATATCGCATTAATTCCTTATTACGGATATTTAGGGTCAGCAATAGCAACATTTCTTGCTTATTTTGTAATGGCAATGATATCTTATTTTTTAGGACAACGCCATTATCCAATTCCTTACAACCTACCTAAAATATGTATATACATACTGCTAAGTACATTTTTAGCTTTTACTTCTTTTTATATTTTTCCTGGAAATTATTATTTTGGAATTGGAATATTAATTTTACTTGGCCTAATCATAATTAAATTTGAAAAGGACACAATTAAACTTATAAATAATGAAAATTGAAATAATAAATAAATCTAATCATAATCTTCCGCACTATGAAACTAGTTCATCAGCGGGGATGGACCTCAAGGCTTTTATAGACGAACCTATAATACTTAATTCTTTGGAAAGGAAAATAATTAAAACGGGCCTCTATATTTCTTTGCCTAAAGGATTTGAAGCACAGGTAAGATCAAGAAGTGGCCTCTCAATAAAACATGGATTGTGCGTATTAAATTCTCCTGGAACAATAGATGCTGATTATAGAGGAGAAATTGGAATAATATTAATTAACTTATCAAAAGATTCATATACTATAAATAACGGAGACAGAATAGCTCAATTAGTAATAGCAAGTCATGAGCAAGCAAAATGGATTGAGGTAAAAGAGTTATCTAAAACTGTTAGAGGAGTTAACGGCTTTGGTAGCACAGGAATTAAGTAAGATTATGAGATTTTTAAAATATTTTTTAGTTCTAATAATAATATCTTCCTGTAAACCTACAAAGGATATAACTCGCGAGACAACAGATTCAGACAATAAGAGATTAAACCCAAAACAAGTAATCAGAAAAGTATCAAAGTCAAAATCCAAATTCAAATCCTTTCAGTCTAAAATAAAAATAAAGCTAAATAATAAAGGAAGAACCAAAAGTTATTCAGCGAATATTAGAATTATAAAAGACAAGGCAATATGGTTAAGCTCTGCGGCAGGAATTGTTAGGGTTTTAATCACCAAAGACAGCCTGTTTTATTATAATAAGCTTCAAAAAAACTATTTAAAATCAAGTTTTAGTAACATTGATGAAATTTTAGGAGTTAATTTGAGTTATAAAACTATTGAAAGCTTATTATTATCTGAACCAGTTAATAAAATTAATAAATCAGACTTCAATGACTCTTTTAGTGGTAAAGATGACTCATATATATTTAATTGGAGCATTATTTCCAACTCTTCAAAAATAAATAAAAACCTATTTGAAGGAAGTTATATTATAAATTCAGATAATTTTAAAATAAATCAATACTCATTTAAAATTAAAGATGATAGAAATAATTTTGATCTTTATGAGCTATCTTATTTTGAATTTATTGATATTGCCAACATGGTTTTTCCCTCAAAAATAGAGCTATATAAAACTAATTTTGAAAAACAAAACAATGTACAAGAAAATACAGTTTTTGTAAATTTAGACAATTATGAAGGCACACTAATGAATCAAATTAATTTAGAATTTAAGTCAATTAAACTTAACAATAAATTTAAACTTCCATTTAAAATTCCTAGTAATTATAAAAAAATTGCATTTGATGTTCGATAAATCGAGATTTATCTTTTTACTAATAACGTTGGCTTTGTATAGCGCCTCATGTTATTCTCAAAATTTAAGTCAAAAGGATTTAGAGCTCAAAAGAACTGATTTAGTAAATGAAATAAAAAACATTCAAAACTTAATTAATAATTCTAAAGACGAAGAAAAGCTTGTTGTAGAAAATATTGAAAATTTGAATTATAAATTAAACCTTCAAAATGAAATCATAAAAATTACAAATAATGAGCTTAATATTATTTCTGTATCCATTCGAAACAACCAAGAGGTAATAAATCAGCTTCAAAACTCTCAACAGCTTTTAAAGTCTCAATATTCAGATATGATATTGAGATCCTATAAAACTAGATCTAAAACAGGAAAGTTGATGTTTATTTTTTCTTCAGCAAACTTTCAAGAGGCCTTAAAGCGAATTCAATACTTCAAACAATATTCTGAGTATCAAAATAATCAATTACAAAAAATAGCAATCAATACCAAAAAGCTTAAGTCAATGGCGAATAAGCTTAACAATGATAAAAATCTTCAATTAAAGCTAGTCAACGATAATCAAAAAATAAAAAAGGACATCAATCGTGAAATTTTTAATAAAAACAATCTATTAACTTTTATTTCTAATAATCAAACTAAATATATTAGAGATATTAAATTGAAACAGCAAAAAACAGCAAAAATAGATAAAGAAATTGAAAAAATTATAGCTAAAGCAATTGCTGAGTCAAATAGAAAGAAAAAGACGTCATCTAAACTTTTTGCCTTAACCCCTGAAGCTAAACTATTATCAAACAATTTTATTTCAAATAAAGGTAAACTCCCATGGCCTGTAGAAAAAGGATATGTTTCTCTGAAATACGGAAAGCAACCTCACCCGATAGTTAAAACTGCTACAATCCAAAGTAATGGAATAAGAATAATTACTGCTTCATCCCAAAAGGCTAGAACTATTTTTAACGGAACAGTATACAGAATAATAAGTTCAAAAAATGGGTCTAAAACTATATTAATTCAACATGGTAATTTTTTCACTGTGTATAAGAATCTTTCAGATATATATGTGAAAAAAGGGGATAAGGTTTCAACAAAACAAAAATTAGGAGAAATTATTACAAATAAAAATTCAGGTCAGACAATATTAAGTTTTAGTTTATTTAAGGACAATAAGACAGAAAATCCCTTATTTTGGATTGGCAAGAAATAATGCTTTTAACTCTGTAGCTTCTTGTGCTTTCAATTTACCAGCTAATACAAGACTAAGTTGACGTCTTCTTAGAGCTCCATTGTATCTTTCAATTTCTAGCTTTGACTCAGGAGTTATTTCAGGGATTGATGTTGGCTTACCGTTTTTGTCTACTGCCACAAAAGTATAAATTGCCTCATTTGACTTAATCTTTTCTCCTCCATCAAAATTTATCCAAACATCTAAATATACCTCCATTGAGGTTTTGAACGCTCTAGAAACTTTAGCTTCAATTGTGACAATACTACCTAAAGGAATAGCTTTGTTAAACGCAACATGATTTACTGAAGTTGTAACTACTATTTCGCCAGAATGTCTTCTTGCAGCGATACAACCAGCTCTATCCATTCTTGCTAGTAATTCACCTCCAAACAAATTATTAATAGCATTAGTTTCACTCGGAAGCACTAAATCTGTCATCACTGTTAATGATGACATAGCTGTTTTTAATGGCATTATTTAGTTTATTTCTTTATTTAAAATCCAGGCAGCTTGATTATCCAAAATTCGTATTTGCCCTAAAGCTATATCAGCTTCTGCTCTAGTTTGAAAGCTTGAATATGCAACTTGAAATAACCCGAACTTGTTTTGACCAATTCTTCTAGCTTTGTAACCTTTATTTTTTAATTGTTTAACTCTAGTAAAACTATTTTCTTCAATACTAAAAGATCCAGCCACTACGTGAAAGGCACCAATATTTTCTTTTACAACCATTTTTACAATAGGTAGAGGATTTTCAATCACAAATGTTGCCTTTTGTATTTCTTTTTCAATCAAAAGATCAGCTTGTTGGTAGGCAATTATGTTCTTTTGCTCTATTTTATTAAGTTCATTATTATAAACAAGACTAGAGATTAAAAGCCCAATGATTAGGGCTGCAGCATACTTTGAAAAGTTAGAGAAAGCTGCTTTGTTCTTATTTCTTTTAATAGTTGAACTTGATACGCTTGGTAGTCCGTAAGATTCTGTTAAATAATTTACATTATTGTAAGAGCTAAACTCTGTCACTCCGTTTTTGAATGATATTACTCCGACTTTTGAGAATACAATATCATTTTTATTGTGTATATCATTATTAAAGTTAGAAACATTTAGCTTAATTAATTTCATCGCATCATCAAATGAAATGTTATTTAAATCAGAAATATAAGTTGCTAAAACACCATCATTTTTCTTAATTTTTTTATTAAATGAAATTGACTTAGATGGAGGAGTAAATACGCCTTCGCTATTTATATTAGTTGAATTAGTTGAAGTAATAAAAGCTCCAAAATTAGGAATGACTACGCATTCATTTCTGTATAGCAAGTCTTCTACATATTTATCTAAGTTCATTTTGTAGGGTGTTTATAGAAACTAAAGTTAGTAATCTTTTTAATTAAACCCAACTTTTATTCTAACTCTGTTTAGAACCTTGTCAGCTGTTTTAGAGGCTTGTAGTGCACCAGCTTTTAAGATGCTATCTATCTTATCTAAATTGCTCATATAATAGTTATATTTTTCTCTTTCAGTTTTATATTTAGTAAGAATTAAATTTAATAAATCTTTTTTGGCATGACCATAACCATAACCTCCCTTAGTATAGTTGTTTTTCATTGTTTCGGCCTGCTTTTCATCACACAGTAACTCATAGAGTTTAAATAAATTACAATTCTTCCAATCTTTAGAAGCTTCTAAAGGAAGACTATCGGTTTTAATAGATAAAATCTGTTTTTTAAGAAGCTTTTCTTCTAAGAAAATATCAATTACATTTTTTTTGCTTTTACTCATTTTTGCTCCGTCAGTTCCTGTAATAAGCATAGTGCCTTCGTCAACTTTAGATTCAGGAATAATAAATGTTTCTCCATTTTGATGATTAAATTTATTACCTACACTTCTTGTGATTTCAAGATGTTGAAGTTGATCTTTTCCAACAGGAATTATGTTAGCATCATATAATAAAATGTCTGCAGCCATTAACATTGGATAAGTAAAAAGTCCGGCATTAATATCCTCTAAACTATTTGATTTGTCTTTAAAACTATGTGCTAATGTTAATCTTTGGTAAGGAAAATAACAATTTAAATACCAGGCAAGTTCTGTAACCTGGGGCACATCACTTTGTCTGTAAAAAATTGTTTTATTATAATTTAACCCAAATGCTAGCCAAGATGCGGCTGTAGAATATGTATTAAATCGTAGTTTTTTTGGGTCCTTTATTTGCGTGACCGAATGCATATCCGCTATAAACAAATAGGATTCGTTTTCTGAGCTATTTGCCATTTTTATTGCAGGAATTATGGCCCCTAGTAGGTTACCTAAATGTGGTGTCCCTGTACTTTGTATTCCAGTTAAAATCCTACTCACTACTTGTTATCTTTAGATTACAAAGTTAAATTTTTTATTTAAATACCTCAATTAATTTAATTAGTTTTGAAAACATGAATTTATTGAACTATTTTTTTTGGTTTCTTTACAGGATTTGGTTCTATTTAATTAGTAGTGTAAGTTGGATTATTCTTTTTCCGCTTTTATTTGTGTTTAGTTTAAAAGAATCTTGGTACCCTAAAGTGTTTAAAATCGCAACTATATGGTCAAACATAGTTTTATTTTTCATGGGATTTTATTGGAGGATAGATAACAGACCAATTTTAGAAAAGGGCAAAAACTACATGTTTATAAGTAATCATACTTCGATGATGGACATTATGTGCATGATATCCATATTCAAAGATCATCCTTTTGTTTTTGTTGGAAAAGTTGAACTATCAAAAATTCCATTTTTTGGAGTTATCTACAAAAGAGCGTGTATTTTAGTAGACAGATCAAGCTCAGAAAGTCGAAAGTCGGTATTTTTTAATACACAGAGAAGATTAGCAGACGGGCTTAGTATTTGTATCTACCCAGAAGCTGGAGTTCCTGATCCATCTATAGCCTTGGGTAAATTTAAAAAAGGTGCATTTAAAATTGCTATTGAACATCAAATTCCAATTGTATGTTTAACTTTTTTAGACAATAAAAAAAGATTTCCTTTTGCGTTTTTTAGTGGGAAACCAGGACTTTTAAGGGTAAAATATCACAACCCTAAAAGTACTTTAGGTTTAACTCAATCAGACGTTTCGTCTACAAGTGATAGTTTCAGAAATTTAATCTTAGAAGATTTATCTTAATTTTCAGCAACTAAAGCTTTAACTTTATTCTCTAGTTCTTCCATTAGTTCTGGGTTATCTTTTATCATGGTTTTTACAGCATCTCTACCTTGACCTAATTTGGTTTCATCGTAACTAAACCAAGAACCACTTTTTTGAATTATATTAGATTCAACAGCTATATCAAGTATTTCTCCAACCTTTGAGATTCCTTGACCGTACATAATATCAAATTCAGCTAATTTAAAAGGTGGCGCAACTTTATTTTTAACCACTTTTACCCTTGTCTTGTTCCCTAATACAGCCCCATTACTATCTTTTATTTGGGTTGACCTTCTTATATCTAACCTAATAGACGCATAGAATTTTAATGCATTTCCACCAGTAGTGGTTTCTGGATTTCCAAACATTACACCAATCTTTTCTCTCAACTGATTTATAAACATTACTGTACAATTTGTTTTACTAATAGAGCCTGTTAATTTTCTAAGAGCTTGTGACATCAGCCTTGCATGTAAACCCATTTTAGAGTCTCCCATTTCACCTTCAATCTCGCTTTTTGGAGTTAATGCTGCCACAGAATCTATAACTACCATATCGATAGCTCCAGATCTAATCAAGTTATCTGCAATTTCTAATGCTTGCTCTCCGTGATCTGGCTGAGAAATAATTAAATTATCAATATCTACCCCTAAATTTTGTGCATAATATCTATCAAAAGCATGCTCAGCGTCAATAAATGCTGCAATACCTCCTTTTTTTTGACATTCTGCTATAGCATGAAGCGTTAAAGTTGTTTTTCCTGATGATTCAGGACCATATATTTCTATGACTCTTCCTCTAGGGTAACCACCAACCCCTAAAGCTAAGTCTAAACCTAAAGATCCCGAAGAAGTTGCATCAACATCAGCAACGGGGGCATCACTCATTTTCATTACCGTTCCTTTTCCATATGTTTTGTCTAACTTATCTAGTGTTAGTTTTAGCGCCTTTAATTTGTCTTCTTTGTTATTCCCCATTTTGTGTAGATTTGAAATTTATTCTATTGCTAATTTAATACAACTTTAATGACAATACAATTTTATTATCATTCGTTTTAGTAGTTTTTCAGTATTAATTTTATAAATATTATTTTTGCAGCTATAGAATTAATAAACCAGTATAGAATGCAACTGTACAACAAGTTAAGCTCTAAAGAAAGAGCGGCTCTAATAGACAAATCTAATAAAGAAAGAATGACACTTTCTTTTTATCAATACGCTAAAATTATTGACCCAAAGTCTTTTAGAGATCAATTATTTATTAAATGGGATTCATTAGAAATTTTAGGAAGAATATACGTAGCCTTCGAAGGAATTAATGCGCAATTATCAATTCCAAAAGATAATTTTGAAGAATTTAAGCTACACCTTAAATCAATTCCATTTTTAGAAAACACGTCTTTAAATATTGCTGTGGAACACAACAATAAATCTTTCTTAAAACTTAAAATAAAAATTAGAGAAAAAATAGTTGCTGATGGTTTAAATGACAACACATTTGATGTTACAAACACAGGTGTTCATTTAAATGCTCTTGAGTATAATAACTTAGCTGAGCAAGATAATTCTATTGTAGTGGATATGAGAAATCATTACGAAAGTGAAATAGGACATTTTAAAAACGCAATTAAGCCAGATGTCGATACTTTTCGAGAATCTCTTGATTTAATAGAAGAAGATTTAAAAAACCATAAAGACGATAAGAATCTAATAATGTATTGTACTGGGGGTATTAGATGTGAAAAGGCAAGCGCTTACTTTAAGCACAAAGGATTTAAAAATGTTTTCCAGCTCAAGGGCGGGATCATTGAATACACAAAACAAGTTAATGAACAAAAATTAAAAAACAATTTTATTGGTAAAAATTTTGTTTTTGACGACAGACGAGCAGAAAAAATTAGCGATGATGTAATTGCGCAATGTCATCAATGTGGGGCAAATTTTGATATTCACACAAATTGTGCAAATGACGCATGTCACCTACTTTTTATTCAATGTGATAAATGTAAAAAAGAAATGGACAATTGCTGTAGTTACGACTGCAAAGAAATTAACAGCTTGCCTTTTGAAGAACAAAAGAAATTAAGAAAAGGAAATAAAAACAGTAATGATATTTTCAAAAAAGGACGAGGAAAAACCCTTTCTAGAAATCAAACTAACCAAATAGAAGATTTCTAAAAAGTATATATTATATTTAATAAAATATTTATTTAATGTCTTGTAAAACTTGCAGTTCTAAATCTAATGGCTCTCCTAAAGGATGCAAAAACAACGGAACATGCGGAACAGACAGCTGCAATAAGTTTACTGTTTTTGATTGGCTATCAAATATGTCTTTACCATCAGGTCAATCAGAATTTTTATATTCAGAAATTAGATTTAAAAATGGCAGAAAAGATTATTTTTTAAATAAAAACTCACTATCACTTTCTGTAGGAGATATTGCTGCTACCCAAGCCAATAGTGGTTATGATATAGGAATAGTAACACTAACTGGAGAACTTGTAAGGGTTCAAATGGACAAGAAAAAAATCAGCTATTCACAAGAAGAGTCAAAGATCATTTACAGAAAAGCATCACAAATTGAAATAGACAAGTGGTCATTATTAAGAGACAAAGAAGAGCCAATTAAAGTTAGAGCTAGAAAGTTTGCAATTGATCTGAGATTAAAAATGAAAATATCTGACATTGAATATCAAGGGGACGGTAGCAAAATAACTTTTTATTACACAGCTGATGAAAGAGTAGATTTCAGAGAATTAATTAAGATTTATGCAAGAGAATTTAGAACGAAAATTGAAATGAAACAAGTTGGTTTAAGACAGGAAGCTGCTCGTCTTGGAGGAATAGGTTCTTGCGGTAGAGAGTTATGTTGTTCAACTTGGCTAACTGACTTTAGGTCTGTAAGTACCTCTGCTGCTAGGTATCAGCAACTTTCTCTTAATCCTCAAAAATTAGCAGGTCAGTGTGGAAAATTAAAATGCTGCTTAAATTATGAGCTAGGGTCTTATATGGATGCCTTAAAAAATTTCCCAAAGAAAGAGATTAAACTAAAGACTGAAAAAGGAACAGCAGTATGCCAAAAGACAGATATTTTTAAAAAACAATTATGGTATGCATATGTTGGTGAGTGGAATAATTGGTTTTTGCTATCAGTAGACCAAGCTAATGCAATTATCAATGAGAATAAATTAAACAAATTAGTCTCAGGCTTAGAGGAGTATACAATTGAGAATAATTTCGTAGAAGAAAACATGTTCGAGAATGTCGTTGGTCAAGATAGTTTAACAAGGTTTGATAAGCCAAGAAAGAAAAAAAATCACAAAAGAAAAAAAGCAAAAAAACATGCTAACTAGAGTATTAATAGTATTAATTATATTTAGTTTTCTTTCATGTGGTCAAGATAGAATATTTGATAGCTATAAAACTATTCCAAATCAATGGGACAAAGATAGTTTGATTATGTTTGAATTTGATTTAAAATCAAGCTCGTACAATTCCTTTATAAATGTCAGAACTGACCAAAGCTATATGTTTAATAATTTGTTTTTAATAATCACTGTTCACGATTCTACAAAAATAATAATGAAAGACACCCTTGAGTATAAAATGGCTAATTCTGATGGAAAATTACTAGGAAAAAAATTTCTAAATACTTATGAAAATAAGTTAGTACACAAAGAAAGTGCTAAATTTGAAAATGGAAAATATTTGGTTACCATTCAGCACGCTATGAGAAAGATTAATAAGGTTAGTGGTCTAAAGTTATTAGATGGAATAATAAATATCGGATACAGAATTGAAAAAGAAAAATAATTTTAAAAAATACATTATTACCATATGGGCACTTTTTATAGCTTTAGTGTCATCAGTTTTTGGAATTTTTTATTTTGCATCAGTTGGAGGTCTTGGCGAAATGCCTGACTTAAAAGTATTAGAAAATCCAAAGACAAATTTAGCTAGCGAAATTCTTTCCGAAGAAGGAAAAACTATTGCAAAATTTTATTTTAATGATAATCGCACGCCGGTAAGCTTTTCAGAATTCCCTCAACATTTAGTAGACGCATTATTAGCAACAGAAGATATACGTTTTTATAGTCATTCTGGTATTGACTGGATATCAACCTTAAGGGCGATTGTAAAATTAGGAAAAGATGGAGGAGGAAGTACAATTACACAACAATTAGCTAAACAATTATTTACCGGTGAAGGATCTAGAGATATTTTGGAGAGAATTAATCAGAAAATTAAAGAATATATTATTTCTATTAGATTAGAAAAGCAGTATACTAAAAATGAAATTTTAGCACAATATTTAAATATTTATGATTTTGGTAATAATGGGGATGGCATAAGAAGTGCCTCAAGAATTTATTTTGGTAAAGAGCCTATTGACTTAGACATTAGTGAATCTGCAATGCTAGTAGGAATGTTAAAAAACTCCTCACTATATAATCCTAGGCCTAGTAGAAATCCTGTTGGTGTAAAAAACAGAAGAAATGTAGTTTTAGCACAAATGTATAAATACGGATTTATAGACAAAGTGATGAAAGATTCTCTACAACTTAAAGACTTAAAATTAAATTACACCCCAGAGTCTCATCGTGACGGAATTGCTCCTTATTTTAGAGAATACTTAAGAACATATATGAAAGATTGGGTAAAGGATGAAAAAAATAGAAAACCAGATGGATCTAAGTATAATATAAATACAGATGGATTAAAAATTCACACTACTATAAATTATAGTATGCAAGTTTATGCTGAGGATGCAATTAACCAACACATGCCAAGGCTTCAAAAAGAATTTTTCAAACAAAACACGATTGAAGATAATCCAACAGCTCCTTTTCGAGAACTAACTGAAGGTGCAATTGACACACTGCTTAGACGTGCCATGAAAAGATCTGAGCGATGGAGAAAAATGAAATATGACCTTAAAAAATCTGAAGAGGAAATAAAAAAATCCTTTCAAATTCCATCAAAAATGACTGTTTTTTCATGGCAAGGTGAAATTGATACGATAATGAAACCCTGGGATTCTATGATTTATTATAAATCTTTTTTAAGACCTGGCATGATGTCTATGGATCCAAGTACAGGCTTTGTTAAAGCTTGGGCTGGAGGTATGAATTATAAACATTTTCAGTATGATATGGTAAAAAAAGGGAAGCGTCAAATTGGTTCAACATTTAAACCTTTTGTTTATGCTGCAGCAATTGACCAGGTAAAATTGTCTCCTTGCGATACCTTTCCTGATAGTCAATATTGTATAGAAAAAAATAAATTTGGCAATCCTGAAAAATGGTGTCCAAGAAATTCAGGAGATAAATACGGGAGAACACGAACCTTGAAAAATGCTTTAGCTAATTCTATTAATACTGTTACAGCAAGATTAATGGATAAAATTGGTCCAAAGCCAGTAATAAAACTAGCTAAAAATTTAGGGATTGAGCAAAAAATACTACCAGTTCCCTCCATTGCTTTAGGAACCCCAGATATTAGTGTTTATGAAATGGTTGCTGCCTATTCAGCATTTGCAAATAAAGGAGTATACACTAAGCCTATATTAATTGAAAAAATTGAGGATAAAAATGGAACAATCTTATTTGAATATAAAAGAGAAACAAGGGATGTCTTAAGTGAAGAAGCAGCTTATGTAACTGTTAACTTACTTGAAGGAGTCACTCAAGCAGGATCTGGCATAAGATTAAGAACAACTGGCGCTACTAATAACGCGTATGAGTCAGTGGTCACTGGATATCCCTATGAATTTGATAATCCAATTGCAGGCAAGACAGGAACAACTCAAAATCAAAGTGACGGATGGTTCATGGGAATGGTGCCAAATTTAGTAACCGGAGTTTGGGTAGGAGCTGAAGATAGGTCTATTCATTTTGAAACTATCGATTATGGTCAAGGAGCATCAATGGCTCTGCCGATATGGGGAGTATATATGAAGAGTTGTTACCAGGATACTATTTTAAATATTTCTAAGGAGCCTTTTTTTAGACCAGAAAAACTATCCATTGAATTAAATTGTAATAATTTTAAAAATGACTCATTAAATACAATTAAAAATAACAACAAGAAGTTATTAGAAATAGATTTTTAAAATATTTAGTATGATAAACAAAAAAGTACGTGATGTGACTAATGCTCTAAATGGGATTAAAGACAATATGACCATTATGTTAGGAGGATTTGGATTATGTGGTATCCCTGAAAAATCAATAGAAGAATTAGTAAAATTAAAAGTTAAGGGACTAACATGTATATCAAATAATGCTGGAGTTGATGACTTTGGTCTAGGGCTATTGTTAAAGGACCACCAAATAAAAAAAATGATTTCGTCATATGTAGGAGAAAACAATGAATTTGAAAGACAAATGCTTTCAGGAGAGCTTCAAGTTGAATTACTGCCTCAAGGAACTCTGGCTGAATTATGTAGAGCGGCTCAAGCTGGTTTCCCTGCAGTATATACTCCAGCAGGTTTTGGAACTGAAGTTGCAGATGGTAAAGAGTCTAGAGAATTTAACGGAAAAATGTATATTTTAGAACATGCTTTTAATGCAGACTTTTCGATTGTTAAAGCTTGGAAAGGAGATGAAGCAGGAAACTTAATTTTTAAAGGAACAGCAAGAAATTTTAACCCAAACATGTGTGGTGCGGCTTCAATAACAGTTGCAGAGGTTGAAGAGTTATATCCAGTAGGAGCTCTTGATCCAAACGAAATACATATTCCTGGCATTTTTGTCCAGAGAATATTTAAGGGTGAAAATTACCAAAAAAGAATTGAACAAAGAACTATAACACAAAGATAATGCTAGATAAAAATGGAATTGCTAAAAGAATAGCAAAAGAAGTAAAAGATGGGTATTATGTAAATTTAGGAATAGGGATTCCTACTTTAGTAGCAAATTACGTTAATAAAGACCTAAGTGTAGAGTTT
This sequence comes from Flavobacteriales bacterium, assembly GCA_004213995.1. Lineage (GTDB taxonomy): Bacteria > Bacteroidota > Bacteroidia > Flavobacteriales > Flavobacteriaceae > SGZJ01. Next base: position 25,504 of record SGZJ01000005.1, on the reverse strand, counting down.
CAAAGTGAAAATGGAGTTCTTGGAATGGGGCCTTTTCCTTTTGATGATAATGTAGATGCAGATATAATTAACGCAGGAAAGCAAACAATAACAACATTACCCGGCGCCAGTTTTTTCGATTCAGCAATGAGTTTTTCAATGATAAGAGGAAAGCATGTTGATTTAACTATTTTAGGAGCTATGGAGGTCTCTGAAAACGGAGATATAGCAAACTGGAAAATTCCAGGAAAAATGGTAAAAGGAATGGGAGGAGCTATGGATTTGGTAGCTAGTGCAGAAAATATTATAGTAGCAATGATGCACACAAACAAAAAAGGAGAATCCAAATTGCTAAAAAGATGCTCACTCCCGTTAACAGGTCTTGGGTGTGTAAAAAAAATAGTAACCAATTTAGCTGTGCTAGAGGTCACCAAAGAGGGGTTTAAATTACTTGAAAGAGCACCTGGAGTTAGTGTTCAAAAAATAAAAGAATCTACAGTTGGTAATCTTATCGTTGATTCTGAAGTTCCAGAAATTAGAATTAGCTAATCCCTTTTGGAATAGCTCCAATTAGTTTTTTAGTGTAGTCCATTTTAGGATCGTTATAGATATCTTCTGAAAACCCTATTTCTTTGAAAACACCTTCCTTCATTACAACAATTTTGTCTGACATATATTTCACTATTGATAAGTCATGAGAAATGAATATGTACGTAAGTTTTAGCTTTTTCTTTAAATGATTTAATAAATTTAATACCTGTGCCTGAACAGAAACATCTAAAGCAGATACAGACTCATCACAAATTAATACTTTAGGCCTAACACTAATTGCTCTTGCGATTCCTACTCTTTGTTTTTGACCTCCAGATAGTTCGTGAGGATATTTATAAAAGACATTTTTTTTAAGGCCAACATCTTTTAACAAAGCTATACACAAATTTTTGTAAGAGTTGTCTTTTTTGTCAATCTTATGAACAATCATTGGCTCCATTATTAATGATCCAATAGTTTTTTTAGGATTCAAAGAAGAGTCAGGGTCTTGAAAAATTAGCTGAACATCTTTTCTATAATTATTTAACTCAGACTTAGAAAGTCTTGTAATATCAGTGCCTTTATAAAATATTGATCCATTACTAACCTTTTCAATTTGAACAATTGTTTTTACTAATGTAGACTTACCACATCCTGACTCACCAACCAAACCAAGTGTTTCTCCTTTATATAGCTGCAAATTAATACCATCAAGAGCTTTAAATTCCTCTTTTTTCTTAAACCAAATTTTATTTTGAATATAATATTTATCTAAATTTTTAATTTCTAAAATAGGGCTGTTTGAATATATCTTTTGTCGACTAATTTCAATTTCCTCGTCACTAATAATTGAGTTATCTACAGAGTTATTAATATAATCAGACACAGTTGGAAGTTTGCTTAACTTAACTTTATTATTTGGTCTTGAGTATAACAAACCTTTAGTGTAATTTTCAATTGGATTCGAAAATATTTTTGCTGCACCTCCTTTTTCAATTATTTCTCCTTTATACATTACTATTAATCTATCTGCAATTTCAGAAACTAGCGCTAGATCGTGCGAAATAAAAATTATACTTAACCCTTCAGATTTTTTAATTTTTAAAAGTAATTCAATGATCTCTTTCTGGACTGTAACATCTAGTGCCGTGGTAGGCTCATCAGCTATAAGTAATTTAGGTTTACAGGCTATAGCCATCGCAATCATTAACCTTTGTTTTTGTCCACCAGAGAGTTGATGTGGATATTTGGAACTAAAGTTGTCAACTTTTTCCAATTTAACTTTTTTTATCAATAAGTTTATCTCGTCTTCAACATCTATCATGTCAATATTTTTTAACTCAAAACATTCACGCAATTGATCAATACATTTCATTGTTGGATTTAATGCAGACATTGGTTCTTGAAATATTATAGAGATATCTTTTTTTCTAACTTGACGAATACTCGAATCACTTATCTCTAATAAATTTGTGTTGTTATAAATTACCTCCCCCTTAGATATAGCTTTATTTTTTGGTAATAACTTTAATATAGACAACGCTGTCACAGACTTTCCACTGCCAGATTCACCAACGATTCCCAACACCTCATTTTTTAATAAATTAAAACTAATATTGTTAACTACATTAACAACCTTGTTTTTTTTAATAAAACTTATGCTTAAATTTTTTATTGAAATAAGATTATTAGAAGATGCTTTGTTCAAAACAAAAAAATTAATTAATTATGTTGTAAGCTTCATCAATATAGGTGTAAAAGTCTTTTGAATGCGCACTACCTTGTTCTTCTTTTGAAATTAAATTTCCTAATCTTACAATAATTAAGTCATCTTCTGGAATCACTATAGTTAGTTGCCCAAGATGTCCTCTTGAGTAAAAGATTTCTTTGCCCTTGTATTTGTCTAACCACCATCCATAACCATAGAAAGGAGCATTCGCAAACTTTGGAGTTAGAGATTTTGCAATAAAAGTAGAGTCTAAAAGCTGATGTCCTTCCCATTTTCCATGCTGTTTATAAAGCTTACCTAACCTAGCAAAGTCTCTGGCGCTACTAGCAATACAACAAAATGCCTTAACAAGATTATTTTCCCTACTATCAACTTGCCATGGAGAAGCAATTTTAGCACCCATTGGTTTCCAAAAAGATTCACTTAGATAATCAGAAAGATTTTTACCAGTTGCTTTTTCAAGAATCATTCCCAATAATTGGGTGTCACTACTAAGATATTTATATCTCTGTCCAGGCTCTTCAATAACTTTTAAACCTAGAATTAAAGATTTTAAATCTGAGGTAAAATAACTTTTAGCGGTTATTGAAAAAGGACTATAATATTTTTCTACATAATTTAGTCCAGAAGACATTGTTGAAAGATCACCAACTGTTAGCTTAGCAGCTTTCCCTTGACTAAATTCCTTAAAGAAATCAGAAACAGGTTGGTCAAGGCCCTTTATATATCCATCTGATATGGCCTTTCCTAACATTGCACTAACAAAACTTTTTGCCATTGAAAATGAATTTGAAATAGAATCTTGGTTATAGCCTAAATAATACTTTTCAAAAACAATACTATCATTTTGTATAATTAGGTATGAAGTGGTTTCTTTTAATTTATTAATATTAATTAAGTTTTTAGATTCTACTTTACTATTATATTTATCGCTAATTAGCCATGGTTGATGAACTCCAGTTTCAATAATATCATTGTCAAAATGGACATAGTCTGATAAATAAGCCGTAGTGTGTCCTTTTAAGTATCCTACTTTTACAGCCTTAACTAAATAGCCAAGATCAAGTAAATAAAAAGATGAAATTAGTGTAATAAGAATTAGTAGTCCTTTTTTTTTCTTTGACATAATTAAGAAATTAATTTTATGATATCTTTAGCAAAGTAACTAGCTATAAAACTAGCTCCAGCTCTTTTAAAAGCAATCGATGTCTCTAAAATTGTTTGATTTTCATCGATCCAACCATTTTTTGAAGCAGCTTTAATCATAGCATACTCACCGCTTACTTGATAAGCAGAAATAGGGATATTAAAATTGTTTTTAATATCTCTAATAATATCAAGATACGAAATCCCAGGCTTAACCATAACTATATCTGCCCCCTCTTTTATATCCAGTCTAACTTCATTTATTGCTTCTTCTCGATTTCCTATATCCATTTGATAGGTTTTCTTATCGCCAAATCCAGGTTTAGAATCTAAAGCGTCCCTAAAAGGCCCATAAAATGATGAGGCATATTTGGCACTATAACTCATAATTCCTGCATTATGACATCCTTCTTTTTCTAACATTGTCCTAATCACTTTCACTCTTCCATCCATCATATCACTTGGGGCCACAAAATCTGCTCCAGCTTTAATATGAGAAAGACTCATTTTTGCTAGTATATCATTTGTAATATCATTAACAATTAACCCATTTTCAACTACACCGTCATGACCATATGACGAGTAAGGATCCAATGCAACATCTGACATTACAAGAATATCTGGAAACTTGTCTTTTATGCTTCTTATAGCTCTTTGCATTAGGCCATTATTATTAATAGCTTCTGTACCATAGTTATCTTTAAGACTTTCTTCAACTTGAGCAAACAGTAAAACAGATTTTAATCCAAGTGAATGTAAAATTTTAATTTCTTTTAAAATCAAATCGATACTCATTTTAAAATAATTAGGCATGGATTGAATTTCTCGTTTATTGTTTTTTCCTTCGATAACAAATAAAGGAACTAAAAAATCGTTAGGAGTGATAGTGTTCTCTCTAATTAGGTTTCTTAAAGTCTCACTTGTTCTCAGTCTTCTATTTCTATTTAATGGATACATATTTTATTGTTTGTTAAACCCATTTGACAGGGTTTTTTAATATATCTAAAAGTTTAGATTCTTCACTATTTTTTTCAGGCAGAAAATTATATTTCCAGCTTACTTTTGGAGGTAAGCTCATCAAAATACTTTCGATTCTCCCGTTAGTTTTTAGCCCAAATAGAGTTCCTTTATCATGAACTAGGTTGAACTCTACATATCTTCCTCTTCTTATTTCTTGCCATTTTTTATGGGACTTAGAATAAGCCAATAGTTTTTTGCTGTTTATTATAGGACCATAACAATTAATAAAATTACTACTAATTTCTTCTACAAAACTAAACCAGTCCGACATACTTGTTGTTGGGGTTTGTTTACAATAATCAAAAAACAAACCTCCAACCCCTCTAGCTTCATTTCGATGGGAATTGAAAAAATAATTATCGCAATTCTCTTTAAATTTAACATAAAAACTTGGGTTGTGTTTATCACAAATAGTTTTACATTGCTTGTGAAAATGTTCGATATCATTTTCAAATATATAATAAGGAGTTAAATCCTGACCTCCTCCAAACCAAGAGTCAGTAATGTTTCCATCATCATCGTACATTTCAAAATATCTCCAATTTGCGTGAACTGTAGGAACCATTGGATTTATAGGATGAATCACTAGGCTTAATCCACATGCAAAAAATTTGTTAGACTTTGTATTAAGTTGCTTTTGCATACTTTGTGGAAGCTCCCCAAATACCTTTGAAATATTTACTCCGCCTTTTTCAATGACTTTTCCATCTTCAATTATTTTAGTTATTCCACCGCCACCCCCGTCTCTTGTCCATTTGTCTTCAAAAAACTTAGCCTTTCCATCAATTTTTTCAAATTCATCACAGATGCTTCTTTGTAATTGTACGATATGGCTGTAGAATTTAGTCTTCATTATGCTTTATATTCTTTCACAGTATTTATGAACACCTCAACATTTTCTAATGGGATATTTGGCAGTATGCCATGACCAAGATTAACAATGTATCTATCTTTTCCAAAATCATTTATCATGTTGTTGACTAAATCTTTAATCTTTGATTTGCTAGAAAGTAGCCTAGAAGGATCTAAGTTGCCTTGTAATGTGATATTTCCACCGCTTAAATATCTTGCATTTCTTGCAGTGATTGTCCAATCAACACCAAGAGCAGAGGCATTACTTTTACTCATTTCATTTAATGCAAACCAACACCCTTTACCAAATACAACAACTGGCGCAAAATCCTTTAGCTCTTCTATAATTTGGTTTATATATTGCCATGAAAACTCACTGTAATCAGTTGGTGAAAGGAGTCCTCCCCAAGAATCAAATATTTGTAAAACGTCAACCCCGGCATTAACCTTTTGTTTTAAATATGCAATTGTGGTTACTGTTATTTTACTTAACAGCTCATGAGCCAAAATCGGATTTTTGAAGCAAAACTCTTTAGCTTTATCAAAAGTTTTACTCCCTTGACCTTGTACAATATAGCACAGTATTGTCCATGGCGATCCTGCGAATCCAATTAATGGAATATCATTATTTAAAATTTCTTTAGTCATTTTTATAGCATCAAAGACATAATCTAACGATTCATTTACATCAGGAACTACTACCTTTTCAAGGTCTTTTGCATTTCGAATAGGGTTAGGAATAAACGGTCCAAAGTCTGGTTTCATTAGAACTTCAATATTCATTGCTTGTGGAATTACCAAAATATCACTAAACAATATAGCTGCGTCCATTCCATATCTTCTAATTGGTTGGACTGTAATTTCACTAGCTAATTCAGGCGTTTGACATCTAGTAAAAAAATCATATTTTTTTCTAATTTCTATAAATTCTGGTAAGTACCTTCCTGCCTGACGCATCATCCACACAGGAGGCCTTTCGACAACCTCTCCTTTAAGAGCTCTAAGTAATAAGTCATTTTTTATCATATGTAAAATATTTGATGGCATTATCAACAACCTGATCAATACTGTTAATGTCCGATGTTATAATTTTGTTAGAAAAAGTTTTAACCTCATTTGTAGTTGTCTGTCCAATTGTAAATAGCATTTCACTATCAATTTTATTATAATAACAATAGCTCCTTACAGCGCTTGGACTAAAAAATAAAATACCGTTAAAAGCTTCATCTATTTTCTTATAAATCAGACTTGTTTTATAAACTTCAACTATCGAAAATTTTATGTGATTTTTAGTTAAAATTTTGGGTAATTCGTCTCTTTTAATGTTTCCGCAAAAAAACACAAAAACGTCATTTTTTAATGATTTTACTATAAAATCAGCCAATTTTTGAGCATTTTCTTCACTTTTTACTACTTTTTGACCATTTTTTAAAAGTAATGATTTTGTTTTTTCGCCAACACAATAACAATTTTTAATCTTTAATTTTTTGTTTAAAACAGCCTTCACAGAATTCTTGCTTGTGAAAATTGCATTTTCAATTCTCTTATTGACATTGAAGTCAATTTTTTCAATTTTTATAGCGTTATAATCACTGATTTTTATCCTTGCATCACTGATTTTTTTATGATTTTTTGGGCTAAGTACTTTGGTAGATAATAACTTTGCCATGTCCTATCCTTTTAAAGAATTTAATATTTTATCTCCACCAAGTGAAATGATTTTTTTTGCAAACCTCTCACCCAACCCTTCAATATTTTCTAGTTTTTCAACCTCGTTTATTTCTATTTTGTTTTTCCCTTCAGCTGAGAGCAAAACCGCTCTGAAAACAATGGACTTGTTAGCTATTTTCGCATACGCACCAATTGGTGCCGTACAACCCCCCTCTAATTTATTTAAAAAACTCCTTTCTATATTTGTGCAAATTTCAGTTTCAGCATGGTTTATTTGTTTTAACATTTTGGTAATTGAAGGCTTTATAGTTAAGTTTTGAACAGATATAGCCCCTTGAGCTGGAGCAGGAATCATCCAGTTTAACTCTTGATAATATTCTGGCAATATTTCTAGTCTTTCTAATCCAGCTTTTGCCATTATAGTACCATTCCAATTATTTTCTTTTAGCTTCCTTAGCCTAGTTTGAACATTCCCCCTTATTTCTACAATTTTGTCTGTCTTAAATCTGTTAAGCCATTGAGCTTTTCGCCTTAAACTTCCCGTTGCTATTGTATTTTCTTTTGATTTTAAAGGGTTATTAGGGATAATGATATCCAACTCAGAGCCTCTTTGAAGTACAGCTCCTTGTATCACCCCTAATGGCAATTTTGTCGGAACATCTTTAAGACTATGAACCGCAATATCAATTTCATTATTTAATAATGCTAAATCAATTTCTTTAGTGAACACACCGGTAACACCTAACTCGTAAACAGGTTTGGATAAATCTTTATCTCCACTTGATTTGATTTTGATTATTGAGGACGAAATATTTATTTTTTGCAATAAGGCCTGGACTTGTTTAGCTTGCCAAACAGCCAACTTACTAGCTCTTGTCCCAATTTTAATATTATCCATCTAAAGTGTCTTTTCAAGGTTAAACACTTTTTTAATTAACTCTTCACTTTTGTTTGCTGTAATGTTTTCATTGATCAAATGATTTGCAAAATGATTGGTGATTTTTTGAATTATGTTATCACTAATTAGCTCTGCATGTTCAAAATCAAAGTCATTTTTTTTCTTCTTTAGATTTTCTAATTCCGAGTTTTTAAAACTTGTTAATTTACTCTTTAGAGCTCTTATCGTTGGGGCAAACTTCCTGTTTTCTACCCATTCCTCAAACTCTTTCATTACTGATTCTATTATTTTTGTTGCTTTTGGAACTTCTTTTTTTCTAGATTCTAATGTCTTATCTGTAATTTTAGAAAGATCGTCAAGGTGAATCAAATTAACATTATCTAATTCAGCGACATCATTTGATACGTTTTTAGGAATTGATAAATCTAATATAAGAAGTGGCGCTTTTGTTTTTATCAGACCTTTGTTAACTGTAGTTTCTAATGCGCCAGTAGCAACCACTAGAACATCAGTTTTAGCAATTTCATGGCTCAAGTCAGAAATATCTTCAACTTTTAAATTGAATTTTCCAGCTATTTTTTCAGCCTTATCTTTTGTCCTATTGATAAGTGTTATTTTACTGTTTTTTGTTTGTTTAATTAGATTCTCACAAGTATTTCGTCCTATTTTGCCTGTCCCAAACAATAAGATATTTTTATTATTAACATCTTCAATATTATTACAGATGTACTGAACAGAAGCAAAAGAAACAGAAGTTGCTCCTGTTGACAAACTAGTTTCAGTTTTAATCCTTTTACTTGCTCTAATAACTAATGAAATTAATCTATCTAAGTAAGTGTTTAATAGCCCTGCTTTTTTTGAGCTTGCAGCACTGTGTTTCAATTGGCCTATAATTTCAAAATCACCTAAAATCTGACTTTCTAATCCTGAACCAACTTTGAAAATGTGATTTATAGCTTTATATTCACTCAAAGTGTAGGCGTATTTTTTAAACTCTACTTTTGAAGAATTGGTTGCATCACATAATAGTTTTGTTAGTATTTCAGGGTCATTTACAAAACCAAGAACCTCTGTCCTATTACAAGTGGAAATAGCCATGACACTTTCAAGGCCTGCTTCTTTTGCTTTTGTTAATAAAGATAATTTGGATTTAGGATCTAAACTATATCTCCCACGGATCTCTGCGTCTGCATTTTTATAGCTAATTCCTACAATAAAAAAACTCGTTGCTTCAGTTTGCATTAAGTATAAATCTTTTTGCAAAAATAAGTATGCTTTTATTTAAAAAACAACGCTAAAAGAACTTTTTATATCGTTACTAGTTTTTTCATAAATCAATTTTTTTATTTTATAATTTAACTTATTTTTGTCAAATATTACAGATATAAATGACCTAATTAATTTATAATGATTCTAAATAAAGAGAAAAAAAATCAACCAAAAAGTTTTTTAGAAAGTGTCGATATAGGTTCCTCATCTGAAATAGTTGTTGACAAAGAAATTTTTATAACTATTCATAGCAACAATACAAACCAGCTACAGAAATTTAATAAAGAAGTTAGTAAAGACTTTATACAATTTCATTTTTGCTTAAAAGGTAGCTCAGAACTTGTATTTAATGAAGGCTCATACAAATTAAAACTAACAAAAGGAAAGTCACTTCTTTTGTATAATCCCCAGAGAACACTTCCGATTAATTTATCAAACCAAATAGGTTCTAACATAATAACAATTCTAATATCGATTAAAAAATTTCATTTGCTTTTTTCAGATGAGGCAAGCTATATAACTTTTTTAAGCAAGGAAAATATTTTAAAAAAATACTATACTGAGGAAAACATATCACCATCTATGTCCATTGTTTTAACTCAGCTTTTAAATTTTAATTTAAATAACTCTGTTAAACCATTATATTTTAAGGCTAAAACCTTCGAACTCCTTAGCTTGTATTTTAATAAAAGTGATGAAACAAATTTAGATCAATGTCCTTTTCTAGTAAGTGAATCTAACGTCAATAAAATCAAATTAGCTAAGGATATAATTATTAATCGATTAGCAGAACCCCCTAGTTTAAATGATTTAGCTGATGAGATAGGGCTTAGTTTAAAGAAATTAAAGGAGGGATTCAAGCAAATCTATGGAGATTCAGTATATAGTTTTCTAATAGACTACAAAATGGAATTAGCTAGGAAATTACTAGAATCGGGAGATTATAATGTTAATGAAGTTGGGCTAAAAATTGGATATAGCACCTCAAGCCATTTTATTGCTGCATTTAAAAAAAAATACGGAGTTACTCCAAAAAAATATTTCATTTCACTATCATCATAATTATAATAAATGAAAAAAGGTGTACTATTAGTAAACTTAGGATCTCCTGATTCTCCAGAACCTAAAGATGTAAAAAAATATTTAGGAGAGTTCTTAATGGATGAAAGGGTTATTGACGTTCCAAAATGGGCTAGAACTATTTTGGTTAAAGGAATAATATTAAATACCAGACCAAAAACTTCAGCAAAGGCTTACAAGAAAATTTGGTGGAAAGAAGGGTCTCCGTTAATTGTTCTTTCTGAAAGACTACAAAAAAAACTCCAAACAAAGTCAACCATACCAATAAGCTTAGCTATGAGATATGGTAGCATGACGATTTTAAAAGGAATTCAAGAATTAGTTGATCAAGGAGTTGAGAAGATATTATTATTTCCGCTCTATCCTCAATTTGCAATGGCAACTACAGAAACAATAAGCGTGCTTGTTAAAGAAATTTGTACTGAACATTTTCCAGATTTAATAATTGAAGAAATAAAGCCATTTTATAATAACCAAGACTATATAAATGTTCTCTCAAAATCTATTAAAAGTAGTATTGACCTTGACAAAATAGAGCATCTATTATTTTCTTACCATGGTATTCCTGAGCGCCATATAAGAAAAAGTGACATTACTAAATCACATTGTAAGGTTGATGGAACTTGTTGTGATACTCCTTCAATAGCACATGAGTTTTGTTATAGCCATCAATGTAAAGAGGTAACAAAATTAGTAGCTAAAAAACTAAAATTAAAAAACTACTCAACTTCATTTCAATCTAGGTTAGGATTTGATCCATGGCTTCAACCTTACACAGACAGGACAATTGAAAGATTAGGTAAATCCGGGATTAAAAGTATGGCAATTGTTACGCCTGCATTTGTTAGTGATTGTTTAGAAACACTTGAAGAAATTGCGATGGAAGGCAAGGAAATATTTGAAGAAGTAGGAGGTCATGAATTTACAACTATCCCATGTTTAAATGATAATAATGATTGGGTGAATTTAATTTCTAATTGGGTAGATAATTGGAAAGATAATGGGAAATGCTTCTAGATGAACAAACCAAATTCATCAAATCTTGGAATAGAACCAATTTCAAAACTTTTATTTAAGCAAGCTTTGCCAGCGTCCATTGGCATATTAGTTATGTCATTAAATATTTTAATTGACACGATTTTTGTTGGGCAATGGATTGGATCAATAGCCATAGCTGCTATTAATGTTGTTTTACCTGTTTCTTTTTTTATAGCTGCTTTGGGAATGGCTATAGGAATCGGTGGTTCTTCAATTATTTCAAGATCTTTAGGCTCAGATAATTTTCAAAAAGCTAGATATACATTTGCCAATCAAATTACCCTTACAATACTAATCACTGTAAGTTTCGTTTTTCTAGGCCTGTACTTTATTGAATCGATTATTCCCTTATTTGGAGGAAAAGGCGGGATTTACGAGCCATCAAAAATATACTACACCATAGTTCTTTATGGCGTTCCTTTTTTAGCCTTATCTATGATGGGTAATAGTGTTATTCGAGCAGAAGGTAAACCAAAATTTGCAATGTATGCTTTAATGATACCATCAATTGGAAATATAGTTTTAGATATAGTTTTTATTAAATATTTAAATATGGGAATGGCTGGAGCAGCTTGGGCAACCACAGGATCCTACATACTTTGTTTTATCTTTATTTTTTGGTTTTTTTCCTCAGATAAATCAGAACTTAAAATTAAAATTCATCATTTATATTTAAAAAAGCTTATTGTGAAAGAGATAACGTCATTAGGCTCTATAACTTTAGCTAGACAGGCTACAGTTAGTATTACATATTTGTTAATGAATAATATTTTATACAATTACGGAGGAGAAGTTTCAGTGACTGCCTATGCAATCGTTGGAAGAATGATGATGTTTTCATTATTTCCAGTTTATGGAATAACTCAAGGGTTTTTACCTATTGCCGGGTATAATTTTGGAGCAAAGAATTTTGAACGTGTTAAAGAGGTTATTTCTTTAGCAATCAAATATGCTTCTTTTTTTGCAACTCTTGTGTTTTTAATTTTAATGATTTTTCCTGAAGAAATTACAAAAGTATTCACCTCAGATACTGATGTAATTAGAGAAACTCCTGCCGCAATGCGTTGGGTATTCTTAGCAACTCCAATTATTGCAATACAGCTGATAGGGGCTGCATATTTTCAAGGAATTGGAAAGGCAAAAATAGGCTTAATTTTAGCTCTGCTTCGACAAGGGATTTTATTTGTTCCTTTAATTTTAATATTACCTTTATTTTATGGAGAAATTGGAGCATGGATGTCATTTCCAATTTCAGATTTACTTGCCACAATAATTACGGGTGTAGTTTTGACTAGAGAAGTAAAAAAAAGATTAGTATAATAAATAATTCTTATTTTTAGAATTAATAAAATCGACTCAACATGAATAAATTATATTTATTTTTTTTAGCAAGCACTACATTTATTTTTTTTAGTATAAATGCAAACACAGTTAATAAACCAAATATTGGTTTTGACAAACATGAAAGTGAATTTGGAGCATTAGAATACAGATTGATAGGACCATTTAGAGGAGGTAGAAGCGCTGCAGTAACAGGCGTCCCTAACAAACCTAATCTTTATTATTTTGGAGCTACGGGAGGTGGAGTATGGAAAACACAAGATGGCGGAAATAAATGGGAAAATATTTCTGATGGTTTTTTTGGAGGAAGTATTGGTTCTGTAAGCGTTGCTAAAAGCGATCCAAATGTAATATATGTTGGAGGGGGAGAAAAAACTGTGAGAGGAAATGTTTCCTCTGGATATGGGGTATGGAAGAGTTTAGACGCAGGAAAAACATGGAATTTTTCAGGCTTAAAAAATTCAAGACATATTCCAAGAATTACTATTGACCCTAATAATCATGATATTGTGTACGCAGGAGTATTAGGAAATATATATAAGTCGAGTGATGAAAGAGGACTTTATAAGAGCGTTGATGGTGGAAAAAACTGGAAGAAAATACTGTATTCTAATGAAGATTCTGGTATAGTTGATTTAATAATTGACCCTACAAATTCTAGAGTTATCTATGCTTCTACTTGGAATGTAAGAAGAACTCCTTACAGCTTAAGCTCTGGAGGAGAAGGTTCTGCATTATGGAAAAGTGAAGATAGCGGGGATACTTGGAAAGAGATATCTCTTAACAAAGGATTTCCTGATTCTACTCTTGGAATAATTGGTGTCACAGTATCACCGGTTAACAATGAAAAGGTATGGGCTATAGTTGAGAATAAGGACAAAGGAGGTTTATATTTAAGTAATGATGGAGGAGAAAGCTGGGAATTAATAAATAATGAAAGAAAATTAAGACAAAGAGCTTGGTACTATACAAGAGTTTATGCTGATACACAGGATGAAAACTTAGTCTATGTTTTAAATGTTAGATATCACAAAAGCACAAATTCTGGTAAAAGTTTTAAAACCTATAATGCTCCCCATGGTGATCATCATGATCTATGGATTTCACCTGAAAACCCCGAAAGAATGATTATTGGGGATGATGGTGGAGCTCAAGTTTCATATGATAGAGGTGAGAGCTGGAGTACTTACATGAACCAGCCAACATCACAATTTTATAGAGTAACCACTGATAATAGCTTTCCCTATAGGATTTATGCCGCACAACAAGATAACTCAACGATTAGAATTAATCACAGATCTTCAAATGGATCAATAACTGAATCAGATTGGGAGCCGACTGCAGGTGGAGAATCTGCACATATAGCTGTTGATCCTTTGAATAATGAAATTATTTATGGCGGCAGTTATGATGGCTTCCTTACAAGAGTAAATCATGAATCTGGATCTGTTAGAGCAATTAATGTTTGGCCAGACAACCCAATGGGCCATGGAGCCGAAGGTATGAAATATAGATTTCAATGGAATTTTCCTATTATATTCTCAAAACATAATCCAAAAAAACTTTATACATTTTCAAATCAAGTACATGTTACTGAAAATGAAGGTCAATCCTGGGATATTATAAGCCCAGATTTAACAAGAAATGACCCTAATAAATTAAAATCTTCAGGAGGTCCAATAACTCAAGATAACACCTCTGTCGAATATTATTGTACAATTTTTGCCGCTCAGGAATCTCCACTTAAAGAAGGATTAATTTGGGTTGGAAGTGATGACGGGTTAATACACTTAACTAAAAATGCTGGAGAAACGTGGGATAATATAACTCCCAAAAAAATGCCAGAGTGGATGATGATAAATAGCATTGAACCAAGCTCATTTGATGAAGGAACTTGCTATATAGCAGGGACAAAATATAAAACAGGTGATTTTAAACCATACATTTATAAAACAACAGATTTTGGTAAAACTTGGAAAAAAATAACTAATGGAATTAATGAAGAACATTTTACCAGAGTTGTAAGAGAAGATCCAGAAAATAAAAATATTTTATATTCTGGAACTGAAACAGGTATGTATATTTCGTTGGATGCAGGTCAAAATTGGCAGAGTTTTCAGCTTAATCTACCAATCGTTCCAATTACTGATTTGACCATTAAAGATAACAGTTTGATTATAGCTACTCAAGGTAGAAGCTTATGGATTTTAGATGATTTAACAGTTATTCATCAATCTTATATTAATTCTTTAGATAGAAAATTACTTCCACATCATGATTTACATAATGTTGAACTATTTACACCAAAAGATTCATATAGAATGTCTGGCAGAAGTAGTGCAAGAAATAGCCTTACAGCTGGTCAAAACCTTGAAAATGGTGTTATAACTTACTTTAACCTTTTTAATTATTCTGACCAGGACGAGGTGTCCTTGACTTATATGAATAACAATAAGGACACTATAATTTCACTAAACAATAAAGCTTCAGGAAAAAAGAAATTAAAAATTAAAAAAGGACCTAATAAATATACTTGGGATATGTATTACGATGGAGCAAGTGATTTTGATGGAATGGTATTATGGTGGGCTAGCCTAAATGGACCTAAAGCTGTTCCTGGGGATTACTTTGTTGAGTTAAATGTTAATGGAGTTGTACAAGCAAAATCTTTTAAAATTAGCATTGATCCAAGATCTGAAAGTTCAATTAAATCTATGCAAGAGCAGTTTGATTTTATTAACTCAATAAACAAAACAATGGACAAGGCTCATAAATCTATTAAAAAGATAAGAAGTATTAAAAGTCAATTATTGAAATTTACCTCAATATATAATCAAGACAATTTATCAATGTTAAAAGAAAAAGCAAATGAGCTTAGTGATGATTTATCAAAAATTGAAAAAGCTTTATATCAAACTCAAAACAGAAGTGGTCAAGACCCCTTAAATTTCCCTATTAGGCTTACAAATAAGTTAGGTCACTTGAATTCTTTAGTTTCTATGGGTGATTTTTCACCAACCGAACAAGATATTGCGGTTAAAGAATATTTAACAAATCAGATAAATATAAATCTTGAAATTTTTGATAAATTAATGGTTGAAGAGGTGAAAAATTTTAATGAACTATTTAACAACAATAAATTAAATTATTTAATCTCTATTGAATAAACCATGGAATATTATAATTATATAAAAGCATTACACTTGATTTTTGTTATAACATGGTTTGCAGGGCTGTTTTATATTCCAAGGCTATTCATTTATCATATTGAAGCAAATACCAAACCACAAAAAGAAAAAGAAATATTGATAAGCCAATTTAAAATTATGACAAAAAGACTTTGGCTAATAATCACATGGCCTTCTGCTATTTTGGCTACAGGATTCGCTATTTTTCTATTTGTATTAAATCCCGGGTTAATAAATTTTGAGTGGATGCAAATTAAATTAGTTTTTGTTTTTATACTTATATTATATCATATCAAAACCCATATGATTTATAAAGAACTACAAAACGATATAATTAACTATTCCTCAAACTTTATGCGATATTGGAATGAAGGCGCAACAATTATATTATTTGCAGTAATCTTTTTAATAACATTAAAGAGTTCAACAAGTTGGATATTTGGTGTTTTAGGTATCATATCTTTATCGGTAATTTTAATTTTAGGTATAAAATTATATAAAAAACTAAGAAATGAATAACACGAAATTAAAAGGAATTTCTCTTCGTTTTAGAATATTCATTTTCATGATTTTAATGGTAGCCGTTTCATCATTACTTCTTACAGTCTTATCTTTTATTGAATACAACTATCAATCAGAATATTATCACAATGAAAGATTAGAAAGAAAAGAAAATCAATTAATATTAAGTCTTAACTATGTTATTCAGAATTCATCTTTTGACAATAGTGATATTATTGAAAACATTTCTAATAGTAAAATAGATGAAATTTCCAAAATTCAAAATATTGAATTTAAACTATATGATTTAGACGGTAATCTATTAAAAAATTCAGATTTAGAATCAACTATAGATTTAGTGGAACTAAAAATGCCTAGTTATATAGTTGAGAAATTTAAAAATAATAATATTGATAGATTTGTTGAAAACAATGTAAATGTCAAAAATTATAAAGTAGCTTATGACATATTGAAAGATCAAAATAATAAGCCAATCGGTCTTTTATACATCCCCTATTATGAGTTTGATTTTTTAAATGATGATAAGTTAGATTCAATATTATACAGTTTAGGTTTTGTTCTGTTAAATATCATAATTATTTCTACCTTTTTTGCCTATTTTTTATCTAGATACATAACAAATCCATTATTTCAAATAAGCAATAGACTAAAGCTGACAAAATTATCTCAAAGTGATAATAAAATAATATTAAAGAACCCGCCTAAAGAACTTGCAGAACTCGTTAACTCATATAATCTAATGATTGATGAATTGGAAGATAGTGCAGTAAAGCTTGCAAAAAGTGAAAGGGAAAGTGCTTGGAGAGAGATGGCAAAACAAGTTGCCCACGAGATAAAAAATCCACTTACTCCAATGAGATTAACGATTCAATCTTTTCAAAAGAACTTCAATATTGAAAATAAAAATGTCAATATTAAAGTTGATGAATTTTCTAAATCTTTAATTCAACAAATTGATGTAATGAGCTCAATCGCTGGTGCATTTTCAGATTTTGCAAAAATGCCAGAACAGAAAAAAGAATTATTAAACTTAAATGAAGTTATTGAAACTGCACTTGATATTTTTGATAAGAAATTTATTAATTTTTCATTCGATTCTGACGAAGTCCTTGCTAATTTAGATAAATCTCAACTTATTAGAGTTTTAACAAATTTGGTTAAAAATGCCGTTCAGTCGATTCCAAAAGAAAGAACCCCAATCATAGATGTTTATTTATCAAACACAACATCACATGTAATTATTAAAATAAGTGACAATGGATCTGGAATTGACGAAGAGAATAAATTAAAAATATTTGAACCAAGATTTACGACTAAGTCAAGTGGTATGGGCTTAGGCTTATCTATTATAAGTAATATTATTAAATCTTTTGGCGGGACTATTGAATTTGAAACTAAAATGAATATAGGGACGACTTTTACTATAACTTTACCAAAAAATTAAATATGAAATTTGAGAATATATTAGTGAACACAAATGATAGGGTAACTACAATCACTATCAATAGACCAAGTAAATTAAATGCACTAAATATATTAACTATAAAAGAGCTAAATATTGCATTAGACAATTTATCAAATGACGAATCTTGTAAAATTATAATTATAACCGGATCAGGAAATAAAGCTTTTGTAGCTGGTGCGGATATAAGTGAATTCTATAAATTCTCTAAAGATCAAGCTTATGAATTATCTGCGGGCGGGCAATCTAAACTTTTTGACTTTATAGAAAACTATCCAAAACCTATTATAGCTGCTATTAACGGATATGCATTAGGTGGAGGCTTGGAGCTAGCTATGGCTTGTCACATAAGAATTGCTAGTGATAATACGTTAATGGGACTTCCTGAAGTCTCTTTAGGTGTAACTCCCGGCTATGGTGGAACACAAAGGTTGCCACAGTTAGTCGGTAAAGGAATCGCCATGGAATTGATATTAAGCGCTAATATGATTAATGTAGAAAGAGCTGAAAGAGTAGGGCTTCTAAACCATATAACATCACAAGAAAATCTAATTTCTTTTAGTACAGATTTAGCAAAAAAAATAATTTCTAATTCGTCAAGCGCTATTGCAGCTTCGATAAAATGTGTTAACTCCAATTTTAAAGACGGAGAAAATGGTTACCTTACCGAAATAAATGAGTTTAGTAATTGTTTTCAGTCTGAAGATTTTATTGAAGGAACTAATGCATTTATAAAAAAACGAAAAGCAAATTTCAAATAGGACCCCCCTAAATCTTATTAAATATTTCTAATTAAATGAACAAATCATTTAACAATGAATTAAAGGGCTTGACAAAACATACTGGTTATATTTATTAAAAATTTAAAAAAATGAATAAACAAATATTTTTATTATTTTTTCTTTGTTGCAATTTTATTTTCTCTCAATATCAAATTAATATAAAAGCTTCAGTCCTTGATCAAAAGACTAACAAGCCCATAAGCCTGGCAAATGTAAATTTTAAGTACACTAAAATTGGTGCTTTTACTAGCAACTCAGGAGTCTTTAATTTAAAGTATGATGAAAAGCTAATTAATGACGATGATGTGTTTGTAATTAACGCAAAAGGATTTAAAACTATAGAAATAAAAGTTTCACAATTATATAAGTTTTTAAGAAATACAAATAAATTTTACTTACAACGTGATGATAATACCAATAGCTGGGTTAAGGATTTATCTCTAAGTACAATAGATGAATCTGGGCCTAATTTATTCGG
Source organism: Flavobacteriales bacterium (assembly GCA_004213995.1). Lineage (GTDB taxonomy): Bacteria > Bacteroidota > Bacteroidia > Flavobacteriales > Flavobacteriaceae > SGZJ01. Next base: position 6,518 of record SGZJ01000005.1, on the reverse strand, counting down.
AAAAGTGTTTAGTGTCTCCGGACCAATTCAAGGAGCAACTATAAGAATTAAAAATTCACTTGTTGAAGCCCAGTCTGATTTTGACGGTTATTTTAATATAGACGCTCAAGTTGGAGATATTCTAGTGGTTAACTATTTAGGAATGATAGAAAAACAAACTGTTGTAGAAGATTTTGATGATTTATATGTTTTATTAAAAACAGAAGCACAAATATTAGACGAGGTGGTTTTATCTTCAACAAATAAAAATGAAGACAATTTAGTAGATACAGGATATGGCAGAAAAAATAAAGATGCCGTTGGGTTTTCTAATTCAACAATTACAAAAAAAGACATTTCTGCAGGGGCAACTAGCTTGGTTGATGTAATTAGAGGGAAATTTGCAGGAGTTAGAATAGAAGGTTATGACACTCCAAGAATTACAATAAGAGGTGGAACTGGCTCAATGAATACCCCTGCCTATGCAATATATGACGTTGACGGACTAATATTTGAGGACTTTCCTAATTTTATTAACGCCCAACAAATTGAAAGTATAACCATATTAAAATCTTATGGAGCGACAAACAGATACGGGAGTGTGGGTAGAGGTGGTGTTTTTGTAATTAGAATGAATAGTCTGTATAAAGGATCTTCTCAAACTCTTGATTCTGCCTTAATTAAGGGGAATGATTATGAGGAGGAATTAGGGATGATTAGTTTTGAAAATAACTCTAAATATATAAAGGAATTAGAAGAAGCATTTTCTTTTGAAAATGCTAAAGAGATATATATAAAGCAAACTTCTAATTTAGAATTTAAATCCTTGCCGTATTATTTTGATTGTTACGACTACTTCAAAAGGTGGAATGATGATTTTGCTTTTTATATTCTTACTGATGCAGTTATTTCTGCCAAGAGTAACCCAAAAGCTTTAAAAGCATTGGCATATAAAATGGAGTCAATTGACAGAAATCTTGATGCTGAATTAGTCTATGAGCACTTACTTAAAATAAGACCCTATCATGAACAATCTTACAGGGATTTAGCTTTAATATATTCTAAAAATAAAAAGTATGTTTTGGCTGCTGATATTTATAAAAAAATTCTGTTAAATCAGATTGATGAAGTTGAAGTTTTGGGTCTTCAAAAGACAATTGCTAATGAAGCCTACCACTTATACAGCAACAATAGAGACGCATTTGATTTTAAAAACTTTCCAATAGATGTTTTAAAAAATATACTTCCTAATATAGACCTGAATAAAAATATAAATCAAAAAACTTTTATCAGACCAAAAGACTTTGGGTACGATTATAGAGTTGTTTTTGATTGGAGTGATTCTAACATTGAGTTTAACGTTCAGTTTGTTAGTCCTTCTAAAAAATTCTTTAATTGGTCTCACACTAAATTTGAAAACAAAGATCAATTAATAGATGAAATTAAATTCGGATATAATACAGAAGAATTTATAATTGATGATTCTCAAAAAGGAGAATGGCTTATAAATATTGATACTTTTAGTATAGAGTCAGACATTAACCCTACATTTTTAAAATACACAGTTTATAAAAACTATGGTAGAGATAATGAAATTAGCAAAACTAGTGTGATTAACTTAAATAGGTTGTCTCAAAAATTAACTTTAGACAAGCTTTTTTATAACTAACAGTACTCGTTAAAAGCGTTTTGTAAATTTTCAGAAATTAATTCTGCCGGTCTACCTTCTATATGATGCCTTTCTAGCATATGAACTAATTCGCCATCTTTAAATAGCGCTACACAAGGAGAACTTGGAGGGAATGGCGCCATATGATATCTGGCTTTATCAGTAGCCTCTCTATCTACCCCTGCAAATACTGTGGCTAAATTAGCTGGAGTTTTAGAATTAGATAAACTTGCAATAACTCCAGGTCTTGCATTAGCTGCTGCACAACCACAAACTGAGTTAACTACAATTAAAGTTGTACCTTTTTTTTCTATCAAATCATCCACATCTTTTTCAGAAAACATCTCTTTAAATCCATTAACGGTAAGTTGTTCTCTCATTGGTTTAACTAATTCTGCAGGATACATATAAATATATTATTGGTTATCACGCAAAGATACAAAGCAAAACTATTTTATTATTTATATTTGCATAAAAAAATATTAATGGAGTCTTTTTTAGATAGCGTAGTAATTTATTTTGAATCAATTGACCCTGTACTTGGGGCTTTATATGCATCGTTATTTACTTGGGGCCTTACAGCAGCTGGAGCTTCATTAGTATTCTTTTTTAAGGGCATGAACAGAGCTCTATTGGACGGAATGTTAGGTTTTACAGGTGGAGTTATGGTTGCTGCAAGTTTTTGGAGTCTACTTGCGCCAGCGATTGAAATGAGTGGTGGATCAGTTTTTCCTGCTGCTTTTGGTTTTGGTCTTGGTGCGTTATTCATATTTGGCCTAGATAAAGTATTGCCACACTTACACATTAATTTTGGTGATGATGAAAATGAAGGACCAGATACCCCTTGGCACCGAACTACTCTTTTAGTATTAGCGATTGCATTACATAATATCCCTGAAGGTTTAGCTGTAGGAGTGTTATTTGGAGGAGTTGCTGCAGGTATTCCTGAAGCCTCTATAGGTGGAGCTGTAGCATTGGCACTAGGAATTGGAATCCAAAACTTTCCTGAGGGTTTAGCAGTGTCTATGCCGATGAGAAGAAATGGCGCTAGTAAATTTAAAAGTTTTTGGTATGGTCAAATGTCAGCAATTGTTGAGCCGATAGCCGCAGTTATAGGAGCTTTAGCTGTAACTGTTTTTATACCCATATTGCCTTACGCATTAGCTTTTGCAGCTGGAGCTATGATTTTCGTGGTTGTAGAAGAAGTAATTCCTGAAACTCAAAGAGACAAGTACACAGATATTGCAACCTTAGGCTTTATCGGAGGCTTTATAATTATGATGACTTTGGATGTAGCTTTAGGCTAATTATTTAATTTCTAGTCGCTTTAGCAACCTCAGAAAAATCCACATTATCGTAAGAAAAAGATTTATTTTCTAATAGTTTGTCGCCATAAGATTTCAACCAATCCATATGTAAAGCTAAGTCAGTTCCACTTGGCTGGGTAATATTAAACTTAACAGAATATTTATCTTCAACGGATCCAGGTAAAGAAATATTTCTGGCATAATGAAAATTATCAACTAAATTAATATGTGGCAATAAGTCAACAAAAGTACTTAGCCCAGTTTTTTGATTTATAACTTGCGCAGATATAAATAAATAAGGAATAAATCCACCAACAGGCGTACCTTTAGGAACATTAACCGAGTCCCAGTTAACTCTAGCTTCAATATGAATGTTTGTTTCATTTTCCGATAAATGCATTGACGATGGAGATATATTATCCTTTATTGCTCCTTCAAAAATAAATAATATGCCCGGCTCAACTCTCTCGGTTGCAATTACTAATTCTGGTTTTTCAGATTGTGAGTGTATTGTAATTGATATTAATAAGCATAGTAGAGTAAATATGTTTTTCATTTGTTTATTATTTAAGATTTTTAATATAATAGGAAGATTTAATTAGAATTTTTTAAAATTTTGATGTCTTCATAAAGTTTGTCAATTTCTTCTTTATTTGTTCCATCATAAAACCCTCGAATTTGTTTTTTCTTATCGATTAGAACAAAGTTTTCTGTGTGAATCATTTCATACTCTCCAAAGCTATTGTCTTTGGCAGCCAAATATGATTTTCTTGCTAAATCATAGATTTGCTTTTTATCACCAGTGACTAAATCCCATTTAGAGTCAATGACATCATTCTCAATAGCATATTTTTTTAAAACTTCTACAGAGTCTATTTCAGGAAATACAGTATGAGACAATAATAAAACTTCAGAGTCTTTAATTAGTTTGTCCTGTATCTCTTTCATATTTTTTGTCATTATTGGACAAATAGACTGACATGTAGTGAAAAAGAAATCTGCAACATATATTTTATTGTCAAATTTATTTTGAGTGACTGTCTCCCCATTTTGATTTGTAAGACTAAAATCAGAAATTTTATGATAATTTATTTTATGAACTATAGTGGTATCAACTAATTCACTATTAACCGATGCTGGCTGGTAAATTGGAAGCTTTTCTACGGGTTTTAAAATACTATAGAAAAGACTTACTGAAATTACACCCCAAATAATTATTGATAGGCCAATCCACTTATAATTTGAAAAACTTCCTTTCATAAACACTAAAATTAAAGAGAAAACAAAAATACAACACAATTAGCATTTAATTAGTATTTTTGATTGATATTCAAACAATTATTAATGAGGTTTATTAAAGTTTTAGCTCTAGTTTGGCCGTTAATGTTTTTCTCACAAGACAACATTGATGATTTATTAAACTCTGAATCTGAATTAGCTAAAAAAATATTATCACAAAAAATTAATGTTAACACAATTAATTATGATTTAAAGTATCACAAACTTGATATAAATTTAGACCCTGAACAAGCCTTTATTTCTGGAACCATAACTTCTCATTTTCTAGCTTTGGATGATTTAAACCAAATAACTTTTGATTTGTCTGATAATATGCAAGTAGAAAGTGTTACTCACCTGTCTACCAATACAAATTTAAATTATACTCAAAATTCAGATGATGAATTAGTAATTGACCTTGTTCAATTACAAAGCCAAGGAACTTTAGACTCATTAAGTGTAACTTATTCTGGAAACCCTGTTAGTTCTGGTTTCGGTTCCTTTGAACAATCTTATCACAATGGGGACCCAATAGTTTGGACTCTTTCAGAACCCTATGGAGCAAAAGGGTGGTGGCCCTGTAAACAAGATTTAAACGATAAGATTGATTCTATTGATGTATATATAAACACCCCTGTGTACAACTCTGATAATGAAGAATACATTTCAGCATCTAATGGTCTTGAAATTAGTCAAAGCTATAACGATGATATTAAAACAACTCATTTTAGACATAATTATCCAATCCCTGCATATCTTATAGCTGTAGCTGTCACAAACTATGAAATATATTCGCACGAAGTTTCCAATAATGGGAATCCATTTGAAATAGTAAATTATGTATATCCAGAAGATTTTTCTACAGCGCAAGAACAAACCTTAGTTACTGTTGATATTATGGATTTTTTCACCGAAAAATTTGAGGAATATCCTTTTTCAAATGAAAAATATGGACATGCTCAATTTGGTTGGGGTGGAGGAATGGAACACACTACTGTTTCATTTATGGGTAATTTTAGTAGAGGATTGATTGCACATGAATTAGCACATCAGTGGTTTGGAAATAAAATTACCTGTGGTAGTTGGCAAGACATTTGGTTAAATGAAGGGTTTGCCACATACTTATCTGGCCTTGTAATTGAACATCTAGACGGAGAGTCTTCTTTTAAATCTTGGAAACAACAGAAGGTTAACTCTATTACAAGTCAGACATATGGATCTGTATATGTTCCAGCTGAAGATACATTAACTGTTAACAGAGTTTTTAGTGGTAGACTGTCATACAATAAAGGATCTATGGTTTTACATATGCTCCGCCAAAAAATAGGTGAAGACTTGTTTTATGAAAGTCTACAAAACTATTTATCAAATCCTGACTTTTCCTATGGATATGCAAACTCTAACGATTTTATATCCTCGGTAGAGCAAACAACCGAAATGGAATTATCAGAATTTTTTGATGATTGGTTGTTCAATGAGGGATATCCAAGTTATATAGCAGAGTGGGGTCAGCCATCATCAGAATTACAGATAATATTAAACCAAGAATCAAGCCATGAATCTGTAGATTTTTTTGAAGGCTTAATTACAATAAGGGTTTTTGGTGACTCTGGTGAAGAGTTAGATTTAACATTAGATCATAATTATAACAATCAGATATTCATTTACGAATTGGATTTTAACGTTTCATCTATTGAAGTTAATCCAGAGTTTGACGTAATTTCAAAAAACAATCTTGTTCTTTTAAGTTCAGAAATCCCCGAAGTCAATAACAAATTAGTTATTTACCCCAACCCAACTCGTTCAAATATTGAAATCAAAAAACCTTACTTTTTAAAAATAAACAATATTGAATTATATAATATTAACGGACAATTAATTTCTACATATTCATACTCTAAAAACTTAGAACTTGGAATACTAAATCAAGGTCAGTATTTTTTAAAGTTTGATTCTAAATCAGGCAGTATTTATAAATCTCTAATTGTAAGATAAAGTAAGTCTTTTTTCTTCTTTTTTATGTTAGATTACTTTATTTTAGCCCCTTCATAATTATCAAATACAATGGTTGACATTATTATTAAGGTTTCACAATTATTATTAAGCTTATCCATATTAGTTGTTCTTCACGAGTTAGGACACTTTGTCCCGGCTAAATTATTTAAAACAAAAGTTGAAAAGTTTTATTTGTTTTTTGATTGGCCTTTTTCATTATTCAAAAAGAAAGTAGGAGATACTGAATACGGAATTGGTGCTTTACCTCTTGGAGGATATGTAAAAATTGC
>SGZJ01000045.1 GCA_004213995.1 Flavobacteriales bacterium | reverse complement strand
AAAATAAAGTTTTAAGTTTTTCATAAAAAATATATTAATAATTAGCCTTTCAAATTAATAAAAAAAAAGAAATTTTATCAATAAATAATGATCTAAATTTTAATATCGAAGCTATCTATATAATTTCCATACTTTTACACTATGATAAAAGAAATTCAGTTAAGAATAAATCTTATTGAAGAAAAAAAAGAAGATATTCTCACATATAAAGCTTCGAAAAAACTAGATATTGATATTCAGGAAATATCAGCAATCAAAGTATTACGTAAGTCTATCGATGCTCGTAAAAAAGAAACGATTTTCAATTACAAGATAGCTGTCTATATAAATGAATCAATTACTGAAAAACAGAACTACAAATTTGAATATAAAGACGTTTCAAAATCTAAAGAAGTTCATATTATAGGTTTTGGGCCAGCAGGGATGTATGCGGCATTAAGATGTTTAGAGCTAGGTTATAAACCAATTGTTCTGGAGCGAGGGAAAAATGTTCAAGATAGAAGAAGAGATATTCGGGCTATTAATCAAGAACATATTGTTGATAAAGACTCTAATTATTGTTTTGGAGAGGGTGGTGCAGGAACATATTCAGACGGTAAATTATATACTCGTTCTTTAAAAAGAGGAGATGTTAGAAGGATTTTTGAAAGTTTAGTTTACCATGGTGCAACAGAACAAATTTTAATTGATGCCCATCCTCATATAGGAACCAATAAATTACCTAAAATAATTCAAAAGATTAGAGAAACAATTATAAAATTTGGTGGTGAAATTCATTTTAATTCTCGAGTTATAGATTTTGTTATTTCTAATAACAGGTTAAAAGCTATTCGATTAGAAAATAATGAAGAATTGAATGTAGATTGTGTAATCTTAGCAACTGGACACTCAGCGAGGGATATTTATAATTTACTTCATAAAAAAAATATATCAATAAAAGCAAAATCTTTTGCGATGGGAGTTAGAGTGGAACATCCTCAACAAATTATTGATCAAATTCAGTATAACTGTAATGGTGAAAGAGATACATTATTACCTGCAGCTGCCTACAGCTTGGTAAAGCAAGTAAACGAAAGAGGAGTGTATTCCTTCTGTATGTGTCCTGGAGGTTTTATTGTCCCTGCTGCAACAAATTCTGGAGAAGTCGTTGTAAATGGAATGTCACCATCTAGAAGAAATAATAAATTTGCAAATTCTGGTATTGTAGTTGAATTAGATATTGATAAAGATTTTAAAAAGTATGAAAAATATGGTCCTTTAAGAGGTTTAGAATTTCAAAAAGATTTAGAAAAAATTTCATATTACGCAGGTGGAAGAACTCAAACTGCACCAGCTCAACGATTAACTGATTTTGTTGAAGGTAAGTTGTCATCAAATTTAAATGATTGCTCTTATCAACCAGGTTTAAAATCAGCGCCGCTTCATTCTTTATTACCTAGAATAATTGGAAGTAGATTGAGAAAAGGATTTAAATCCTTTGGTAAAAAAATGAATGGTTATTATACAGAACAAGCTAATATTGTTGGAGTGGAATCTAGGACTTCATCACCAATTAATATTCCAAGAAATATAAATTTAGAACATATTCGTATTAAAGGGCTATTTCCTTGTGGAGAAGGTGGTGGTTACGCTGGTGGAATAGTATCTGCAGCAATGGACGGAGAAAGATGTGCCGAAGCGGCTATTAAGACATTACAATAAATAATAAAAGGTTGAAAGTATTTCAAATTGAAAAACTAACAACCAATTATTCGGGTTTGGCATTCCGAACTGCTAATATAATAAAAATGCAATTATTTATTAATAGATTCAAGATCGAATATAAAGGCATAAATGAAAGCTATCTCTTTTAATGATTCAAAACGACCTGAAGATCCCCCATGCCCAGCATCCATATTAGTATTCAAATATAACTTGGAAGTGTTTTTTGATAAACTTCTTAAACGTGCTACCCATTTAGCAGGCTCCCAATATTGTACTTGTGAATCATAGAGTCCAGTAGTAACTAATAGATTAGGATAGTCTTTATTTGTTATGTTGTCATAAGGAGAGTAAGATAACATGTATTTATAATAATCTTCATCATTAGGGTTACCCCATTCGTCGTACTCACCAGTTGTTAATGGAATATCTTCATCTAACATGGTCGTAACTACATCAACAAAAGGAACCTGAGCAACAACTCCATTATAAAGATCTGGTGACATATTTATGACTGCTCCCATTAACAATCCTCCTGCGCTCCCACCCATTGCATACAAATGTTTAGGGCTAGTGTAGTTGTTTTCAATTAAATACTTGGAACTATCAATAAAATCTGAAAATGAGTTTTTCTTTTTTAATAATTTACCATTCTCATACCATTGACGCCCCATGTATTCTCCACCTCTAATATGTGCAATAGCATAAATAAACCCTCTATCTAACAGGCTTAATCTAACTGTTGAAAAATAAGGATCTATCGTAGACCCATAAGAACCATAAGCATATTGTAATAGTGGTGTATTATAGTTTATTTTTGTGTCTTTATGATAGACTAACGATATTGGTATTTTTGTACCATCAGATGCAGTAGCCCATAATCTTTTTGAAATATAATTTTCTTTCTTAAAATTAACATTTAAAACTTCTTGTTCCTTTAAAATATTTTTTTCTTTAGTAAACATATCAAACTCAATAACAGATGAAGGAGTTGTTAAAGATTGGTAACTATATCGAAGTTTAGAAGTGTCAAAATCAATATTTGTTGTTGTATAGGCTGTGTAAGTTTCACTATTAAATGGGAGATAATAGCTGGAAGAATTATCCCATTTGGAAATTTTAATTTTATTTAAACCATTTTCTCTTTCAGAGATTACTAAAAAATCTTTAAATATATCGATACCTTCAAGTAATACATTTTCTCTATGAGGAATAACATCAATCCAATTAATTATTTCTGTATCTTTTTCTGAAGTTTTTGACAACTTAAAATTTTGTGCATTATCACTATTTGAAACGATATAAAAAGAATTTTCAAAGTGAGATATACTATACTCCAAACCTCTTATTCTAGGTTGAAATAATTTAAAAGTTCCATCTGGAGTGTTAGCATTTAAAATCTTATGCTCTGAAGTTAAAGTACTATAGCTAGAGATAACTAAATATTTTTGAGATTTTGTTTTATATACTCCAACACCAAAAGTATCATCTATTTCTTCATACACTAACTCATCCTTATCAGAACTAGTATTTAACCTATGCTTATACACAGCTTCAGACCTAAGTGTTGTTTCATCCTTAAGCACATAAAATAATGTTTTATTATCATTGGCCCAGGTACTTCCCCCTGTAGTATTCCAAACTTCTTCTTTAAAAACTTTATTAGATTTAAGATCTTTAATCAAAAGTTTATATTGTCTTCTTCCGGTTGTATCAACACCATAAGAAACATATTGATTATTCGGACTAACATTAAGACCTACAAGTCTAAAATATGAATGATCTTTTGCCATTATATTACAATCAAATAAAAGTTCTTCCTTGGAATCTAAGCTTTCTTTTTTTCTAGTGTAAATAGGATAATCTTTACCTTTTTCATATCTAGTTATGTACCAATATCCATTAAATTTATATGGGACTGAAGTGTCATTTTTTTTGATTCTTAATTTCATTTCATCAAACAAATCTTCTTGAAAGTTTTTTGTATGTTGTGTTTCTTGTTTATAATAATCATTTTCTTTATTCAGATAATCAACAACTTCAGGGTTGTTTCTGTCATTTAACCAATAAAACTCGTCAACTCTAACATCTCCATGAATTTTTAATTCCTTTGGTATCTGTTTTACTTTTGGTGGTTGATTATAATCTGACATATTTTTATTAATAGAATTATTACAAGAAAATATTAAAATGGTTGCCAAAGATAAAATTAAAGATTTCATATTTTATATATTTTAACGTTAATTTAAAAAAACATACTAACTAACCCCAGAAATTGCTTTTGATGCAATATAAGCTCCAGTCCATGCATTTTGAAAGTTATAACCTCCAGTAATTGCATCAATATTTAAAACCTCACCTGCAAAAAATAAATTATTATGAATTTTACTTTCAAATGTCTTAAAGTTAATTTCTTTCAAATCTATTCCTCCAGCTGTCACAAACTCTTCCTTAAAAGTACTCTTACCGGTAACTTTAAAAATTGATGAAGTTAACTGAGTTGTAAGTGTGTTTAATTGATTTTTATTTAATTCAGCCCATGTTGTTGTGTTATCTATCTGTGAAAAAACCACAAGTTCTTTCCAAAGTCTTTTAGGTATCCCAAAATAAGGAGTGTTAACTACCATTTTTTTTGATATGTTGTTTTTAACAATTTTAAGCTCAGAAATACAATCTAAATAAGAAAGCTTAACAAAATTTATAGAAATTTCAAACTGATAATTTAGTGATTCAAATTCTAATGCTCCAAATGCGGAAAGCTTTAAAATTGATGGAGCACTCATTCCTTTATGTGTAATTAAAAGTGGACCATCAGAAAATAATTTAGAATTAACAACTTTAATATCAACATCTTCAACTACAACTCCCGGGATAGACTTAATTCTATTGTCTTTAATATCAAAACTAAAAAGAGAAGGTACAGGTTTTACAATTGTATGATTCAATTGATCCATGAGATTCCATATTTTTGGATTACTTCCAGTAGCTACTAATAATTTAAAAGAGTTAAAATCTTGTTTGTCAGTATTTATTAACCACTCATTATCTTTTAAAGAAATAGATTTCACTGTGTGATTATATAATACTTTAATATTTAACCTCTTTACTTCACTTAAAAAACAATCAATTATTGTTTGTGAATTATTAGAAACTGGAAATACTCTTCCGTCTTGTTCAATCTTTAGTTTGATACCCCTATCTTCAAACCACTTCATTGTATCTCCAGTCATAAATTGATGAAAAGGACCAAGAAGTTCTTTTTCTCCTCTAGGATAATTTATTGTAAGTTCAGATGGTATAAACTGTCCATGGGTTACATTACAACGCCCACCACCTGATATTTTAACTTTTTGTAGACCTTCTTTTCCTCTTTCTAAGATAAGAATATTGAGTTTTGGATTAAAAATTGCAATGTTAATTGCTGAAAAAAATCCAGCTGCTCCACCTCCAATAATGATTACATCATTTTTCATATTACAAATTAACCACAATTATATTAATAAAAATTGCAATTAACAATGTCATAACATTTAGTTAAAAAAAAGTGGTGCATTAATTTATTTTATATTTTTGATATTGTCAATGTAAATATTAGTTTAATGAAATTTGAATTTACTGAAGTTGAATTAGATAGAATTATTGAAATGGCTTGGGAAGATAGAACTCCTTTTGAAGCAATTTTATTTCAATTTAATTTAGCTGAAAAAGATGTTATAAAAGTAATGCGTGCTAACTTAAAAGAGTCAAGCTTTAAAAGGTGGAGAAAAAGAGTAAATAGTGGAGTTAGTCAAAAGCATTTAAAAAAGAGAAACCCAGAAATCAATAGATTTAAATGTAGTCGACAAAAAGCTATTAGTGGAAATAGAATTAGTAAACGGTAAATAAAAATATTTTAATTAGCCTGTTAAAAATTTAATTAAAAAAAAGCCGCTCTAAATTAATAGAGCGGCTTTTATTATTGGTTAAAGTGTACTTATCTAATAATTAATTTAGATGTTTTACTTTGTCCTTCAACTGTTACTTTCACTAAGTACATTCCTGAACTCATTGAACTAACATCTAAAGTATCTGCACTTAATGATGTATTGATTAATCGCTTTCCAGTGATATCAAATACCTCAACATACTTCACACCATTTACTGGTGTTTGTATTGTTACATAACTTCCGTTTGAAGGGTTTGGATAAATTCTCATATCTAATACCATAGCATCAACAGTAGATAAAGCATCTGCCGTTGTTAATCTATTGTACCAAGCATTTCCTTCTGATCCAACATTTCTTAAGTATACAGTGTTTTCTGTACTCTCAAGTATCTGGAATTCTTGTCCAGCTACTGATGTAAAGAAACCTAAGTTACCATTTGTAGCAAATGTAATAGTGTTATTTGTAGCATCTGCAACAAAAGTATCTGTATAGTCATCTTGAATGTAATACAAGTACTCATTATCACTGTTGTCAGCATCATATGGAGTATTGTCTGGGAAGGCAGCATCAATTTCTGCTTTCTTACCAAATATTGCTCCATCATCTCCTGTATCTACAGTTAATACACCGTCAGCAAATGACCATCTATCATCATA
>SGZJ01000044.1 GCA_004213995.1 Flavobacteriales bacterium | reverse complement strand
TTTAAACTACTTATGTGAAAACTTACATTATGTTTGTTTTTTATTAAAAAACTTATCCCAATTGATTGTTTATCCTTTGTGTAGGTTGAATCTTTTTTTGTTAAGTCTAAGTTTAATTCTAGCCCAAAAGGAGTGTTAAATATATATGGTGTAATAATATTAGTTTTTAAAAACCTGTCATTGTCATTTGTATTTTTATAATTTATGTTTATTTGCTCACCATAGTTAAAGCTGTTGCTAAGTCTAATGTCCATGTATCCATTAATATCTAATTTTCCACTTTCCTCATTTGTTGCAAAACCGATGAATCCATCAAAACTACTATTTTTAACCTTTTCTAAGTATAGGTAGGTTAATGTAGAGTCTTTTTTAAATAACACTTCAGGATCCTTAATTTGACGAACAAACCCAAGTTTTTGTATTTCTTCTCCCTTTTTTTTAATTAATTCAAGATTAAAATCATCTTTAGTTGAATACTTTAAATAGTGCTTTAAAAATGTTTTTGGAAAATTCTCATAACCTTTTATTATAATTTTATCTGTTTTTCTTTTTTTATTTAATTCAACATTTAAGCTTGCATATAAATTGAAATCATCGAATTGTTTGATGTTAATTAGCTTAATCTTATTAAATGTGTAACCCTTATTAGCAATGTCTTCACTTGATTTAATTAAAAAATTCTCTAATTCATCAATTTTTATTATGTAATGTTTTTTGTCCTCAATAATTTTTATTTGTTTATCCTTAAAATTTATCACGGACCCTTGATCGTGTATATATATGTTTTCGAATTTTTGATTTAAATTTATTGTAACCTTGTAATTAAGACTGTCGATTTTAACCTTTTCTATAATTTCGAGTTTAAAATAACCCTGGTTTCTAATACTGTCTATTATTTTTGATAATTGTTCATTATCTATATCATTTTTAATTGAATTGATGTAAACGACTTGATTCTTGTCAATATAGTTTTGCTTAATTCTTGTTTTAGAAGTTTCTGCTGTAATATTATTGCCTATGACTATTAAAATGATAATAAACAGTATTCTTCTGTAGTCGTTCATAATTAATTTGTGATATATGTTGAAACGCTTATATTCTTAATATAGTGTGTTTTTTAGCTATTTCGAAAAAACTTGTAAAATTTAATAATTAAGATTTGAATAATTCATTTAAATTTCTACCTTTGCACGCTCCTTATGAATAGGGGAAATTAAAAAATATTATAATATAATATGCCAACAATATCACAGTTAGTAAAAAAGGGAAGAACCAAAATAACCAAGAAGAGTAAATCGGCTGCTTTAAATTCATGTCCTCAAAAACGTGGAGTTTGTACTCGTGTTTATACTACTACACCTAAGAAACCTAACTCTGCTATGCGTAAAGTAGCAAGGGTGAGGTTAACTAATGGTAAAGAAGTTAACGCGTACATCCCAGGTGAAGGACATAATTTACAAGAGCATTCGATAGTATTGGTTAGAGGAGGAAGGGTGAAAGATTTACCGGGAGTTAGATATCATATTGTCCGTGGAGCCTTAGATACCGCAGGTGTCGAAGGAAGAACACAAAGAAGATCTAAGTACGGTGCTAAACGTCCAAAGAAGTAATTAAAAGTTTTAATTAGAAGAAATGAGAAAAAAACAGGCAAAGAAAAGACCATTATTACCAGATCCAAAGTTTAACGATCAATTAGTTACTAGATTCGTTAACATGATGATGTGGTCAGGTAAGAAGTCAACAGCATTCAAAATATTTTATGATGCTATTGATGTAGTTGAATCTAAGAATACAGATGAAGAAAAAACTGCACTTGAAATCTGGAAAGAAGCATTAACTAATGTTATGCCACATGTTGAGGTAAGAAGTAGACGTATCGGTGGAGCAACATTCCAAATCCCTAATCCAATTAGAGCAGATAGAAAAATATCTACTGCAATGAAATGGTTAATAGGATTTTCAAGAAAAAGAAACGAAAAGTCTATGGCTCAAAAATTAGCTGCTGAAATACTTGCTGCTTCAAAAGAAGAAGGAAGTGCAGTTAAAAAGAAAGTAGATACCCACAAAATGGCTGAAGCCAATAAAGCATTTTCACACTTTAGATTCTAATCAAAATGGCAAGAGATTTAAAATATACAAGAAATATAGGTATTGCTGCGCACATTGATGCTGGTAAAACTACTACTACAGAAAGAATTTTATACTATACAGGTGTATCTCATAAAATTGGAGAGGTTCATGATGGAGCTGCTACAATGGATTGGATGGAACAAGAGCAAGAAAGAGGTATCACAATTACTTCTGCTGCAACAACTTGTAATTGGGAATTCCCAACAGAGAATGGTAAGCCTACGGCAGATGCTAAAGGATACCATTTTAATATTATTGACACTCCTGGTCATGTTGACTTTACTGTTGAGGTTAATAGGTCATTAAGAGTTTTAGATGGACTAGTTTTCTTATTTAGTGCTGTTGATGGTGTTGAACCACAATCAGAAACTAACTGGAGACTTGCAGATAATTATAAAGTCCCAAGAATTGGTTTTGTAAATAAAATGGATAGACAAGGATCTGACTTTATGGGTGTTTGTCAACAAGTTAAAGATATGTTAGGATCAAATGCTGTTCCTATTGTATTAAATATTGGTGATGAAGATGATTTTAAAGGAATTGTTGATTTAGTAAAAAACAGAGCCATTATATGGCATGATGAAACTCAAGGAGCAACGTTTGACGTTATTGAAATTCCTGAGGAACTTAAAGAAGAAGCAAAAAAATATAGAGCACTATTAATTGAAGAAGTAGCTGGATATGACGAAAACCTTCTGGAAAAATTCATGGAAGATGAAGATTCTATTACTGAAGACGAAGTACATGCAGCACTTAGAGCAGCAGTTATGGATATGTCTATCATTCCTATGATTTGTGGTTCTGCTTTTAAGAACAAAGGAGTTCAATTTTTACTTGATGCTGTTTGTAGATACTTACCATCTCCAACAGACAAAGATGCTATCATAGGTATAGATCCAAAAACTGATTTAGAAACATCTAGAAAACCTTCAGTTAGTGAACCTTTTGCTGCACTAGCATTTAAAATTGCAACTGACCCTTTTGTAGGTCGTCTTGCATTTTTCCGTGTATACTCTGGTAGATTAGAAGCTGGTTCATATATATTAAATAACAGATCAGGTAAAAAAGAAAGAATATCACGTATCTACCAAATGCACTCTAATAAACAAAATGCTATTGATTTTATTGAAGCAGGAGATATAGGTGCAGCTGTTGGATTTAAAGATATTAAGACTGGTGACACAATGTCTAGTGAGAAAAACCCAGTTGTTCTTGAATCAATGGATTTTCCTGATCCAGTAATTGGTATTGCTGTTGAACCTAAGACTAAAGCTGATGTCGATAAATTAGGAATGGCACTTTCAAAACTAGCTGAAGAAGATCCAACATTTACTGTAAGAACTGACGAAGCATCTGGTCAAACTATCATTTCTGGTATGGGTGAATTACATCTAGATATTATATGTGATAGATTAAGAAGAGAATTTAAAGTTGAGGTTAACCAAGGTCAGCCTCAAGTTGAATATAAAGAAGCAATAACTAGAGCTGCAGATCACAGAGAAGTTTACAAAAAACAATCTGGTGGTAGAGGTAAGTTTGCTGATATTGTATTTACATTAGAACCTGCAGAAGAAGGTAAGCAAGGATTAGAGTTTATATCTTCAATCAAAGGTGGTAACGTTCCTAAAGAATTTGTTCCATCTGTTGAAAAAGGATTTAAACAAGCTATGATTAATGGACCATTAGCCGGTTATGAAGTTGATGCTATGAAAGTAACATTAAAAGATGGTTCTTATCACGATGTGGATTCTGACCAACTTTCATTCGAACTAGCTGCAAAGCTTGGTTTTAAAAATGCTGCTAAAGCTGCTAAAGCTGTTATAATGGAACCTATTATGAAATTAGAAGTAATTACGCCTGAAGCTAACATGGGTGATATAGTAGGTGATTTAAATAGAAGAAGAGGTCAAGTAAGTGATATGGGAGATAGAGCTGGTGCAAAAACTGTTAAAGCCACTGTTCCACTTTCTGAAATGTTTGGATATGTTACTACATTAAGAACACTTTCATCTGGTAGAGCAACATCTACAATGGAATTTTCACATTACGCAGAAACTCCATCAAGTATTTCTGAACAAGTTATTAAAGAAGCTAGGGGAACTAGTGAAGCATAATATATAAACTATGAGTCAAAAAATAAGAATAAAATTAAAATCATACGATCACAATTTAGTAGATAACTCTGCTGAAAAGATTGTTAAGACAGTAAAAAGTACTGGTGCAGTTGTTACAGGTCCAATTCCTCTACCAACTCACAAAAAATTATTTACTGTATTACGTTCTCCGCACGTTAATAAAAAAGCTAGAGAACAATTTCAGTTAAGTTCTTATAAAAGATTACTTGATATCTACAGTTCATCATCAAAAACAATTGATGCATTAATGAAATTAGAATTACCAAGTGGTGTTGAAGTTGAGATCAAAGTGTAATTAATATTAATCGAGATTTTTCTCGAAAACATGTCTGGAGCGTTTCGCGAAAGAAAAACGGAAAAAAATACATTCAAGGGTTGAATTTATTTTGGCCCTTAATTTTTAATAAAAAGTATAAATAATAAATAAATAAAATATGTCTGGGTTAATTGGAAAAAAAATAGGAATGACCAGTATTTTTGACGAGAATGGAAAGAATATTCCATGTACTGTCATCGAGGTTGGTCCTTGTATTGTTACCCAAGTCAGAACTAAAGAAGTAGATGGCTATGAAGCCCTTCAACTTGGTTTCGATGACAAGACTGAAAAAAATTCTACGAAGGCTCAAATCGGGCATTCTAAGAAAGCTGGTTCATCTGTCAAAAGAAAAGTTGTTGAATTTCAAGGTTTTGATGAGGATTACAAATTAGGAGATAGTATAAATGTTGATCACTTTAATGAAGGTGAATTTGTTGATATTTCTGGAACTTCAAAAGGTAAGGGATTTCAAGGTGTTGTTAAAAGACACGGTTTTGCTGGTGTAGGTCAAGCTACTCACGGTCAACATAATAGATTAAGAGCACCAGGTTCTATTGGAGCTGCTTCATATCCTGCAAGAGTATTTAAGGGGATGAAAATGGCCGGTAGAATGGGTGGTGAAACAATTAAGGTTCAAAATTTAAGAGTTTATAAAGTAGTACCAGAAAAAAATCTTTTAGTAGTTAAAGGTTGTGTTCCTGGTCACAATAATTCTTATGTAACAATTCAGAAATAATGAAAATAGCTGTATTAGATTATAAAGGAAAAGACACAGGTAGAAAGGTAGACCTTTCTAAAGATGTTTATGGAATTGAGCCTAACAATCATTCCATATACTTGGATGTTAAACAATATTTAGCTAATCAACGTCAAGGTACACATAAGGCAAAAGAAAGAGCTGATATTATTGGATCAACTAGAAAAATTAAAAAACAAAAAGGTACAGGTACTGCCAGAGCTGGTAGTATAAAATCTGGTGTTTTTAGAGGTGGTGGGAGAATATTTGGCCCTAGACCTAGAAATTATAGTTTCAAGCTAAATAAAAACTTAAAACGTTTGGCTAGAAAAACTGCACTTACATTAAAAGCTAACGATAAAGCAATAACAGTATTAGAAGATTTTGATTTTGAAACGATTAAAACTAAAAACTTTACATCTGTTTTAAAGGCTCTTAATTTAGAAAGTAAAAAATCTTTATTTGTCTTTGGTGCTTCGAATAATAATGTATATTTGTCATCGCGTAATTTAAAGGGCTCTGAAGTTATAACTTACTCAGAATTAAGTACTTATAAATTATTAAATGCAGATCAATTAGTGTTGGTGGAAAGTGCATTAGAAGGAATTGAATTAAATTTAAGTAAATAAGTAAGATATGAATATCTTGATTAAACCAATAATAACTGAAAAAGCAACTAACGATAGTGAGTTAAACAATCGTTACACTTTTCAAGTTAACGTTAAATCGAATAAAGTAGAAATAAAAAAAGCTGTTGAAAAAGCTTATGGTGTTTCTGTTGAAAAAGTTCGTACTATTAATGTCCGTCCAGATAGGAGTACTCGCTACACAAAAGCAGGTATCCAACATGGTAAAACAAATGCTGTTAAGAAGGCAATTGTACAACTGGCGGAAGGTGAGTCTATAGATTTGTATGCTAACATGTAATTAAAAAGAAATGTCAGTAAGAAAATTAAAACCAATAACACCAGGACAGCGATTTAGAGTTGTTAACGGCTATGATGCCATTACAACTGATA
>SGZJ01000043.1 GCA_004213995.1 Flavobacteriales bacterium | reverse complement strand
ACCCATAATTAGAGCTGGTATAAGCAGACAAAAAGTTTCATTCAATGGATAATTATATGGGCCTAAACATAATACCACTCCAAGGGGACCTCTTCTAATATGGGCATAAATATCACTGTTTTTTTCAAACTTTGCAGAATTCCTATCGATGGTTTTATAAGCATCAATAGTATCAAAAATATAATCTACAGTTCTATCAAATTCTTTTTCTGAATCGGCTAAGTTTTTACCAATTTCCCACATTAATAACTTAACTATCTCATCTCTTCTGGTTTTCATCTCGTTAGCAAACCTTCGCATATGCTTTATCCTATCACGAACTTTCATAGTAGGCCATTCTCCTCTACCATTATCAAATGCATTACATGCAGAGTCTAAAGCCTCCATTGCTTGATCTTTACCTAAACTAGGAATTTTACCAAGAAGAGTTGGTTTATATTCTTTTGTAGATGAAATTGTAGAGTAAACATTTGAGAACTCACCTTTCCATTTAACTAAATTTCCAGAGACAAGGTAATTCTCTTGATTTACAAGAGTTTTAATTTTATAATTATCAGGGATTTCTTTAAATGATAAGTTCATATTAGTTAATATTAAGCGGTTGTTAAGTTTTTGGATTTTAAATAATTTTTTTCATTTCTTTCATAGAATTTCTTAAAGTCTTTCCTATTTTTTCAATCGGATGAGAACTAATTATAGAATTAATCTCAGTTAGATCACTGTCAGTAGAATCTTCATGGACATCATATGCGTTGCCAATGGTATTACTTGGCAACTCATTGACAAAATCTTTTAATAGAGGCTTACAAGCGTGATCAAACAAATAACAACCATACTCTGCAGTATCAGAAATAATTCTGTTCATCTCAAATAGTTTTTTTCTTGCAACTGTGTTAGCTATAAGAGGTAACTCATGTAAAGATTCGTAATAAGCAGAGGAATCAATTATTCCAGAATCAACCATTGTTTCAAAAGCTAGTTCAACACCAGATCTTACAAATGCAATCATCGCTATTCCGTGGTCGAAATACTGCTGTTCATCGATTTTTTCAGATGTTGACTTAGTTTTCTCAAATAAGGTTTCACCAGTCTCAGCTCGCCATTTTAATAGATTTTTATCATTATTTTTCCAATCTAACATCATTGTCTTAGAAAACTCTCCAGACATAATGTCGTCCATATGTTTATTAAATAAAGGTCGCATCAGAACTTTTAAATCTTCTGATATTTTAAATGCTTTTATTTTTGAATTATCTGAAAGTCTGTCCATCATTTTTGTAATACCTCCGTGTTTAAGTTCTTCAGTAATTACTTCCCAGCCATTTTGAATCAATTTTGCAGCATATGTATTTTCAAGACCTTGATTAATCATTTTATCAAATAATAAAATTGATGCAGTTTGTAAAACCCCACATAATATAGTTTGTTCTCCCATCAAATCGCTTTTCACTTCAGCAACAAATGAAGATTCTAATACTCCTGCTTTGTGACCACCTGTTGCCACAGCATAAGCTTTTGCTTGACTTAACCCTTTATTTTCAGAATCATTTTCAGGATGAACGGCAATAAGAGTAGGGACTCCGAAACCTCTTTTGTATTCTTCTCTTACTTCAGTTCCAGGGCATTTTGGAGCCACCATTATAACAGTAATATCCTTTCTTATTTCCATCCCCTCTTCAACAATATTAAATCCGTGTGAATAAGACAATGTAGAACCTTTTTTCATCATGTGCATAATTGACTTTACAACATTAGTGTGTTGTTTGTCAGGAGTTAGATTTAAAACTAAATCAGCATCGGGAATTAATTCTTCGTATGTTCCAACAGTAAAACCATTATTAGTCGCGTTTAAAAAAGATTGTCTTTTTTCTTCAATGGACACTTTTCTTAACGAGTAAGAAATATCTAGTCCAGAATCTCTCATATTAAGACCTTGATTTAATCCTTGAGCTCCACAACCAATTATAACTATTTTTTTGTTTAACAGCGCAGATACTCCACCATCAAATTCATCAGAATTCATAAATCTACATTTTGAAAGCTGGTCCATTTTTTCAATCGTTGAAAGGGTATTAAAATAATTTTTCATTATATATTTTTAATTAGTTTTTAAACTCAGATAATATTTCTGAGATATTCATTGGTTGTTTTGTAATAGAAACTGCTCCAGATCTAACAAATTGTAAAATTCCGTATTCATTTAATCTGTCATATAAGTTGTCAATCTCTTTTCTTCTACCGGATTTTTCTAAAACAAAAAACTCTTTGTTTACAGTTACTATTCTGGCATTACTGTCTTTTATGATATTTTGTATTTGTCTGTCATCAAACAATAAACTTGATTTTATTTTAAACAAGCATGATTCTTGATAAATAGTGTCATCTTCATTGTGGTAATATGCTTTAATAACTTCAATCTGCTTGTCAATTTGACCGATAATCTTTTTTATTTGTAGTTCAGTAACTTTTACTATTATCGTAAACCTATACACACCTTTAATTTCTGAAACTGAAGAGTTTAAACTCTCTATATTAATATGTCTTCTTTGAAATATTGCTGAAATTCTATTTAATAATCCGATATTATTCTCAGTATAAATTGAGACCGTAAATGTTTTAATTTCTTTTTCCATACTTATTTTAATCTTATATCCGAAACCGCTGCACCACTTGGGATCATTGGAAATACATTAGCTTCTTTTTCTACTACTACTTCTAAAAAAAATGATTCTTTAGATTTTATCATTTCCTCAACTGCAGTTGCAAGTTCTTCCCTCTTTGATACTTTTTTACTTTTAATGTAATAAGCCTTAGCAATTGCAGTAAAGTCTGGATTAACAAGTTCAGTAGAAGCATATCTTTTTTCAAAAAATAATTGCTGCCATTGCCTAACCATACCTAAAAAACTATTATTTAATACCACGATCTTAACTGGAACTTTGGATTGAAATATAGTACCTAACTCTTGAATTGTCATTTGATATCCTCCGTCTCCTATTACTGCTACAACTTCTCTCTCTGGACATGCCATTTTAGCGCCTATAGCAGCTGGAAGTGCAAACCCCATAGTTCCTAAGCCACCTGAGGTTATATTACTTCTTGATTTATTAAACTCAGCGTAACGACAAGCTATCATTTGATGTTGACCAACGTCGGTGACAACTGCAGCATTTCCTTTGGTATAGGTATTAATTTCTTTAATAACTTCACCCATAGTTAAACCTTCTTTAGTTGGGAATAAATCATTTTTAATTACTGAATCGTACTCTATCTTATATAATTTTTTAAAATTATTAAGCCATTTGTCATGTTTTCTAGATTTCAATAAAGGTAAGATCTTAGTCAAAGTCTCTTTAGCATCACCTAAGACTGGAACATCTGCTTTAACATTCTTATTTATTTCAGCTGGGTCTATTTCAAAATGAATTACTTTAGCTTGTTTTGCGTATTTATCTAAATTACCTGTTACTCTATCATCAAATCTCATCCCTATGGCAACCAAAAGATCACATTCATTGGTAAGCATATTTGGTGCATAATTCCCATGCATTCCAACCATCCCAACGTTTAAAGGGTGTGAGGTAGGTATTGCCGAAACCCCCATTATAGTCCATGCAGCCGGAATACCTGTTTTTTCAACAAAAGTTAGAAATTCTTTTTCTGCTTCAGAAAGTATAACTCCTTGGCCCCAAACAATCATAGGCTTTGAAGCATTATTAATTAAATCAGCAGCTAAATTTAAGCTTGTAATTTGTGGTTTAGGAACTGGTTTATAACTTCTTATACCAGTTACTTTTGAATAATTAAAATCAAACATCTCAAATTGAGCATCTTTGGTAATATCTATTAAAACTGGGCCAGGTCTACCACTTTTAGCTATATAAAATGCTTTTGCCAATATATTAGGTATGTCTGAGGCTTTTGTAATTTGGTGATTCCATTTTGTAACTGGGGTAGATATTCCTACAATATCAGTTTCTTGAAAAGCATCACTCCCTAATAAATGTGAAGCAACTTGTCCTGTAATACAAACCATTGGAGTTGAATCAATTTGGGCATCAGCTAAACCAGTTACTAAATTTGTGGCACCAGGGCCTGAAGTTGCAATTGCTACGCCAACCTTACCCGAGATTCTCGCGAAACCTTGAGCAGAATGCGTAGCTCCCTGTTCATGTCTTGTAAGAACATGATGAATTTTATCTTCATATTTGTGAAGCTCATCATAAACTGGCATTATAGCACCACCGGGATAACCATAAATAATTTCTACTCCTTCAGCTATTAAACATTTAACAACCGCTTCACTACCACTAATTTTTTTTTGACTACTCATTTTTAAAATTCATCTGTTACACAGCCTTTTGAAGCTGACGAAACAGTTTTAGCATATTTATATAATGAACCGAAATCTACTTTTAATTTTGGTTCAACCCATTTATTTTTTCTTTTTATTAATTCATTCTCTTCAACATCAAGAATTATTGTATTTTTTATTGCATCGATAGTAATGGTATCACCATTTTCAATTAAAGCAATATTACCTCCTTCTTGAGCCTCTGGAGTTATATGTCCAACAACAAAACCATGAGTTCCTCCAGAAAATCGCCCGTCTGTAATTAAAGCAACATCTTTTCCAAGTCCAGCTCCCATAATTGCTGCTGTTGGCTTTAACATTTCAGGCATTCCTGGCCCACCTTTTGGACCTTCATATCGAATAACAACAACATCTCCTTTGTTTACTTTTCCTTCACCAATGCCCTTATTTGCAGCAAATTCTGAATCAAAAACAATTGCTGAACCCTTAAAAACCAAACCTTCTTTACCAGTAATTTTAGCTACAGAACCTTCTTCTGCAATATTTCCGTATAATATTCTAATATGACCTGAACTTTTAATTGGGTTCTCTATTGTTTTAATAACATCTTGATTAAGTTTAAGATCACTAACCTCTTTTAAATTCTCTTCTATAGTTTTCCCTGTAACGGTAAGGCATTCTCCGTGAATTAATCCTTTTTTAAGAAGATATTTCAAAACTGCAGGAGTTCCTCCAATATCATGTACATCTTCCATTAAATATTTTCCACTTGGTTTTAAATCTGCTATAAAAGGAGTGCTATCACTGATTTTTTGAAAATCATCTAACGTGAAATCTACTTTTGCAGCTCTGGCTATAGCTAAAAAGTGTAATACAGCATTGGTAGATCCACCAAGAGCAACTACTAGTCTTATCGCATTTTCTAAAGATTTTCGATTAATAATATCTAAAGGCTTCAAATCTTTGATTAGTAGATTTTTAATCGCTTTACCACAATTTTCAGATTCAATTTCTTTAAGTTTACTATTAGCAGGATTTGACGAATTGAAAGGCAAAGACATGCCCAAAGCTTCAATGGCAGAGGCCATTGTATTTGCTGTATACATTCCACCACATGCTCCAGCACCAGGACATGCTTTCTTAATTATAGATTTATATTCCTGATTATCCATCTGCCCAGAAACTTTACTTCCCCATGCTTCAAAAGCAGAAACTACATCTAATTTTTTACCATTGTGACAGCCAGAGTCAATTGTCCCTCCGTAAAGCAATATTGATGGTCTATTTAATCTAATCATAGCCATTAATGCGCCTGGCATATTTTTGTCGCACCCAACCACAGTAACTAAACCATCATAGCTCATTGCTTGAACTACAGTCTCCATTGAGTCTGCAATAATATCTCTTGAAGGTAAAGAATAACGCATTCCAGGAGTACCCATTGAAATTCCATCACTTACACCAATAGTATTGAAAATTAGTCCCGTAATATTATTTGATAAAACTCCTTTCTTTACATGTTTTGATAAATCATTTAAATGCATATTACATGGATTGCCTTCATATCCAGTACTTGCAATACCAACAATTGCATTTTTAAAGTCAGATTCTTTCATCCCAATGGCATGTAACATTGCCTGAGCAGCTGGTTGAGTGTCATCTTGAGTAACCGTTTTACTATACTTGTTTAAATTCATTTTATGAGATTCTCAAAATTAAAGGCTTTAATTAAATTATTCTTAGTGAAAGATGGCTAAATTTGAAATATTCATATTTATCTATTTTTCAGTGATTTAACCTTATAAATCCAAAATAAATATATATTTATTAATTGAATATTAAAAATTAATAACCTTAATATTAATCATAAATATCAATTACTAATTTATTTATTAATAATTCATTATTTTTGCATTATAAATGAGGAGAAATTTGACTGATTGCAACCTCAAGAAAAAATGCTAAAATTGATTTTCTCTTTCCATGCAATTTGTCGAGCCTATAAAACATTAATATGACATATTTGTTTACATCAGAGAGTGTATCGGAGGGACATCCAGATAAAGTTGCGGATCAAATTAGTGACGCTCTAATTGATAATTTTCTAGCATTTGATAAAAACTCAAAAGTTGCTTGCGAAACACTAGTTACAACTGGACAAGTAATTCTTGCTGGTGAAGTTAAATCATCTATATATTTAGATGTACAGAAAATCGCAAGAGATACAATAAATAAAATTGGGTATACTAAAAGTGATTATATGTTTGATGGAAATTCGTGTGGCGTTTTTTCTTCTATTCACGAACAATCAGAAGACATCAATCGAGGGGTAGATAAAGAA
>SGZJ01000042.1 GCA_004213995.1 Flavobacteriales bacterium | reverse complement strand
CTGTCTAATAAAAATACAGCTCCTTCTCCAATTCTTTCTTGAGACGGTATACCAGTTACTTTAATATCTTTTTTAGAGTTTATAAGAATTGGGATGCTTAAATAACTGTTTAAAGGGTCTAAACCAGAGGATTTACCATGAAAAAAAGACTCCATAATGGAAAATACCTCTTTTAATTTTAAAAGCTTTTCTCTTGTTAAATTTTCTAAGACAGTTATTTTATCAATAGCATAATAATCATAAATAGCAGCTACTAACGCTCCACTACTACCAACTCCGTAACCCTCAGGGATAGAAGAATCAAAATACATTCCCAATTTTAAATCACTATGAAATTTATCTAAATTAAAATTTACTAAAGGACTATTTAAGTTTTTTAAATAGTCATAGAACTTAAATAACTTAGTGTTTGAATCTTTAGCTAAAGAAGTATTTATATCAATTATTTTAAGAGCTCCATTGTAAAAGTTATATGGAATAGACAAACCCTTTGAATCTTTTATTATACCATATTCTCCGAACAATAGTATTTTAGAATAAAACAATGGCCCTTTCATAAGTAATTTTTATTAGCTCAAATTTACAATTGTTTAGCACCAAAACCAACACAATCTTTGATATATGAATTATTTTCACAATACATTTTTAATTTGCTTTCGATAAAATCGTAAACTTCATCTGAATATTTATCGGGAAATAAAACATGAACATTTGCCCCAGCATCAAGAGTAAAACAAACAGGAATTTTATTTTTCAATCTAAATTCACGAATACTTTCAATTATTTGTAATGTTTTAGATTTTATAAGAATATAAGATGGATTACTAGTCATCATTAAACCATGTAACATTAAAGCCTCATTCTCAACAATTTTAACAAATTCATTAGTGTCTCCATTTTTTAAAATAGTAGATAACTTATCAATATTTTCTTGTGCAATTTGAAATCTTTTATCAGCAAAAGGGTGATTATTCATAAGATTATGACCTGCAGTACTAGAAACTGTTTTAATTCCTTTATCTACTAGTAATACCGCATCATGATAAGTATTGAAAACATCATCAACCTTATTTGGAAAGTCTATAGAATATAAGTCAGAACTAGTACTAAAAGATGAATGATAACCCCATAAATTAATTCTTCCTTTCAAACTCCTACAAGCGCTGCCAGAACCAAGTCTAGCTAGAAAAGATGCCTTCATGAAAAAATATTTATCTGTAATCTTTGGATTAATAAGTTGTTCAAGTGACATAATACAAAGTGCTAATGCACTTATACCACTTGCAGATGAAGCAATCCCGCTACTGTGAGGAAATGTATTAAATGTGTTTATTTTAAATTTATAGTTTAAAATATAAGGGCAATATTTAATTATTTTATCAAAAAAAGATTGGATTTTAGGTTTGAAATCTTCTTTGAGTTTATCATCATAATAAATATCAAAATCTATTAATTCTGAGCTATTTGTTTTCTTAACAAATTCAAGTTTTGTACTTGTTAAACATTTATTTAATGTAAAACTAATAGAAGTATTTTTAGGTATTTGAACATCTGATTTGCCCCAGTATTTTACTAAAGCAATATTACTTGGGGATTCCCAATGAGAACTACCATTTAATGGTGTTTCACAATTATCATTGTAAATAAAATCTTCTTTTTTCATTTAGCTAATTAATACAAATATAGTAAGTTAAAATTATTATTATTTAGTTAAAGGTCTAACTAAACCTTCTTGAACAACAGATGCAATTAAAGTTCCTGTTCTTGTATAAATATGACCTTGAGCAACACCTCTCGCGTTACCAGAGTTAGGACTTTCAATTGAATAAAGTAGCCAATCATTAAAGTCAAAATCTCTGTAAAACCACATTGCATGATCCAAACTAGCCATTTGAATTTCTGAAAAACTAACCTTTTTCATATGTGGAAGGATTGATGACCATAATAAATTATAATCAGAAATATAAGTTAATATCTGGTGCTTAATTTCAATTGTAAAATTTGGAATATCACCTTTTAATTTAAACCAAACGTCTATTGTTGGGGGAAGATTAGTATTACTAAATAGGTTTAGAATATTAGTTGGTTTAAACTCAATAGGGCGCTCTACACTTAAAAAACTCTTTAGTTTAAAAGGCATGAAATTAGCATTTTTTTCTGCAAGTTCACTCCAACTTTTTAATTCTTCTGGAGGGGTAATTGCTCTTTCCATTTTACGAAAATGTTCAAATCCAAACTCAATTTTATGAAAAGAAGCTGCTAAGATAAAAATAGTTTTTTCACCCTGAACTGCAGTGACTCTTCTTGTAGAGAAACTACCTCCGTCTCTAGTTTCATCTACTAAATATCTGATAGATTTATATAAATCTCCAGGTTCTAAAAAATAAGAGTGTAGAGAATGTAATATTCTGCCATTTGTAATAGTTCGATAGGCTGCATTCAAAGATTGGGCTAAAACTTGCCCACCAAATACATTTAAGCTACCAACTGTTTCACTTTTACCTATAAAAAAATCTTCTTTTTTATCTAAAAGTAAAACTTCTAGTAAATCTTTAACAGTATTCATTAATGAAGTGTTGAATTATAGAGAAAAATTAAAAAGTGCGGGCGGAGAGACTCGAACTCTCACACCTCGCGGCACTAGATCCTAAGTCTAGCGTGTCTACCAATTCCACCACGCCCGCAATTTGGAATGCTAATATAAACAATACTTTGAAATTTAGATGTTTCTTAAATAAAAAGTTTATCATGTTTTGTACTTTTACAATATGAAGGAAATAAAACAATTTATAGGAAACAATAGGGACAGAATTTTAAATGAATTATTTGATTTATTAAAGATAAAATCTGTTAGTGCTGACAGTAGTTTTAAACAAGATGTTAAAGATGCTGCTATATTTTTAAAAGATAATTTTAAAAATATAGGATGTGAGAATATTGAAATAATTGAAACTGCTGGACATCCAATTGTTTATGCAGATAAAATAATTAATAAATCTGCCCCAACAATTTTAGTTTATGGTCATTACGATGTCCAACCTGCTGATCCTATAGAATTGTGGGATAACCCACCCTTTGATCCAATTA
This sequence comes from Flavobacteriales bacterium, assembly GCA_004213995.1. Lineage (GTDB taxonomy): Bacteria > Bacteroidota > Bacteroidia > Flavobacteriales > Flavobacteriaceae > SGZJ01. Next base: position 3,847 of record SGZJ01000042.1, on the reverse strand, counting down.
TAAAAAAAACAGACATTCATCCTGAAGGAGCTATTTATGCTAGAGGAGCCTGTGATGATAAAGGTCAAATGTTTATGCACTTAAAAGCATTTGAATACATGAAAAAATTTGATAAATTAAAATGTAATATCAAGTTTATGATCGAAGGTGAAGAGGAAGTTGGAAGTGTAAATTTAGAAAAATTTATAAATGAAAATAAAGAAAAGCTCAGTAATGATGTTATTTTAATTTCAGACACAGGTATGATCGCAAATGATATCCCTTCAATAACAACTGGACTGAGAGGGTTAAGTTATGTAGAAGTTGAAGTTACTGGCCCAAACAGAGACCTTCACTCGGGATTGTATGGCGGAGCTGTGGCTAACCCCATTAATATTTTATCAAAAATGATTTCATCTCTTCACGATGAAAATAACAAAATCACCATACCAGGATTTTATGACAAGGTTCTAGAGATGACTGAAAGCGAAAGAAAAGAGGTTTCTAAAATTCCTTTTTCTAAAGAAGATTATGAATCTGAAATTGATATAAATAGTACCTATGGGGAAAAAGGATATGTAACTAACGAAAGAAATTCATATAGACCTACATTGGACGTAAATGGAATTTGGGGTGGATATATAGGAGAAGGTGCGAAAACAGTAATTGCGAGTAAAGCTTATGCTAAAATTTCAATGAGGCTTGTTCCAAATCAAAAATCCGAAAATATAACAAAATTATTTAGTGATCATTTTAATAAAATTGCTCCTAATGGAGTAAAAGTAAAAGTTACTCCTCATCATGGTGGTGAAGCATACGTGACTCAATCTGATAGCATTGAATATCAAGCAGCAGAAAAAGCTTATTTAAAAGCATTTGGATCTAAACCAATAGCTCAAAGAAGTGGTGGTAGTATTCCTATTGTTCCGCTATTTGAAAAAGTCCTTGGAAGTAAATCTATTTTAATGGGCTTTGGCCTTGACTCAGATGCAATTCATTCTCCAAATGAAAAGTTTGGGCTATTTAATTTCTTTAAAGGAATTGAAACTATTCCTTTATTTTATAAATACTACTATGATTTATGGATATCAAATAAAAATGAGTGAAAAAATCTGAAAAAGAAATCTCAATAAGTCTAGTTCAAAAATTAGTCAAAGAATACTATGGCATTAAAGGAAATGCTACAAAGTTAAATGGTGAATTAGATCTAAATTTCAAAATTTCTGCAAATAATTCGCAATACTATTTAAAAGTATATAATCATGGTACTGATATTAAATTTGCAAAATTTCAAGAGAAAATATTAAACAAACTAAATAAAGCTTCAGAAAAAAAAGTATATCCAAAGCAATTATTAAATAAAAATGGAGATGCAATATCCTTTTTTTATGATGAAAGTGATGAGAAAAGGTTTTTTAGATTAAACTCATGGATAGAAGGTAGATTATGGTCAGAAGTAAATCCAATTACTGACACACTAAGGCAAAAGCTAGGTCAAAATGCTGGAAAATTAACTCAGTCATTATACAATTTAAAGACTATCGACTGTAGTTATAATTCAGATTGGGATCTAGCAAAATCTTTATGGACAGTTAATTATTTGAAATCATTTAAAAATAAAAAAAATAAAAAAGTGATTATGTACTTTCAGGATTGTTTTTTAAATAATCTTGCTTCTTACGAAACTTTAAGAAAATCGTTTATTCATAATGATATTAATGACAATAATATTATCATTACTAAAAAATCAATTAATCCCGATATAAAGGGAATTATTGATTTTGGTGACACTTTAAAAAGTCATACCATAAATGACTTGGCGGTGACATGTGCTTATGCTATCATGAATTGCCATAATCCATTATCAGCTGCAATTAGTGTAATTCGAGGTTATAATAAAAGTTATAAGTTATTTGATAACGAACTATATCACTTATATAATTTAATTGGAATGAGATTGGTAGTTTCATTAACAAAATCTGCAATAAACAAAACTAAATTTAAAGAAAATAAATATTTATTAATTAGTGAAGACAGTGCATGGGACCTAATACATAAATGGTATAATATTGATGGGGAGTTTGCATATTATAGTTTCAGACAGGCATGTGATTTAACACCTCACCCAAATCAGCTTAATTTTAATACATGGGCTGCTAATCAAAAAATAAACATCATAAATCTCTTTCCATCAATAAAGAAAAATAAATTTCTTGAACTAGATCTTAGTGTAAATAGTGAATGGTTAGGGTTATCTGAGAATTTTAAAGACCTTGTTTTATTTGAAAATAAAATTAACTATTTACAACAACAAAATCCAGATAAAATTATCTCTGGTGGATATTTAGAACCTAGGCAATTATATAACACAGAAAATTATAAACGAGAAAGTAATAACGGAATAGAACACAGAACTATTCATTTGGGTGTTGATTTCTGGGTAAATGAAGGGGTTGAAATAACAAACTTGTTTGATGGTGTTGTTGAAACAATTTCAATAGATAAAAATGAAAAAGGTTACGGAGGGTTAATTATTATAAAACATAAAATAAATGATTTTTATTTTTATTCACTATTTGGTCATTTATCACCAAAAAAATTCAATTACAATGAGGGAGATTTTTTAAAAAAAGGTGACTTAATTGGATTTGTTGGAAATAAACTTGAAAATGGAAACTGGGTGCCACACCTACATTTTCAGTTAATGTTGTCAAAACTAAACTATTTACAGGATTTTCCAGGTGTTAGCTATTATTCAGAAATAGAAGTTTTTAGAAGTTTGTGCCCTAACCCGAATCTCATTTTTAAAAGCAATAACTTAAAGTCATATGAGAACATAGATTTAAAAAAAATAATTAATTATCGTAAAAGTCATTTGGGTAAAAACTTGAGTCTACAATATGACAAACCCTTATACATATCAAAGGGAGATGGTGTTTATTTAATAGATTATAACGGTGAAAAATACTTAGATACTTTAAATAATATTGCTCATGTAGGTCATGAAAATTCAAATGTTGTGAAAGTTGCTCAAAATCAAATCGCTTTATTAAATACAAACACTAGGTATTTACATAAAAACATCATTGAATTAACAGAAAATTTATTGTCTTTTTTTCCAAAAGAGTTATCAGTTGTTTATTATGTTAACTCTGGAAGCGAAGCAAATGAACTTGCAATTAGAATGGTAGAGAATTTTACAAATCGAAAAAATATTTTGGTTAGCGAAGGAGGATATCATGGTAGCACCAGTAAATGTATTGAACTTAGTCATTATAAATTTTCTAATAAAGGTGGTAAGGGTGAGTCAAAAAATACATATACTTTTCCTTTAACAGATGAGTTTAGAGGGAAACACAGAGGGAATAATTGTGGACTTAAGTATGTGAATGAAATAGAAAATATAATCAAAAAAATGAAAAATAATGGTGATTTAGTTGGTGCATTATTAGTTGAGCCGATTATTAGTTGTGGTGGTCAAATTGAATTACCTAAAGATTTTCTGAAAAATGTTTATAAAATCATAAAAAGAGAAGGTGGATTGTGTATTTCTGATGAAATACAAACTGGATTAGGAAGAGTTGGTGAAAAATTTTGGGGCTTTGAGCTGTATGGCGTTATTCCTGATATAGTTACAATTGGAAAGTCCTTTGGTAATGGACATCCAGTTGCGGCAGTAATTTGTAAAAAGAAAATTGCTGACAAGTTTAACAACGGAATGGAATTTTTTAGTTCTTTTGGAGGCAATCCTGTATCATGTGCCACAGCTAATGAAGTGTTAAATGAAATACAATTAAAAAACTTACAGTTAAATGCAAAAAAAACAGGTGAGTACTTAATTAAAAAAATGACTAAACTTTCTAAAAAA
>SGZJ01000041.1 GCA_004213995.1 Flavobacteriales bacterium | reverse complement strand
AAACCTACTTCCAGTAGGTTGTTGATAAGAAGCCAGAATAGATGTAGATGGTTCAAATAATTCAATCTTGTTCTCTAAAAGTGAATAATTATCAGCTAATTCTCTTAATGGATTTATGTTATCTATTACCCATGCAGATCTACCAAAAGTACCAATAACTAAGTCATTTTCTCTTTCCTGAATTACTAAATCTTTCACAGGCACAGTTGGGAAGTCTTTAGTCCATTTTAACCAACTATCTGCATTGTCAATTGAAACATAAAGTCCATCATCTGTACCTAAAAACAATAAATTTGGTGATACTTTGTCTTGAACAATTGACAATGCATAACTTTCAACATCATCAGTATCTACAATTCTGGACCACTTTTTTCCATAATCAAGTGTCCTGAAAACATAAGGTTCATAGTTAAATCTTCTGTAATCATTTGCCACCAAAATAGCTTCACCTTTTTTTGTTTTTGAAGCTTTAATTTGAGGAATCCAACTTCCTTTTGGTAAACCTTTAATATTTTTACTCACTTCTGTCCAGCTATTACCACCATCAAGAGTGTAATGAACTCTTCCATCATCGGTACCAACCCATAACATATCTTTTTCTACTTCTGATGGTTCAATAACTAAAATTGTACAATGGTTTTCTGCTCCAGTTGCATCCATAGTTAATCCTCCACTTTCAGATTGTTTTAATTTACTAGGATCATTTGTTGTAAGGTCATCAGAAATTATTTCCCATGTCAGACCTTTATCTTCAGATTTATGAACAAACTGACTACCAAAATAAATCGTACTATTATTAAATGGGTCTATGTTTATTGCTGAATTCCAATTAAACCTCAAATCTGTAATACCATCCGGGTGGGTAGGTTGAATATTATAATTATTACCTGTTTTCCAATCATACCTGCTAACAAAACCTTGTTGACTCATAGTCCAACCATACCTAGAGTCATCTTTGTCAGGAACTACATCAAATCCGTCTCCGAAAGATATCTCTTGCCAATAAGAATTTCTAATTCCCTGATCTCTCCAAACATAAGCTGGTCCTCGCCACGATCCATTATCTTGCATACCCCCATATACATTATATGGATATTCATTGTCAACATTTATGTGATAAAACTGAGCTACTGGTAGATTCTCAATAAATCTCCATGATTTACCACCATCTTTTGTGATATTTAAGCCACCATCATTACCATCTATCATAAATTTTCCATTTTCAGGATGTATCCACCAAGCATGATGATCAGGATGTACTCCATTTGAAACTCCATATGCTGGCATTAATTGTTTGAAGTTTTTACCACCATCTTCACTAACATTTACGTAAGTAAAAATTGAGTATACTCTATTTTCGTTTTGAGGATCTACATAAATTTCAGAGTAATAAAATGGTCTTCCACCAATATCATTTTTATCATTTATTTTTTTCCAATTATCTCCACCATCTTCACTTTTATAAAGTGCATTTTTTTTAGATTCTATAATTGCATAAACGATATTAGGACTACTTGGAGCTATAGCAATACCTATTCTACCTAAATCACCTTCTGGTAATCCTTCTTTGCTGGAAAGTTTCTTCCAGGTTTCTCCACCATCATGAGTAATGTGTAATCCAGAACCTTTTCCACCTGAATTGAAATACCATGGTTCTCTTTTGTGTTCCCACATTGCTGCAATAAGTTTATTTGGATTTTCAGGATCCATTACAAGGTCAGCTGCCCCAGATTTATTATTTGTAAATAGTATTTTTTTCCAATTATTACCTCCATCAATAGATTTGTAGACACCTCTTTCTTTATGTTCTCCCCAAGGAGACCCAATTGCACCAACATATATTACATCTGGATTGGTAGGGTCAATAACAATTCTGTGAATATGTCTAGTTTCTTTTAATCCTTTTTCCATCCAAGTTTTTCCCCCGTCAATGGATTTATAGATACCAAACCCTCCATTTAAACTATTTCTAGGATTTCCTTCTCCTGTTCCAACCCAAATAACACTAGGGTTAGATTGTTGAATTTTTACTGCTCCAACTGAAGCTGTTAATTCATTATCAAAGATTGGTGACCATCTGATTCCTCCTGATTCAGATTTCCACAAGCCTCCTGAAGCTGTACCAGCGTATATAATGTCAGTATTGTTTAGCACTACGTCTATAGATGTTACCCTACCAGACATTCCTGCTGGGCCAATATTCCTTGGATTTAAATCTTTTATTAAATCCATCGTGAAATCTTGTGATAAAGCTGAAATAGTAAATGTTAAAACAAATGTAAATAGTGTATAGATCCTTCTTTTCATTATGATAAATTAGATTAAAAAATATTTTTTATAAATATATTATTTAGAATTAACTAATGCTAATTTATCATTGTCAGGATTTATGGCTATCCGAGATATGTTAGTAATTCCGTATTCTTCAAGAGAGCACAATAATTTCCAATTTTTTGAAAGTTTACTGTTGAAGATGTAAAGATTATTTTTATGAGAAGTTAAAATAGAACCATCTTTAAACCAGCAAATATCTTCGTTATTATTCAAAGTTGTGGTTATAGTTTTAGTTTTATAATTACTTAAATCTACGTAGTTAATATTCCATATTGAATCTTTTTTTGAAATGTAACTAATTTTTTCCTGTCCAAATTTATATTTAGGAATGTTATGAATAGACCTACCAGTATTATTATCAACATAAGTATGTTCTTTAGTTTTTAAATTTGAAGTATATAAGACTAGCTCATTATTTTCTAAAACAGAGGATATAATTAGATTTTTTATTTGCTTAGAATAATTATAATATCCAACTATTTTATCTGTAAATGGAATTTTGAATGTGTTATCTTTTATATCATAGATACGTAAATATTGCTCCCCTTTTTTATCTAAACTAACCGCAGTAATTTTATTTTTTTTATATCTAATTGGAGAGTACTCGCTTGTTAGTGTATTAGTTAAATATTTTAAACTATTTTCTGAACTGTCATATTGAACTATATCATTTTGAAGATTTCTTTCAGAGGTGAATAAAATTTTATCATTTGACACAAATATGGGTTGATTATTGTACCCTTTATTATTTGATATTTTTTTTACATTAAAAATTTCAATTTTATCTTGTTTGAATTTAATATCTAAAAGAAATATTTCTGAATCTGACTGCGCAATGAATTTAGTGCAATTAAATAAAACAATTAAATTTAGTATTATCTTAAATAAAATATTTCCCTTCATTTGTAAATTGTTCTGAAACTCTATTACGTAGTTTGATTATGTTAATATCTGAGTAAGATCTTGTTTTTCTATGTAAATAACTATGAAGTTTTTTTCTCTTTGATCCTTCAGAAATTAAATTTATCACCTCTTTCGCATTTTTAATTACTACATCATTAGCATTTGATAAATAAATACTTGTTAAGTCAGCCTTAATCTTAAAATGATTTTCGTTATTAATTGTATTTTTTTCAGTTCTCAAAACTGCTGATTCTGACATATAAATTTCAATTAGAATATTGGATAAACCCAATAGAAGTTGTTGATTTTGTTCAAGGTCAATTTTGTCTTGTAAACAGTGACCAATTAGCGTAAGAAAAATATCTTTATAATTATTTACTGTTTCTTTCTCTATTTTAAAGATTCCATTTTGTTTTTTATTTTTTAAAAACGAAAACTTTGAATTAATTGTTGAATCTGTAATAGCTTTTTTGAGGTTAATTTCTTTTTTGAACGCTTTTTTTAGTAAATGTCCTACTGAAACCATTCTGTTAATTTCATTTGTTCCTTCATAAATTCTCGCAATCCTAGCATCCCTCCAATAAGACTCCATTGGTGCTTCCTCAGAGAAACCCATTCCACCATAAATTTGCAAGCCTTCATCTGCAGCATTTTGAACATCTTCAGAAACAGCAACTTTTAAAATTGAACACTCCACAGCAAAATCTTCAACTCCTTTTAGCTCTGCCTCTTGATGAGTCATTCCTTGATTAACTAATCTGTTAATATTGTCCTCAATATCTTTTGCTGCCCGATAGCATGCAGATTCCCCAACATAGGTGTTGGTAATCATTTCAGCTATTTTATATTTAATAGCTCCAAAATTAGAAATGCTTGTATTAAATTGTTTTCTTTCGTTGGCGTATTCAATAGATGTTGTAGATAACCTTCTTTGAGAATCTATTCCAGCAGCACCTAGTTTAATTCTTCCTACATTTAAGGAGTTCATTGCAATTTTAAATCCTTCACCTCTTTTAGCTAACATATTTTCTTTTGAAACAATAGTATCATTAAAAAACACCTGCCTTGTTGAAGATGCTCGAATTCCTAACTTATGCTCTTCTTCCCCAAGTGTAATTCCGTTTTCTGAATTGTTTTCAACTATAAAAGCTGTTATATTTTTATCATTTTCAATTCTTGCAAAAACAATAAATAGACTGCAGAATCCTGCATTAGAAATCCACATTTTTTGTCCATTAATTTTATAACTTTCTCCATCATCTGATAGGGTAGCAGTAGTTTTTCCAGAATTAGCGTCACTTCCAGCGCCTGGTTCAGTTAAGCAATACGCACCAAACCATTCACCAGATGCTAACTTTGGTACATATTCTAACTTTTGCTTTTCAGTTCCATACAATGTTATTGGCATTGTCCCTATGCCTGTATGAGCACCAAAAGCTGTACTAAAAGAGCCACTACCACTAGAAATATACTCACAAACTAACATTGTTGAAACAAAACCCATTCCTAAACCACCATATTGTTCAGGAACTGCAATACTAAGAAACCCCATCTCTCCAGCTTTTCTCATAAGGTCTTCGGTTAACTTATAGTCTTTTTTTTCAAATCTTGATCTAAATGGAATAACTTCACGATCATTGAACTCTTTTACAGAATCTCTCATCATAATGTGTTCCTCAGTGAAATCTTCAGGTGTAAAGATGTTTGAATAATTTGTTTGATGGGTAATGAATTCTGATCCGCTAATTAAGTTTTCTTTATTTTTCATAATAATTAATTTAAAAATTCAAATATTCCTGCTGCTCCTTGACCAGTTCCAACACACATTGTCACCATACCAAATTTACCTTTCATATTTCTTCTTCTCATTTCATCAAAAAGTTGAACAGATAACTTAGCACCTGTACAACCTAAAGGGTGACCTAATGCGATTGCGCCACCGTTTACATTTACAATTTCTTGGTTTAATTTTAACTCACGCATTACAGCTAAAGATTGTGATGCAAAAGCTTCATTTAATTCTATTAATTCGACATCATTTTGTTTTAATCCTGATTGTTTTAATACTTTAGGTACTGCTGCTACTGGTCCAATACCCATGATTTTTGGTTCTACACCTGCAGCAGCATAATTAACCATTCTTGCAATGGGCTCAATATTTAATTCTTTAACCATATCTTCACTCATCACCATCACAAAAGCTGCTCCATCGCTCATTTGTGAAGAATTCCCTGCAGTTACACTGCCGTTGTTTGCAAATACTGCTCTTAATTTACTAAGTGCAGAAATGCTAGTTCCTTTTCTTGGCCCTTCATCTTTAGTAACCATGTAGTTTCTGTCAACTTTTTTTCCATTTGAATCCAAATAGGTTTCTTTAACTTTAATTGGAGCAATTTGATCTTGAAAACGATTTTCTGATAGTGCCTTTAAAGCTTTAATATGAGATTGATATGCAAATTCATCTTGATCCTGCCTTGAAATATTGAATTGATTAGCAACAGCCTCTGCTGTATTTCCCATTCCCCAATAATAATCAGCATGTCCTGCATTAATTGTATTATAGTTTAGTTCAGGTTTAAATCCAGTCATTGGTACTGAACTCATACTTTCTGCTCCACCTGCAATAATACAATCTGCCATTCCCGCTTGAATTTTTGCTGTTGCCATTCCGATGGTCTCGATCCCAGAAGAACAAAAGCGATTTACAGTCACACCAGGTACATCAACAGAATTTAAACCAATTAATGAAATAAAACGTCCCATATTTAATCCTTGAGCTCCCTCAGGCATTGCATTTCCAACAATTACGTCATCAATTCGCTTTACATCTAGATTTGGTAATTCTTTCATCATGTGTTGAATTGTTTCGGCTCCTAATTCGTCTGCACGCTTAAAACGAAAGACACCTCTTGGTGCTTTTCCAACTGCAGTTCTATATGCTTTTACTATATATGCTGTTTTCATAATATTTTTAATTTCTTAATGGTTTTCCAGTTTTTAACATGTGTTCAATACGTTCAATAGTTTTTCTTTCTGAACATAGAGATAAAAACGCTTCTCGTTCTATATCTAATAAATATTGTTCACTCACCAATGTAGGTTCAGATAAATCTCCTCCAGCCATTACATAAGCTAGTTTATTGGCTATTTTTTTGTCATGAGCAGAAATATATCTAGAATGTTCCATTGAATCTGTTCCAACCAAAAACATTCCTAAAGCTTGTTTTCCTAGAACTCTTACATCATTACGTTTAATAGGTTGCGTGTATCCAGTCTCAGCCATTAATTTTGCGTGAGATTTAGCTATCGCAATTTGTCTTTCTTTATTTACAACAACTACATCTTTTCCTTTTTGAAGTAAACCCAAATCAAATGCTTCATATGCCGAAGTAGATACTTTTGCCATACCTATTGTTAAAAAATTTTCTTGCAAGATATTAAGTTCAACATCGCCTTTTTGAAATGCATCAGATGCTCTTAAGGCCATTTCTTTTGAGCCACCCCCTCCAGGAATTACACCAACTCCAAATTCAACTAACCCCATATAGGTTTCTGCTGCTGCAACTATTTTATCTGCATGTAAAGAAATTTCACAACCACCACCTAAGGCCATTCCGTGAGGAGCAGAAATAGTTGGGATTGAAGAGTATCGCATTCGCATCATAGAATCCTGAAAAAACTTAATAGCCTTATTTAATTCTTCATATTCTTGTTCAGCTGCCATTAAAAGTATCATGCCAATATTAGCACCTACAGAAAAGTTAGGAGCTTGATTTCCGATAATTAGTCCCTGAAAATCCTTTTCGGCAATATCTATTGCTTTATTTAAGCCTAGCAATACATCTTCACCAATTGTATTCATTTTAGATCTAAATTCAAGATTTAATATCCCATCTCCAATATCTTGTAAAGAAACCCCAGAGTTTTTGAACACTTCAGAAAATTCTCTGATATTA
>SGZJ01000040.1 GCA_004213995.1 Flavobacteriales bacterium | reverse complement strand
ACTCCAGCCATCTCTGAATTAGTGATAGTTTTAAAAAAATGGTCAATTCCAGAATTTATTAATTTAAGATTTTGTACTTCTTGGAACCCATTTGTAATTATATGTAGTTTATATCTACTATTTAGGTATTTTAAAATTGGAATAGTTTCATCAATTAAAAAATTGAATGATGATAGATACTTAATATAATCGTCAGAAAGTTTATATATTATTTTAGTTGAAACATCTCTATCTAGTGCTTTAAAAGTGTCACTTAATCTGCCGTATCTAAGTTTATCTTTTGATATATTATTTTCTCTGTAAAGTTTCCAATAATTTGTATTAATTGGGATATATGTTTTGAGAAAAACATCTATATCGATATTGATTTGATTTTCAGTAAGTATTTTTTTAAATGTGTGTTTTGAATTTTTATCAAAATCCCACAATGTGTGGTCTAAGTCAAAAAATATATTTTTAAATTTTTTGTTCATCATTGTTAGAGTTAATAATAATTTCAAATATTTCCTTGAATCTTTTCCACCTAGCATCATTACTAAAAGAATAGTTATGAAAAATACTAGTAAAGGTTCCATTGACAGATTTTACTTTTTTTATAGTTTCTATTACTTTTTCTTTTTTATCTAAAAATGAGTTAATGTTAAGTAATGAGTAATCCATTAAATTATAAGGGTTAATTAGTAATGGTGTTTGAATATCATTATCTATATCATAAAATAAAAATGGGGTGCAAGTACTAGCTCTAAAACCAATTTTGTTCACATAACCCATTGTGTAGTCTTCTCTTATATTAAGCTTAATTAAATTTCTATAATTAATAGGTAAATTTACTTTTGAAAAAGAATTTCTACTAATTGTCAAGTCTCTATTTGTGATTGATTCTATATCTGCTTTTTCTTTTTTCAAGATATTAAGGTTGCTTAAGGCAAAAAAAGATAATTTAAGGCCAATTATCGAATAATCTGAAACTAATTTAATAATATTTACAAAAGGTTGTTTAATAAGACTAATGTTCTTATCGTAAGTAGAGAATTTTCCTACCAGAAAGAAAAATAGGAATTTATCCGAAACTTGTTTTTGTTTATTTACAATCCAATTAAACGTGTCATAAGGATCTTTTTGAAGTCGAAAAATAACTAATAACCTAGTATAAATATTTTTTGGCTTTAACCTTGCTAAATCTGTAAAAACTCCTCCAATTGTTCTAAGAAATCCTTTATTTTTATAATAATAAACACTTGGCACATCAATTATTGTTTTTAACTTAAATTTTCTGTCATCAAAAATAACATTAGGGAAAAAGGAACAAAGTGATTCTTTTAATTTATAAGCCCAAATATCAATAACGGGTTCTTCAAGAAAATTATTCTTATGCGCTATAGACTCTTGGAAAGAAAACCTTCCGTAAACATCTTTTAAGTGTGGAAGATACTCTTCATATCTAGAAATAAGATAAAATGAAGCAGCAAAAATATCAAATGGGACGGTACCATTTTCGTTATAAAAAAAACATTTAGATTCATCCCAATCTTTTACATCAATTTCAATATCTGAGAAGCCTTGTTCTAATAGAATTGAATTGCTTTTAATATAAAACTCATTAGAGAGTCTTTTATGAGCATATGATAATTTCGGCCCTTCAAAAGACACAAATTCGTTAACTTCTGAAGTGAAATCTACATTTATTCCAATTATATTAACAAAAATATGTTTAAAAATATACTCAATTCTTCTTGTTATTTTTGGAGTATATACTAATATCATAAGCTTAATTTAATAATAATTTTTTCAAATCATTATAATCTATATTTCCAAAATTACCCGAACTCATCATTAATAAAACTGATTTATTAAAACTCATAGAGCTTAAATAATCTTTAAATTTTGAAGAATCGTCGAACACTATCAAATCATTTTTATTAAAAGCTTTGACTATATCACTAAATTCAATATTACTCATTTTTTTAGATTCTAAAGTTTTCTTTGAAAAATAAACAATAGCAATATCTGCATTACTCAGAGTATCTTTATATTCATTAATAAAATCAGAGTTAAGACTGCTAAATGTGTGTAATTCAAAACATGCTATAATTTTATATTCGTCAAATTGATCTTTTATAGCATTCACTGTAGCTTTTACTTTACTTGGAGAGTGAGCAAAATCTTTAAATATAAATGAGTTATTTGTAGAATACAGCTTTTCTAGTCTATTACTAGCCCCTTTGAAACAGCTAATGGCTTGAAAGAAATCATCTTCATCAACACCCATCTGTTGACAAATCCATTTGGCACCCATAAGATTACTCAGATTATGTCTGCCGAATATTTCTAGAGGTAATTCTCCTTCAACTGTTTGTAAGTATGTTACGCCGTTCCTAATATTAAAATCAGGAAGTGAATAATCAAATTTTCTAATACTTCGATTTGTGTTACCTACAACTTCTTTGGTGTCAATATCGTCCGAGTTATAAGTAATACTTCCTCCTTCTACAATTGATTCAACAAAAATTTCAAATTGTTTTTTATAAATTTCATATGTCGGAAAAACATTTATATGATCCCAAGAAATACCACTAATTAATGCAATATTTGGCTTGTAAAGATGAAACTTAGGTCTTTTATCAATAGGTGATGATAAATACTCATCTCCCTCTAAAACGATAAAGTCATTTTTTTCAGTAAGCTTTACCATCACATCAAACCCTTCTAATTGAGCACCAACCATATAATCCACATCTTTGTCATAGAAATTCATTACATGTAATATCATTGAGGTTATAGTGGTTTTCCCATGACTACCCCCAATAACTACTCTAGTTTTTAATTTACTTTGCTCATAAATAAATTCAGGGTATGAATAAATTTTAATTTTGAGTTTTTTAGCTTTTAGAAGTTCTGGATTATCCTCCCGAGCATGCATTCCTAGAACAATTGCATCGATTTCCTTGTTTATACGACCATCATGCCAGCCTAATTCATCTGGGTATAATTGGTGAGCTATTAATCTAGTTTTTGAAGGGTCATTAATGATGTCATCACTACCTGTAATATGATATTTTTTAATTTTTAGAGCTATAGCTAAATTATGCATCGCAGCTCCACCAATAGCAATGAAATGAATTCTCATCTAATCTATTTTAATTATTAAGCATTAACCAAAGTTTATCTTTTAACTTATCGACACCCTTATTAGTTAACGATGATATAAATATATAATCAATATTTAAATCTTTATCCAATTCTAAAGTTAATTCTTGAGTTAACTCTTCATCCAATAAATCAGATTTTGTAATTGCAATTAATCTGTTTTTATCTAGCATCTCTGGATTGTATCTTTTAAGTTCACTCAAAAGGATATCATATTGTTTTTTTATGCTATTAGCATCAGCTGGAATCATAAACAACAATGTAGAATTCCTTTCAATGTGTCTTAAAAAATAATGTCCCAATCCCTTTCCTTCTGCAGCACCTTCGATAATTCCTGGAATATCTGCCATGACAAAAGTCTTATAGTCTCTATATTTTACAATTCCTAAATTCGGTTTCAAAGTGGTAAACTCATAATCTGCAATTTTTGGTTTTGCGGATGTGATAATAGATAAAAGCGTTGATTTTCCAGCATTAGGAAAACCTACTAATCCAACATCAGCTAGAACTTTTAATTCTAAAGTGATTTGTTTTTCTTCAAGTGGAATTCCTGGCTGGGAATATCTTGGAGTTTGGTTTGTAGGAGATTTAAAATGCCAATTTCCTCTTCCACCTTTGCCACCTTTACATATTATTTTTTCTTCTGCCTCATCAGTAATTTCAAAAATAATATCATTGGTATTCGTATCTCTTACAACCGTGCCTAATGGAACATCAATAAAAACATCAGATCCATCTGCTCCAGTACTTCTACTTTTACTACCATGCCCACCGTGCTCGGCTTTAAAATGTCTTTTAAATTTTAGATGAAGTAACGTCCAATAATTAGAGTTACCTCTTAAAATAATATGTCCTCCTCTACCACCATCACCACCATCAGGACCGCCTTTGGTAATATATTTTTCTCTATGTAAATGTACTGACCCTTTACCTCCGTTTCCGGAAGTAACAAATATTTTAACATAATCAACAAAGTTTCCTTCTGTCATAATTTAAACTTACAAGGATTCAATTACGCTGCTCAATCTATCTGTGATAACTTTAACACTGCCTTCTCCGTTAACTCCAAAATATCTATTTTTTTTTGTGTAAAAGTTTTTGAGTATAGCTGTTTTTTTGTAGTATTCTGAAATTCTGTTTTGAATTATGTCTTTAGTTGAGTCATCAACTCTTCCACTAGTCTTTCCTCTTTCTAATAATCTAGAAATTAAAACCTCATCATCGACTTCAAGAGCTATCATTGCGCTAATGGTAGAGTCATTTTCTGCCATTAATTTATCAAGTGCTTCTGCTTGATTATTTGTTCTTGGAAAACCATCAAAGATAAATCCGTTTGAATCTAAATTATTTCTTACAACTTCATTTAACATATTGATCGTAACTTCATCTGGAACTAAATCTCCTTTATCCATAAAAGATTTTGCCAACAACCCAAGAGGTGTGCTGTTTTTTATATTAAATCTAAAAACATCACCTGTCGAAATATGAAATAAATTAAATTTAGTTTTTAAAAACTCAGCCTGAGTTCCCTTACCAGCCCCTGGAGGGCCAAATAACACAATATTTTTCATCTTTTATTACTATATAATTTAAAAAAACAAATATAATCAATTGAAAAGGTTAATCTGTTTTTTGATTTAATTTTAAAACGTATTTTTGCATAGATAAAAAAGCAATGAACTTTTATACCACACATAACAGATTAGGAATTTTAGGTGGTGGTCAACTTGGAAAAATGTTGATTAATGAAGCTAATAAATTAAATATTGGTTGTAAAGTTATGGACTCAAATTCTGATGCTCCATGTAGTAATTTAGTTGAACATTTTATAATTGGAGATCTTTTATGTTATGATGACGTCTACAATTTTGGTAAAACTGTTGATATATTGACTATAGAAATTGAAAATGTCAATACTGATGCCTTAGAGAAATTAGAAAAAGAAGGAGTTAAAGTATACCCCTCTTCAAAAAATATAAAAACAATACAAAATAAATCAATTCAAAAGAATTTTTATTTAGACAACAAATTACCTTCATCATATTTTAAGACCTTTAAAAACATTGAGGAATTAATTATTGAGGCTGAAGCTGAGAAATGCAAGTATCCATTTGTATGGAAAAGTGCCAGATTTGGTTATGATGGTAAAGGAGTCAAAATAATTAAAACCTTTGAAGACCTTAAAAATTTACCAAATATTGAATGTATTATAGAAGATAAAGTTCATATAAAAAAAGAACTTTCAATAATAATAGCAAGAAATAATAATGGACAAGAAATTAACTTTCCTACTGTTGAAATGGAATTTAATGACGCTAATTTAGTAGATAAAGTAATTTGTCCAGCTCAAATTTCTGATAACATAAATAAAAAAGCTATTGATATCGCATTAAAGACCTCAAGAGCCTTTAGTCATATAGGTTTGTTGGCTATTGAACTATTTTTAACAGATAAAGATGAAATATTAATTAACGAAGTTGCGCCTAGGCCTCATAACTCCGGTCATCATACAATAGAGTGCTGCATAACATCTCAATTTGAACAACACCTAAGATCTGTATTAAATTTAGATTTAGGATCTACCTCGATTAAAATTCCAGGAATTATGTTAAATTTAGTTGGTGAAGAAAATCACACTGGTGAAGTTATTTATGAAAAAATAGAAGATGTTCTTAAAACAGACGGAGCAACTATTCATATTTACGGTAAAAAGCAAACTAAGCCTAACAGAAAAATGGGGCATATTACATTAGTTAATAAAGATTTAAATAAAGCTAAAAAGTTAGCTGATAAAATAAGAAAATCAATAAAAGTAATAAGTAAGTAAATTATGATACAAGTAGGAATTATAATGGGTAGTAAAAGTGACCTCTCTGTAATGCAAGGTTCTATAGATATATTAGAAGAATTTAACATTAAAATTGAGGTTGATATAGTTTCAGCACATAGAACTCCAAAAAAAATGTTTGAATATGCAAAAAATGCTAAAAATAGAGGTTTGAAAGTAATTATAGCGGGCGCTGGTGGAGCAGCTCATCTTCCTGGGATGGTTGCCTCAATTACAACTCTGCCTGTAATTGGAGTTCCTGTCAAATCAAGTAATTCGTTAGATGGTTGGGATTCTATTTTATCTATTTTACAAATGCCCAACGGAGTACCTGTTGCTACAGTTGCGCTAAATGCATCTAAAAATGCTGGTATTTTAGCAGCACAAATAATAGCATTAACAGACAAAAAAATTGAAACTAAAATAGATCAATACAAAACTGATTTAGAAAAAAAAGTAATTGATTCTTCAAAAACTTTATAAGTAATATGAACATTTTACTTAGTGATTTTGATTATGCACCGTTTAATCAAATAAAAAATACTGATTACTTAACCTCAATTAGACAAGGAATTAAAGAATTAAAATTTGAAATTGACACCATTTCAAATAATAAGAGACCCACATTCAAAAACACTATCGAAGCATTAGATTATTCAGGCTTGAAATTAGACAGAATATCTTCTATTTTTTTTAATATTAATGCAGCAGAAACATCTAAAGAAATTCAAGATATTGCGGTGACTATATCTCCAGAGTTAAGTGAATTAAAAAATTATATTTTATTAAATGATAAATTATATGAAAACGTAAAATCTATTTATGATTTAACGGACAAAAATAGTTTGTCAAATGAAGAAAACACCTTATTAAAAAATACCTACAAATCATTTATAAGAAATGGAGCAAATTTGTCAAATAAAGACAAAAGTAAGCTTAGGGAATTAGACATAATGCTTGGTAAACTTTCACTTAAGTTTGGTCAGAACTTGTTGAAAGAAACAAATGAATATGAGCTACTTATATCTGACGAAAAAAAATTAGATGGTCTTACTAAAGACCACAAAGAAGCTGCAAAAATATTAGCCAAATCGAAAAATAAAAAGGGATGGTTGTTCACTTTAGACTACCCGAGTTATTCAGCACTTATAACTTATTGTAAGAACCGTTTGTTAAGAAAAGAAATTACAATTGCCTTTGGACAAAGAGCCTTTAAAAATAATGAATCTGATAATCAAAAAGTTATTCTTGAAATTATTAGTCTTAGGTACCAAAAAGCCACACTTTTAGGATATAAATATTATTCAGAATATGTTCTAGAGGAAAGAATGGCAAAAAACACAAAAAATGTGATGAATTTTTTAGATGGATTAATTGAAAAAGTTAAACCTGTAGCTAAAAATGAGTTTAATTTACTAGAGGATTATGCAAAATCTGTAGACAATATTGATAGTTTGAAAAAATGGGATATTAATTTTTATTCAGAAATGTATAAA
>SGZJ01000004.1 GCA_004213995.1 Flavobacteriales bacterium | reverse complement strand
GGATATTGGACTTGATCCAGCTCTTTATAGTTTTGAATGGTTCGATCCAACAGGAACACTCGTAAGTACTAGTGTAACCTACACTCCTTTAGTGGGTGGAACATTTACTGCCATTGCTACAAACTTAGCTACTGGATGTGAAAACACCGTTACTACTTTAGTAGACCCAAGTTCACCGCCAGAAGTAAGCGCAGTGGTTACTACAGAATTCTTTGCTGATCTGCATGTTATAGAAGCATCTGCTACAGGAGAAGGAATCTATGAATTTAGTTTAGACGATGGACCATGGCAAACTAGTGGAACCTTTGAAGATGTTACCCCTGGATTCCACACTGTTATTGCTAGAGATATAAATGGGTGTGGCACTGGAACTACTCAAGTACTAGTGATTGATTACCCACACTTCTTTACACCAAATGGAGACGGGTATAACGATACATGGAGAGTAGAAGGAATAGAAACTAGACCACTAGCCAAGATATATATCTATGATAGGTTTGGTAAACTACTTAAACAACTTAGTCCGCTTGGACCTGGATGGGATGGAACATTTAATGGAGAAAACCTGCCAGCTACTGACTACTGGTTTACGATTAGACTTGACGTAGTCTTCGGCGAAGCGGAATCTGTAATCAAAGAATTTACAGGACACTTTAGCCTCAAAAGATAAAGGTTATTGAGAAATATAATCTGATAAATAAGAAAATCTATCTGTCAATTTTTTACCAGATGTGATTTGAGATCTATTTAAAATACCATCATAATCGTTATTAAAAAAAGAAGGTAAGACATGTTTGATAAACATTTCACCAAAAGATTCACTAGCATCTCTAGGCAACTCACAAGGTAAATTATCGACAGCCATAACAGCTATAGCGTCACTATTCAAATAATCAACTTCAGCATTTCTAATTGGGCTAAATCCGAATATAGGGTCTTTAATAGTTGAAGATCTAATTGTAGAAACAATAGGCCCATTAATATCACAACTAATATCTGCAATTAATTTAATTTTAAAATCATCTGAAATTGCATCATCTAATGTAATCAACTTGGGAGCGTTTTTGTCATAATAATGACCAGCAATAAACATATCACTAACATTAGAAAAATTATTAAAAGTAGATTTATACTCTGTAGGGTTTTTATAAAAATCAAATCGATCAAGATCTCTATTATCAATTCTTTCATTATAATCTAACACATCAATTTGTACATAAACTGGTTCATTAAATGATGTATTTAAATATTCAGAAACTGAAACTTGTTTAATCTTTAAAAAATCTAAAATTTCTTTTGCACCAGAGCCAACTCTACCATTACCAGTTAAAACAATTTTAATATTTGGAATTGAAATTTTAAGTAATTCAGCATTTAATTGATTTCTATCAAGAAGATCAGAAGCTTTGGGTAAATTAAAAATTTTATTTTTTAAACCTAATGCTCTAAAACCATTATAAGCACCAACTACACCAGCATAATATCCAAAACCAATTAATCTATTACTATTTCTATCTACGATGGTTTCATGATCAAAAAGTTCAATATTCTTATCTAAAATTGACAGTAACAAGTCTTTATTGTAGGGCTGTTTTTTTATAGTATGAGAAAAGAAAAAATATTTTTTATTTGGTATTAATTTATTAATTGGAACTTCTTTTACTCCTACTAATATATCTGCAGAAGAAATATCATTTACAACATTAAACCCCAAATCTGAGTATTCTTTATCTGAATAACATCTCACATCACTAGATTCAATTAAAAATTCAACTTTTGGAAAAAGTTTTTTTGCAGCTGCACATTTAGATGGGGTAAAAACAACTCTTTTATCTGATGGAGTTTTAAACTCTTTAATTATTCCAATTTTCATAAATATTAATTAATACAAAGCTAATTTACTTTGATTTATATCCATCTACAAGTTTTTTGTAACTTTGCATCTTATAAAAATTGTTCATTGAAATTGGGGTCGACTGGTATTGACAGCGAGTATTATAAATTAGTAAGCATGTCGCGTAATAAAATTGATACGCGTAAAACACTATTTTAAATTTTAAACGGCGAAAATAACTACGCTTTAGCTGCATAATCTGAATTATAGTAAGATTAGCCTTGTTCCACTAGGTGGAAAAGCTAAATGTTTCCTAGGAGCCTTGGTTAACGGCGCCTAATAAGAGACATCGTAAATGTTAACATAGAAAACAAGGAGTTTCGACTTGTTTTTAAAATTAAGAAACTAAGTAATATATGGATTGTTTGTAGTCATTATATTATCGAAAACTAAATATAAACTATACATGTAGAAAGCTATTTTGTAGCTTGTTTGGACCCGAGTTCGATTCTCGGCGGCTCCACCATATGGGACAAACTCATATTTTTTGAGATTTGTCCCCTTTTTTTTTTAGGTAACTCCTTTTTTTACAATTTCACGTAAAACCTAAAAAGTTAATTTAAGTAATTAAAGTTATTATTGTACTTTTAATTACTATTCATACCTAAACAAATACAAATATGTTTAAACTACGACTTAATTACTTAATTATTTTCTTGACTTTATCATTAATAGTTTCTTGTAATAAAAGTTCCAATAAATCTGTTGCTATTAGTGAAGAACAATTAATCCAAAAAGCTCTTGATATTCACAATCGAGTTTTGACTCTTGATACTCATGCCGATACTCCTTTACGAATGATACAACCCGGTTTCGACATGTCTGAGCGACATGATCCTAGAGAAACAGGGTCCAAGGTAGATTATCCACGAATGATAGAAGGCGGATTAGATGCTATTTTCTTTGCAGCTTTTGTAGCACAAGATATTCGAGATGATGATGGGCACAGCAGGGCAAAAAATCTTTGTCTTCAAATGATAGATTCAATAGTAACCTCTGCAGAAAGAAATTCTGACCTTGTAGGGCTAGCACTTAATCCCGAAGACGCCTATTCCTTAGAAAGTGAAGGAAAGCGTGCTATCTATATCGGTATTGAAAATGGTTACCCAGTTGGTAATGACCTTTCAAATATTGACTTATTTTTTGAAAGAGGAGTTAGATACATAACTTTGGTACACTCTTCTAACAATGATTTGGCCGATTCAGCTACTGATCCAAATGGATCTGAACATGGTGGATTAAGTGATTTCGGCAGTGAAGTTGTAAAAGAAATGAATCGTTTAGGAATTATGGTAGATGTTTCTCATGGAAACGATAGTTTATTTTATGATGCTATTTCACTCTCCAAAGCACCTATTATTGCTAGTCATTCTAATGCAAGAGCAATAACCAATCACGATAGAAACATGTCTGATGAAATGCTGAAGTTAATAGCTAGAAATGGTGGTGTTGTGCAACTTACAATGCTCGCTGATTATTTACGTGAAGTACCACCAAATGTTGAACGTGACTCTGCAATAGCTGCTTTAAGGGCTAATATGAAACAATTTGATGAAATGACTCAAGAAGAACAGCGTTCAGCTAGAAATGCGTACCAGGAACTAAATATCAAGTATCCTACTCCTGCAGCAACTGTAGAACATGTGGCTGATCATATTGATCACATCATTAAGGTAGCTGGAATTGATCATGTTGGAATCGGATGTGATTTTGATGGCGGAGGTGGTATTGAAGGTGTTTTTGATGCCAGCGAAGTTATGAATATAACAATAGAGCTTGTTAAAAGAGGTTATAATGAAAATCAAATTGAAAAAATATGGGGTGGCAATTTGATTCGTGTCTTTAAAGAAGTACAAGCTGTTGCGAAAAAAATTCAAGCTCAAAATATCTGATAATTTAAAATTATATGATTGTATTTCGATTGCTAGTATTATTATTTACATTATGGATGACTGGGCCAGCAAAAGCTCATCCGCTTAAATTATCATTGTGTGAGATTGAATACTCATCCAAAAAACAACTGTTAACAATAAATCTTAAACTATTTCTCACTGATGTTAATGAAGCTATAGTTTTTGATCCTAACAGTAAAAAACTTGCGTTCTGCCAACCGAATGAGTCGAAAAAGGCAAATGCATTACTCCTAAATTATTTGAATCAATTTTTTCATATAAAAGCCAATAGTAAGTTGGTAAATCTTAAAATTAAAGATAAAAATCTAAAAGGAGAAGGTGATAATACTTCTCTTTGGGTAAGCTTCGAATATATACAACCTTCACCTTTAAAATCTCTTGAAATTAAAAATGCTGTTTTTACCGATCTTTTTTTTGACCAAAACAACATTGTATATGTTCATGTTGACAAAAAATCAAAAAGTTTGATGCTCGACAAAAAGAGATCTATTCATCAATTAAAATTTTAGTATGGATTCATTTAGTTTTTACGTTAAGTTAGGTTTCGAACATATTTCCGATTTTGCTGGCTACGATCATATGCTTTTTCTTGTAGCTTTATGTGCTATTTATAGAATTCAGCAATGGAAAAGTATTCTGGTTTTAGTCACTGCCTTTACAATTGGTCATAGTGTCACTTTAATATTATCGACACTGGATATATTCACAATAGCGTCCAATATTATTGAATTTCTAATCCCTGTAACAATATTTTTAACTGCAATAAATAATGTATCAGATTCTAATTTAGAAGCTAACGGAATTAAAATGAATAAAAACTACAGTATGGCTTTATTCTTCGGCTTTATACATGGGATGGGGTTTTCTAATTATTTCAAAGCACTTTTAATGGAATCTTCAGATGTTGCAATGCCTTTGTTGGGATTCAATATTGGTATTGAAATTGGCCAAATTTTAGTTGTATTTATTATCGTCAGTATAGCCTATTTATTTATTAGTAAACTTGGAGTAAAACATCGTGATTGGAACCTCTTTATTTCAGGTGCTGCTGCAGGTGTATCACTTATTTTTATGTTTGAAAATAAAATATGGTAGACAAGATATTTTAAAAAAAACTGGTTTTTTTTAATCTTTAATATAGAATGTGAATTTATTATTCAATCGCTAAATATTTAAATCAAACAATTTTTATTTTGTTTATTCACATTAATACAACTCTGTTGCATTAATATAAAATATTACTTATTTTTGCCATCATTTTTAAATACAAAAATTATGAATAATAAATTACCTGTAACCGTGTTAAGTGGATTCTTAGGTGCAGGAAAAACAACATTACTTAACCATGTATTACACAATAAAGAAGGATTAAAAGTAGCTGTTATAGTTAATGACATGAGTGAAGTGAATGTAGATGCCAACTTGGTAAGGAGTGAAAACATTCTTTCAAGAACTGAGGAGAAACTTGTTGAAATGAGTAATGGTTGTATTTGCTGTACTTTAAGAGAGGACTTAATGATTGAAGTAGAACGCTTAGCAAAAGAGAACCGATTTGATTATCTTCTTATTGAAAGTACTGGTATAAGTGAGCCTATTCCAGTTGCGCAAACCTTTTCATTTATTGATGATGAAAATGGTATTGACTTGTCAAAGTTTAGTTATGTTGATACAATGGTTACAGTTGTTGATGGATTTAATTTTTTTAAAGATTTTGGAAGCCCTGAAACATTAATTGACAGAGATCTTACAAATATTGAAGAAGATTTTCGTACAATTGTTAATCTACTAACCGATCAAATAGAATTTGCCAATGTAATTGTATTGAATAAAACAGATTTAATCAGCAAAGAACATCTTGGTATTTTAAAAGCAACAATAAAAAAACTCAATCCTTCAGCTAAAATAATAGAGTCTAGTTATAGTAAGATAGCAGCTAAAGAAATTTTAAATACTGGGCTTTTTGACTTTGAGGAAGCTGAACAAAGTGCTGGATGGATAGAAGAATTAAATAAAGTTGAACATACTCCGGAAACAGAGGAATATGGTATTAGTTCTTTTGTATTCAGAAGTAAAAAACCATTTAACCCAGAACGATTTTGGAATTACATACAAAATAAATTTCCAAATAATATAATTAGAAGTAAAGGATTATTTTGGCTATCATCAAGACCCAATCAGGCTTTAATTTGGGGGCAAGCTGGTGGGTCTCTAAAGGCTGATAGTGCAGGTGTTTGGTGGAGTAGCATGTCTTTTGAAAAAAGAATACAAAATTCAGTGTTTATTGAAAATCAAAAAGAAATCGAAAATGATTGGCACAAGGACTTTGGAGATAGAAAGAATGAAATTGTATTTATTGGACAAGATATTGATGAAAAACAAATATGCTTAGATCTCAATAAATGTCTTTTAACAGAAAAAGAATTAAATACACAGAAGTGGGAAGTAGGTTATGATGATAAATGGCCAGTTGAAAAAATGATTTAATAGAATTTAGAATATGAAGTTTGGTATTATTAGATTATTAACAGGAACTAATTAATACAAAGACCACATTTACCCAAAACTAAAACATGTGAATTGGTTATTTTTCGATTTGGCATTTCAGGAATGTTTACCTTCATATCTAGACATTCAACAATACCACAATCTGTACACTGAAAATGAGGGTAAATATCATTGTCTTTAGTTTTGGAACAACACTTACATTTAGCAAACCATTTAACTCCGTTCATATCTAAAAAATAATGCAACAAACCATCATCTGCTAATTTATCTAATAGTCGGTATACTGTAGTCTTATTTATTTTACTTTTCAAACGTTTGATTAATTCAATAGCAGAAATAGCATTAGAATCCTTTTTGAATTCATTTAGTATTAATTTGGAAGCTTGAGTTTTTCTTATAATTCCCATACAAACAAATTTATTGTTTTATAGTTGTATAAACAAATGGTATAATTATATTTGCAACTTGGTTGCATTAAAAAAAGAAATAAACAATGAATATTACATTTCAAAAACCTGATACTGTTGGAGCTATTGCAAGCAGCTTGTGTGTTATACACTGTCTAATGACACCTTTAATATTTGCTGCACAAAGTTTAACAGCAGTACATGAGCACTCTGCTCCAGTATGGTGGCAAAATTTAGATTTTTTATTTATAGTAATTTCTTTTATTGCTATATATCAATCATCAAAAAACTCAAACAATATATCAATTAAATATGCATTGTGGATTAATTGGTTTGCACTGTTTTTTTTAATTTTAAATGAGAAGACTGAATGGTTTTCTTTGGCAGAAATAATAACATATATTGTTGCATTTACACTAGCTAGTTTACATATTTATAATTTAAACTATTGTCAGTGTAAATCAGAGGAATGTTGTGAAAAGGAATCCTAACAAATTTTAGATGTCCAAGAATAGTCAAAATTCTACATCAGGAATTGGACTTCCATGAGGGTCAATTTTTCGATTATTTACCATTTTTTGTACTTTTCTAAAGAATTCAGGACTCTCAATATGCTCTATTTCCTCAGCAATTTCATGAACATTTTCAGAATCAAAACCCATCACTTCAACCAGAAAAAGCTCAATTAAACGATGTTTAGCTACAACCGTACGTGCTAGTTCTCTTCCCTGTTCGGTAAACTCTATAGGCTTGTATGGAGCTGAATTTAACAAATTCATATTTACCAACTTTTTAATCATATTAGAAACAGATGATTTGGAAACTAATAACAAATTAGATAAACAAGAAACTGATATAGGCTTATTATCAATTTCTAACTTATAAATTTCTTTAAGATAATGTTCTTTTTCTTTAGTTTTTTTCATTAGTTTTGCAGTGGTGAACTTTTAAAATAGATTCTTATAAATTTACAAAAATGAGATTAAAAATTTGCATAAATTTTCTGCTATTTTTTATCGTAACTAATCTATTATTTACTCAAAATATTAGTGGAGTTATTAAAGATGAAGACAATAATTTGCTTTTTGGAGTGTCAATTTATAACATCTCAAATACAAAAAATGAAATCAGTGATTTAAATGGTAAGTTTTCTATAGAGGCTAATCATAATGAAAACAAATTAATTATTTCTCATGTTGGCTATACCTCAAAAAAAATTAATATTGAATCTTTTGGAAAACCATTAAATATCGGTTCTATTACTCTTGAAAATAATAGCCTAGATGAAATTGTTATTACTGGAACATTAAGAGAAGTCTCTAAGCTAAAAAGTGTAGTTCCGATTGAACTTTACTCATCAGATTTTTTTAAATCTACTGCTAAAACTAGTTTTTTTGAAGCAATTGAGGCTGTAAATGGTGTTCGATCACAATTAAATTGTAGCGTATGCAACACTGGAGATATTCACATAAATGGTCAAGATGGAGCTAATACAATGGTGTTAATTGATGGGCTCCCAATGGTAAGTGGATTATCATCTGTTTATGGGCTCTCAGGAATTCCTCAATCTTTAATTAAACAAATCGAAATTATAAAAGGGCCAGCATCAACTCTATACGGATCTGAAGCAATTGGCGGAGTTATTAATTTGATTACAAAATTTCCTGAAAATGTAGACAATTTTAGTATCGATGCATTTACTAGTTTTTGGGGAGAATTAAATATTGATCTTGGATCTAGGTATAATCTCAAAAAAAGTCAAGGAATTATTGGTATAAATTATTTTAATTATTCCAACCCTATCGACAATAACGGAGATGGATTTACAGATTTAGCTCTTCAAAATAGAATTTCAATTTTTAATAAAATAAAATCTAAAAATAATAGCTTAGCATTTCGCTATTTCTATGAAGATAGATGGGGAGGTCAAATGAACTGGAATTCAAGTTTTAGGGGCGGAAATCAAGTTTACGGAGAAAGTATTTACACAAGTAGATTTGAAGTATTTGGAAAGTATAATTTATCCGAAAATATTTTTTTACAATACAGCCTTAACAGTCACGACCAAAATTCTGTTTATGGCATTACTTATTATAAAGCATTACAAACTATTGGTTTTATACAGGCGGTCTATTCAAAAAAAGTACAAAATCATAACATATTATTAGGAGCAACATATAGACATACAATTTATGATGACAATACTCCTGCTACTGTGCAAAAAGAAAAAACATCACTGCCAGGATTATTTATACAGGATCAATTGACATTAAATAAGTTTAATACATTACTTTTTGGAATAAGATATGATAACAACTCAATTTATGGTAATATTTGGACCCCAAGGATAAATTATAAATTATCAAGTAAAGATGAGAGTTCAATTATCAGATTTGGATTTGGAACAGGCTATAGAGTAGTTAATGTATTTACAGAAGATCATGCAGCTCTTACAGGCGCAAGAGATGTAATATTTACAGAGGATATTCTCCCTGAAAAGTCCTGGAATTTAAATTTTAATTGGAACAAAAAACTATATACAAAATATGGAGCTATTTTTGATATAGACTTTAGTCTTTTCAATACAATATTTTCTAATAAAATTCTTCCTGATTATGACACCAATCCAAATCAAATAATATATAGCAACCTTGAAGGAAAGGGAGTAACTCAAGGTGCTACTATTAATTTAAATAGTCAATTTTCAAATGGGCTTAATATAATTATGGGAGCTACATTTATTGATTCGAAAGTCATAACTAATAATATCTCCAAATATCCTTACCTAACTGAAAAGTTTTCGGCTAATTACAAAGTAAGTTACACTCTATTTAAACCAAAAATAACATTTGATATTTCTGGAACAATAATTGGTCCCATGAAACTTCCTCTTCTGGGAGATTTAGATACAAGAGACCCTTACAGTCCTGTTATTAATATCATCAATTTACAGACAACCTATAAATTTAAAGCGATTGAATTTTATGGAGGGATTAAAAATATTTTAAACTTCAAACCTCCGTCTAACAGTATAGCTCGTTCATTTGACCCATTTGATTCTAATGTAGAATACGGGGCTAATGGTCAAATATTAGCAACTCCAAACAACCCGAATGCACTATCATTTGATCCTAGTTATGTTTATTATTCTAACCAGGGAATCAATGGTTTTATTGGTATCAGATATAATTTTTAAAATCTTACTAAAAAATAGTAGGTATAAAACTATTAAAACAAAGGTTTATTTTTAACTTTGTTTCGTAATATTACATGAATTAACAAGTTTATGAGTAAATATATTGAATACCTTGAGGAAATTGAACAAAGAAAAAGTCTAGAACTTGATCCAAAGCCAATTGATGGTGCTGAATTGTTAAGTGAAATAATCTTACAGATTAAAGACAATAATCACAAACATAGAAAAGACTCCCTTGACTTTTTTATATACAATGTGTTGCCTGGAACTACCAGTGCAGCCATTATAAAATCCAAATTTTTAAAAGAAATTATTCTTGGTGAAACCTTAGTCAGTGAAATTTCAATTGATTTTGCATTTGAACTTTTATCTCACATGAAAGGTGGACCCTCAATTGAAGTATTACTTGATATAGCCTTAGGCGAAGATATTTCCAATGCTAAACATGCTGCAAAAGTTTTAAAAACTCAAGTTTTCTTATATGAGGCTGATACAAGTCGTTTAGAAAATGCTTTTAAAGCTGGTAATTCAATAGCTAAAGAAATTATAGAAAGCTACGCTAATGCTGAATTCTTTACAAAACTTCCTGATCTCCCAGAAGAAATAAAAGTAGTTACTTTCGTAGCTGGTATAGGAGATATCTCTACTGACTTATTATCTCCGGGTGGAGATGCTCACTCTAGATCAGACAGACAACTTCATGGACAATGCATGTTTGAGCATAATAAAAACCAACAACAAGAATTATTGGCTTTACAAGCAAAACACCCAGATAAAAGAGTAATGCTTATAGCTGAAAAAGGAACTATGGGTGTTGGTTCCTCCAGAATGTCAGGAGTTAATAATGTTGCCCTTTGGATTGGTAAAAAAGCTAGTGAATATATTCCTTTTATAAATATAGCTCCAGTTATAGCCGGCACAAATGGTGTATCTCCAATATTTTTAACAACAGTAGATGTTACTGGCGGAATTGGATTAGATTTAAAAAACTGGAAAAACAAACAAGACTCATCAGGTAATCTTATACTTGATGAAGATGGAGAGCCTGTTTTAGAGCAAATATATTCTGTTTCTACAGGAACAATACTAACAATTAATACAAAAACAAAAAAACTATATAATGAAGCAAAAGAATTGATGGATATTTCTTCATCATTTACTCCACAAAAAATAGAATTCATGAAAGCTGGAGGTTCTTATGCTATAGTATTTGGTAAAAAACTTCAAGCTTTTGCAGCTAAAGCATTAAATAAAAAAATATCTCCAGTATTTGCAGTATCAAAAGAGATTTCTATAAAAAATCAGGGACTTACAGCAGTAGAGAAAATTTTTAATAAAAATGCTGTTGGAAATTCTGGTGCTACTCTTCATGCAGGCTCCTATGTTCGTGTGGAAGTTAATATTGTTGGATCTCAAGATACTACAGGATTAATGACTTCTCAAGAATTAGAAATGATGGCTGCTACTACCATTTCACCTATTGTTGATGGTGCTTATCAATCTGGCTGCCATACTGCTTCCGTTTGGGATATAAAATCTCAAACAAATATTCCAAGACTTATGAAGTTTATGAGTGATTTTGGCCTAATTACCGCTCGTCACCCTGAACATAAGTATCAACCTATGACTGATGTAATTCATAAAGTACTAAATGATATTACTATAGATGATTGGGCAATTATTATAGGTGGAGATTCACACACAAGGATGTCAAAGGGTGTAGCTTTTGGAGCAGACTCAGGTACAGTTGCTTTAGCATTAGCAACCGGAGAAGCTTCAATGCCTATACCAGAATCTGTTAAGGTAACATTTAAAGGTAAAATGAAAGATCATATGGATTTTCGTGATGTTGTACATGCTACTCAACATCAAATGTTAAAGAAATTTAATGGAGAAAATGTATTTCAAGGTCGAATTATTGAAGTTCATATAGGTACTTTACTTGCTGATCAAGCATTTACTTTTACAGATTGGACAGCAGAAATGAAAGCGAAGGCGTCCATATGTATTTCTCAAGATGACACACTTATTCAATCACTTAATATAGCTATAGGTCGAATTCAAATAATGATTGATAAAGGTATGGATAATGAAGGTCAAGTACTTCAAGGGCTAATTGACAGAGCTAATAAAAGAATTGATCAAATTAAATCTGGTGAAAAACCTCCTTTAACTCCAGATGAAAATGCTAAATATCATGCAGAATTTGTTGTAGATTTAGATATTATTGACGAACCAATGATTGCTGACCCAGATGTTAATAATGACGATGTTTCCAAAAGATATACACATGATACTATTCGTGAAATCTCATATTATGAAGGAGAAAAACATATAGATTTAGGTTTTATAGGTTCGTGTATGGTTCACAAAGGCGATATTAAGATAGTAGCTAGAATGTTAAAAAATTTAGAGGAAGAATATGGGAAAGTTGAATTTAAGGCACCCTTAGTGGTTACAGCCCCTACCTATAATATCATAGATGAACTTAAATCCGAAGGAGATTGGGAAATTTTACAAAAATATTCTGGTTTTGAATTTGATGATTCAGCTCCAAAAGGTGAAGCTCGATTAGAATATGACAATATTTTATATCTAGAGCGTCCAGGATGTAATCTTTGTATGGGTAATCAAGAGAAAGCAGAAAAGGGAGATACAGTAATGGCAACTTCTACACGCTTGTTTAAAGGCAGAGTTGTAAAAGACTCAGATCGAAAAAAAGGAGAATCATTACTAGCGTCTACACCAGTAGTTGTTTTATCTGCAATACTTGGCAGAACTCCTACAATTGAAGAATATAAGACAGCAGTTAAGGGAATAAAACTTACTCAATTTGCACCTCCAATTAAAAAAATGGCCTCGAAACCAGGTCATCTTCTTTCTTATTAAAAAATTATTTCTATTTATAGGGTCACTTTGATTTAGATCTTGGTATAATTCTTTTTGGCTCAAACCAAGGCTTTGCATTATCAATTTGTTTTCCAAGATTAACAGGGACTTTATTTGCCTCAAGTACTCTTTGTTTTAAAACTATTGAAAGAGAATCTTTAATTTTGATGTAGTCAGCATGATTTGTAAGATTATTTAGCTCTTGGTTGTCAAATTTGTGATCATATAATTCATAACTTAAATTTCCATCATACTGCCACTGAGTTAACCTGTATCGTTTAGTTTTAATACTGTACCCTTGTGCTTTTATATTGTTTCTATTAACCTGAAGCTCAGTAAGAGAGCTTTTTCGAACTGGTTTTTTAGAATTTTTCATATAAGAAACAAGACTTTTACCACTAACAAATTTTGGTGTTTTCATTTCTAACATGTCCATAATGGTTGGATATAAGTCGACTAATTCTACTGGGTCTTCAATTGGTTTATTATTTTTTTTAACATTAGGACCAGCAAAAATTAGTGGAACTCTTGTTGCTTCATTATACAAAGTTTGCTTTTGCCAATGTCCATGTTCACCCATATGGTATCCATGATCAGACGTAAACACAACAATTGTATTTTTGTCTAATCCGGTTTCTTTTAGCTTATCCAAAACTCTTCCAACTTGAGAGTCCATAAAGCTTGTAGTTGCATAATATGCGTGTTTTATTTTCTTAGATAATTCTGGATCTAAATCAACTTGCTCTTTTTTAGCACGAACCGAAATAGCTGCTGGCTTTGGTATTGTTTTTAAATAATCATTTGAACTCTGAGGCACTCTAAAATCATTTACATCATACATGTTAAAATATTCTTTTGGAGCAACAAAAGGAACATGAGGGCGATAAAGTCCAAACGCAAGAAAGAAATTTTCACCACTTTCTGCAAATTTATCTAAAAAGTCCATTGTTTGAGTAGCACCTATTCCATCCGTTTGCTCCTCACCTGTTCCCTCTGCCTCTAACCAACTCAATGTACCACCGTCAAGTATCGGCTTTAATCCTTTTAATTTATGTTCTTCTAGTTTATCACGACCAAATGGGTTGAATGTCTGGTCCCATGTGTAAGAATCATCATGTCCAGCAGTACCAATATCTCTGGGATTATGGTAATGATAAATTTTACCAACTCTAATTGAGTGATAATTTTCCATTCTAAATTTTTGACCTAATGTAATTACATTTGGAATTGTTTGACGAACATAAAGTCTTAGTTTTTTTGATTTTGTTTGATCTGGGTACAACCCAGTCATTAAAGAAACTCTAGATGGTCCACATAAAGGGTATTGAACATGTGCATTATCGAAAATGAGGCCTTCATTGGCGAGTTTGTCGATATTTGGGGTTATAGCAAGTGAATCTCCATAAGCACCTAAAGCACAGTTTAAGTCATCTGCTATAATAAATAAGAAATTCAATTTTTCTGTACTCTTTGAAGGTTTAGTCGCAGTGATTGTTATAACTACAAAAAATAAAATAGCAAATTTTAAAAACTTCATATAAAGAAATTAGTTATATATATTGTTAATATAAAAAAAACGAAGTCATCAACACTTAATTTTCAATAAATTATTATTCATATATTTAAACTATGAAAATAAATTTGTTGTCTTGTGATGGTTTAAGACCTGATAAAAGAGCCATAGCTAAATGTATTGTTGAGATATCAACTAATATTAATGAATCTTTGTCCAACGAGCTAACAAATATTTTATTAGATGGTGATATTATAGATATTGAAATTAATAATAAAAATTCTGGCTCCTCTCTAAGAGCACTTCGTAAATTAAATATCGATTATGAAATTATTGAGTAGCCTTACAAACGGTTAATCTAATTATAAAAAATATATTTTCCCTCAACAAAAAAGTCATTTTTTTTTTATAATTTCATTTCTTTAGATTTAATAATTTCAAATACCTATAAATTTTAATCTCATGGCTCATTACAATAAACTTTTAATAGTACTTAGTATAATTTTATGCTTTTCTTCTTGTGAAAACAAAAAAACAACGTCAATCCAATCATTTACTGAATTAGATTTAAAAAGAGGAGATCTTTTATTATGTGGGGATCCAAATTTTGGCGATGTAAGTTTTGCGCTATCATGTAGGTATGATTTACGTGAAACATTCAATCTAGGTTTATCGCTTATGCACTCGTTTGAATATGCAGAAGCAGAAAAAGCATTTGTAAGTGTTCTTGATCAAGATCCAGAGTGTTTAATGGCTTATTGGGGAACAGCTATGAGTATCTTAAATCATCCTTTGTCTTTTAAACAGAACTCAAAATCACTAGAGAGAGGTGAAAAATTACTTAAAGTTGCTCGGACACTAACTCCAAATAACGAACGTGAAAAAGACTATATTGACGCTGTCACTGTTTACTTTAATGATTGGCAAAATCTAGACACAAAAACTAGAAAACTGAATTACGAAAGTAAGATGGAAGAATTATATAATAAATATCCAGGCGATGTTGAAACTGCAGTATTTTATTCTTTAGCTGTTTTAGCAACTGCAGATTTAAATGACAAGTCATATATCAAACAAAAAAAGTCAGGACAAATATTAGAAAAGTTATTTGAGACTAATCCAAATCATCCTGGAATTGCTCATTATATAATCCATAATTATGATTCTCCAGAACTAGCACATTTAGCACTTAATACAGCTCGTAAATATGCAGTAATTGCTCCTGCCTCAGCTCACGCACAACATATGCCTTCTCATATTTTCACAAGATTAGGTTTATGGAATGAATCTATCAACTCTAATATAGATTCTGCTAATTCTGCTGTATGTTATGCTGAATCAGTCAATCCGAATGCAAATTGGGTTAGTGAAATACATGCATTAGACTATCTAGTGTATGCTTATCTACAAATGGGTGATAATGTTAGAGCCCAATCTGAGATGAATAAAATGATTGAAATAAAAGAAGTTTTTCCTTCTGACCATTTTGCCTCCGCATACGCGCTAATTGCAGTACCATCAAGATTAGCTATAGAGAACAAAAATTGGCAGTTAGCAACTGAGCTTGAATTACCAAAAACAAACTTAGACTGGGACAAAGCACCATGGCCTAAAGCAATGTTACATTTTTCAAGAGCATTAGGCTTTACTAACACTGGAAATTCATCAAAGGCACAAAAAGAACTAGATATTTTAATTAATTTAAGAGATCGCTTAAATGAAGCTAAAAACAGTTATGAATCTGGTCAAGTTACCATTCAAATTGAATCCATTAAAGGATGGATTGAATATTCAAAAGGAAATACTGAAAAAGCTATTGAATACATGAAATTAGCATCAAAGCTTGAAAGTGAAACCTCAAAAGCAGCTGTTACACCAGGTGAGATAATCCCTGCAGAAGAGTTGTTAGCTGATCTTTATATGTTAACAGGTAGACATAAAGAAGCTCTTGAATCATATGAATTGAATTTAAAAGGTCGTCCATTTAGATTTAATGGTCTGTATGGAGCAGCTAAAGCAGCTCAAAAGCTTGATAATAATGAATTAGCAGCTTACTATTTTGAAAAATTAATTAAAGTAAGTGAGGATGTAAACAGCTCACGTCCAGAACTGTTAGAGGCAAAAGATTTTTTAGCGAATAATTCAATTTCTAAAAATGTTTAAGATTCGTTTTAATTTTGTTTTAGTTTTAATCATTGGTTTTTTCTTTTCTTGTCTTAACCAACACAAAAAGCAACTTCCAGTTTACAACCCAGTTGATTTTAAAGCCAAATTAGTAGATAAAAGTGTTAGAAATGTAAGTGAAAATCATACAGTGGCGGATTTTAGTTTAATAAATCAAAATGGTATTAATATAACCAATAAGGATTATGAAAATAAAATTTATGTAGTTGACTTTTTTTTTACAAGCTGCCCTACTATTTGTCCTATTATGACTAATAATATGCTTAAAATTCAAAATGAGTTTATTAATAGTGATGAAATAATGTTATTATCAATGTCTGTAACGCCTGAAATTGATAATGTAGAGGTTCTTAAACAATATGCAATCGATAAAGGGGTAAATGACTCAAAATGGAATATTACAACAGGACCTAAAAAACACATTTACGAGCTGGCAAGGAAAAGTTATTTTGCTGTAGTTGAACAAGGAGATGGAGGTCTTCAAGACTTTATACATACACCTAATTTTATTTTAATTGATACTAAGAAGCAAATACGTGGTATTTACGATGGAACTAACGAAAATGAAATTTTAAGATTGATAGCAGATATTAAGATTTTAAAAAGTTAATTTTTAAAATACACTACAATAATATTACTACTCACAATCAGAATTTAATCTCCAAAGTTTATAACTACCAAAGTCATTTTCATTTAGCATTATACCTCCATCACATTCAAATGAAACTGCTCGTGAGATTTCATCCCATATTAAAGTGTCCCCATCAAATGTGTAAGTATCAACACCTGGAATTCTATCTGTAGCATCTAAGGAATTGAAATCTGCATCAGTACAAAGGTTATCCGCCCAGCCACAGTTTGCTGCATAAGATGTGTACACATTACCATCTACAAATTCATACATTGTATTGGCATATGTTCTGTCATCGGGATCTGGAGACCACAACCATTTACCTTCAACTGTATAAGCCGGTAATGGAATGTCCTCTGAATCATTATCACAGCTAAAAGTAAAAATTAATAAAACAGAAAGTAAGAGTAGTTTTTTCATAGCTTGAGAATTATTATTATTATTATTATTATTATTATTCGCATTCAGAATTTAATCTAAATAAACTATATCCTGGTGTTTCAAAAATTGCTTCACCTCCATAACATTGAAATGTAATAGGTGTAACTAATTCATTACCAAAGTTTAAATCAACCGTTAGGATATCATTGTCATACGAATAATTAAGAGGATTCGGAATATGATTTCCATCATTTGCTTCATATGAGTTATACAATGCATTACAATCACCTTCAACACAGTAGTAAGTGTAACGTAGCCCATCTTCATAGAGATACATTGTATTTCCTTCTGGAACACTACCTTCTACAACCCATTTTCCTTCAATTGAATAATATGGTGCAGGAAGATTTTCTGAATCTTTTTCACAACTTAATAAAGTCAAAATAGAAAGAGTTGATAAGATTAAATTTTTCATTATTAAATATTTTATATAAAATTAATAATAGTAATAGAAAAATAATCACGTTTTGCCGTGAATTTTTTATTAAACTAATTTAATTGCTATTAGAAATCTCAATTGCTCTTTTAATTAATACAACTTTTTTATAGTTAGTTTCAGTTATATTAAAATACATATACATTCTTCTTAATGATGACCCTATCCCATCAATACTTAAAAATGCTAAATCAGAAATAGCTTTATTAGTTATTTCTGGGTTTTCTAATAAAATATTTAAAACTTTCCAATCAGTTTTGTTGAGTTTTTGATTAATAAATGATTCAATTTTATTTTTATTTAAACTATAATTCTTTGATTCAATTATTAAGTTTAGTTTTTCTTTACTCTTTAGATCGTCAATTTCAATTAATAAATTCTCAAGAGATTTCATATTAATAAGATTTTTCCTTCTATGTCTGATTATTAGTAGAGTGAAAATAATTAACATTAAAACGACAGCTACAATAATTCCTTTTGTAAACGTTTTCTTAAGAATATCTTTTTCATTATTTTTTATTTCATTATTAATTTCAAGTTGATGCTGATAATCATTTTTAATTGTTTGTTTGATAATAAATATTCTGTTATTTTCTAATTGAATTATATCATTACATTTAGATTTTTCTTCGATCATTAATAATGCTAAATCTGTTTGGTTATTATGCTTGTAACACTTGTAAAGTAATTCATATAATTCAGCCTTAGTTTCATTACTGGTTTGTTTAGTAATTAATTTTAGAATATTTTCTGCTCCTTCTAGAGCTTTTAAGGGATTAGAATTATAAATTATATTAAATTTTAGTAATAGTGCATTAATGATTTTTGAATTATTATTTAATTCATAACTAATTTGCAAAGATTTTTCTAAGTTTTCTAATGATTTGATTTCATCATTAATTTGATTGTAAGATTTTGCCATTAGCAAATAACATGTTGCTATGTCATATTTATTATTGCTATGATTAAATTCTTTTATTGCTTTTTTAGAGTAATCAATTGCTAATTTGAAATTTTTTAATCTATAATAAACTTCCGCTTTATTTTCTAGTATTGACCCTAGTTGATTTTTTTTATTCACCTCAGTTGCCATGCAAATAGATTCGGCTTGATTAAAATAATTCATAGCTAAATCTAATTCATCAAGTATACTATAGATTTCTCCAAGTTTTGTTAACAAGCGAGATTCAGATGTTTTTAAATTTTCTTTTTTTATAAATTTCAAGGATTCATTTAAAGATAAAAATGCCTCTAAATATTTTTTTTCCTCAAAGTATATAAAACCCAAATTTGACTGAATTACTGCAAGGTTTTTTGGTTCATTAATTAATTTAAATAATTCAATAGATTGCTTTAATATTTCCGAAGATTTATTTAAATCTCCCTTTATATAGTAGGCATAAGATCTTTCATTCAAGGCGCTTGCCATTTGTTTTGTACTATTCTTTTGCTTAGCCAGGTTATAATGATATTTGGTCAGTAATATTATTGAATCAGGCTGTGCATAGGTGTTAATGTAGTAAAATTCACTAATTGATTTAAATCTTATAGAATCTGATTTATTAACATCAGTCCAAATCAATTTTAATGAGTCTGAAGGAGTTTGTGCTATTAATGTATTTAGATGACTAAATATGATGATTGAAGTCAATAATGTTTTAAAAACTATCATTGATGTACCACTATTCATAATTAAATAATTTTGGGCTTAAGGTAAGTAAAAATAGTTTTGTTAATTCACGTGTTAGAGTGAAACATAAATATGTACAAAAATAAAAAGGCTTATTTGATAATTAATTTTGAATTGGAAATTTTACCTTCAACAGTTACTTGCACAAAATACATTCCCGATTCTATAAAGCCAATATTTAAATAATCTGAATTTAATTTTTTATTTAAAACTAATCTTCCATTAATATCAAATAATTTGATATGCTTTTCTCCACTAATAGAAGATTGAATTGTCACAATACCTGAGTTTGTAGGATTTGGGTAAATTCTCAACTGTAATTGATCAAAATTAGGATTAGATAAAACATCTGTTGTAAATTTTCCATACCATGAATTTCCTTCTGATCCAACGTTTCTTAGATACATAGAAGTTTCTGTTCTCTCTAAAACTTGATATTGTTGATTATTTAATGCAGTGTAAAAACCTAAACCTCCATTACTACTAAATGTAATTGTTTCTGTACTTGCCCCTTCATCACTTAAGACAAAACTATCCGAATAATCAGATTTTGGATAATTATAATATTCATTAAACTCGTTATCAGCTGGATAACTATTATTATTACCTGGATCAAAGGCAGCATCAATTTCAGGTTTTTTACCCATTATTGAACCATCAGAACCAGTGTCAACTTCCATTATACTTTGTCCTGAAATACTAGTTCCATAAAAATTAAATCTATCATCATATAGCCCATATGAAGTATTATCCTCATTTGCAGTAGAATTCCACCACTCTGCACTGAAAGAACCTCCAGGACCTACTCCTCTATAACCATCAACTTCAGTTTGCAATCTCCAAGTTCCAGACTCTAAAAAAGTAATTAAATCTTCATTAGTACCATTTCCTCCTTGATTTCCATAAATTTCTTTAACAACATAAAAAGATTCTTTTTTGGTTCTATCTCTATTGACTATACCCCAATATTCTTCATTTGCAAAGTTATCATAAGCAACACTAATAGGAAAACCTCCTGGATCATGCGAATTTGGATCACCAGCTTTCCACCACTCATCACAAAATTCAAATAAAGTAATTCCTGCGCATAAATCAGAATAGCTTAAAACTGAATTTAAGATTTGTTCCGTGGCTAGGGCTTGCTGAGATTGATTTTCTGATTGTTGATTGTTATTAAAACTATCAGCTCCAGATTCAGAAATATACATAGCTTTATCAGAATAACTAGCTAAATCAGTTATAGCGCTCGTTGTATTTAAAAATCTATAAATATTCATACCCCAAACATCAACACTAGGACAACTATTAATTACATCTAAAGAAGGAACTTCTCCATTGCCTGTACTAACTGGATGATTTGGATCTATAGTCTTTACATTTGCAGCAGCTGTTTCTAACAGACTGTACCAGTTATCAATATTACCTCCAAACCATTCGGGATGATAATTAAATTCATTACCAAATTCCCACATTAAAATAGCTGGATGATCTTTATATTGATTAACATACCATGTATAACTATTTTCATTTAAATGCATAATTATTTTAATACCTGCCTCGGCAAATGCATTTAATTCAGCAACATTTGTAATCATTGAATATGTTCTAATCGTATTTACGTTAGCTTCAACTAGTAAGGGAATATCATCAACGTAAGAGAAACCAGATGTTTCACCATTTCCTTCTCCACGTGCATAACAAATACCGTTAATTCTATATTCCTCACCATCGAGAAATATTTTTCTTTCTTCAACTGTGACTACTTGACTGAATAATTGGAATGTAGAGAAAAATATAATAAATAAAAACAATCTCATATTTCGTATTTTTTAGTTGTAAATATAGACAAGATATTAGAATTTAAATTTAACTAATTATTCAAATTACTTTAAATAGATATTGATAAATTAAATATTTATCATTAAATCAATCAGAATACCAAAATTTTCTTATTGATTTCACGAATTACATATCATAAACATAAAAAATAACTAAATCGATATAGTTAAAATTAAATAATCATATGATGCCAATTTTAATTTGTTAGTTTTGTAGTATGAAAACAAAAAAAGAAATAGTAAAAGATTGGCTACCTAGATACACAGGATTAGAATTAGATGAGTTTGGTGAATTTATATTACTTACAAATTTCCAGAAATATGTAGATGAATTTGCAAAAATAAACAAAGTTTCTGTTGATGGTGAAGATAAAAATATGCCCTCATCAACTCACGAAAATATAACTATTATAAATTTTGGAATGGGTAGTCCTAATGCTGCTACAGTTATGGACTTATTAGTTTCTATAAAACCAAAAGCAGTACTCTTTTTAGGAAAATGTGGTGGATTAAAAAAGAGAATTGAAATTGGAGATTTTGTACTACCAATTGGTGCTATTAGAGGGGAAGGTACTTCTAATGATTACTTTCCAATAGAGGTGCCTGCAATGCCATCATTCTCATTACAAAGAGCAATTTCTTCGGCATTAAAATATCAAAAAATTGATTACTGGACAGGAACAGTTTTCACAACAAATAGAAGAGTCTGGGAGTTTGATAATAAGTTTAAAAATTATCTAAAAAAAGTAAGAGCATACTCAATAGATATGGAGACAGCAACACTCTTTACAGTTGGCTTTCATAATAGAATTCCTATCGGAGCATTACTGCTTGTGACTGATCAACCAATGATTCCAGATGGAATAAAAACACAGGCAAATGATGATGTAAATTCTGCTTTATTTGATAAAAAGCATCTTAAATTAGGTGTAGAGTCGTTAAAACAGATAATCAACAATGAAGATACTGTTAGGCATCTAAAGTTTTAAAATTTAGTCACTACAGTATTGCTCGTTCATTTCTTCAAGCATTTCTTCAGATTCTATAGTTGTTGATATTACCGTATTTTCAGTTTCGTATAATAGTGTAATTGGATAAACAACCTCAAAGTCATCATCACAATCAACATTATTACAATCATTATCTACAAACCACTGTTCTATATATTCTAATAATGATTCTTCATTATCACTATTAAATACAACTCCATTAGGATCTTCAATTGAAATTGGAAATACTACTTCACCACACGAATAATCAGAAAAAAGATCTTCGTCATCACCATCATCAGTATCACCACCATTATCATCTTCACCATCGTTATCTTGTTCGTCTAAGCAGTATTCTTCAATAAATTCTCCAAGTTCTTCATCTGAATTAATTATAATTGTCTGTAATTGATCAGTTGTTTCAGAGAAATATTCAATAGATAATGGAAATACAAATACTAGTTCAAATTCTTCATTATTGTTCATGTTATACCAACTCTCGATATAGTTATTTAATGAATCTTCATTTTCAAATGAGATATTCTCTCCTTCTGGACTTTCTATTGTAACTGGATACACAAAATCAACACAATTAAATTCAGACCAATTTTCTTCATCATCATTAATATCCTCATCATCTTCACACATTTCAAAATACATCTCTAATTCCTCGTAATCACCAATTTCAACTAAATCTTCAGATTCAACACCATTTTCATTTTCATAATAAAAAATAATATTTATTGGAAAATTAATTTCGGGTAAATTATCTTCTTCTCCCATTTCATAATATTCTTCAATCCCTTCATAGAGTTCCTCTTCATTTGAAATAGTCACAACACTACCATCAGATAAATTTACAGAAATAGGAAATTCTACATCAAAACACATATTCTGATCCCATTCATCATATTCACTATCAAAATCATTAGACAAAAATTCACCGTCATTATTAAAATAAACGTTAATAAGAGATGATAATGACATAAGTGTTCTGGTAGTACCACCTCTACTCATTGTTACCTCATAACCAAGATTTGGAGCATGAAAAACCGTTTGAACTATTGCAAAATTAAAAGTTTCAGAAATAAATGATTGAGAAATATCAGGCATCTCAGTAATTGAAATCTCTTGTTTATCAGCAGCAGATTTAATTAATTCAATTAGTTCCGAGTCAGAAAGTTCAGCAAATTGATCTAAAGGCTCTGAATTATCAGAACAACCGATAAATAAAAATGATAATAGTAGAGTATATATATATTTCATAATGTGAATTTTAGTTGTAATCAGCAAATATGATGCCAATATAATTTTTATAAATTTAAATATAATTAGGTCTTTCAAAAAAAAATTTAAGAATTATTCAATAAATGTTAATAATTAAACCTAATTATTAAAAATATAACAATGAAATCGTGTTACTCTTAAATTATAAATATAAAATATCGAAAACGTTACAGTGTTTATTTTTTATTGACCGAATACTTCCCTGGTCCCATTAGAAAAATAATAAGAAAACCTACTAAATATAATAATGCAAGTTCTTTTCTTTTAAAAGGATCATCTAAATGAACAACAAATGCAGCTATTACCATAGTAACTATAGGTAATAATGTAAATATTTTAGTTCTATAACCAATAATAATGAAAATTGGGGCTATAAATTCTGCTAAAACTGCAATTATTAATGTTGGAATCTCTCCAATACCAATTGGGTTTCCAAAACTTGGGTTGTCTGAAAATAAATTTAGAAGTTTAGGATATCCATGAGTCATCATAGACAATGAAAATACAATCCTAGTTATTAAAAGGGTAATATTTGTATTCATAATAAAAATTTTAAAACACAATTTACAACAAAAAGTAAATCTTAGTTATTATTTAAGTTTTATTTAAGTTTTATTTAAATTTACTTAAATCAAAAATTCATGAAAAGAAGAAACTTTATTTTAAATACTGGGCTAG
Source organism: Flavobacteriales bacterium (assembly GCA_004213995.1). Taxonomy (GTDB): domain Bacteria; phylum Bacteroidota; class Bacteroidia; order Flavobacteriales; family Flavobacteriaceae; genus SGZJ01. Next base: position 58,949 of record SGZJ01000004.1, on the reverse strand, counting down.
CATTAGCTGGTGCTTACTCAACAAATATATTTGGTAATAAATATTTTAACGGAGAAAATGTTTTCTTAACTAATAGACCAATTCCAAAAAACAGAACTTTTAGAAGTAGCTCAGTTGATAAGTTAATTCAAAAACTAAAAAAAGAGATCTCAGATCCACAACTCGCCTGGATGTTTGAAAATTGTTATCCTAATACTTTGGATACAACAGTCGATTATGAAATAATTGATAAAAAACCAGATACATTTATTATAACAGGAGATATTGACGCAATGTGGCTTAGAGATTCTACAGCACAAGTATGGCCATACTTACCTCTAATTAATCAAGATGTAAAGTTGAAAAAATTAGTAAAGGGGTTAATAAATAGACAAGTTAAATGTATACTTACAGATCCTTACGCTAATGCATTTTATAAAGATTTAAGCAAAGTATCTCAGTACAATGGTGATATTCCAAATCCAATTCCTGGGGTACATGAAAGAAAATGGGAAATAGATTCTTTATGCTATGCAATAAGATTAGCAAATGAATATTATAAATTAACTAATGATAATTCAATATTTGATAAAGAATGGAAAAAATCTATTGAAATTATAATTAAAACATTTAAAGTAGAACAAAGAAAAAATGGAGATTCCCCCTATAGATTTTTAAGAAATGGAAATCAAATGATTGATGCTCCAGTCTTTAATGGTACTGGTAGACCTTTAAAGCCTGTTGGACTAATAGCTTCAATGTTTAGACCTTCTGATGACGCAACATTATTTGGTTTTTTAATACCTTCAAATATTTTTGCAATGATTTCCTTGAGACAAGTTGCTTCAATTTATAAAAAAGAAGGATTTAGTTTAAATTTTTCAAAAGAATGTGAAAATTTTGCAAATGAAATCGAAAATGCAGTAAAAAAGTATGCTGTCCAAGAACATTTAAATTTTGGCAAAATATATGCATATGAAGTTGATGGTTTTGGAAATAAACTTTTTATGGATGATGCTAATGTACCATCATTAATGTCACTTGCTTATTTAGATGAAGAATTTAAAAATAGTCCTATTTATACAAATACAAGAAAATTTTTAATCAGTGAGAACAATCCATATTTTCTCAAAGGAAGTGAAGCTGAAGGGCAAGCAAGTCCTCATACAGGAAAAGATAAAATATGGCCTATGGGTATAATTTTAAGAGCAATGACTTCTACAAATGATGAGGAAATAAAAAAATGTCTAAAAATGTTATTAAGTACTCACAATAAAACTGGATTTATGCATGAAGCTTTTCATAAAGACGATCAATCAAATTACAACAGGTCGTGGTTTGCATGGGCCAATACGCTTTTTGGAGAACTAATAATAAAAATTTACAACGAAAAACCGTATCTTTTAAAAGATCTTTACAGCTAAGATTATTTCTTTATAAATTTCATCATTTTATTATTTCCACTATCTGAACTAATTTTTATCAAATAAACACCAGAAGATAAATTATCTGTACTATAAAATATATTACTATCGCCTAAATCAAGAGTTCCTCTAAAAATTTCCTTTAGATTCACTCCTTTTAGATCATATAATTCAATGGTGTAATTATCTAAATATTTAATATTTAGCGTAATATTTAGGCTATTTCCAACAGGATTAGGCCACAAGACTGAGCTAGTTTGTTCAATGCTATTTGTGTTAGCAGTTGGTGAATTGACTTCATTTGGACTTCCATGTTCATTAAAATTAGTCCAATTTTCTGGCAAACTGTTATCTAAAGATGGAGATATTAATTCTAATGTATAGCCATCTCCATTTCCTAGGTTTGGCCAAGGGAAAGAAGAGGTATAATAAACTTCATCTTGAATTACCATTTCAGAGTTAAATAACCTAACAGCATCAGAGGATGAAGATAATCCAAAATCAAATTCTCCAACATAATTGGAAATTTCAGTATATGAATCTGAGAAATCATCAATATCTTTTACGACAACTAAATATGATTCTTGTTGAATTATTGTATTTTCTGGAAACTCGTAAATATTTGCATCATTATCGTCACTAAAAATCCAATTAGAAATATCAACTTCATAAGAATTTGGATTGTATAATTCTATCCAATCATTAGGGTTAAAATCATCAGAAGATTTATAATTAATCTCATTAATAACAATATTTAAATCAGTTGGAGTTTGATCTTCAACAAAATGTGCCTCAAGAAATTTATCATTATTAACATCTAAAGTAATTTCTTCATCTGAAGAATTAATTGCACCACTCCAGTGAGAAAATGCATAACCAAATTCAGGGACAGCTTTTAAAGTTATTGGAACTTCTTCAAAATAATCTCCATTCCATACTTGTTCTTGAATTTTCAAATTATTATTTACTCTAATAAAACCAAAATTAGGTGTAGAATTCTCAAGTGAAACTTTATGATAATTTGGAAGATCTAGTTCACTTAATATGTGCTCTTTAGCATATTCAGGTCGGTTAACTGCAAAATTAATCATCAGTTCTACATAATTATATGGATCGTCATCACTATTCCATCTCTCAATATGATCAGGAACTTCATCAAGAATTACTTCATAAATATCATTAAAATGCTGAACAACATCAGAAGGTAAAAATCGAGTATTCATTTCATCGGCATATCTGTTAACAAACTTATTTCTAAACTCTAGGTTTTCAATTAAATTTCTAAGCATAAAAGTTGCCCAAGGAGCATTAGCCCATGTTGTTTGATTTCCAGAGAGAACAAAGTCTAATGTGTTAACCAAATAATGATTATTTACACTCCAATCCCACCATTGTCCTGCAAACGAAAAATCTGTATCGTATAAAATCCATCTCCATTTACCACCATCACTTTTCCAAAATTTTATATTGTTACCTGGCCAATCTCTATTATCTCCATAAATTTGAATCACATTGTGAATAATAAAATTATCAATATCTATTTTTGATTTTACATATTCATAATTTTCCTGAATTGTTAAACTATTTCCTGAAATAAAATTGATTAAGTTTAAATATTCTTCGTTAGTGCCATGAACAATTTCAGCATTATTAGTTAGTATATCTATTTCGTCTGGATCAACATTAGCCTTAGATGCTAAAAAATGTTCATTTACTTTTTCTCTAATATTATATAAACCCCAATATTCACCATTTAAATAAGAAGCAACTGATCTGTGACTTTGATACTCTAGGTCAGTACCATACATAAGACTTGTGTTAGCAGCGTCTTTTATTTGACTTTTTAGCCAATCGTTTCCTGAGTTTCTTAAAATAAAAGCTTGAAATTTAGAATAGTTTAATTCAGAAAAAAATGGGTAGTCAAATTCAGATAAGCCATATTGACCACGAGCAAAAAAAGAAAATGATTTTTGAGCATTTCCTCTACTATAGGCACCAAATATTTTTATACCTGCATTAAATTCAATTTCAAGCTCACCATCTGGATTAAATAAAGAAAAGTGAGCAGGCCTCTCCCAATCTTCCCAAAAATTGGCACCAAAATAAGGGAATCCACCATCAGCATCATCTCCTAATTCATAAATACCATAATCATTATCAAATAGATTATATGGGTCTGATACAATAGAAACAAATGGAATTTCATGATTTATATTATAAAAATATGATCTAGTATCAGAGTAACCAGGAATATAATTATTCTTAAATATTTTAGCTCTAACTACAGTTGTAGAATTAATTTGTATGGGACTATCATAAAAAATAGAAGTATAATCTGGTTCACTGGAATCTAAAGTGTATCGGATATACTCTCCATCTTCATTACCACTTAAAGATAAATTAATAGTATTATTTACGGGGCCACCATCATCAGAAAACTGAACTACAGATGAAACAATCCCTGCTGATTCACTATTATCATTTTCTTCATTTGGAGTAGTCGTTTGAAAGTAAACAAGGTTAGTTGAATTTGTTGAAACTCCAATAGAAACATCAGATTGTAAGTTTTCAAAACTTAATGAATCGACTAAATTTCCAGAATTATCCCTTAAATAAATTGTTTCACCAGATGATGATAATTTAAAATCCGTATGTAAAGATGTGTTTTCAGAAGCATATTGAAGGACATCTGGTGGAAATACACCCTGTGAATTATCATCAGTAAATATCCCTGTTAAAAAGGGAATAATCGTTAAGTCAGATGATGTATCTGAAACATTGTGAGCTTGAATACTCAAAGTATTAGTTCCTTCAATTAAAATATTTTGAAAATTATCAATAACAAATCTTTCTGGATATCCTCCAACGTAAATCTGAGCTTCATGATCAGTATTGGTGGTAGCATTATAGGCAGGAGGAGAACCATTTATATTTGCTCTTGCTACCTCAACACCATTTATATATGCAACAAAACCATCGTCATAATCTATATCAAGAACTAAACTAACAATATTATTTATATCAGAGATTGTAAAATCTTTTCTTATAAATACTGAAATTGTCCCTGAAGGAATATTTGTACTGTCATCGCCATCACTATAACCAAAACCTGAGGACCCTTCAGACCATGAGTTATCATTATAATTAATATTGGTCCAATTACTAGAAACTGGAGATGTTGGTGTAATATATTTAAATAAATCACCTTCTGTTATTAAGGTTCTAGGGTAAGTGAGTTGGCCTCTGTTTTTATTTGAGGCCCAAAGTAACATATATTCATCTTCGCTCAATATAATCTCTGGAAAGACCCAAGGATTGTTATCATCCTCTTCATCGGAAATACTCCAATTTATTAATGAAACAGGTGAGCTTCCATAATTATATAATTCAATCCAATCTGGTGTATCACCATCTTCATCTTGAAAAATAGAATTTGAAGCAACTAACTCATTTATTCTGATATCTTGAGAATAAATTTGAGTGAATATTAAAAAACAACAAAGACGAATCAAATTCATAACTGCCAAATATAGTTTATTAAACTATTTTCTTAAAATCTTTTACCAATAGAAATATTTAATCTAGCACTGGCAGCAGATCTGTCACCAGAATCTGATTCTTCGTCAAAGAACAAGTTTCTACCAACTCCAAATAAAGTTTCGAGTGTAAATCCTTTTCTATTAATCCACTTTCTACCAACGGCCAAACCTAAAGCCATATCGAAGTAATTTTCATTTTCATAAGCAGGAAAAATTGAATTATTTGTAAAATTATCATTATAAACTTCGGCATCACCAAATGCAAACTTAGTAAACACTTCAGCAAATACTCCATAACCCCCATAATCTTCAGATTGTAAAAAATAAAATCTGTAATATGGTGTAATTGCAAGATTATCATTCCAATCTGAATCTTCACCTCCAAGATTTATAAAAAGTGTAGTTCCAAAAGCAGTAGAAGAATCATTTATTTTTTCGTAACCTACCGAAAGTGCAGGAAAAACTAGTAGATCTAAAAAATCAAGCTTGAATTCTTCTGTTCCAATTTGCTTAGAAAATTCTTCAATTTGAGTATCAGTTTTAACTACCTCGACTTGTTGAACATTGTTCTGAGAATAAGATGTTAAAGAAAATATAAAAAGCAGAGTTAATAAATTTTTCATGATTAATTATTATTATTTTTACAAATATATCAAATAACATGCCAGTGATTAGAATAATTCTAAATAATTAAATATGATAAGTAATATAAAAAATATATTATATGTATTAATATTTATTTTAGTTAGTTCGTGTAAGTCTACTTATGATACCAAGCCTTTTACTAATATTGATGTGCCAAATGCTCCCAATTATAATAATTTAAATTCTTGGGCCGCTCATCCAGAACTAAAAAATAGTCCCTTATTAGAATTTTACAATGAGGAATCGAAAGTGGATGTTTTTTATATATATCCAACCATAATAACAGAAACATCTGATTCAGATTGGAATGCTGACACATTTAATAGTGAAACAAGAGATAACATTATAAATGTAGCTATTAAGTACCAAGCATCTGCTTGGGCTAGCTCAGCAAGGGTTTTTAGTCCGTTTTACAGGCAAGTTCATTACAGAGCATTTTTTGAACCTTACACTAGTAATGGTGGAAGACCTGCCTATGAAATCGCCTATGCTGATGTAAAAGGAGCTTTTGATCATTATTTAGAAAATTATAATGATGGTAGGCCAATAATCATAGCTGGTCATAGTCAAGGATCTGGACATGGAATGAGAATACTAAAAGAATATTTTGATGACAAACCGCTCAAAAAAAAGTTAGTAGCTGCTTACCTCATAGGTGCAAATATTAAACATGATGAATTTAATAGTATTCAACCAATGTATAATGCTGAAGAAACAGGAGGTTTTGTAAATTGGAATAGCTACAAGAAAAATAAAAAACCAAGAATTAATAAGGATCCTGCTTATAATTCATGGAAAGAAAATAATGTCGTTGTAAATCCAATAACATGGGATAGACAAAGTAAATCTGATATAGCTGATCACAAAGGTTTATATTTTTATGATGAGAAAGTATATCCAAAAAGTATAAAAGTTGAATTAACTAGTGGAATGCTTTGGGTAAGTTTACCAAAAAATATCCCAAATCGACTATTTTTGAGACTTATAAGGAACTATCATTTTGGTGATATAAATCTATTTTGGGAGGACATTAGATTAAATACAATTACTAGAATTAATAGTTACCTAAAAGACAATAGAGACTAAATAATCACCTCAGTTTTTTTACTCTATTAGTAACCTGTTGATAAATAAAAAAATTAGTTTTTTTATTAGAATTTCCACAACAGATAAGGATAAATTCCTATAAAAAACATAAAAAACATCGAATTTATCAATATTACAGAGAGAATTGTTGTTTTTTAACAAAAAAAAAGACTATATTTAAGTATTACTAATCTAAAAAACTAAAAAACATGGGTTATTCACACCAAAACAGTAAAGGAAAAACTTACTTTTTACATTCTAAGGATGTAGAGTTAAAAGGAGGAAGACAACAAACAATTTATTACTTCGCTAAAGACTCTAGACCTGAAGCATGTGATTTACCTGCTGGTAAAGTAGTTATTGAAAATACTAAAACTGGACTTCCATTCTTAAAAGGAAAATAGTATTAGGTATTTAATATTAAAAAAAACCCTCAATAGAGGGTTTTTTTTATTTATATATGTTTCACTCTACATATTTATTCTTTGTATTATATTTGAAAAAAAAATAATAAATGACATTATTACTTATGGCTGCTGGTAGTGGTAGCAGATACGGAAAATTAAAACAGTTTGATGAATTAGGACCTAATGGAGAGTTTTTATTAGAATTTAGTATATATGACGCAATCAATAATGGCTTTAAACATATAGTGTTAGTAACTAAAAAAGAAAATAAGGACTTTTTGACTAATTATTTAATGAATAAAATTCCTAATAATATTAAAGTCGATGTAGTTGTTCAAGATATTAATGATCTTCCAAAAAATACTAAAATTAATCATGAAAGAATAAAACCATGGGGTACAGCTCATGCTGTCTGGTCTGCTAGAAATGTTATAAAATCTAGTTTTGTTATTATTAATGCAGATGACTATTATGGTAAAGAAGCATTTCAACAAGCTGCTTATTATATGAACACGATAAGTCATGATAAATCTTATGGGTTAGTGACTTATAAATTAGGTAAAACGTTATCAGATTTTGGCACAGTTTCAAGAGGAATATGTCAAGTAGATAACAACAAACTTATTTCTATAAAAGAGCATATTAAAATTTATGAAGGTGAAAATCAAATAATCGATGAAGATTCTGGAAGTAATTTAAATTATAATGATGATGTTTCCATGAATTTTTGGATTTGTAATACAGACATATTTGATTATATAGAAAACTATTTCAAAGAATTTTTAGAAAAAGAGAGTAATCTTGAAAAGAATGAGATTTACTTACCTTTTGTAGCACAAGAAATGATGAATGAAGGTCTAATTTCTATTAATGCTATAAAGTCTGATAGCGATTGGTTTGGTGTTACATATTTTAAGGACAAGGATAATGCTGTAAACTCTCTTGAGTCATATACTTCATCCAATAAATATCCAAGCCCTCTTTGGGAATAATAAATTCAAAATATGGATAAACATTTATTAAATAAAATATTATCTAATTTTGAAATTACTGGTAGTTTAACATCATTTAAAAAGATCTCATCTGGTTATATTAATGATACTTTCAAAATTTTCACTGATGGCTATCCAAGATATATTCTTCAGAAAATAAATTCTAAAGTCTTTAAAAAACCAAAAGATATTTTTTATAACATAGATCTTATTCAAAAAAAGTCTATGAATATTGGTATAAGATTAGTTGATTCGAAATTTAACAAACCTTATATAGTTATAAATGATTCTGAATTTTGGAGATTAATGGATTATGAAGATGGCAGTCAGACTTTCAACAATACTACAGATCCTGAAATAGCTTTGGAATGTGGTAAAGTACTTTCAAATTTTCATATAACTTTTGAAAATACAGATCTTAGTAAGTTTAAATATATATTAAAAGATTTTCATAGTTTACCTTCAAGAATTCAGCAATTTAATGATGCTTGTAAAAAACTTAATAAAGAAAAAATAAAGGACTTTTCAGATCTAATAAATACAATAAATACTTTTTCTGAAAAATTTCAAATTGTTTATAGTTCAAAATTAAATAAGAGACTTTGTCATAATGACTCAAAACTAAATAATATCTTATTTGATAAAAATAAAAAAGGGCTTTATTTAATTGATATAGATACTATTATGCCTGGCTTAATTTTATATGATTTTGGAGATACCGTCAGAACACTTGTTAATCCAACTTCCGAAGAAGAAAGAGATCTTAAAAAAATTAAATTCAATAAAAAAATGTTTGTTTCATTTATCACTGGTTTTAAACCAACATTATTAAATATTGAACAAAATGAAAGAGATCTACTGCCACTTTCAGTAGCGTTAATGCCTTTTATGCATGGTGTGAGAGCTTTAACTGATCATTTAAATGGAAATAAATACTTTAAAGTTAGTTACCCTGATCAGAATCTTGTAAGAGCTAAAAACTTAATTAAATTTGCTCAGATTGCTTTAAATAATGAAAAATACATGAAAAAGATAATCAATTCTTAATTTAAAGAATCTATAATAATTTCATAACGATTACTTAACCAACCATTCATTCCTTCTTTTAGGTTATAAACACTTTTAAATCCTAAAGATTTCATTATCAAAGCAGATTTTCTACTTCTATTTCCAGACTTACAATAAACAACTGTAGTTTTTGATTTATCTAAAACATTAAGGCTATCGATAAAACTAGATTTATAAAAATCTATATTTAAAGAGGCGTCAATATAACCGCTTTTATATTCTTCTACTGTTCTAACATCAATAAGTTGAACATTATCTACACTATTTAATAGTTTAAATTCATCGGTAGTTATTTCATTGATTATTGGTCCAAAAAAGTCACATGAAAAGAAAATTACAGTAACAAAAAAGAAAGTAATTTTTTTTATCATGATTTATAGAGTTGCTTTTTCACCACTCCAATTCATAAAACCACCCAAAAGGTTATAGGTTTTGTCAAAACCTAATTGATTCATTAAAGAACAAGCTTGAGCACTTCTACCTCCGGCTTTACAGTACAAAAAATATGATTTAGATTTATCTAACTTATTTATTTTATCTATAAATAATTGACCTCCATAGATATCAATATTAATTGCATTTGGGATAATTCCTTCAGCAACTTCGTGTTCAGTTCTAACATCAATTATTATTGAGTTTTCATTTGTTTCACACTGTAATTTCCAATCAGATTGATTTAAATCCATAGTTTTTTAAATTAATATATTATCTAGTAAAGATTAACTCATTTTTTGAAGATAGTTTATCTGAAAAACGATATTTATCAGAAGAAAAATGTTTCAAATCAGAAACAGATTCAACCTTATTATCTATTACATATCTAGCCATAAGGCCTCTTGCTCTTTTAGAATATATAGCTATGGTTTTGTATTCACCATTTTTAAATTGCTTAAAGTTAGCAGTAATCATTGGTGTTTTTAAAACTTTAGTATCGATCGCTTTTATATATTCATTACTGGCTAGATTCAAAAACAATTCACCTTCTTCTAGCTCTTCATTTATTGATTTTGTTAATTGAACTTTCCAATAATCATAGAGGTTTTTATTTTTTCCGAATGATAATTTTGTACCCATTTCCAATCTGTAGGGTTGTACTAAATCCAAAGGTTTTAAAATTCCATAAAGACCAGAAATTATTCTAACAGTATTTTGTAATAAATCAATTTTATTTTTAGGAATTGAATAAGCATCAATTCCTTTGTAAACATCACCGTTAAAAGCATAAATTGCTTGTCTTGAATTAGAAGGGCTAAATGGAAGGCTCCATGACTGGTTTCTTTCATAATTTAGATTACCAAGAGAACTAGAAATACTCATTAATTTAGATAAATCATTTGGTGATTTATTTTTAAGAATATTATTTAACATTTCTGCTTCTTTTAAAAAGCAAGATTGAGTAAATTCCTTTGTAGGCAATTCACTTGTATAGTTTAAAGATTTTGCAGGAGAAATAACTAATTTCATATAATACAATTTTAATTAAAATTACAAACGAAAAATATATTTACAATAAAAAAAATCAAAAATTTACATTTGATGTTTTGAGTAATTTGTCCATTTGTCTATACAAAGCTTTATATCATCAGGTATCTCAGACTCAAATTCCATAAATTTATTTGAAGCAGGATGTATAAAGCCTAAACTTTTAGCATGAAGTGCTTGTCTGGGTAATACTTTAAAGCAATTGTCCACAAACTGTTTGTATTTTGTAAATGTAGTTCCTTTAAGAATTAAATTTCCACCATATCTTTCGTCATTAAATAAAGTATGTCCAATAAATTTTAAATGTACTCTAATTTGGTGTGTTCTACCAGTCTCGAGTGTGCAACTGATTAGTGAAACATAACCAAACCTTTCTAAAACCTTGTAATGAGTTATTGCTGGTTTACCTAAATGGCTGTCTTCTTCATTGAAAACAATATTTTGTAATCTATTTTTCGGATTTCTACCAATTATTTCATTAATTGTTCCCTCATCTTTTTTTGGGTTTCCCCAAACCAATGCAACATATTCTCGTTTACTAGTTTTATTTGCAAATTGTTTTGATAACTTACTCATGGCATTATCATTTTTTGCAACTACTAATAATCCACTTGTATCTTTATCAATTCTATGAACTAAACCAGGTCTATTAGAAGAGTTATTTGGAAGGTTGTCAAAATGATAAATCAATCCATTGATCAAAGTTCCTGTTTGATTTCCGTGTCCAGGATGTACTACCATACCTGCAGGTTTATTGACTACAATTATGTCATCATCTTCAAAAACTATATTTAAATCAATATTTTCAGGTAACAATAAATTTTCAGCTGGCGGATATTCAAAAAAAACTTTAATCTCATCAAGAGGTCTGACTTTATAGTTTGACTTGACAACTTGCCCATTAACTCTAATACTTCCATCCTTTGCTGCAGCCTGAATTTTTGTTCTTGTAGCATTCTCAACAAAATTCATTAAATACTTATCGATCCTTAGAGGCTCCTGACCTGGTTGAACTGAAAAAGAATAATGTTCGTGTAAAGATTCAGAATTTTCCATTTCCTAAAGTTAAATCAATCACAGAATTTTTTAACAACTTATCTCCTTCATTAATCATTTCACCTTTATGACTAATTTCTATAATTTCGTCTTTTCCAATATCATCTATATATTCTATTTCACCAATCACAAAACCTGAAGACTCTAATCTTTGAGTAGCTTGTCGAATCGTAGTTCTGATTATTTTTGGAATAGTAATTTCATTATAACCAGATGGATTAATTGTAAGATATATTTTTCTATTTATCTTAACCTTTGAACCAGGAATTGGTTGATGATCTATAACTGACAAAGGTTTATATGAGGAATTATATCTAGCAGAATCTAATATGACGAAGCTAAGGTCTAAAGATTTTAAATCCACATCAACTTGATCTAAAGTCTTTCCAATAAGATTTGGGACTTTAACTGACTCTCCATGCATAGTTATATAACTTAAAGATATAACACTAATAACAATCAAAACAATTGTTATGCAGATTATATATATAATCTGCTTAAAAAATTTTAAACTGAATAAAAATTTAATTAAGCTCATTATTATTTGTTATTTAGCAAAACTAAGCATTTTTAGAGTTATTTTTTCTTATACAAATAAGATTTACAAATAAATTTATATTTTTAATAAAAAGTGAAAATGAAAAAAAATATTGCGATCATTATGGGAGGTTACTCAAGTGAGTATAAAATTTCCATGGAAAGTGGAAAAGCAGTATTTGATATTTTAGATAAAAAAAAATTTAACTGTTTTAGAGTTGTAATTTTAAAAAACAATTGGTTTTATATTAATTCTAAAAATCAAGAAACAACTATAGACAAAGAATCTTTTACTTTAAAATTAAATAATACATTAATCCAGTTTGATTGTGTATTTAATGCAATACACGGGTCTCCTGGCGAAGATGGTGAAATACAAAGTTATTTTGAAAAATTAAATATACCAATAACAGGCTGTGATGCTTTTCAGTCAAAGATAACTTATGATAAAATTAAATGTTTAAATTATTTAAAGGAGTTTGATATAAAATCAGCAGATTCAATTAGTTTAAGTATTAATGATAAAGTTGATGTTGATAAAATAATTGAAAAAGTAGGGTTACCATGCTTTGTGAAAGCTAGTAAAAGTGGTAGTAGTTACGGAATAAGTAAAGTTTACAAAAGCGAAGAATTTGAAAATGCAATAAAAATAGCATTCAATGAGGATACTAATGTACTAATTGAATCTTCATTAGATGGAATAGAGGTTTCCGTAGGAGTTATTAATTTTCAGGGAAAAACAATTTGTTTACCAATTACTGAAATAGTTAGTGATAATGATTTCTTTGATTATGATGCAAAATATATGGGAAAATCTTCTGAAATTACTCCTGCTAGAATTTCTAATAAAATGAAATCAATTGTAACAAAAGAGTCATTAAAAATATACAGAACTATAGGACTAAAAGGATTATCAAGGAGTGAGTTTATTATTAAAAATGAAATTCCTTATTTGTTAGAAGTAAATACAGTACCTGGGTTGACTAAACAAAGTATTCTACCTCAACAGGTCAAATTAGCAGGCATTACTCTTACAGATTTATTTGAGAGTTTGATTGAGGAAGCTTTAATTTAATTTTTATAATTTTGAAATATGAAAAGAGCTGTATTTCCTGGATCATTTGACCCACTAACTTTAGGTCATTGTGACATAATTGATCGTAGTATTAATTTGTTTGATGAAATTATAGTAGCTATTGGCATAAACTCATCTAAAAAAAGTATGTTTAGTTTAAAGGAAAGAAAAAAATTCATTTCAACACATTATATAAATGAATCTAAAATAAAAGTAATGGAGTATGAAGGATTAACAGTTGATTTTTGCAAAAAAGTTAATGCAGATTTTATTCTCAGGGGTTTGAGAAACCCTGCAGATTTTGAATTTGAAAAAGCCATTGCACAAACCAATCATAAACTTACAGAAATAGACACAGTATTTTTCCTTACAACAGCTAAAAACTCTTACATATCTTCTTCAATTGTAAGAGAAGTAATTGTAAATAATGGAGATTACACAAAATTAGTTCCAGCTTGTGTGAGAAAAGATTACTTTTAAAAAAGCAATCTTATGTTCGGATAAGAGTTTGTTTTAACCTTTTCCAAATCACCCTTTTTAATCCACCTTACATCTGTAATTCCTTCATCTAGTTGTGGAAAAAGTTTTCCTTTGTAATCACTAAACATATCAAACCAGTATGTTACTTTTAATTTATACTCACCATTTCTTCGAAATATGTGATAAGTAATATCCAATGGTTTACTAATTGAAACTTCTTCAATTCCTGTCTCCTCCTTGACTTCTCTCAAAGCAGTTTGAGGTAATTGTTCGTTTTTTTCAGCCTTGCCCTTAGGTAGATCCCATTTCTCATTTCTGAATATAAATAGTACTTCAGATTTTGAATTAGTAATTTTACCTCCAGCAGCAATTACAGTTGGAATTAATTTAAAAAAATACTTTAACAACTTATCCTTGTTTTTGTGATACAGATGCACCGAATTTGTATTTTTTTTATTTAAAGATTTAATTATTTTTTTGAGTTTAACATCTTTGATTGGAAACAATATTAAATCTTTCCCTTCATCAATAACATCAGTTAATAAAATAATTTTTTTTTTATAAAATACTTGATACATTTATATTTGTTTGTAATACAAACATATTAATTTTTGATTAGTTTTGTACACATGAGTCAAATTGATAATACTGAATTAAAAATAGCTAAAATTTTATTACAAATAAATGCTATCAAATTAAGTCCTAAAAATCCATTTAAATGGGCTTCTGGTTGGAATTCTCCAATTTATTGCGATAACAGAACAGTTTTATCCCATCCAAATGTGAGGAATGAAATCAAGGAGGAATTATCTAGTCTTTTAATTAAAAAATTTGGCAAACCTGATGTTATTGCTGGTGTTGCAACAGGGGCTATTGGTATTGGAATGTTAGTAGCTGATTTTTTAAATTTACCTTTCATATATGTTAGGCCAGAGGCAAAAAAACATGGTAGAAAGAATCAGATTGAAGGAAAAATAGAACAAAATCAAAAAGTTGTTGTAATTGAAGATTTAATAAGTACAGGAAAAAGTAGCATAAATGCAGTCAGAGCATTACGTGATCAAAATATAGAAGTTATAGGCATGGTAGCTATTTTTACTTATGGATTTGACATCTCTACTGAAAATTTTAAAAATGAAAATTTAAGATTAGAAACTTTAAGTAATTACAAAACTTTAATTGAATGTGCACTAAAAAACAATTATATTAATTCTCAAGAGCTTAAACAACTTATGACTTGGAATTCTAATCCATCTAAATGGTAGAAAAATTAAATTAATTGACAAGAGAAATCTCTTTAATTCCAAAATCCTTTTCCAAATCATTTTCCATGATTATTTTCAACCTACCATCTTCTTTAATCCCTCTTATGTATCCAGAAACTAGATTTGAGTCTGCAAGTTTAAACATTGACACTTTATTCAGTCTATACAAATTAGCCTCATAAAGTTTTTGTAGTTCAATAAGTTTTTTTTTATTCAAAAAATTAAAATAAAATTTAATATCCTTTACAATTTCAATAAGTATTTCGTCAGTATTATAATGTTTACCGCTAATTTGTTTAATCGATGAAGCGTTTGGTAAGTTATTGAACTCCGTTTGATTAACATTCAATCCAATTCCAATAATAATATTTTGTATCGACTTACTTTTAACAATATTTTCAATTAATACTCCACACAGTTTTGAACTTCCTGACATTATGTCGTTAGGCCATTTGACAGAAAGTTGAGGAATATTAAATTTATTTAATGATTTTTTAATAGCTAAACAAACAACCATGTTTATTGAAAACTGATTACTTAATTTAATAGTTGAATTATTGAGATATATGCTGCACATCAGGTTTTTTGAGGGTTCAGATTTCCACTCACCTCCCATTTGTCCTTTTCCTTTATGTTGAAACTCTGCTGTAACTATTGTATAATTTTCTAAAGTATTTTTTAATAATAAATTCTTTAAATAATCATTTGTTGAATCAATGGCACTAAGTTTGATTATATTCATGTAATTAAAGTAAAAAAAATAATAACTTTGCACAAATATAAGTCGATTAGTGGTTAAGAAACAAAATAGTGATGATTCCTTAATTTACAGTATAATTGAGGCAATAGAAAATATCAAAGGCAAAGACATAAACATATTAGATCTTCGTGAGCTAGAAAATACTGTTTGTGACTATTTTATTATTTGTGAAGGAAATTCAAACACACAAGTAAATGCGATAGTTGCTTCAATTCAAAAGCACGTTAGTAAGGAACTTAAAGATAAACCTTGGAATATTGAAGGAAATGATAATGGAGAATGGGTTTTAATGGATTACATTAATGTAGTTGTCCATGTTTTTCAAAAGCAAAAAAGGGAATATTATGATATAGAAAGCCTTTGGGGAGATGCTAAATTAACAAAAGTCAAATCAAAAGATTAAAAAAACAATAAATGATCAACAAAAAAAACAATAAAAAAAATCCTAAAATTAACCCATTTTGGTATTATGGTGGAGTAATATTTTTATTCATATTATTCCAATCATTTTCTGGAGGACTAGCTTCGAATGAAGTCAATCAGATTTCACCATCAAAGTTTTTTGAATATGTATCTCAAGGAGATGTAGAAAAAATTGATATTGTAAATAAAAGAGAAGTTAAAGTATATTTATCCGAAGAAGCTTCAACCCAAGATATTCACAAAGGAACAGTAAGTCCTTATTTTTCCTTATCAGGCCGTTCTGCAAATTACAGATTTGAGTTTGGAGATCTTCAAAACTTTGAAAATAATCTTAAGAAAAAAGAAGATGAAAACAATTTAAGTATTGATATTAATTACGTCACCGAACAAAATATTTGGGGAGATTTACTACTATCTATGCTTCCATTTGTAATAATAATTGGTATTTGGATTTTTATCATGCGAAAAATGTCATCCGGTGGATCTGGAGGAGGCGGACAAATCTTTAGTATTGGAAAATCAAAAGCTAAACTTTTCGACGAAAAAACTGATGTAAAAACTTCTTTTAAAGATGTTGCAGGTCTTGAAGGTGCCAAAGAAGAAGTACAAGAAATTGTTGATTTTTTAAAGAACCCGTCTAAATACACATCTCTTGGTGGCAAGATTCCAAAAGGTGCTTTATTAGTTGGTGCTCCGGGTACTGGAAAAACATTACTAGCAAAAGCAGTTGCTGGAGAGGCTAAAGTTCCTTTTTTCTCTCTATCTGGGTCAGATTTTGTTGAAATGTTTGTTGGTGTTGGTGCATCAAGAGTTAGAGATTTATTCAAACAGGCTAAAGAAAAATCACCTGCAATAATATTTATTGATGAAATTGATGCAATAGGTAGAGCTAGAGGAAAAAGTAATATGACTGGATCTAATGACGAACGTGAAAACACATTAAATCAACTATTAACTGAAATGGATGGTTTTGGTACTAATACAAATGTAATTGTAATAGCAGCCACAAATAGAGCGGATGTTTTGGATAAAGCATTAATGAGAGCTGGAAGATTTGATAGACAAATATTTGTAGATCTTCCAGATGTAAGAGAAAGAAAAGCAATTTTTAAAGTTCATTTAAGGCCACTAAAAAAAGCTACAAATTTGGATGTAGAATTTTTATCTAAACAAACTCCTGGATTTTCAGGCGCAGATATTGCAAATGTTTGTAATGAAGCTGCACTAATCGCAGCAAGAAAAAATAAAAAATCTGTAAGCAAACAGGATTTCTTGGATGCAGTAGATAGAATTGTAGGCGGTCTTGAGAAAAAGAATAAAATCATTACTCCCGATGAAAAGAAGGCAGTTGCTTACCATGAAGCTGGACATGCTACAGTTAGCTGGATGCTCGAACATGCAGCTCCACTTGTAAAGGTAACTATTGTACCAAGAGGACAGTCATTAGGAGCTGCTTGGTATTTACCAGAAGAGAGATTAATCGTTAGACCTGAACAAATGCTAGATGAAATGTGTGCTGCATTAGGTGGTAGAGCAGCTGAAAAAGTTATTTTCAACAATATCTCAACTGGAGCTCTAAGTGATTTAGAGAAGGTCACTAAGCAAGCTAGAGCTATGGTGACTGTTTATGGGCTAAATGACAAAGTAGGTAATCTTACATACTATGATTCATCCAATGGTAATGAATATGGTTTTACTAAACCATATAGTGAGAAAACTGCCGAAACAATTGATAAAGAGATTTCTTCAATCATAGAGAAACAATATCAAAGAGCTATAAAATTATTAGAAGATAATAAATCAAAATTAATAGAATTAGCTGAGGTATTATTAGACAAGGAAGTTATATTTAAAGATAATCTAGAAAAAATATTTGGCAGTAGACCTTTTGATAAAGAAGTAATAAATTCATAATAATTTATATTTATTTAATATTTGAATTTATATATTTGATTATAAGTAATTTATAGCTAATTCTGATTTGAATTTTTTCAAAAACATATTTAAAACAAACAAACAAACAAATAAAACTTCTTCATCTGGTAAAGATGAAAAAAGTAGTTTTATGCCAAAAATAGAAACTCCTACTGATAACAGGTTTGTACAAAACTTTATCAAAAATGGGGGTAAGTTTTTATACTCGGAAAATGAGAATGAAGTAAATAAAAATTTAGCTCTTATCATAGAAGAAAATAGTTGGGAAAAATCCAGTCTATTTAGTCTAGATAAAGAAATATCAAATAGATTCAATTTAGATTATTCTTTTTCAGAAAATTCTAAAGATGAAACTATGTGTCTTATTTCCACTTGTGAATATTTAATTGCAGATGATGGGTCTATCTTAATTTCATCAAACCAAGTGGCTGAAAAAAAACTAAGTGAGCTTCCTGATGATATTATAATTTTAGCTAAAACTGATCAACTTATAAATAATATTAGCGAAGGCTTGTCTGGAATTAAAAATAATGGCACTTCAATTCCAAGTAATATAACAAATCTAAAACATTTCAAAGATTGTAATGATAAAGATTTTTTAAGCTATGGAAGTAGTTCAAAAAACTTATATTTGATACTATTAGAAAATCAATAATTATTTAAATTGAAAGAGCTTATAAAAAGAACAATTTCTGGTTTTATTTATGCATCATTATTTCTGTTGTCACTAAAGTCTCAATTAGCATTCATAATTTTAATATTTGCTTTTGGAATTATATGTAATGTTGAATTTAGCCGATTAGTGAACCAAAGAAGTAATATTTCTTATATAATATTCGCATTTCTTTATATTTATTTTACATATTTTGAGTACACTTTAATCAGTAACTCATTTTTTAATGAAAGCAAAGATATTCTTTTAGTCTTTAGTGTTTTTGTATTAATATTTTTAATTAGAGATCTTTTTGTTAAAAAGAATTTACCAAAGTTTATAGCCAGAAATTATATCGCTTCAACATTTTACCTATCGAGTTCTTTTGTTTTTATAGCTCTAATACCCATGTTCTTTGAAAATTTTAATTCAGGAATTATATTAGGTGTGTTTGTCTTAGCATGGGTAAATGACTCTTTTGCATATGCCATAGGTAAAAACTTTGGGAAGCAAAAACTATTTGAAAGCGTATCACCTAACAAGACAATTGAAGGTTTTTTTGGTGGATTATTTTTTACTTGTATAAGTAGTTATGCCATAAGTTATTTTACCGATTCTTCTTTAACTAATTCAAATTGGTTATTTATTAGTATAATAGTTAGTGTTTTTGGAACTATTGGTGATTTAATTGAATCCAAATATAAAAGACAAGCTAAAGTAAAAGATAGCGGAATAATTCTTCCAGGTCATGGTGGTTTATTAGATAGGCTAGACAGTATAATACTCGCATCGCCATTTATATATTTATTTTTAATTTTTTTAGATTATGTTTCATAAAGAAGGTCACAAAATTATATTATTAACTTTCATTACTGTAGTAATTTTAACGCTTTTATTAGATTATTTTTCCATACAACATAAAACCTACATACAGTTATTTTTAATTATTCAATTAATAATTGTTTTACAATTTTTCAGAAATCCTAAAAGAATAACAAATTTTGGAGATAAAAATATTGTATCGCCAGTTGATGGTAAAGTTGTCGTAATTGAAGAAGTATTTGAGCCTGAATACTTTAAAGAAAAAAGAATCCAAGTTAGTATATTTATGTCTCCAATAAATGTTCATGTAACCAGATATCCTATTGGTGGACAAGTTACATATTCTAAATATCACCCAGGTAAATATTTAGTTGCTTGGCATCCAAAATCCAGTACTGAAAATGAAAGAACTTCTATTGTAGTCAAAAATGAAAATTGTGGCGAAATTTTATACAGGCAAATCGCTGGTGCATTAGCAAAAAGGATTATTAATTATGCAAAAGAATCTAGCTATGTAAATCAAGGTGATGATGCTGGTTTTATAAAATTTGGATCAAGAGTAGACCTATTTCTACCTTTAGATACTAAAATTAATGTTAGTCTCAATCAAAAAGTAAAGGGAGCTGAAGACATAATAGCTATAGTTTAACTTATCCCTCAAAACTGCTCAGAGAATCTTTAATTGCTTTAATTTTTGACAAGGCATCTTGCTCTTTATCTTTTTCAATTTGAATTACTTTTTCAGGGGCATTTTCAACGAAACGAGTATTTGATAATTTTTTTCGAACTGAATTTAAAAAACCTTCTGTATAACTTAATTCTGTTTTTAATTTTATGATTTCCTCATCTACATTAATATTATTATTAACAGGAACATAATAGTTATTGGACTTTACACGAAAAGAAATAGAATTTTCAACCTCATTTTTAGTGTAAACCAGTTTGCTAATATTACAAAGCTTAATAATCAATGAATCTAAATTAGTGTTCATATTTTCATTGTTTAAAACATGTAATTCAATAGAGTTTTTGAAAGAAATACTTTTTTCTTTACGAATAGTTCTTATTGAACTAATCACTTGTGAAGTAAAATCAAAATCCTTAATAATACTTATATCAACATTTTCTGCTTTGGGCCAATCTGAAACTATTAATGCATTATCAACTGATCTCTTTGTAATATTTTGCCATATTTCTTCTGAAATAAAAGGCATAAAGGGATGAAGAATTCTTAAGTTATTTTCAAAAATATTAATTATTGAATCAAAAGTTAATTTATCTATTGGCTGTTGATATCCAGGCTTAATTAGCTCTAACAACCATGAACAAAAATCATCCCAAATTAATTTATAAATACACATTAAGGCATCACTAAGTCTGTATTTATTAAAATGATCTTCTATTTCAACTAGGACTGATTGAAATTTGTTTTCATACCATTGAATTGATAGCTTACTATGTTCAGGTTGTTGAATATCCTCAACAGACCAACCATTAATTAATTTGTAAGAATTCCATATTTTATTTGAAAAAGATTTACCTTGTTTACATAATGACTCATCAAACATTAAATCATTTCCAGCAGAAGCACTTAATAATAAACCTACACGAACAGAGTCTGCACCATAATCTTTAATTAATTCTAATGCATCAGGAGAATTTCCTAAAGATTTACTCATTTTTCTTCTCTGCTTATCTCTAACTAAACCAGTCAAATAAATATTTGAAAATGGTTTTGTCTTTTTAAATTCATAGCCTGCAATAATCATTCTTGCAACCCAAAAAAATAAAATATCAGGTCCGGTGACTAAATCATTTGTTGGGTAATAATAATTAATTTCATCATTATCAGGATTGTTTACACCATCAAAAACACTTATTGGCCAAAGCCATGATGAAAACCATGTATCAAGAACATCAGACTCTTGTTTTAAGTCAGATACTTTTAAATTTTTATTTTTAGTTGTTTCAATTGCAATACTTAATGCATCCTGAATATTAGTAGCAACTACGTAGTCGTTCTTGCCCTTTCCATAATAATAGGCAGGTATTTGTTGACCCCAATAAAGCTGTCTTGAAATATTCCAATCTCTTATATTTTCTAACCAGTGTTTATAAGTGTTTTCAAATTTCTTGGGAAATAATTTAATTTCTTTGTCTTGTAAAACAGATTTAATTGCAGGCTTTACTAATTCTTCCATTTTCAAAAACCATTGATCACTAAACTTTGGTTCTATAATAGCACTAGTTCTTTCACTTATGCCAACGTTATGAGATATTTTTTCAATTTTATCTACTAAACCTAACTTGGTTAGTTTTTCTATTATTTCTTTTCTTGCTATAAATCTATCTTTACCTTCAAATTCTAATCCATGTTTGTTTAATGTTGCATCATCGTTTAAAATATCTATTACCTCAAGATTATGTCTTTCACCTATTAATTTATCATTTAAATCATGGGCAGGGGTCACTTTCAAACATCCTGTACCAAACTCTATATCTACATAATCATCTTCAATTACAGGAATTAATCTGTTGCATAGAGGAACTATAATTTGTTTTCCTCTCAAATGATGAAATCTATTATCATTTGGGTTAACACAAATTGCACTGTCACCCAAGATAGTTTCTGGTCTAGTTGTAGCAATTGTGATATAATTGTCATCATTTTCTATTTTATATTTTATGTAGTATAAATTATCTTTTCTCTCAACATAATTAACTTCTTCGTCTGAAAGAGTAGTCCTAGCCTCTGGGTCCCAATTTACCATTCTATAACCTTTATAGATAAGTCCCTTATTGTGAAGATCAATAAAGGTAGAAATAACAGACTTACTCATGTCATCATCCATAGTAAATTTAGTCCTGTCCCAGTCACAAGAGCAACCTAATTTTTTTAATTGATCTAAAATTATTCCACCGTAATTATCTTTCCACTCCCAGGCGTGTTTTAAAAAAGTTTCTCTATCTAAATCTTCTTTGACAATTCCTTGTTTTTTTAAACTATCAACTACTTTTGCCTCAGTAGCAATCGAAGCATGATCAGTCCCAGGAACCCAACATGCATTTTTTCCTTGTAGTCTAGCTCTTCTAATTAAGATATCTTGAATAGTATTATTAAGCATATGCCCCATATGTAATACCCCAGTTATATTTGGTGGTGGAATAACTATTGTATATGGTTCTCTGTGATCAGGCTCAGAACTAAAATATTTATTTTTTAACCAATATGAATACCACTTTTGTTCAACTTCAGATGAAATATAATTGGGAAGAACACTCATATATTTAAAAAATTAATTATTGATTTACAAAAATACTTATATTTCTTTATCTAAGGAA
The DNA here is from genome assembly GCA_004213995.1 of Flavobacteriales bacterium. Taxonomy (GTDB): domain Bacteria; phylum Bacteroidota; class Bacteroidia; order Flavobacteriales; family Flavobacteriaceae; genus SGZJ01. Next base: position 35,980 of record SGZJ01000004.1, on the reverse strand, counting down.
TAATAATTATATTTATCTACTTTATTTTTATCTATTTTTTATAAAAAATTAAATCATAAACCTAATGAAAAATATATTAATGTTGATAGGAATTACTATCATAAATTTTAATGCTTTAGCTCAACCAAATTTAAAAGCTGTAATCGAATTTGAAGAGTCAACTATTGATTATGGTACAATTGAAAAAGGTGCAGATGGCGTACGAGTTTTTAAATTTATCAACTCTGGAAACATCCCGCTTGTAATTAGTAATGTAAAAGCTTCTTGCGGCTGTACAATTCCAAAAAAGCCTAATAAACCGATACTTCCAGGCGATTCAGGAGAAATAGAAGTTAAATACGACACAAGAAGAGTTATGCCATTTAAAAAGACTATTTCTGTTAGTTCTAACGCAGTAAACTCAACAGTCCTTCTTACTATTAAAGGAAAAGTTGAAGATAATTCTCAACCTATTATTTCTAAAAAAAAATCTAAAAGTTTAAATAAAGTCTAAAAAATGCCACAGATTTCAAATAAAGGGATTTTAATGCCCGAGTCTCCTATAAGAAAATTGGTCCCATTTGCAGAAAATGCAAAAAAAAGAGGAATTAAAGTCTATCAGTTAAACATAGGACAGCCAGATATTGAAACTCCCAAAGTGGCTCTTGATGCAGTTAAAAATAATGAAATTAAAGTCTTAGCTTATTCTAGATCAGAAGGCTCAGAAGAATACAGAACTAAACTTTCTAGTTATTATGATTCAAAAAATATAATTGTAAGTTCTAAAGATATTATTGTTACCAGTGGAGCAAGTGAAGCGTTATTATTCACATTTGGAAGTATAATGGATAAAGACGATGAAATAATTGTTCCTGAACCATTTTATGCTAATTATAATGGTTTTTCAATTGCTAATAGTTTAAAGATAGTTCCCGTAATTTCTAAAATAGAAAACAACTTTTCACTACCAGAAATTGAAGATTTTGAAAAATTAATCACAAAAAAAACTAAGGCTATTTTAATTTGTAACCCAAATAACCCCACAGGATATTTATACAGTAAAAATGAAATTAAAAAATTAGTTGAAATTGTTAAAAAACATGATTTATTTTTAATTGCTGATGAAGTTTACAGAGAATTTACTTATGATGGTGAATCTCATTATTCTATAATGCAAGAGTCTACTATTGATCAAAACGCAATAATGATAGATAGTGTGTCTAAAAGATATAGCATGTGCGGAGCTAGAATAGGGTGTGTAGTTAGTAAAAATAAAAAAGTGATTGAGACTGTTTTAAAATTTGCTCAATCAAGACTCTCTCCTCCTACTTATGCACAAATAGCGAGTGAAGCTGCGCTAGATACTCCAGAAATATATTTTGAAGAAATTAATAAAAAATATATTCAAAGAAGAAATTTACTAATAAGTGAACTTAGAAAAATCAAAGGACTGAAAGTAGCTTCTCCCAAGGGTGCATTTTATTGTATTGTAGAACTACCAATAAAAGATGCTAATGTCTTCGCTCAATGGATGCTTGAGAATTTTGATGTAGATAACGAAACGATAATGGTAGCCCCTGCAGAGGGTTTTTATTCAACTAAAGGACTTGGGAAAAATCAAATTAGAATCGCATATGTTTTAAAGGAAGAAGATTTAAAGAAGTCTGTAATGATCCTTAAAAAAGCTTTAGATAAATACATTAATTAATGAAAATTCATAATAATTTTTCTTTAATAAATCATAATAGTTTTGGTATTGAAGCTAATGCAGAAAAATTTGTAAGTATTTCAACTGTTCATGAATTAGAAAAAATTATTGCCTCTAACCATAATGAAGAAAAAGTTTTTATTGGAGGAGGAAGTAATATTTTAATTACGAGAAATATAAAAGGGCTAGTAATAAATTTGAATATGAAAGGTATTAGCTCAAAAAAAATTGATGATAATCATAGTGAAGTTAAAATAAATTCTGGTGAAAATTGGAATGATAGCGTTAAATGGTGTCTGAAAAATAATTTAGGAGGTATAGAAAATCTATCATTAATTCCTGGAAATACTGGCGCAGCTCCTATTCAGAACATCGGTGCATATGGGGTTGAATTAAAGGATGTGTTTATCTCATGTTCAGTACTTGACATTAATACAAATAAAATTTTAGAGTTTTCGAATAAAGATTGTCAATTTCAATACAGAAACTCAATATTTAAACAAAATAAAAATTACATAGTTTTAAGTATTAAGCTAAAACTAACAAATTCTAAACATAATCTTAAAGTTGATTATGGATCAATTAAAGAAAGATTATTTCAATTAAAGATAAAAGATCCTAAAATTAGTGATATAGCAAATGTTATATGTCAAATTAGAAGTGAAAAATTACCAGATCCAAAAGAAATTGGTAATAGTGGAAGTTTTTTTAAAAATCCAATTATTACAAATAAACATCTAAAAGAACTTAAACTGAATTTTGAAAATATTCCTTATTATAAACTTTCCGAGAAGCAATATAAAATACCTGCGGCATGGCTGATTGAAAAAGCTGGGTTTAAAGGCAAAAGAATAAAAGACTACGGAGTACATGAAAAACAAGCACTAGTTCTCGTAAATTACGGCAAAGCAACCGGCAAACAAATACTAGACTTTTCTATTAGTATTCAAAAAGCAATAAAATTTATATTTGATATTGATCTCGATCGTGAAGTAAACGTAATCTAAAATCGTAATTTGAATTCTTTTTTATTAATTTGCATTAAAATATTTAAGATGGAATTAATCTTCATAACTATAGTTTTTCTAGGTTTTGCTATTTTAGGAATTAGCATTAAAATTTGGGGAAAAAAAAATGGTGAGTTTTCAGGTACATGTGCAAGTCAAAATCCAATGTTAAATAAAAATAATGAACCATGTGGTTTTTGTGGAAAACCTCCAGAGGAATTTAAAGACTGTGTTTCATAATAATTAATGTTTAATTTTTTTAAAAAACTTGGTCCAGGAGTATTATTTGCGGGTGCTGCAATTGGAGTATCTCATTTAGTTCAATCAACAAAAGCTGGAGCTGATTTTGGAATTGGTCTAATCTGGGCATTGCTTCTTGTTAATTTATTTAAGTTTCCATTTTTTCAGTATGGCCCAAAATATGCTAGCGCAACTGGTGAGAGCTTACTTGAAGGATACAAAAAGTTAGGTACATCAATATTACATTTTTATCTACTTATTTCATTAACTACAATGTTTACAATACAAACTGCTGTTACTATTGTTACAGCAGGAATAGCTAGTTCTTTGACAAATAATGTTATCAGCGTAGAGCTATGGACAATTATAATTTTAATTGTTTGTTCAGTTCTTTTATATTTTGGAAAATATAAAATGCTTGATAAAATGATCAAGATCATTATTTTTATATTAGCATTAAGTACATTTTTAGCGACCTTTTTAGCCTTTAATAATTTTTCACATGGTTTTAATTTATCACAAGTTTTACCAAAAAACAATATTGAAATTGCATTTCTAATAGCATTTATGGGTTGGATGCCTGCCCCACTTGATATTTCTGTTTGGCACTCTATTTGGACAATTGAAAAAAAGAAATCAGATGGAATTCAGGACATGAAAACTACCTTGTTTGATTTTAATATAGGTTATTTGGGAACCATAGCATTAGGAATCAGCTTTATGTTACTTGGTTATTTTGTAATGAATAGTAGTAATTTAAGTTTTAGTAGCTCAGCTTCAACTTTTGCAAATCAATTAATAGAGATGTATACATCAAGTTTTGGGTCTTGGGCATATATCATAATTGGGTTAGCAACATTTACTACAATGTTTAGTACAACCATAACAACACTTGATGCTTCTCCTAGAGCAATGCACAAAGCAACTGAACTAATATTTAATAAAAAAATCAATAATGGCTACCTTTATTGGTTGTTTTTTTTAGTTGTAGGAACCATCACTATTTTTTTTAATTTTAATTCAGAAATGGGAACATTAGTGAAAGTTGCAACAATAGTTTCGTTTATAACTGCTCCATTTTATGCCATAATTAATTATACTTTAATAAGTAGTAATTATACTCCAAAAAAATATAGACCTTCAAAAATTATGCACATTTTAAGTATAGTAGGGATATTTTTTTTATTAGGTTTTGGAATTTGGTATTTATCAACATTAAAGTTGTTTATTTAGCTTTACTTCATATCTTTGACATTGCTAATGGAAAGTATCAAAACATCTAAGAAATATCAGTCAATATTGCCGAAACAAAAAAAGTTTCAGTCAATATTACCAAAACCTAAATGGTTAAGAGTAAAGTTACCAACTGGTCAAAAATACACTGAATTAAGAGGTCTTGTAGATAAATATAAACTTAACACCATATGCACATCTGGTAGTTGCCCTAATATGGGTGAATGTTGGGGTGAAGGAACTGCAACATTTATGATTTTAGGTAATGTTTGCACCAGGTCTTGTGGTTTTTGTGGAGTAAAAACTGGTAGACCTGAATCTTTAGATTGGTCTGAGCCAGAAAAAGTAGCAAGATCAATAAAAATAATGAATATTAAACATGCTGTTATTACAAGTGTAGACAGAGACGACTTAAAAGATATGGGTAGCCTCATGTGGGTAGAGACCATTGAAGCTATAAGAAGAATGAATCCGAAAACAACTTTAGAGACATTAATTCCAGATTTTCAAGGAATTGAAAGACACATAGATAGATTAGTAAATGCAAAACCTGAAGTTATTTCTCACAACATTGAAACTGTAAAAAGACTAACAAGAGAAGTTAGAATACAAGCTAAGTATGAAAAAAGTATGAAAGTACTTAAATACATGAAAGAGAAAGGACAAAGAAGAACTAAATCCGGAATTATGCTTGGTTTAGGAGAATCAAAAGATGAAGTAATCGAAACTTTACATGATTTAAAAAATGCAAATGTCGATATTGTTACTATTGGTCAATACCTTCAACCAAGTAAAAAACACCTAAGTGTTAAAAGGTTTGTAACTCCTGAAGAATTTCTAGAATATGAAAAAATAGGATTAGATTTAGGATTTAGACATGTTGAGAGTAGTGCATTAGTAAGATCCTCTTATAAGGCACAAAAACATATCAACTAATTATTACAGTAATCTAATATTAATTTATCAAATAATTTATTAGAATCTATATTAACTGTTATGGGTAAATAATAGATTTTTCTTTTTGGCAATATTTTTATCAATTTTGCATAATCTTTTTCTGTAGTAAGAATATTTAATGAAGGATTAACTTTTTCAAAATCTTTTAAAATATAGTCATGATGGTCATTAAATTCCTTATGTTCAAAATCACACTTATTATTAGACAAATAATCAACAATATGATCTGAACTGGCAAGGCCTGTTACTAGAATAAATTTGTCTTTAATAAAATTATTAAATTGAGTTTTTGTATTGTTAAATATTACAGATTTTGAATATTCAATTGAACTAAAAAATAGTTTTTGACTTAATTTAAGATTGAGTTTATTTTTAATTTTATTTTTTCTTATCTCATCTATATTTTTTGGACATTTAGTAACAATTACTATATCGGCCCTTCTACTAGATGAAGCTGGTTCTCTTAAATTACCAAATGGCAACACATAATCATTAGAGAATAAATTACTGTAATCTGTTAACAAAATTGATAATCCTAGAGTTAATTTCCTATGCTGAAAGCAATCATCTAATAAAATTACACTAGGTGGTTTGTTAATTTGAAGTAAATTATTAATTCCGTTTACACGATTGTTATCCACGCAAACAATAATATTATTATACTTATTATAAAATTGTAAAGGCTCATCACCAATATCTGAATGAGTAGATTTTTCATTAGCAATTATAAATGATTTTGTGTTTCTTCCGTATCCTCTACTCAATGTAGCTATACTATATTTGTTAGAAAGTAAGTCAATCAAATACTCAACCATTGGAGATTTTCCTGTACCTCCAACTGCTAAGTTACCAATACCAATAGTTGGTACTTGGAATTTAGTTGTTTTATAAAAAGATAGATCATATAAAATATTCCTTACAACTGTTATCAAGTAGTATAAAGGAGTAAGAAAAAACAGTAACTTTCTAAAGAGTTTCATACAACTAAAGTAATTATTTATCTTTGAAATAAATACAAAAAAAATGATTGTAAAAGATATAATTAAATTACTTGATGATAAGTATCCATTTTGCTACGCTGAAGATTATGATAATGTTGGTCTTATAATTGGAGAGGAACAAAGTAAAGTTAATGGAATTATAGTTTGCCTTGATGCAATAGAATGTGTAGTTGATGAAGCTATAGAAAAAAACTGTAATGTAATAGTAAGTTTTCACCCTATTATTTTTGAAGGTTTAAAAAAAATACAGAACTCTAACTATGTGGAAAAAGCTGTAAATAAATGTATTAAAAATAATATATCCATAGTATCAGTTCATACTGCAATGGATAACTCAATTGATGGAGTAAATAAAATAATATGTGACAAACTCAAATTAAATGAAACTAAAATTCTCATTCCTAAAAAAGGAACAATAAAAAAACTAACAACTTATGTTCCGGAGGAAAATTTAGAAGATTTAAAAGCTAAATTATATATTTCCGGCGCTGGAACTATAGGTAATTACGATGAATGTAGCTTTTCAGTCAAAGGTATTGGAACATTTAAGGGGAATAGCAAATCAAATCCAGTAATTGGGAAAAAAGGAATTCAAACTAAAATAGAAGAAGTTAAAGTGACATTTACATTTCCTGCACATAAAGAACAAGAAATATTACAAACATTAAAGATTAATCATCCTTATGATGAATATTCTTACGAGATTATTTCGACTGAAAACATTAATAGAGATATTGGTCTTGGTATGGTTGGAAAGCTTAGTAAAAGTATGAATGAAAATGAGTTTATTAGTTATACTAAAGACAAAATGAATACAAAGTTTATTAGACATTCTGAACTCACTGGAAGAAATATTAAAACCGTAGCGGTTTTAGGCGGTTCTGGTAGTTTTGCAATAAATAATGCCATTAGTACAAATGCAGATGTTTATGTAACATCTGATTTAAAATATCATGATTTTTTTAAGGCAAATAAAAAGATATTATTAACCGATATTGGTCATTACGAAAGTGAGCAGTACACAAAAAACGCAATACATACATATCTTACAGAAAAAATTACTAATTTTGCAATCGTTTTAGCGGAAACAAATAGTAACCCAGTAAAATACAGTTAATCATGGCAAAAAAGAAAGAAACCACAGTAGAGAACAAATTAAGAGCTTTATATGACTTGCAACTTATTGATTCAAGAGTGGATACAATTAGAAGTGTAAGAGGTGAACTTCCTCTTGAAGTTGAAGATTTAGAAGACGAAGTAGCTGGACTTACCACAAGACTAGAAAAACTTACAGATTCTGTTGATACTTTAAATGATCAGATTAAAATGAAAAAAAATCTGATGGAAGAAGCTAAAGCATTGATTAAAAAATATACTGAACAGCAGAAGAATGTTCGTAACAATCGTGAATTTAATTCATTAACTAAAGAAACTGAATTCCAAGATTTAGAAATTCAATTAGCAGAAAAAAATATTAAAGAATTTTTAGCTAAAATAGAACACAAAAATGTAGTAATTGATGAAGCTAAACTTAAACTTTCTGAAAGAAAAAATCATTTAAAACACAAAAAAGCTGAATTAAATACTATACTTGAAGAAACAAAAAAAGAGGAAGAGGTTTTACTATTAAAATCGGAAAAATGCAAGAAAGATATTGAAGAAAGATTAGTATTAGCTTACAGCAGAATAAGAAACAATGTAAAAAATGGCTTAGCAGTTGTAGCAGTTGAAAGAGGTGCATCTGGAGGTTCTTATTTCACTATTCCTCCACAGATAATTATGGAAATAGGTTCTAGAAAAAAAATAATTACTGACGAGCATAGTGGAAGAATATTAGTAGATGAAGAATTGGCTAATGAACAGAAAATAAAAATGGAAAAAGTTTTTGCAAAAATCTAGCAAATAACTTACAGTTTTAATTTAAAGCTTCTATACAAATAGAGGCTTTTTTTTTATACATTTAACTTATGAAAAATACATTATTAATTACTGCCTTAGTTTTAATAACTAATTGTACTAATGCTCAAAAATATTCTGAACAACAGAACTTAATAATTAATTCGATGCCTGTTGAAGTTAACACGGAAAAAATACATAAAGCTTATTTTGCAAGTGGGTGTTTTTGGTGTGTAGAAGCAATTTATGAAAGTATCATTGGAGTAAACGAGGTTATTAGCGGTTATTCAGGTGGATTTACATCAGAGCCTACATATGATATCGTTAATACTCAGACAACTGGACACGCAGAGACCATAGAGGTTATTTACAATCCAAAATTGATAACTTTTTCACAACTAGTGGATGTCTATTTTGGGACTCAAAATGTTGAACAAATTAATGGTCAAGGCCCTGATAATGGAACTCAATACAGGTCTATAATTTTTTATCAAAATGAAAATCAGAAAGATATTATTAATAAAAAAATTCAAGAAATTACAGAAACATTAAAAGTTAGTGTAGCAGCTGAATCTTACCCATTTCTTAAATTTTGGAAAGCAGAAAAATATCATCAAGATTTTAAAAAGAATAATAAATTTAATAGTTATATAATTAATGTCTCAGATCCTCGTTTTAAAAGATTTAAATACAAGTTTTCAGAAATAATTAATCAAAATCAATAAAATTATATACTTTATTAATAATTATTACTTTTGCTGAACACATAAATTACTATTTTGATTAAACTTGAAAACTCATTAAACTTTGCTATCCAATTAGATAAAAAAGATTGTCTTTCAAATTATAGAAATCTTTTCCATATTCCTAAGGATATTCATAATAAGGATCTAATATACTTTTGCGGAAATTCTTTAGGACTTCAACCTAAATCAACAAAATCTTTTATAGATAAAGAAATAAAAGACTGGGCGAATTTAGGAGTTAATGGATGGAGTAATGCAAAAAATCCATGGCTTGAATATCATAGCTATCTTACTAATGAAATGGCGAACATTGTCGGAGCAAAACCACTAGAAGTAGTTGTTATGAACACGCTTACTGTAAATCTACACTTGATGATGGTGTCATTTTATAAACCTACTGACAAGAAATTTAAAATTATTTTAGAAGCCGATTCTTTTCCTTCAGACATATATGCAGTTGAGTCACAATTAGTTCATCATGGTCATAATGCTGAAGATGGAATAATTCTATGGGAAACAAAAAATTCAGAAAATAAATATCAGGAATTGGAAAATATTTTTTTAGAAAATAAAAATGAAATTGCTTTAGTATTAATTGGTGGTGTAAATTATTACACCGGTGAATATTTTAATTTAAAAAAAATAACAGAAATTGGTCATAGATATAATTCTATTGTTGGTTTTGACTGTGCTCATGCAGCTGGAAATGTTCAATTAAATCTAAATAAAGTCGGTGCAGATTTTGCAATTTGGTGTAGTTACAAGTACTTAAATTCAGGTCCTGGAAGTTTATCTGGATGCTTCGTTCATGAGCGACATGCATATAATAATGATATTAATAGATTTAAAGGATGGTGGGGTAACGACTTAAAAAATCGGTTTAATATGAGAGAACCTTTTCAAACTATTCCAGGAGCTGATGGTTGGCAGATTAGCACGCCAACAATTCTTTCTATGGCTGCAATAAAAGCTTCTCTTGAAATATTTAAAGATGTCGGTATGAAAAAGTTATGTGAAAAATCTACATTGTTAACGGGTTACTTAGAATTTCTTTTAAAAGATCTTAATTCAACAAAAATTAATATAATAACTCCAGCAGAATCAACATCTAGAGGATGTCAAATTTCAATAAAGATTAATGATGCCGATAAAAAATTTCATAAAAACTTAACTGATCTTGGAGTGATAACAGATTGGAGAGACCCAAATGTTATTAGATGTGCTCCTACTCCATTATACAACTCTTTTGAGGAAGTTTATTTATTTGTTGAAAAGTTAAAGTTACTGATTTAATGAAATACATCAATAACGAAAAACTAGATGAATACTTAATTAATCACTCTGAAAAAGAGCCTGAAATACTTAGTGATTTAAATAGAGAAACCAATCTAAAAGTTCTTCAACCAAGAATGATAAGCGGCGCTTTTCAAGGGAGATTATTAAGTATAATTTCTAAAATAATTAATCCTAAAAAAATATTAGAAATTGGAACATTTACAGGCTATTCAACATTATGTTTAGCTGAAGGCTTAGAAAAAAACGGTCAGATCCATACCGTAGATATTAACGAAGAATTATATGATTTACAAAGAAAATATTTTAAAAAATCTTCTTTCAATAGTAACATTACACAACACTTAGGAAATGCATTAGAGATTATTCCAAAATTAGATCATGACTTTGATTTAATCTTTTTAGATGCTGATAAAATCAACTATCCAAAATATTTAGATATTTTAATAATTAGATTAAAAAAAGGAGGAGTATTGCTCTCAGACAATGTACTATGGGATGGTAAGGTTTTGAATGAAATTTCTCAAAAGGACAAATCCACTAAAGCTATAGTAGAATACAATAAAATGTTAAATAATAGAACAGATATGGATTCCGTTATCTTACCAATAAGAGATGGAATAACCATAAGCATTAAGAAATAAATTACAATTCTCTTTTTATTGATCCTGAAAACTCTTCTAAATCTTTTTTAACTTTAGAGAGTTCATTATCGACATCTTTAGTGATGGAATTATTTTTAATTGGTTCTGAGGAAGATCGAATTTCTCTTTTAATATCATTAGTAGCATGTTTTATTTCATTAAGACCTTTTCCTAAATTTCTAGCAATATCAGGGATCTTATCTGCACCAAAAAAAATTACAGCAATAAATAATATTATTGCAATCTCAGCTCCACTTATAAATAAATTAAAAAAATATAATAGCATTCTACAAATATAATCAGTAAGTTTAATTTGAATTATAAAAAGTTAGTTTTTTTTAAAATTTACTGTATGAAAAAAATGATTTTAGCCAGTACTTCGACTATATATGGAAGTACTTATTTAGATTATATAAAAGATGAAATTAAATTATTATTTAGTAATTCAAAAAAAATAATTTTTATTCCATATGCTAGGCCTAACGGATTAACTCATGAAAAATACACAAAATTAGCCTCTGATTTTTTTATCAAATTAGGAATTAAGCTTAATGGTATACATAAATACAAAGATTTAAAAAAAGCAATAAATGATAATGATGGAATATTTATTGGTGGTGGTAATTCTTTTTTACTTCTTAAAACATTAATTGATAATGATTTAATTAATTCTTTAAAAGAAGCCATCAACTCTGGAAAACCATATTTAGGTACAAGCGCAGGAATTAATATTTGTGGACCTTCAATTGGAACTAGTAATGATATGCCAATCATACATCCAAATAGCTTTAAAGCACTAAATTTAATTCCTTTTAACATCAACCCACATTATCTCGATCCAATTACTAATAACAAACACATGGGTGAGACCAGAGAAACTAGAATTAAGGAGTTTCATTTTTTTAATTCTCAAATTGTGATTGGCCTTAGAGAAGGTAGTTATTTATCTATTAGTGGAGACAGAATAATTTTAAAAGGAAACAACTCTGCTAGGATTTTTGAACAAAATAAAAAACCGTACGAAGTTGAAATAAATTTTAATTTAAGTGACTTGTTATCAAAGAGGTTATAAAGCTATACTGAACAATGATAAAGATTTGTTGAAAATTCAGTAAATTTGTATTGATTTCACAATGAATAAAAAAGTAATTTTAATGATATTAGATGGATGGGGAAATTCTCCAGATCCTAAGGTTTCAGCCATAGATAATGCTGACACAAATTTCATTGATAGTTTATACAAAAAATATCCATTCTCAAATCTTAGAACAGATGGCTTACACGTTGGCCTTCCAGATGGTCAAATGGGTAATAGTGAAGTTGGACATATGAATTTAGGTGCAGGTAGAATAGTTTATCAAGATCTTGCTAAGATTAATATATCTATAGAACAAAATAAATTTAAAAAAGAAAAAGTCATAGCAGAGACTTTTGAATTTGCAAAAAAATATAATAAAAAAATTCATTTTCTAGGTTTAATAAGTGATGGTGGAGTTCACTCTCACATTAATCATTTAAAAGCATTGATTGACATTGCAAAAGATTACAATATTGAATCTTACATACATGGCTTTACTGATGGAAGAGATGTAGACCCTAAGTCAGGCACAAGATATATTTCCGATTTAAATGAATATATAAAAAATAGCCCCGTTCAAATAGCTTCTGTTACTGGCAGGTATTTTGCCATGGATAGAGATAACAGATGGGAAAGAGTAAAGCTTGCTTATGATGCGTTGGTAAATGCAAAAGGAGAAAAGAGTTCAAATTTAATTAGTAGTATTGAAAACAATTATGCTAACGGGTGTACCGATGAGTTTATAAAACCAATAATTAAAGTAGACTCTAATAACCAACCGCTTTCGAGAGTTAAAAATGATGATGTGGTAATATTTTTTAATTTTAGAACTGATAGAGGTAGAGAACTCACAAAGGTGCTGTCGCAAAAAGATAATTTAGAGTTTGATATGAAGAAATTAAATCTTCATTTCGTAACAATGACTAATTATGATAATACTTTTTCTAACATAAAAGTTATATTCAATAAATCTAATCTTAATAATACTCTAGGTGAGATATTGGAAAAAAGCAACAAGAATCAATTAAGAATTTCTGAAACAGAAAAGTATCCGCATGTGACTTTTTTCTTTTCAGGTGGAAGAGAAAATATCTTTAGAGGTGAATCTAGAATATTGAAAAATTCTCCTAAAGTTGCGACATACGATCTTAAACCAGAAATGAGTGCTTATGAAATTACAGATTCTTTAGTCAAAGAAATAAACTTAGAAATACATGATTTTATTTGTTTGAACTTTGCTAATGGAGATATGGTTGGCCATACGGGTAGTATGAAAGCTGCAATAAAAGCATGTGAAGCAGTTGATAAATGTGTTGAGACTGTTATAAATTCTGCAAATAAAAATAATTATACAACTATATTAATTGCAGATCATGGTAATTGTGAAACTATGATTAACCCTGATGGAACGCCTAATACTGCACATACTACCAATCCTGTACCTGTAATACTTATAGATAAAGATTTGAAAAATATAAAAAGTGGTATCCTTGGAGATATTGCTCCAACTATTTTGAAACTTATGGGAATAAAAAAACCAAAAGAAATGACTCAAGAATCACTGATATAATTATGAGTATTACAAAAAATAGAGAAGAAATTGAGCTTATTAGAGAAAGTGCTTTACTTGTTTCTAAAACTCTGGGCATGATCGCAGGAGAAATTAAAGAAGGTATTACAACACTATATTTAGATAAACTTGCTGAAGAATTTATTAGAGACAATGGAGCTATTCCAGGATTTTTAGGAATGTATGACTTCCCTAACACCCTTTGCATAAGTCCAAATTCACAAGTTGTTCACGGAATTCCAAATAATACTCCAATAAAAGATGGAGATGTTATTTCAATAGACTGTGGAGTTTTGAAAAATGAGTTTTATGGAGATCACGCCTATACATTTGGAGTTGGAAACATTTCACAGGAAGTAAAAAATCTTTTGGATGTAACAAAAGAGTCATTATACCATGGAATCAGAAATTTTAAATCTGGAAATAGAGTTGGAGATGTAGGCTATGCTATTCAAAATTATTGTGAAAAAAGAGGTTATGGGGTTGTAAGGGAGTTAGTTGGTCATGGGTTAGGTAAAACAATGCATGAAAAGCCTGAAATGCCAAATTATGGCAAAAGAGGTAAGGGTAAGAAATTTGTTGAAGGAATGGTAGTTGCAATTGAACCTATGATAAACCAGGGGACGCATAAAATTAAACATCATAAGGATGGGTGGACTATAACTACATTAGACAATAAACCTAGCGCACATTTTGAACATAATATTGCAATTATTGATGGTAATCCTGAACTACTTTCCACATTCTCTTATATATATGAAGCATTAGGAATCAAATCTGATGAAGAGAATGAATTTATAAATAACTATAAGATTTGATTAAATTAATTTTAAAAATATTTCCAAGAACTTTTTTAATAAAGTTTAGTTTTATTTTTCAACCTTTACTTAGCATTTTATTAAGTGGAGATAAATTCACCGATCCAATTGATGGTAAATCGTTTCGAAAATTTTTATCATATGGATATAATAAATTAAGAAAAAATGCACTATCTCCATCTACTCTATCACTAGAAAGACATAGATTACTTTGGTTATATTTAAAAAATGAAACAGTACTTTTTGAAAAAAAAATAAAACTGTTACATTTTGCACCTGAACAGGCTTTTTATAAAAGATTTAAGAAATTAAGAAATATTCAATATGATACAATTGATATTAACTCACCTTTAGCAAAAATTAAGGCTGACATATGTGATTTGCCAATAAAGGAAAATACCTATGACTTTATTCTGTGTAATCATGTTTTAGAACATGTATTGGATGACAATAAAGCAATGAGTGAATTGTACAGAGTTTTAAAAAAAGGTGGTACAGGCATTTTTCAAGTTCCAATTGATATGAAAAGAGAAAAAACTTTTCAAGACGATTCAATCACTGATAAATTAGAAAGGAACAAAATATTTGGCCAATATGATCATGTAAGAGTTTATGGAAAAGATTATTTTAAAAAGCTCGAGGACACAGGTTTTAAAGTTCAACAAATAGACTATTCAAAAAAATTTAGTGATAAAGAAATATTAAAATTTTCTATAATTAGGGGAGAGATTATTCCGGTGTGCACTAAATAGAAGGGAAATTATTGAAAGAAATGTCTTTCATTTCATTATTCTTATCATTATATATAATAAAAATACTGATCTCATTATTTTTTTTTGCAAAATTAGCAATTTCATCAACTGACATAAGATGTAATGCAGTAGCAAATGCATCAGCTTCAATACAGTTCTCAGAAATTACTGTTACACTTAGTATATTTGTGGTTGAAGAATAGCCTGTTTTTGGATCAATAATATGAGCATATTTATTTCCTAAACTATCAATTTTAAATTTTCTGTAAACTCCTGAAGTTGCCATTGACTTGTTCTTTAAATTAAAGATTTTGTAAAGTTCTTTTTGTAAACCATCAAATCTAGGAGTATCTAATCCAACTCTCCAATTTTGATTTCCATCTAAGTTTATACCACTTGATCTAATTTCACCTCCTACTTCAACTATATAATTAGTTAAATTATTAGTACTTAAAAAATTTGAGATTAAATCAACACTATATCCTTTTGCAATAGCGTTAAAATCTATAAAAGAGTTTAGAGGTCTATTTAATTTATTTTCTATGACATTAAATTTATCTAAACCTACTAGAGTTTTGAGATTAACTGATGGTATGTTATAGTTTTTTGGACCAAAATTTAGTGAGTTCACTAAAGGGCCAATAGAAGGGTCAAAATAACCATTTGTCTTATTGAAAATGTTTTTAGAAACATTAAAAACAAATTTAAAGTGATTGTCTAACTCAACATCTTCATTATTATTAATTTTAGTAATTAATGAATTTGAATTATAGGTAGACATTGACATATCTATAACATTAAAAAGACTATCTATTTGCATTTTTAATTGTAATTCGTCATCAGAAAAATAGACAATATTGTAAGTAGTACCATACACATAACCACTAATGGAAGTTTTTTTAAGCGAATTGTTTGTACAAGAAACAACCGTAATAAATATTAATAATAGGTAACGCATTAGTTTAAATTATCCTCAATTACTTGAATCCCATTATATTCAATTATATAATCCTGGTTTAAATATACTGGATTATTTTTATTCTTAGCATTTGCTAAACCTACCCCAGCATAAAGAACCTTTGAATCATGAGATTTAGCATGTTGCTTAAACTTTTCCATCCATACTAGATCATAATTGTTTGGATTTTCAGGAAGTAAAATTGCTTTTACAATGACAAAAAAGTATTGTTTGTTTTTATCAATACATACAAATTGTGGGTTTTTTTTTAGTTTACTATTGATTGCAATAAACTCAAACCCTCTAGATTCAAGATCTTTACCAACATGATTCATTGCTAGATTATGAAGTTCTTGTTTTGATAAGGGACTGTCCATGGAAATTATAATTTAACCACCAAAATCATCAAATCTGATATGTTCATCAGGGATACCAAAATCTTCACCCATTTTTTGAACAGCTTGATTCATTAAAGGGGGTCCACAGAAATAAAGCTCAATATCTTCAGGAGATTCATGAGTGCTTAAATAATTATCGATAACACAATTATGAACAAATCCAACAAAACCATCTCCTTCACCCTCTAAATTACTTTTAACATTCCAATTATCTTCTGGAAGAGGTTCAGATAATGCTAAATAAAATTTAAAGTTTGGGAAATCTTTTTCTAATTTATAAAAATGATCTAAATAGAATAGCTCTCTTCTAGATCTACCCCCATACCAAAAACTAACCTTTCGACCAGTTTGTAGAGTTTTAAAGAGATGATAAAGATGAGATCTCATAGGAGCCATTCCAGCACCACCACCAACATATAGCATTTCTGAATCGGATTCATTTATAAAAAATTCACCATATGGCCCAGAGATTGTCACTTTATCGCCAGCTTTTTTAGAGAAAATGTATGAAGATGCTACTCCAGGATTTACATCCATCCATCCATTTTTATTTCTATCCCATGGTGGAGTGGCAATTCTTACGTTTAACATAATTTCTTTTCCTTCTGCAGGGTACGATGCCATAGAATAAGCTCTATCTACAAGCTCATTATTATTCATAACTAAAGGCCAAAGATTAAATTTGTCCCATTCAGCTTTAAATTTATCGGCAGATTCATGTTCATCAGGATGAGCTGTTATATCCATATCTGAAAATTTAACCTCACCTTCAGGGATTTCTATTTGAATATATCCTCCAGCTTTATAACCCATATCTTCTGGGATAGATACTACAAACTCTTTTATAAAAGATGCAACATTATAATTTCTAACTACAGTTGCTTCAAACTTTTTAATACCAAACACTTCCTCAGGTATACTAATATTCATGTCTTGTTTTACTTTTACTTGACATGCTAATCTTGCACCAGATTTAATTTCTTTTCTTGTGAAATGAGGTATTTCAGTTGGTAATGCTTCTCCTCCTCCACTATTCACATGACATTCACATTGAATACATGTTCCTCCTCCTCCGCATGCAGATGGTAAAAATATTTTTTGTGCACCGAGAGTGGTTAATAAAGTTTCTCCAGATGCAACCTCAATTTCTTTTTCACCATTAATTGTAATCATTACAGGACCTGAAGGTGATAATTTTTGCTTAACATATAAAAGCACACTAATCAATAATAATGAAACAATTAAAAAAGCAATAATTGTTATAAAAATGGTCCCTAAAGTTTCTGATGCTAAAATCATATTAATTAACTTCTTTTGAGTTTTTTAAAAATAGTTTATTATTTAATTTTTGGTCATTACTATTTGCGACAAGTTCGACATCTAGTTCGTTTTTAGAAACTTCTTCATCTCCACCAGTTAACATACCTCCAAAGCTCATGAAACCAATAGCCATTAAACCTGTAATAATAAATGTTATCCCAAGTCCTCTTAAAGGAGCAGGAACATTAGAGTATCTAATTTTTTCTCTAATTGCAGCAATTGATAAAATTGCTAAAAACCATCCTATTCCAGAGCCGACCCCATAAGTAAGAGCTAGAGCTAATGTAGGAATCTCTCTTGATTGCATAAATAAAGATCCTCCTAAAATCGCACAATTTACTGCGATAAGAGGTAAAAATATTCCAAGTGAATTGTATAAAGATGGGCTAAATTTCTCAACAATAATTTCAACAAGTTGCACCATTGTAGCAATTGTAGCAATAAACATAATAAATGATAAAAAACTTAAATCATAAATTTCAAATTCTTCACTAATCCATACTAGTGCACCATCTTGCAATATATATTTATCTAAAAGCCAATTCAATGGGACTGTAATTGTTAATACAAAAATTACTGCGGCTCCTAGTCCGACAGCTGTGTCAACTTTTTTTGAAACTGCCAAATATGAGCACATTCCTAAAAAAGTAGCAAATACCATATTATCAATAAAAATTGATTTAAATAATAATTCTATATGCTCCATTTAACAACTTTATTAATCTTCAATTAAACTTATATTTCTAGATCTTTGAACCCATATAATTAGACCTACTACAATTAATGCCATAGGAGCTAATAACATAAAACCATTATTCTCATATCCAATGGAATAAAGACCCGTCTTTTCAATAGGATCGCCTAAAACTGCATATCCTAAAAGAGTACCTGACCCTAATAATTCTCTAAAAAAACCTACAATTATTAATATAACTCCATAACCAATTGCATTTCCAATTCCATCTAAAAAAGACCTCCATACACCATTTGCTAATGCAAATGCTTCAAAACGACCCATAATAATACAATTTGTAATAATAAGACCTATAAAAGCACCTAATTCTTTACTCAGTGAATATGAATAGGCTTTTAAAACTTGGTCCACAATAATAACTAAAGCTGCAACTACTGTAAGCTGAACAATAATTCTAATTTTTGAAGGAATTATATTTCTAATTAATGAAATGACAACATTTCCAGCACCCATAACAAATATTACAGAGATGGACATTACTATAGAAGCTTTTAACTCTGCGGTTATAGCTAGTGCCGAACAAATTCCTAATACTTGAATTGTAATAGGATTATTATCCGCTAATGGATCTGAAATCAGTTTACTGTCTTTACCTAATAATCCCATATACTAATTGGTTTTTAAGTTATCAAAATATGGTTGATACAATTTTAGATCCTTTTTTATCATTGCTGAAACACCATCTCCTGTTATTGTAGCACCAGCGATTGCATCAACTTCATTATCATCTTTAATTTTATTTGTGGGATCTGCATTACTTTTAGAAACGGTAATACCTTTAAAAACACCGTTTTCATCAAGAAGATGTTCACCAATGAAATCATCCATAAAAAATCTTTGTTTAATATTTGCACCTAAACCTGCAGTTTCAGCTTGATGATCAAAATAAGCACCTTGAACTATCATGTTTTCATCCATAGCAATATAGGCCCAGACAGCATCCCATAATCCCTTACCTCTAATTGGAGCTACATAAAAAGTTTTTCCGTCTTTTTCACCAACAAATAATGGCAATTTACGTGACTCACCAGCTTTAGCTTTTGTTTGTTCTTTTTTAATATCAATTAGATAAGCATCATTGTCCTCAATAATATTCAAACCATCAGTTATCACTAATTGGGTTTTTATGTATTTTGAAAACTCACCAGCGACTTTACTATCCTCAACAAAAGCTACACTATTACCTTCATTTTCATGAACTCCCATAGCATAAAGTATATTTTGTTGCTTTTCTATTCTTTTATTTTCATTAATTCTTGGCTTTAAAGAAGAAGCCAAAAATGCTAATAAAGATCCCACAACAATTACCATTCCAGTTGCAAATAGAAGCGTATATAAATTTTTATCAGTCCTCTTTTCCATTATTAAGCTGTTTTAGTTTTTAGTCTATTAAGTCTGTTTTTAACATTTGCTTTAACAACATAGTGATCAATTGTTGGTGCGAATACATTCATTAATAATATTGCTAAGAATACACCTTCAGGATATGCTGGGTTGAATACTCTAATCATAATTGATATGAAACCAATTAAAAATCCGTAAATCCATTTACCTTTATTTGTTTGTGATGCACTAACTGGGTCTGTAGCCATAAATACAGCACCAAATAAAATACTACCAATCAATAAATGTTGCCAATAAGGAACACTCATTAAACCATAAAACTTACTAGATTCTGAAATCAATTCTGCATCAACAACAAGGTTGAATATAACACCCATAAATAAAGCACCTAAAATTGTACTTAATATAATTCTCCAGCTACCAATTTTTGTGAAAATTAATACTAAGGCTCCTAAAATAATTAATAACTTAGAAGTTTCTCCAACTGAACCAGGTATAAATCCATAGAACATCTCGGATAATGAATAAATAATATCTTGATTTTGAGCATAACTACCCAAAATGGTTTCACCGGAAATTGCTTCAGATGTTCCCGCTCTGTCTACAGCTTCATGAACCCACACTTTATCACCACTCATCCATGTAGGGTACGCAAAAAATAAAAATGCGCGAATTGTGAGTGCTGGATTGAGAATATTCATTCCGGTACCACCAAAAACTTCCTTTCCAATAACAACACCAAAAATAACTGCTACAGCTAACATCCATAATGGAATGTCTATAGGAACAATAAGAGGAACTAACATTCCTGTAACTAAATAGCCTTCTTCTACCTCATGACCTTTTATTACAGCAAATAGAAACTCGACAGCTAGTCCAACTGCATATGATACTATCACTAATGGAAGTACAGTAATTGCGCCTAAAATAAGATTATCCCATGTGATAAAATTACCAAATAAGGATACTTCTCTAACAATTCCATTAGCAATTTCGATGGCTCTATAATGTTGATAACCGGCATTAAACATTCCAAAAATAAGACAAGGAACCAATGATAAAATTACCGTGTTCATTGTTCTTTTTAAATCATCTGCTGCTTTAATATGAGTTCCACCACGGGTGACTTCATTAGGCAGGTATAAAAATGTATGTAATGCATTAAATGCAGGAGCCATTTTTTGACCTTTATACTTTTCTTTTAAGTTATGTAATGTTGATTTTAATCCCATTAATTATCCTATTTCTTTTTTCATTAAATCTAACCCTTCTCTAATTATCTTTTGATGAGGTTGTTTTGACACACAAACAAATTCTGTTAATGCAAAATCTTCAGGGGCAACTTCATACATTCCCAAAGCCTCCATCTCATCAAGATCATTATACATACATGCTTTTAAAATATGCATTGGAAATATATCTAGAGGAAAAACTTTTTCATAAGTACCTGTTGTAACAAAAGCTCTATGTTCTCCATTAGTATTTGTTGTTAAATCATATTTTTTATTTGGAAAAAGCCAAGAGAATGTTAGAGCTCTAGAAACTGATACTTTATTAAATACAGGCTTAGTCCAACCAAACAATTCATAGTCATCACCTTCCGGAATAACAGTTACTGAATTACTATAATAATCCATATGTCCATCGGAGTTAATTTTCTTACCGGACAAAATAGTACCAGAAATAATTCTATTATTATCATTTTGATTAATAACATTATTTTTTGTGATTGAATCAATTTGACAACCAATAGTGGTTTTAAAATATCTTGGGTTTTCAATGGAAGAACCTGAAAGAGATACAATTCTTTCTGCTTTAAATTCTCCTGTCAATATCATGTGGCCTATTATAACTAAATCATGAGCAGAAACAGTCCAAACAGATTCACCCTTATTAACAGGATCTACTTTATTAATTAAACTTCCAACATTCCCACTAGGGTGAGGGCCAGAAACGTTATATATGACTATGTCTTTAATTTCTCTAAAAATTGAATCTGACGATTTTTCAATTGAAACATTTACATTACCATCAGTCAATTTATCTAAAACACTTACAGCCTCTTGAATTTCTTTTTTATTATCTTTTAGAGTAAAATCAAGATCAGCAGATAATGGTTCCGAAGAATATCCAGAAACAAAAATAGACTTAGGTAAAGATTTATAGTTGGCTATAACTGCATAAGGTCTTTGCATAATGAAAGGCCAACATCCTGCACTTAATAAAAACTCAATTATTTCTTCTCTATTTGCAGATGTTTTTAAACTGCCAGAATTTTTGAAAACTTGATTTTCGTCAGCAAGAATTTTAATAGAAAGAATCTTTCTTTTTTCGCCTCTAATAATTTCTGTAATTTTGCCAGAAACTGGAGATACAAACTTTAATAATTCATCTGATTTGTCGTAAAATAAAACATCTCCAGCTAAAATATTATCAGATATCTTTACATTAAGTTTTGGATTAATTCCATGAAAATCAGATGGTTGTACAGAATAAAATTTACTTTTTTGTGCAGGTTCTAAAACTTTATTAGCTTCTCCAACTAGGTTGATATCTAAACCTTTTTTAAAATGGATGTCATTAGACATAATTGAAAATGTAAATTTAATTGTTTAAAATCGCTGCAAAAATACAAATTAATATTATAGTTATCATAATATTTCGATCACAAAATTTTGATTATTTTTACAATTAATTAGTATAAAAAAAGTTAAAAAATAGAAACATGTTTAAATCTTTAACATCAATAACTTTTTGTTTACTATTTTCTTTTTCTTTGTTTTCTCAAGAGGCGTTTGAAATACTTCCCCCTGACCAAATAAAAACCATTACTTTTAATGATGATTCAAACCAAATTGGTTTTCCTGTCATAAGACTAGGAAACTCATTTTCAATTGAATTTGATGTATTGAACGGCTATGAAGATGATTATTATTACAAAATTGATCATTATAATTTTGATTGGACAAAATCTCAATTATCTAAATCTGAATACCTAAAAGGTTATGATAATTCAAAAATCTATAACTACAAAAATTCATTCAATACATATCAAATTTATAGCCACTATAATTTAACGATACCAAATCAAGAAACTAAAATTATCAAATCTGGGAATTATATAGTTTCAATATTAAATGATTATGAAGAAGTAGTTTTTTCTAAAAAAATTATAGTTTATGAATCTCTATCCACCGTTGAAATTGATATTTTTAGAAGCAGAGATTTAAATAATATTAACAAAAAACAGGTTGTGCAGTTTGAAGTAAAAGCAACATCTAATATTAATAATCCACTAAAAACCGTCAAAACATTAATTATACAAAATAATAATTTAAATAATTCAATTAATAATTTAAAACCTCAATACACATTAGGAAATAGATTAGTTTATAAATATGATTCCGAGGCTAGTTTTATGGGTGGAAATGAATTTTTATATTTTGAAAATAAAAATATTAGAGGTTCTGATATAAACATAAGAACCTTTGATCTTAAAGATATATATCATAATTATTTGTACCCGGATAATCCAAGAAATAATAGCACGTATACATACAACCCTGATATTAATGGTAATTTTTTAATTACATCTTTAGATGCGCAGGACACGGACATTGAAGCTGACTATACTAAAGTTCATTTTTACTTAAACATTAATAAGCTTGACAGTGGCAAATCTGTATATGTCTCTGGTAATTTTAATGGCTATCAATTAAGTAGTTCAAACAAAATGACTTACAATAATTCGAGAAATAATTACGAGCTTAGTCTAAAGTTGAAACAAGGGTTTTACAACTATAAATATTCTGTACTAGATAATTCAAACAAAGAACTTAAGGGCTATGTTTCTGGCAATTTTGATGAAACAGAGAACAATTATAAAGTTATTGTATACTACAGAGATTATGGATCAAGGTACGATAGAGTTATAGGCTATAATACTATTAACTCGATTAAAATAAACAACTAATAAAAATGTTTTTTTTATTTAACTAATGATTTTTTTAATTACTTTTATTTAGAATAAAAAAATACAATGGTTCAACAAGTTACAAGGGGAATAAAAATTGAGGTTAAACAAAACTTTGAAGGTACTTTTTACAAGAACCATAAAATTCATTTTGCATTCGGATATGTTGTTACTATTGAGAATAGAAGTAAAGATACTGTTCAATTAAACTCCAGACACTGGACAATTTTAGATTCATTAAATAAAAATGAAAATGTAGATGGTGAAGGAGTCATTGGCAAAAAACCTGTCCTCAATCCTGGAGATACACATGTTTACAACTCTGGGTGTTTATTATTATCTCCTTTTGGATCCATGAAAGGTCATTACAAGATGATTGATCTAGCTACAACAAGAAAATTTAATGTAACTATACCATCTTTTAAACTATGTGCTCCTTTTGCTCTTAATTAGTTTTCTTTAGTTTTTTTATGTTTAACTTTGAAGTATTATTATTAATTCAATAAATATTTTTAGATGAGTAAAGGATTTTTTAAAGTTCCCTTAGCAATTAATGAACCTGTGAGATCATACGAACCAGGCTCAAAACACAGAGATGAAGTTTTAGATTGTTACAATAAAATGTTTAATAGCAACATTGAAATACCATTTTACATCAATGGAAAAAATATCATAACCAGTAACCACAAACTGATTTCACCACCTCATGATCACAAACATGTAGTTGGAAAATATTTTCTAGCTGAAAAAACTCACGTTGATCAAGCTATCAGCGGGTGTTTATCTGCTCGAAAAAAATGGGCTAATCTTCCATGGGAACAAAGGTCAGCAATTTTTCTAAAAGCTGCAGAATTAATCGCTGGACCATATAGATCAAAAATTAATGCAGCAACAATGATCGCTCAATCTAAAACTATTCATCAAGCAGAAATAGATGCTTCATGTGAATTTATAGACTTTTTAAGATTTAATGTCCAATTTGTAACTGACATTTATAACAATCAGCCTGAGAGCACATCAGACTTTTGGAACAGGGTTGAGTATAGACCTTTAGAAGGTTTTGTATATGCAGTTACTCCGTTTAATTTCACAGCTATTGCTGGTAATCTTCCAGCATGTATGGCAATGCTAGGAAATGTTGTTGTATGGAAACCTAGTGACAGTCAAATTTATTCAGCCAAAATAATAATGGATGTGTTTAAAGAAGCTGGTGTTCCTGATGGAGTAATTAATGTTGTTTTTGGAGATCCAGAAATGATTACAAAAACAGTATTAAGTAGTCCAGATTTTAGTGGACTTCATTTTACTGGGTCTACCGACATATTCAAAATGCTTTGGAAAAATATAGGAGAAAATATTTCTAACTATAAAACATATCCAAAAATTGTTGGAGAAACAGGTGGCAAGGATTTTATAGTTGCACATAAAAGTGCAATTCCTGCTCAAGTCTCAACAGCAATTGTTAGAGGTGCTTTTGAATTTCAAGGACAAAAATGTAGTGCTGCATCAAGAAGTTATGTATCAGAGTCTTTGTGGACTGAGGTTAAAAGCAATCTTATTTCAGATTTAAATTCCATAACAATGGGGTCACCTGCTGATACTAATAATTTTGTAACTGCAGTAATTCATGAAAATTCGTTTGATAAAATTGCAAAATATATAGATGATGCTAAAAATGATTCAGAAACTGAAATTATTGCTGGTGGAAAGTATGACAAATCAAAAGGATATTTTGTAGAACCTACTGTAATAGTCACTTCAAATCCAAATTACAAAACTATGCATGAGGAAATTTTTGGACCCGTAATGACAATTTATGTTTTCAAAGACGATGAATTTGATAAAACTTTAAATTTAGTTGATTCAACAAGTGAGTATGCTCTGACTGGTGCTATTTTAGCGACTGATAGATATGCAATTAATAACGCCACTAAAATCTTACAAAACTGTGCAGGTAATTTTTATATAAATGATAAACCAACCGGTGCAGTTGTTGGACAACAACCATTTGGTGGAGCTAGAGGCTCAGGAACAAATGATAAAGCTGGAAGCGTTCTTAATTTATTAAGATGGGTATCTCCAAGATTAATTAAAGAAACTTTTGTAACTCCTACAGATTATAGGTATCCTTTTTTAGGCAATTAATTAAAATCTTGAAATGAGTTAACTGCACCAAGCTGTGAATTAATTGCATTATTATTTGAATCAACTACAATTGCTACAATTGCTAAGTTTTCTACAACAAAATCAGGGTTTATTTGGACATTAAAATTAAATTTATAATCATTTAATGGCTGTATTATATCTAATGCATTTCCTGAAATATTTGTTATAGATTTTCGTAAAACATCTTGATGAGAATAATTTTCTATAGGGTTACCTAGATTATAAAAGTAGCTGTCTTCTACATAATTGAAATAATTAGATTGATCATATATTAAATTACTTTCTACCAAGTATATAACTAACTTATGATTGACGAGTTCAACATTAGAAACAATCCTTAAATCAACTCCTAATTCAATATTCTCTAGAGTTGAATTAATAGAAATAGCTACATGATTTTCTTCACTTAAAAGACTATTCACATCTGAAATTTGATAAGGATCTAACCATGAAATTGTTCTATTTAATCTAGCTGATGGGAAACCACTAATACCTAATTCAGATCTTAGGTCTGATTCTTGATCAATGGTAAGTTCATCATTATTATGAATTCCAACTGAAATTATATTATCATACACCTCTTTTAACTCATAAATTGCATGTGCAACAGGTGGACAATAACCACACCAGGTTCCTGTATAGTCTTCAACAACAACTTTATTTATCGGCTCCACTATATTAAACCCTATTAAATCTGTACTGTAGATTTGTGAATCAATTGTATAATCAGCATACACTTCATGATTACCTAACTCATCATAACTAATTGTATTTCCATTTATTAATTGGTTATCTACTATGAAGCTAGTGCTTGATGTAATATTATTTCCTTCAGAATCAATCATATTAAAAGAAATAAGCTGATCTTTCAGGTAAGACGACTCGACATTTAACCCAGGTGATAAGGCGTACTGTTGGGCTGGTAAATCATTAAAGGATTCTGGTTTACTACAACTGTAAATGAGAATAAAAATAAGTGTGTAGACTAAAGGGGGTCTCATAATTTTTATAAATTTATTGTTTGTGAAATTAAGCATATATTTTCAATTTTCTTTCTTTATTAAAAAAACAGAGTATATTTACAAAAACCCAAAACAATGAAAAAATTATTTACTTCAATAGCTTTTATTTTTTCAATTTCTGTAAATTCTCAATCGACTTTACCCAATATTTCTTTAAATTCTTTAGATGGAAATGAGATAAATATACAAGCAATTTCTGATAATGATAAAATTGCTGTAGTATCTCTGTGGGCAACTTGGTGTGTACCCTGTATAAAAGAATTAGATGCAATTAGTGAATACTATGAAGAATGGAAAGAAGAAGTGAATTTTGATTTATATGCTATTTCTACAGACGATAGTAGAACAATTAAACGAGTTAATGCAATGGTCAACGGAAAAGGTTGGGAATACACTATTCTTTTAGATTCTAATAATGAACTACAAAGAGCTTTAGGAGCTTCAACTATTCCATTAACTTTAATAGTTAAAAATAATAAAATCGTGTATAGACACTCTGGCTATAGTGCAGGAGTTGAATTTGAGTTATTTGACAAAATAAAAGAATTAAAATAATTATATGAACAAAATATTATTCTTTATTATCCTAATATTTTCGCTAACAACAGTTTCACAAAATAATGAAAACATTTTTGGTAGTTTCGAGAGTAATTCTCAACTATTGCAGGATGATAACACTTTAAATTTCACTTCTCCAGATGATAATTTTAGAGCAAACAATTATTTCCAATTAAATTATAATATAGGCAATATCTCTACCGGAATTCAATATGAAAGTTATCTACCAAGTGCAATGCTTGGCTATTATCCACAGTATAACGGTGAAAATGGAATTGCATCTTATTTCATGAACATTAAAAGAAATAAAATCGATATTACTTTGGGCTATTTTTATGGGCAGTTTGGTAACGGATTAATTTATAGATCATGGGAAAATAGACAGCTAGGAATAAATAATGCTATCAAAGGAATAAAATTTAAATATAAGTTTTCTGAAAGCTTTAATCTAACTACCATTTATGGACAACAAAGAAATGGCTTTGAGTTAAATGAGTCTACTATACAAGGGATCGACTCAAACCTAAGTTTAAACAAGTTTTTAAATTTTGAAAAAACAGATTTAACAATCAGCGCAAGTTATGTAGGTAGATATCAAAATAATTCTACTAACGACTTAATTCCTGCTAATGTAAAATCTCTAGGTGCAAGAGTTGATCTATACTCTGGTAGGTTTAGCTTAAACCTTGAAGGAATCATTAAGGACTCTGATGTAATAGCTAATGAGGGTGTAATTTTATCGGATAAATTATATGATGGAACTGCTTTACAACTTGATTTGGGATACTCAAAAAAAGGTTTAGGACTAAATACTACATTTAGAAGATTAGAAAATTTTAATTTTTATAGCGATAGATTGGCAGAGGGAAATATCTATAATCAACAAACTATTAGCTACACTCCTGCTTTGACAAAACAACAAGACTATTTACTTACAAATATTTACGTTTATAGTGCTCAACCTAGGCTAGTGATTAATGCATTAGAAAATAGATCTGGTGAAGTTGGTTCACAAACAGATTTTTACTACACATTTAAAAAAGACAGTTTTCTTGGAAAATACAAATCTAAAATTGCAGTAAACTTTTCATACTGGGCTGCAATAGAATCAAATTTCAATCAAGATCAATCTTATGATGTAGAATTTATTGGAGATGGCAACAGATATTACAGAGATTTTAATTTCGAATTAAAAAATAGATGGAATAATAAATTTAATACTACTATAACAATGTTGGATGTTATAATAGATAAAGGTGTAGCACTTGGAGGTCCTTTAGGTGTTCAAGGAGATATAAAGGCAAAAGTTGGAGTTTTTGAAGGAACCTATAGATATGAAAATGGAAAATCATCCAGGGCTGTTATACAACATTTATGGACAAAAGATGATAAAAAAAATTGGGCTGGATTAGTTTATGAATACAACTTTTCTACAAGTCTAAATGTTTTTGTTGCAGATGGATGGAACTACGGAGGAACTGATAAAATTCATTATTACAACTTTGGAGGAAGTTATTCGAAAGACAACATAAGACTTAGCTTAAATTATGGCAGACAAAGAGGAGGGTTAATATGTGTAGGAGGAGTTTGCCGATATGTTCCTGAAAACACAGGCTTAAACCTAAATTTAAACCTGGTTTTTTAAATTTTAATTTTGAGAATATCTGTATCTTAACCTAAATGAATTTCCGTCTTGAATTCCATTTTCATCAGCTAAATAAAATTTAAAAGCATATTCAACTGCTGTATTTCCGTCCCCAGCGTCCATGTTGAAAAAATGATCTCCTGAGGATGGTTGGGTTTGTCCAGGCTCTATATTAACGTTAGGCATAGAAGGACTAGTTGGATAAGATGTTCCTGTAGAAACACCAAAATAACATTCTCCAAAACAAAGTTCCATCATAGAACCGTCAGTACCACTAATGTTTTCAACTTCAATTCTCATCCCAATTGTTTCAGATGAAGTATTTCTGACATTAAAACCAAGAGATGCATCAGGATATTCTAAGGTAGAAAATTCTAAAAGTTGATTATCAACAAAAGTATTACCATCTAAATCTTCAACACTAAATGTTAATTCTGGAGAAATTGGATCTTCAGGACCAGATTCATCTTTTGAGCAAGAATAAACAAATAAAAATAAGATTATTAGAGATAAAATTAATTTAAAAGTGGTTTTCATATATATTTTTTTTGGGGTTTAAAAAACCCGAAGTTAATTAATTTTTATTTACTTTAGAGCTTGAAATTTTTCAAATAACTATAATTTTAAAAAAAATGTCAAATAAGCCCCCAATTATTTTAGTCATTTTTTTATTTTTATCAAGCTTTGTTGATGCGCAAACAATTGTATCTACAAGTCCAGAAAATAAAAAAATTATTTTAGAAGAATACACTGGTATTCATTGTACATATTGTCCTGATGGCCACGAGATTGCACAGTCTCTAAAAGATGCTAACCCTGACAATGTATTTATAATTAATATTCATACAGGTGGGTATGCAACCCCAAGCTCTGGAGAGCCTGATTTCAGAACTAGTTTTGGAGATGCTATCGCAGCTCAATCAAACTTAACTGGATACCCATCGGGTTCAGTAAATAGACAGTATTTTTCCAACCTTACTATGAATGGTGGAACTGCAATGGGAAGAGGTGGTTGGAGTTCAGCTACGTCACAAGTTCTAAATCAAAGTGCTTACGTAAATTTAGGAGTTGAAGCATCTATTAATGTACAAAACAATGAACTAACTGTTCACGTTGAAGGTTATTACACTGGAGATAGCCCTCAAAGCACTAATTTATTAAATGTAGTTCTTACCCAAAATAATACACTTGGCCCTCAAACAGGTGGTGGAATGGGCAGTAATTACAACCATATGCATAGGTTAGTACATATGATAACTGGACAGTGGGGGTTTGAAATATCAACTACAAGTTCAGGGAGTTTTGTTAATGAAACTTTTACCTACACAATTCCTTCAGACTACAACGGGGTTGATGTAAATTTATCTGAACTTAATGTAATCGCATTCATTTCAGAAACACAGCAAAACATTATTAGTGGAGCAGAATACACACCAACTTTTGATGGCTTAGAATATTCAAACGATGCAGCTATTTTAGGAATTGAAGAAAACCTAAATGGTAATTGTGGAGATAGTGCCTCTCCTGTAGTAGTAATTCAAAATAGTGGTTACGATAATCTTACTAATTTTTCAATTGAGTATTCAATTAATAACGGAAATACTCAATCTCATAATTGGTCAGGATCTTTAGGTTCTTTAGCCTCAACATCTATAGAACTTCCTGCAATCAATTATAGTCCATCTGATACTAACAGTATAAATATTACTATTTCTGATGATGATAACAACCAAAATAATTCAAACGACTTTTATTTTAATCAATCTAGTAGTTATGATACCGCTATTGTAACACTAAACTTAGTTACTGACAATTATGCATCCGAAACTTCATGGCAATTAACAGACTCATCTGGCTATATCATAGCTCAAAATGGATCTTTAAGTAATGCAAGTACATATAGTACAGAAATTGAAATTCCTACATCAGATGAGTGTTATACGTTTACTATTAATGATACATATGGTGATGGAATATGCTGTGGATATGGTCTTGGATCTTACTCAATAACAGATGACTCAGGTAATACAATTATTTCTGGAGGTGAATTTAGTAGTGTTGATACTTCAACTTTTAGGGTAGGTGAAACATTAGGGATTAATTCTATTTACGAAAATGATTTAAACATATTTCCTAATCCGTCAAATGGAGTATTTAATATTAAAACATCTCTAAACAATTCAACATATAAAATTTATAATTTGATTGGTCAACATGTAAAGTCAGGTTTAATCAAAAACGGGGCTAACCTAATCGATTTAAGAAACTCAATTGATGGAGTATATTTCATGACTATTCAAACAGAAAATGGAGAAAAAATTGGTTATAAATTAATAAAAAATTAGTTCTTAATTTTATATTTAATTGGCAGGTAAACAACCTTTTTTTGGATAAAAAAATCTTCATTAAAAATTTCTGATAGCTCAAAAGTTTTAACATTTTTAAAACTTTTGAGCTCATCTTCTAAATCTCCTCCCTTTAGATAAAGGACACCATTTTTAAAATCGTTAAATGACTTTTTATTTATTTTAAATTTAATCCAAGAAACGAAATCCTTCATATTAGTAACAGCTCTACTAACAACAAAATCATATTTTTCAGAAATAGCCTCTACTCTACTGCAAGAAGTTTTAACATTTTTTAAATCTAATTCTTTAACCACATTATTTACTACAGTAATTTTTTTTTGGATACTGTCTACCAAATGAAATCTGCAATTTGGAAATAATATAGCAAGAGGAATGCCTGGAAAACCACCACCAGTACCAACATCCAAAATACTCGTGCCATCTTTAAAAGAAATTAATTTAGCAATAGATAGTGAATGTAACACATGTCTTAAATATAATTCATCTATATCTTTTCTAGAAATAACATTTATTTTAGAATTCCAATCTTTGTAAAGAAGTTCTAATTTGGCAAATTGTGTTAATTGCTCATTTGTCAAATCATTAAAATATTTCTGAATTATTGTCATTAATAATATTATTTCAACAAAAATAAGTTTTTGTGCACAATTATTTCTAAATAAGAGATAAAGAAATTACATTTATAATATATTTACTTTTTTATAAATTATAACGATTTTAAATGACCCAAAAAACTATATTATTCAATCGAAAAGATTCTAAACTTTTTTTTAAAACTTTAAATAAAAGGGTTAATAAATATTTTAATGAAAGAAATATTTCAAAATCAGGAAATTGGAAACTTTGGATAAAAACATTTGTAATGTTTTCTCTTCTTTTAACTCCCTATATCTTGATTTCAATTTTAACTATTCCAAGTTGGTTACAAATTTGTCTTTCAATCATCATGGGTATAGGATTAGCAGGAGTTGGAATGAATGTTATGCATGATGGAAATCACGGTTCGTTTTCAAATAAAAAATGGGTCAATAGACTAATGGGCGGAAGCATATATATTTTAGCAGGTAATCGATACAATTGGCAAGTACAACACAACGTCCTTCATCACACATACACTAATATTCATGGTCATGATGAGGATTTAGAAGCCGGTAGAGTAATTAGATTTTCGAAACATTCAAAATGGAGATGGTTTCATAAATTTCAACACTATTACTCTGTTTTTTTCTACGGACTTTTAACCATTAATTGGTCAATAACTACAGATTTTTTTCAAATGAAAAGATTTATGAAAAGAAAATTATCACATGGTAAATTTCCAAATCCGTTTGTAAATTGGACAAAACTATTTGTCTCAAAAATTTTATACTTTTTATTTTGGATTTTTATTCCAATTTTAGTTTTTAATATTGTTTGGTGGAAAGTAGTGTTATCGTTTTTAGTAATGCACTATACTGCTGGATTAATATTAAGTTTAGTATTTCAACTTGCTCATATAATGGATGAAGCAGATATGCCACTTCCTGACAAACTAGGAAATATGAAAAATAGCTGGGCTATTCATCAATTAAAAACGACAGTGAATTTTGCTGCGAACAACAAGGTAGTAAATTGGTTTACTGGTGGTTTAAATCATCAAGTTGAACACCACATATTTCCAAATATTTCACATATTCACTACGATAAAATATCTGAAATTGTTAAAAAAACAGCTAATGAGTTTAACCTTCCATACAACGAATTTAAAACAACTAAAGATGCCCTTGTCGCTCACTTTAAATATCTGCGTTATATGGGTCTAAAACCAACAACATAAAAGAATGAAAGAGTATCTA
The DNA here is from genome assembly GCA_004213995.1 of Flavobacteriales bacterium. Classification (GTDB taxonomy): domain Bacteria; phylum Bacteroidota; class Bacteroidia; order Flavobacteriales; family Flavobacteriaceae; genus SGZJ01. The sequence goes on along the minus strand of SGZJ01000004.1, from coordinate 2,716 downwards.
TCAGATAGAATTAACAATCTCGCTGTGTCTCAAACTCTTGCAATGGCAGCAAAAGCAAGAGAGTTAAAAAATGATGGGAAAGACGTTATTGGTCTTAGCCTTGGAGAACCTGACTTTAACACCCCAAATTATATTAAACAAGCTGCTGTTAATGCAATAAATGAAGATTATAATTCTTACACTCCAGTGGATGGATATGTTGATCTTAAAAATGCAATTATTACAAAATTTAAAAGAGACAATAAATTAAACTATGATTTATCTCAAATAGTCGTTTCAACTGGAGCTAAACAATCTCTATCTAATGTAGCAGCTGCACTAATCAATCCAAATGACGAAGTTATACTTCCTTGTCCATACTGGGTCAGTTATAGCGATATTGTTGGATTAAATGAAGGAGTACCTGTAGAGGTTAAAACTGATATTTCTAATGATTTTAAAATGACTGCAAAAGATTTAGAAAATGCTATTACTCCCAAAACTAAAATGCTTTGGTTTAGTTCTCCATGTAATCCAAGTGGATCTGTTTACAGCAAGAAAGAATTAAGAGAGTTAGCAGATGTTCTTGTTAAATATCCAAATATTTATGTTTTATCTGATGAAATATATGAACATATTAATTTTTGTGGGGGACATTTTAGCATAGCTGAGTTTGAAGATATGTATGATAGGACAATCACTGTAAATGGTGTATCAAAAGCATTTGCAATGACCGGTTGGAGAATTGGTTATATTGGTGGCCCGTCATGGATAGCCAGAGCATGTAATAAAATGCAAGGCCAAGTGACATCTGGGGCAAATTGTATTGCACAAAGAGCTGTGATTACAGCATTATTAGAATCACCATCTAAAATAACCTACATGGTTGATGAATTTAAATTAAGAAGAGACTTAATTTTAAGTTTATTAAATGATATTGATGGTTTTAAATGTAATACTCCTGATGGAGCTTTTTACGTATTTCCAGATATTTCATACTTTTTTGGTAAAACAATAGACGGATATAAAATTAATAATGCTTCAGACATGTCGCTCTTTTTGTTAGACAAAGCATTAGTTGCTACTGTTACTGGTGATGCTTTTGGAGACCCTAACTGCATAAGAATTTCTTACGCTGCGTCACAAGATCAATTAATTGAAGCAATCAAAAGAATAAAAAAAGTCTTAACTTAAAAATTATGATAATAACTACAACAGAAAATATCCCAAACAAAGAGGTAACTGAAATTTTAGGTATTGCAAGAGGCAGTACTGTTAGAGCTAGGAATGTTGCAAAAGATATATTTGCTGCACTTAAAGGTGTAGTTGGTGGGGAAATTAGTGAGTACACAAAACTTCAAGCTGACTCAAGAGAACAAGCTCTTCAAAGAATGTATAAAGATGCCGAAAAAATGGGTGCTGATGCAGTTATAAATGTTAGAATGACAACTTCGATGGTAATGCAAGGGGCTTCAGAGCTTTTAGCATATGGAACTGCAGTAAAATTAAAATAAATGAATTTATCATTTAATATTATTTTCTGGAGTATTACTTCGATAGTAATTGTTTATTTATTGATCAAAAAAATTGGAGCTGAAAAAAAAGAGGATTTTGATAAAAGAGATAATTAAATTTATCTTTTCTTCCAAAAGTATGCAGTAAAAATAATCAATACTGTGAAAAGTTCTAATCTGCCAACTATCATTAAAAAAGAAGACCACCACTTAGCTAATGTTGACATTTGACTAAATGTACCCATTGGTCCAAAATCTCCGATTGAAGGACCAACATTACCCAAACTTGATGCTGAAACACCTAAGGCGGATTGAAAGTCCAGACCGAACATAGAAAATCCAAGCGCACCAATCATAAAAGTTAGCATGTAGATAATAAAGAAACCTAAAATATTATATACAATTTCACTTGGAACTGATTTGTTATTATACCTAACAGGGACAATTGCATTAGGGTGTAAAATTCTTTTGAATTCTAAAAAACCATTCTTAATTAAAAGTAAGTGTCTAACAATTTTAAAACCTCCTGAAGTACTTCCAGCAGAACCACCAATAAACATTAAGCCAAAAAATATTAATAATAAAAAAGGAGTCCAAGATGTATAGTCAGCTGTTACAAATCCTGTAGTTGAAACTATTGATACTACTTGGAACAAGGAGTGTCGAATCACTCCTTCGATTCTACTAAATAATGAAATATCATCACTGACTAAAAAGTTAGAATTAAAAAAAACAATTAATGCTACAACAAGTGAAAAGAACATTACAAATTTTAAATATAAATTAAACTCTTCGTCTATATTAATTTTATTGAATTTACCCTTAAAAACGTAGTACAATAAGATAAAATTAGTACCAGCAATAAACATAAAAAATATAACTATATATTGAATCAATGGTATATTGTTCCAATAAGCTAAGCTAGCATCTCTAGTTGAAAATCCACCAGAGGCTATATTTGACATTGAATGATTAATCGCATCAAAAAATGACATGCCAAAAATACTTAAGAGTAAAGTTTCTATTAAAGTAACACTTAAGTATATCAACCATAATCTTTTTGCTGTATCTGTTATTCTTGGGTGTAATTTATCGGCACTTGGCCCAGGTGCTTCTGCAGAAAAAAGCTGCATTCCTCCAATCCCTAAAAGTGGTAAGATTGCAATGGCTAGTACAATTATACCCATACCACCAATCCAATGTGTGATACTTCTCCAAAAGAT
>SGZJ01000039.1 GCA_004213995.1 Flavobacteriales bacterium | reverse complement strand
TTGTATTAGATAGCTCAGAGTAATAATTAACGTTATACCAATCACTAGTCCATTCCCATACATTTCCTGCCATTCCATACAGTCCAAAATCGTTGGCTGGATATGTTTTTACAGGAGCTAGTCTTTCATAACCATCTTTTTGTGAATTTGTAACAGGAAAATCTCCTTCCCAGGTATTAGCATTAGTATGTAGTTCATTAATATTATTACCCCAAGTAAAAATATTATCTTTTTTATTTGCTCGGGCTGCATATTCCCATTCTGCCTCTGTAGGTAGCCTTCTGTTTGCCCACTTACAATATGCAAGAGCATCTTCATACGAAACATGAACAACTGGCAGATCGTCCTGTATGAAATTTTTATTCCTTTTATCTCCCGAAACGTTATTCCAATTTGCACCAATTTTCCATTTCCACCACTGAAAAAAATCATTTAGATTATCTAGAGGAACTTTAGATTTTTTAAAAACTAAAGATCCAGGTTCTAGCACTGAGTCGTGGGGTTTAGGAGTATTCTCTGGAAGTTGTGACTTAATTTCATTCCAGTCAACTGCTCTTTCAGCTACAGTTATATAACCTGTTTCATTTATGAATTCTTTAAATTTTTTATTAGTTACAACTGTGACATCCATAAAAAACCCATCAATTTTAACTTTATGTCGAGGCTTTTCGTGTTGCATTGCATATTGATCACTGTCTAGAGCCCCTTGCTCAAAAGTTCCACCTGGAATCCAAACCATTCCTTCTGGAGATGAAGGAATACTTGTTTCACAACCAAATAGAGTCAGACACACTAGTAGTTTAAAAATACCTTTCATATTTAATTAGTTTTATCTTCTCTTACTTCTTTAGGTAAAACTCCATATTGAAGTTTAAAGCATTTTGTGAAATAAGAAGGGGAGGAGAAACCTACCTTGTAACAAATTTCACTTATTGAAAACTCAGAATTTTCAAGAATTTCTTTAGATTTTTCTAGCCTTACGTTTCTAATAAATTCATTGGCAGTTAAACCTGTTAAAGCTTTTATTTTTCTATATAACTTACTTCTACTAAGTAAAAGTTCGTCAGCAAGATTTTCAACATTTAGATTGTTATCACTAATGTTTTTGTTTATATAGTTAAGTACATTTAAAATAAATTCTTGATCTAATGAAGTTGTATTTTCAGAAAAATCAATTCCACTAAGATATTTTTTGAATAAAATTTTTCTAGTAGAGATTAATTGTTTTAAATGTGATTTTAACACATTCATATTAAATGGTTTTTGAAGGTAAACGTCAGCGCCTGAATCAATTCCTTTAATTTTATCAATTTCCATCCCTTTAGCTGTAATCATCATAATAGGGATATGACTTGTTCTTAAGTCATTTTTAATCATTCTACAAAGTTCAATACCATCCATAACAGGCATCATAACATCAGTTATAATAATATCAGGAATATGTTTATTTGCAAGTTCAAATCCAATTTTACCATTTTCAGCAAGTAATATATTATAATTAACATTTAATTCATTTTTTAGATAGGACCTAAGCTCTGAATTGTCATCAATAATTAGTAGTTTTTTATCTTTAGATTTGTTATTAGAACTTTCAAAAGCAGTTAATTTAGTTTGTAAATTATCGTTTGTATTAGGTTTTACTCTCTCTTTATTATTTATAATTTCCAAGTGTTTATTTCCCTTTGGTAATTGTATTTTAAATTGTGTTCCAATATTTAATTTACTTGAGACTTCAATTTTTCCTTTATGTAATTCTATAAAATTTCTAACTACCTCCAGTCCAATTCCAGTTCCTCCGTAATATTGTTTGTCAAATTCTGTAACTTGATAAAATCTATCAAATATTTTATTAATATTCTCCTTTTTAATACCAGCTCCGGTATCTTCAATAATTATTTCAATAGTTTCTAATAATTTTTCTGGGTCAACCAATGGAAAGTTTACTTTGTTATTTTTTTTACTAATGTAAATAGATACCATTCCGTTAGTTGGAGTAACTTTAAATGCATTAGATAATAGATTAAATATTATTTTTTCTAACATAGATGGATCACCCCAAATATTTATTGGTTTCTCTGAAAAATCTACAGATAATATTATATTTTTTTCACTGGCTTCTTCTTCAAAATGACTAGAAACTTCTTCTATAAATGGAATCAAATCAATTTTTGATGCATTTACAGACATTTTATTAAATTGTAATTTTCTAAAATCCATAAGCTCATTTATAAGTCTAGATAATCTATTAGAGTTCTTATGAATAATTTCTAATTTATTTTTTGTTGCTTGTGAAAGACTATTGAAGTCTCCTTTAATTATATCATTCAGAGGATTAAGAATTAATGTCAATGGTGTTCTAAATTCATGTGATATATTGGTAAAGAATTGTATCTTTTTTGAATTTAGAGCTTCTAATTGCTTGTGTTCCTCTCTTTCAAATTTTAATATTCTTCTCTCTCTTATTCTTTCGATGAAAACTCTGTAAGAAATATATGATATAGTTATAAAAGTTAATAAGTAAATCAACCAAGCTAGATTGCTATTCCACCACGCAGGTAGAATTTCAATATTTAATTCTCTTGGTATTTCATTCCAAAGCCCATCATTATTTGAAGCTTTGACTTTAAAAACATAATTTCCAGCAGGAACATTTGTGAAAGTTGCATTAGTTTTTGAGCCAACATAGTTCCATTTTTCATCAAACCCCTCTAGTAAATATGCATATTGGTTATTTTCGCTTCTAGTATAATTTACCCCTACATATTCTATACTAAAGAATGATTGATTGTAATTTAATGTTAATTTGTCTGTCGTACTTAATGATGTCTTAAGAGGAGATTTTATATCATCTATTAATACTAATTCATTAGCTAGTTTAAGATCTTTTAAATAGATCTGAGGTAACTCTTCATTATATTGAATATTTTCTGGATTAAAATAATTTACCCCGTTTAAACCACCAAAATATAATAATTCAGCATCTTGAAATACAGAATTATAGTTAAATTTATTTGAAGACAATCCATCTTCTTTATTAAAATTAGTGAATAGGTTTTCAGTAGGATTAAATTTTGTTAGCCCTTTATTTCCTGAAATCCATATATTTCCGTTTTTATCTTGAGTAATAGAAGATATAGATTCATGAATAAAGCCATTTTCATTATTATACCAAATAATTTTATCATTATTATAATTGTATTTAAACAAGCCGTAGTCTAATGATCCTATCCATATGTTATTTGAGTCATCTTCAAATAGACTAAATACTATGGTAGAGCTAATATCTTCCCCTAAGATTGTTTTAAATCTATTATTAAATGGAGTTATATTAAAATTTTCATTTTCACTTTTATTAATTCTATATAACCCTGCTCTAGTACCGATCCACACGTTATCTTTATTATCAACCAATACTTTACGAATATTACTAGTGTTAATGTTATGTTCAACAAATTCTGAGTTATTGTAATGTGTTACTTTGTTACTATATGTATTGTAAGAATGCAAACCACTAAAAAATGTGCCAATCCATATATTGCCTTTGGAGTCTTCAGCAAAGCTCATGACTTTATCAGATTTTAATTTGCTATTATTTTTTTTTATATTTTTAAATCGCTTACCATTTTTTGGTAAAATATAAAATCCTGACTCCCAGGTTCCAATTAATATATTACCCCTTGAATCTTTATAAATTGAAGTGGTCTCAAGGTTGTCTAGCCCATTTGCTATATTATTTCTTTTATTAATTAAGTTGGTAAATTCACCTGTGTTTTCATTGTAAACATCAACACCACTTTCAGTTGTACTTAACCATAATCTATCCTTATGATCTTTAATAATTCCTGTTACTGAACTTGAGCTTAAGGAATTTGAATATCCTGTTATGCTACTTATGGATTTAAATTTGTTATAACTTTCATTATAAACATCAATTCCATTATTAAAATATCCAAGCCATATTCTGTTCTTATTATCTGTATAAATAGACCATATTGAGTTTGATTTGATTCCGTTAGGTATATTTTTATCAAATTTATAGTTTACTATTTTATTGTTTTTATCATCAATTTCAAATAACCCGTCATTCTCTGTTCCACATAATATACTTCCATTTTGTTTAAGAGAAAGAGATAAAATTCTCTTCTTAGTTATTGCTAAGTTTTCGATTGTATGAATATCATTTTGTTTAGATATTTTAATAATACCTTTACTAGATGTTCCTAACCATATATTTTTATCATTGTCAATTACAACTGATTCTATTGATGAATTAATAATTTCATATTTATTGCTTAAATCAAATTTAGTTGGTTGTAAAACATCATTATATGGGTCATAGGTCATTAAGCCGAGGTTTGTTCCAACAAAAAACTCTCCGTCATTTGTCTTAACAATTGAATTAATCAATAAGCTTGAAACGGAATTGTTTGATTTGTATAGAATTCTCTTGAATTTATAATTGTTCTTGTTTAGCTTTAAAAGTCCATTTTGGTGAGTGCCAACTATTAAAGTACTGTCGTTAAATTCTTTAATTGCGTGGGTAGCAAATTTAACTTCTTGATTATTTTCTTTGAAGCTGATAGAATTGAATTTGTCCAGTTCACGATCATAAATATTAATACCTTCCTGAGTTCCAGCCCATATATTATTGTCTTTATCTTTAAGCAAAGTATGGATAAATGAACTATTTAGTGAGTTTACATTACTAATGGCTTCTTTTTTATAGGTCTTGAAATCTAAACTATTGTATTTGAAAACCCCATCTCCAGCTGATCCTAGCCAAAGCATGCCATCATTATCTTTAATAATTGTAGAAATAGTAGTTTGATTTATGTCTTCACTTAATGGTATGAATTCATAATTATTTTGATACTGGCTAAACACTAAATTTAACAGAGAAGTATATAAAAATAAGAAAATATGATATTTTATATTATCTTTCATTTATTCAATGATAATTATCTTTTAGCTAAATTCAAATTTTTTTAAGTAATAAATTAACAGATTATAAAATATATATTATTATATTTTTTGATTTGATAATTGTTTTTTTTGTTTGCTTCAAATATTATATTAATTGACTTATGAATTACAAATTATATATCGATTGAAAAATTAATATTTATTATTTTTAATAACTATTGAATAAAACTATTAAAATGAAAGTAAATTTAAATTTAAGAAAAATATTGAGTGTAAAAATTTTGTCTTACAAAATAATACTGATTGTTTTTTCTTTATCTTTTTTCAGCTTTATTTCTAATTCTGATATTAATTCTAAAGATATTGCTATTGAAGCAAAACCTAACTTTATTTTTTATCTAGCTGATGATCAAGATAAATTAGATTACGGAACTTATGGAAATCCAAATGTTGATACAAAAGCTGTTGATAGATTAGCCAGCGAAGGAATAAAATTTAATAATTTTTATACTGGACAAGCAATATGTGCACCTACAAGATCACAGATATTTACTGGAAAATATCCTATAAAAAATGGATGTTTCGTTAATCATATAGGAGTAAAACCTAGAACGGAGACAATAATTTCATACTTAGAAAAAGAAGGATATGAGGTTGTGCTTGCAGGTAAAAGCCATGTTAAACCGAATTCTGTATTTAAATGGTCTAGGTATTTAGATTTAATTAAAATTGGAAACTCTAAACCCAGGTATTTACCTATATCTAAAATTGAAAACTATATATCTAAAGTTGATAAACCTTTTTGTATAATTATAGCTTCAACATTTCCTCATGGCCCTTATCCAAAATCAAACGATTATAATAATCAAGATATTTTCAAGCTTCCATACACAGGAAAAAATATACCAAATTACAAAACTGGATATTATCAAAATATTAAGGAAGATAACTCTCAAATTAATAAAATTTTAGATATAGTTGACAGATATAACTTAAAAAATAACTCTTTATTTATTTATGCTGCAGATCATGGTATTTCAGGAAAATGGGGACTTTCTGAGCAGGGACTTAAAGCTCCTTTTATAGTAAGATGGCCAGAGAAGATTAAGGCTAATATTCAATCAGATGTTGTTCTTTCATTTGTTGATGTAGTTCCTACTTTTTTAGATATTATTGGAGCACAAATATCCAATGACATTGATGGATCAAGTTTTTATAAAACCTTATTGGGTGATGAAAAAGAAATACATGAATATATTTATGGATTATCTACTATGCAAAATATCCAAAAATGTAAAGTATTTCCATCAAGAATGATAAGAGAGAAGAGATTTAAATACATTAAAAATTTCAATTCTATTGAAGTCTACAAAAACAATTTAGGTGAAAATAAAATTGTTAACCAGTTTATTGAAATTGGTGCTAAATCATTTCCTAATAAACCTTTTGAAGAGCTTTATGACTTAGAGATTGATCCTTTTCAAAAAAATAATTTAGCAAATGATAATAATTATATACAAGTAAAAAATAAGCTTGAGCTAGCTCTTAAAAAGTGGATGATTTCTCAAAATGATATTTTAATTACTCATAAAATGCCGCTAATCAAACCTACTTTACACCCTTTAGACAGAAACTCTAAATGGAACAAGGTTACTGTAGATTTAGAAAATAAATTAAATGAAAATGATTATATCAAATTACACTATTAGTAATACTTTAAAAGTACTGTTATTTACAGTTTTTATTTTTTCAATAAATTCTTATTGTAATTCAACAGATGAAAAATTAAATGTTATATGGATTTCTTGTGAAGATATGGGACCAGTCTTAGGTACTTATGGAGTTAAAGAAATTTCAACTCCTAATATTGATAAATTAGCTGAAGAAGGTATTAAATACACCAATGCTTATTCCACAGTTGGAGTTTGTGCCCCCAGTAGATTTTCTATAATTACAGGAATGTACCCGGCTAGATTAGGTGCTCATAATATGAGAACAGGTAGTTTTTATACCTATAAAGATCCAGATAAATTAACTTACAAACAAAATAAAGGAGTTGTAGATAAATCTGGTGTAAATGTTCCTGAATATGAAGTTGTTACTCCTTCAAATATTAAAGCTTTTACAGAGTACTTAAGAGATGAAAATTACTATTGTATAAACAATAATAAATGTGATTATCAATTTAATTCTCCTTTCACTGCTTGGGATGAAGTTAGTGGAAATATATCTTACAAGGATAGACCTGAAAACACTCCTTTTTTTTATGTCAAAAATTTAATGGTTACCCACGAATCTAGAATATGGTTAAGGAAAAATGAGCCAATTACAGTAAACAAAGATATTTTAAAAATACCTGCTTATTACCCTGATATTCAAGAAGTTAGAAATGATATAGCTATTAAATATTCTAATATTCAAGAGATGGATAGACAAGTGGGTGAAATAATTACTGATTTAGAAAAGAATGATCTTTTAGATAAAACCATAATATTTTTCTGGAGCGATCATGGTGGAAATCTTCTTAGACAAAAAAGAGCTGTAGGAAATAGTGGATTGAAGGTTCCTTTAATTATTAGATTTCCAAATGGTTTTAGATCTGGAGAAGTTGATAATAGAATTGTTTCTTTAATGGATTTGGGTCCAACTACAATGTCTCTTTTAGGAATCAAACCACCTTCATTTTTAGATGGTAAGGCTTTTTTAGGTAAGTATGAAACTAAGCCAAGATATTATGCATTTGGATCAGCTGACAGATTTGATGAATCTACCGATATGCAAAGATCTGTTATTGATGGAAGATTTGTTTATATAAAAAATTTCATGCCTGAACTTCCATTAATATATAGAAACAAATATCGAGAACAGATTTCTATGAATAAAAAAATTATTCAGATGAATAATGATAATGAATTGATTGGGGATTCAAAATATATTTTTATGAAAACTAAACAAAATGAAGAATTA
>SGZJ01000038.1 GCA_004213995.1 Flavobacteriales bacterium | reverse complement strand
TTTATATTTATTAACTACTTAAAATATAAAAATGAAAAAATCACTATTATTATTATTAATTCCATTTTTTGCTTTTTCTCAAACTAATCCAGATAGAGAATATTGGCAAACTAACAAATGGACACCTAAAGAAGGAATGAATGCTGAATTTGAAGCAGGAGTTGCTAAAAAAACAGATAAGTTTAATTCAACTGCTGAAACTTCTATGGCTACATATCAAATTATTACTGGGCAAGACCAAGGAAAGTATATGAGAGTGATGGGAAATAGAGAGTCTTCTGCATTTGATGAAGATAACACTGCTGAATTAGCATATTGGGGTAAACATGTTATGCCTTATGTTGAATCTAATGATGGAAATATTAGATGGTGGAGAATGAAAGGTTTTAGTCAAAACTGGGATAATGACCTGCCACCAGCAAGATTTGTAAAAATGACAACTTACACTGTTAAGAGAGGTAAGATGTCAGATTTTTTAAGATTTTGGAGAAATAATACTAAATTACAGAAAGAACTTGGTTATTCTGGAATCACAGGACTATTTATGTTAGTTTCAGGTGGAGAATCTCAGCAATTATTGGAAGTAGAACCTTACAATAGTCATGCAGAGGGAATTGGTAAAATGACTGATCCAGATGTAAAATATGTTGAAGAATATAATAAAATGCATGGATGGAGAACTCACCGTAATGATGAAAGAGCTGCAACTGCGGCAATTGAAGAATTATGGGGTATTACTGTAGAAACTGCAGAGTTAAATGTTGAAATGTCTTCAAAATTGAAATAATTTTTAGATAATTATTTGCATAAAAAAAGTTGATTAATTTATTAATCAACTTTTTTTTTATGTTAAATCCTAGTTTTAGCGTTACATTTGCATTCATTTAAATAATATGAGCAATATAGTTGCAATAGTAGGTAGACCAAATGTTGGTAAATCAACATTTTTTAATAGACTTGTCCAAAGACGTGAAGCTATAGTAGATGCTATTAGCGGCGTAACCAGAGATAGACACTATGGTAAAAGTGACTGGAATGGTAAAGAATTCTCTTTGATTGATACTGGAGGATATGTAGTTGGTAGTGATGATGTGTTTGAGAGTGAAATAGATAAACAAGTAGAGCTAGCAATTGATGAAGCCGATGCAATTATTTTTATGGTTGATGTAGAGTCAGGAGTAACTTCAATGGACGAAGAAGTAGCAAAACTACTCAGAAAAGTTAATAAACCTGTTTTTCTTGTCGTAAACAAAGTAGATAATTCAACGAGATCTAATAATGCGGTTGAATTTTATGAGCTTGGACTGGGTGAATACTACACTATCGCTAGTATAAATGGTTCTGGAACTGGGGATTTATTAGATGCACTCGTAGAAAATTTTTCTAATGAACCTGAAGAAGTGAATGATTTACCAAGATTTGCAGTAGTTGGAAGACCCAACGCCGGTAAATCGTCATTTATTAATGCATTAATTGGGGAACAGAGATATATTGTTACTGATATAGCTGGAACAACAAGAGATTCAATTGATACCAAATATAATAGATTTGGATTTGAATTCAACCTTGTAGATACTGCTGGTATTAGACGAAAATCTAAAGTAAAAGAAGATCTTGAGTTTTATTCTGTAATGCGAAGTGTTAGAGCTATAGAGCATTCAGATGTATGTATTTTACTACTAGATGCTACTAGAGGTTTTGATGGGCAAGTAAGAAATATATTTTGGCTAGCAGAAAGAAATAAAAAAGGAATTGTAATTGTAGTTAATAAATGGGATTTAGTAGAAAAAGATAATCAATCATTAAAAGATTATGAAAAAATTATTCGAAAAGAAACTGAGCCGTTTACAGATGTGCCAATTGTTTTCATTTCTAGCTTGACAAAACAGAGGCTTTTTAAGGCAATAGAAACTGCTGTCGAAGTGTATAAAAATAGGTCTAAAAAGATAAAAACAAGTAAGTTGAATGATGTTCTTTTACCAATAATAAAAAATTATCCACCTCCAGCTTATAAAGCTAAATACGTAAAAATTAAGTTTATTACTCAGCTTCCTACACCACAACCTCAATTTGCATTTTTTTGTAATTTACCGCAATATATTAAAGAACCCTACAAAAGGTTTTTAGAAAACAAACTTAGAGAGCACTTTCATTTTAATGGTGTTCCAATAGATATTTATATGAGAAAGAAATAAACTTAAAGTTCCTTTTTTATTTTAAGGAGTCTACTTTTTATTTCATTTAGTTTTTCAATTATTTCAAAACTATTCATAGGTTTTTTTTTAGCTTCCTTAATGTATGTTTTGGCACCCTCAATTGTGAAACCTTTTTCTTTTAGTAAAAAAAAGATTTGTTTTATGATTATAATATCATCTGAGGTGTATTTCCTTTTGCCATTTGCACTTTTTTTAGGGCTAAGTGTCTTAAATTCTTTTTCCCAAAAACGAATTAATGAAGCATTTACATTAAATGCTTTTGCTACTTCTCCAATTGAGTAATATCTTTTTTCAGGCAATTCAACATTCATTAGTCTAAAGATTGATTAACTAATGATGTTTGTTTAAGTAATTCATCAAATTCCTTGGCAGTTAAATTACCGTAATAAAAATTAACAGGATTGATTCTTCCTTTGTCTTTGAAGACTTCATAATGAAGATGAGGTGCTTGAGATCTACCTGTGCTACCTACATAACCAATTAAATCACCACGTTTAACTTTTTGCCACTTCTTAACATTGTATTTGTATAAGTGCGCATATAGGCTAGTATAACCATATCCGTGGTCAATTCTAATATGTTTTCCGTATCCAGTAGATCTACTGTCGACTCTTTTTACTACCCCATCACCTGTTGCATACACTGGTGTTCCACGCGGAGCAGTAAAATCCATTCCATAATGGAATTTTTTTACTTTAGTAAAAGGATCAGTTCGGGTTCCATATCCAGATGCTATCCTAGTTAAATCATCATTATTAACGGGCTGGATTGCAGGAATTGCCTGTAAAAATTTTTCTTTTTCTAAGGCTAATTTGGTTATTTCATCAAGGGATTTAGACTGAACAATTATCCTCTTTTGTAAAACATCTATATTTTTGTTACTTTCTTTTATTAAATCTGAATAATCATATCCATCATATTTTTTATATCTATTTACACCCCCAAAACCTGCTTTTCTTTTGTCTTCTGAAATAGGACTAGATTCAAAGTAAATTCTATATATAGCATTGTCTCTTTCTTCAATGTTAGATAATACTATTTGAGCATCATCAATTTTTTTATTTAGAATATCATATTGTAATGTTAAATTCTCTAATTCTCTAGTTAAAGCTTTTTCTTTAGGAGATTCAAAATATGTGCTTGTTAAAAAAATAAAAAATATACTCAAGAAAGCTGACCCAAATAAATAAATTAATATGTATTGGATAACATCACTTTTTTTTCTCTCTATTTTGCGATAAGAAAGTGATTCAGAGTCGTAATAATATTTTAACTTAGACATGTCTAAAAAAATTATATTTTTGTATTAGTTTAAAACTAAGAACCCACAAAGATATAAATTGTTTTGCACTTTAATAAAATAACGTTTAACCTAGTATAAATAATGGACTCGAATCTTGTAAGAAAACACTTCGTTGATTTTTTTAAATCTAAGTCTCATCAGGTTAATTCATCTTCTTCATTGGTAGTCAAAAATGATCCTACTTTGATGTTTGTTAATTCAGGAATGGTTCCTTTTAAAGAGTTTTTTTTGGAAAACTCTACTCCAAAATATAAAAGAATCACAAACTCACAGAAATGCTTGAGAGTTTCAGGTAAGCATAATGATTTAGAAGAAGTTGGTTATGATACATATCACCACACTTTCTTTGAAATGCTTGGTAATTGGAGTTTTGGGGATTATTTTAAGGAAGATGCAATTAATTGGGCTTGGGAACTATTGACCAAGGTTTATAAGATTGATAAAAACGATCTTTACATAACAGTTTTTGAGGGTTCTAAGGACTCAGATAATTTATCAGTAGATCAAGAAGCACTGGACATATGGAAGAAAATTATACCAGAATCTCACATTTTATATGGAAATAAAAAAGATAATTTTTGGGAAATGGGTGAGCAAGGACCTTGTGGTCCATGTAGTGAAATACATATAGATATTAGAACCAAAGAAGAGAAAGATAAAACCTCAGCTTTAGAGCTAGTAAATAAAGATCACCCCCAGGTATTAGAAATATGGAATTTAGTCTTTATGCAGTATAACAGAAAGGCTAGTGGTAAACTTGAAGACCTACCAAATAAACATATAGATACTGGACTTGGTTTAGAAAGATTATGCATGGTCTTACAAGGTGTTAGTTCAAATTATGATACGGACCTGTTTAAACCAATTATACAAGAAATAGAATCTTTAACAGGATATGACTATGAGCGTAAATCCTCAAAGACAGATATAGCAATGAGAGTTATCTCAGATCATGTTAGGGCTGTTTCTTTTTCTATTGCAGATGGTAAATTACCAAGTAATAATGGTTCTGGATACGTAATAAGAAGAATTTTAAGAAGAGCGGTAAGGTACGGATTTTCATTTCTTGGAATGAAAACTCCATTTATTTATAAACTTGTAAATGTTTTAAGTCAAAAATTGGGCGATAATTTTTCTGAATTAAATAGCCAAAAACAATTAATTGAAAATGTTATTAAAGAAGAAGAATTATCTTTCCTGAGGACCTTAGACCAGGGCCTAGTTATGTTAGATCAAATTGTGAATTCTTCATCTGATAATATTATTTCTGGTAAAAAAGCTTTTGAACTATACGATACCTATGGGTTTCCAATTGATTTAACGTCTTTAATACTTAGTGAAAAGAATTTATCTCTAGATATAGAAAGCTTTAATAGTGAATTACAAATACAAAAAAACAGATCCAAAGCTGCTAGTGAATCTTCAACTGAAGATTGGACAGTTATTATTGATGATCCAGTTCAAGAATTTGTTGGATATGAAATTCTTACAACTAAATTAAGAATAACAAAATACAGAAAAGTTAATTCCAAAAAAGATGGTGATCTGTTTCATTTAGTATTTAATATTACACCATTTTATCCTGAGGGAGGTGGACAAGTAGGTGATAAAGGACAATTAGAGTCTTCTAATGGAGATATTATTTACATTTTAGATACTAAGAAAGAAAATAATGTTACAATTCATTTTGTAAAAGAACTTCCCAATAATATTAATGATTTATTCACCGCAGTGGTTGACTCTAAACTTAGAAAAAGAACGGAATCTAACCACTCAGCTACACATTTACTTCATCAGGCGCTGAGAGAAATACTTGGAAAGCATGTTGAGCAAAAAGGTAGTTCAGTACACTCTAAATCCCTTAGATTTGATTTTTCTCATTATGAAAAAATTTCAGACATTCAGTTATCCGAGATTGAGACTTTTGTTAATTCAAAAATTGAAAATCAAATTTCATTAATTGAAAATCGAGAAGTTCCTATGCAAGATGCAATTGATAATGGCGCAATTGCTCTTTTTGGAGAAAAATATGGTGATGTAGTTAGAACTATAAAATTTGGTGATTCAGTTGAATTATGCGGGGGTACACATGTAAAAAATACTGCCGAAATATGGCAATTCAAAATTAAATCTGAGGGAGCTATAGCCTCTGGAATTAGAAGAATTGAGGCGATTACAGGATTTGCTGTTAAGGAATATTATAACGAATCAAATAATCAGCTTACAGAAATTAAAAGTTTACTAAACAATACTAAAAACCCTGTTGGTTCTCTAACTGAACTCAAAAATGAAAATTCAAAATTAAAAAAACAAGTCGAGGCTTTTTTGAATGATAAAATACTAAATATTAAAACCTCTTTAAACAGTGAAATTAAAAATATTCATGGTATTAATTATTTAGTAAAAAAAGTTGAATTAGATGTTTCTAACATTAAAAAGTTGTCTTTTGAGTTAGGATCTGAGCATAAGAATTTGTTTCTTTTTTTTATGGCAGAGAATAATTCAAAAGCTAATATTGTATGCTATATTTCTAAAGAACTTGTTCATTCTAAAGGTTTTGACGCCAGAGAAGAGATAAAAAAGCTATCTCCATTAATAAATGGTAGTGGGGGTGGTCAAGATTTCTTTGCAACTGCAGGCGGATCTGATACTTCTGGTATAGCTGAAGCATTGAAAATAGCTTTTAAAAGGTTTGATTAATTATCATCTTAAGACCTAATTTAAAAGTAGATTTAAATTATATGAGTATTTCAAGAAAATCTTTAGAAATAGTTCAAAGTTCAATGTCCCAATATGTCATTAAAACACCTGTTTTGAAAAATAAAGAAATTAATTCAATTTGTGATTCTATAATTTTTTTTAAGTGTGAAAATTTTCAGAAATCTGGTTCATTTAAATTTAGAGCAGCTACTAATGCCATTTTAAATTTAAATGAAACAGTTAAAAAAAGTGGAGTTATCACACATTCATCAGGAAATTTTGCTCAAGCATTAGCTTTAGCCAGCAAAAATCAACATATAAGTTCTTACATTGTAATGCCGCAAAATGCTCCTAAATTCAAAAAAAATGCAGTTCTTAAAATTAACGATAATTTGATTGAATGTAAATCAACGTTAGATGAAAGAGAAAATACTACTAGAGAAATTCAAAATAAGTATAACTTAACTTTTATACATCCATCAAATAATTTGGATGTTATTTTAGGTAATTCTACAGTAGTCTCTGAATTAATTCAAGACCACGCAGATCTTGATTATATACTATGCCCAATTGGAGGAGGTGGTCTTTTAGCAGGATCAGCACTTGCGTGTAACGCTTATTCAAATAAATGTGAAATAATTGGAGTGGAGCCACTAAATGTAAATGATGCTTATAAATCCCTAAAATCTAAAAAAATTGAGTATAACCTCAATACAGATACAATTGCAGATGGTTTACGAACCAATTTAGGCGATATAAATTTCCCTATAATATTAGAACATATAAAATCAATTATTTGTGTTAGTGAAGATGAGATTATTAATGCAATGAAATTAATTTATAATAAACTAAATATTTTAATAGAACCTTCTAGCGCTGTTGCATTTGCAGGCGTATTAAAAGAAAAAGAAAAATTTAAGGGGAAGAAAGTTGGAATTATTCTTTCTGGTGGAAATGTTGACTCTAAAAAATTACCTTTTTAAAAATATTTTTCCAAATTAATTTTCGAATGAAGTTCCCTTCTTTTTTATTAACCAGTCTCTTTTTTGAACTAAAGACAGAAACTATGTATCCTATTTTTATAAATATTAGATAAGTAAGACTTCTTAGGTTATATGCTCTTTTCAATGCGGATAATAAACTTAAAACAATACCAAACCGCATTTTATACAACGCTTCTCCTTGTAAATATTTGGCACTTTTATTATAATTTAAGCCTGTAGGTTTGAGATGCTTTACAATTAGAGTTTCATTAGTCACTACCTTCCACTTATTATATTTTGCTAATAAAACATCAACTGTATCCCAACCGATAGACTCTTTTAAGCCACCAATTTCTTTAAAACATTCTTTTTTGTAAGACTTAATAGGTCCTCTAACATGTTTTTTAGACGAAATATTTTCAAATATCCAATTATCATTTTTTTTAATATATAAAATACCCGAAGCCATTCCAACCAAAGGGTCTTTTTTATATTCTAATACTATTTTTTCTAGATAATTTTTTGGAAGTATTATATCTGCATCAAATTTACATATTATGTCATAATTAGAGTCCATAGTATTTAACCCTTGATTAAATGCATTGATTACTTTCTTACCAGGAAGATGCTTATTGTTTGAATTTATATCAAGCTTACTTATCCAGTCATATTTTTTTAAGTAATTATCAGTTTTTGTAGAACTTTGGTCAGTTGAATTATCATTTACAAGAAGTAACTTTTTTACAGGGTGAGACTGTTCAACAATTGATTTTATAGTCGACTCTATATACTTTTCTTCATTATGA
>SGZJ01000037.1 GCA_004213995.1 Flavobacteriales bacterium | reverse complement strand
ACCACAGTTATTAAGAGGTAATTGCAGAGGTCCTACACATTGTTGTTTAGCGACTTTACCTCCAACACATCGATCTACTTTATTAGTCAGCCAATCTTTACAGCCAACTGCCTCCAGTTTAAAAACATTTTTTAGGTAAAACTTTATTTTTTTATTATCATAAAATATCGAACTGTAATTGATGATTTTTTTATTATCATTCATTACTGTTAGAGGTGAGCTGCCAAAAAAGTTATCTAAAGATAAATCTAATGGAGTGTTTCCTTTTGATTTTGATTTAATTGTAAACCTTTTATCATCTGTTATAGTACCTACATCGTATATTGGCGCCCTTTCTCTATCTGCAATTTTATTTAATAGATTTAAGTCATTTGAGTCTATAATTAGCCCCATTCTTTCTTGAGATTCATTACCAATAATCTCTTTGTCTGATAAGGTTGGGTCTCCAACTGGAAGCATATCTAAATTTATTTCTCCTCCTACTTCTTCAACTAACTCTGAAAGACAATTAAGATGTCCTCCTGCACCATGATCATGAATTGAAACGATAGAATTATTATTGCTTTCTACCATTCCTCTAATTGCATTTGCAACTCTTTTTTGCATTTCAGGATTTGATCTTTGCACAGCATTTAATTCTATTCCTTTGGAGAATGCACCTGTATCAGCGGAGGAAACAGCAGCACCACCCATCCCTATTCTATAATTATCTCCTCCTAATACGATGATTTTATCTCCTTTAACAGGAGTATCTTTGATTGCTTGATTAGTCAAACCATATCCAATTCCTCCAGCTTGCATTATGACTTTATCAAAACCAATTGTTTTGTCAAACTCTTCATGTTCAAATGTAAGTATTGAGCCTGTAATTAGAGGTTGCCCAAATTTATTTCCAAAATCTGAAGCACCATTAGACGCTTTGATAAGAATATCAATTGGAGATTGATAAAGCCATTTTCTAGCTTGAATTTTTTCTTCCCAAAATTTTTCATTTGAATTTCTTGGGTAAGGAGTCATGTAAACCGCCGTTCCAGCAAGTGGTAGTGACCCTTTTCCGCCAGCTAGCCGATCTCTAATTTCTCCACCTGATCCTGTAGCAGCTCCATTAAAAGGTTCAACAGTGGTTGGGAAATTGTGGGTCTCAGCTTTTATTGAAATTACAGAGCTTACTTCTTTTATTTTATAATAATCTGCAATATCTGATCTTTCAGGTGAAAATTGATTGATAGTTGGACCCTGGATAAAAGCTACATTATCTTTGTATGCTGATACGATTGAGTTTGGATTTTTTTTTGATGTTTCTTTAATTAGTTTAAATAACGAAGATTTTTTTTCCTGACCATCTATAATAAATTTTCCGTTAAATATTTTATGTCTACAATGTTCAGAGTTTACTTGTGAAAATCCAAAAACTTCTGAGTCTGTAAGTTTTCTTCCAATTTTTTTAGAAATATTATTAAGATAAATTATTTCTTCAGAATTTAAAGACAGACCTTCTTGTAAATTATAATTTTCAATATTTTCAATAGTCAGGATTTTCTCAGGCTCAATCTCTACATTAAATATATTTTGATTTAATTTTTCAAATTTTTCATAAACCATATAGTCAAAATCAGAATAACCAAAATCTACCTTATTAAATTCTTCAATTCTAACTAATGAGTTTACACCCATGTTTTGACATATTTCTACAGCATTTGTACTCCATGGAGTTATCATGGCAGCTCTGGGACCTAGGAAAGTGTAATTTATCTCTGTACTATTGATTATTGGCTTTTCACCAAAAACCCAAGTTAATTTATCAACTTCTTCTTTTGTTAAAGTTTTATTTGATTGTACTGCAAAAATTTTATTTCTAGTTTTATCACCAAAGAAAATAATCATAATTTAGATAAATATTTAGTCAATAAATTTAATTGTTTTTAACCTAATATTTTATAAAAACTAACACGATAATTTATTAGTTATTCACTATGTTTTAAACAACTTATAGAATTATTATTTTCTTTGTAAAAGAAGAACCTTTTCTGTAAATTTTTAAAAAATAGATTCCTGAATTTAATCTAATAGTCTTTTCACTATTTGCATTATTAGACTCATTTATAAGCCTTACTCCATTAATATTAAATACTTCATAGTGGTACTCTAAATTTGATTTTATATTTATAAAATTATCAATAGCAGGTATAGGGTATATTTTTAAATCTGTAAATATGTTTTCGTTAATTGATAAATTTTGATTGTGAAAACCAATAAATTCAAATGAGTTATTTGGAAAAAAACTCCACTCGTCAATATCAAAATTAATACTTGGGTTTAATATTGTCTCATTTCTAACATACGTACTATTTGCATAATTATTTTCACCATTAAAATCTCCAAAAACATCTATTAAATTATTGTCCTTAAATAATCCAACTGGATCATCTCCATTAAATGATATTGCATCAGCGCTAGATAACTGATCTGAATTGTTTAATATTTGTTGATCTGCATTTCCTCTAGAAATTACGTGAACATCTCCATTTGTTATCTGTCCTTCTAATTGTAGCATTTCTCCCCAATTTGTGCCACTATTTATATTTCTTGCTAATGAGTAACTATTTAGATTTACAGTTTCTCCGGTAAAATTTGCAATTTCAATTGCTTTGTTATTCGATGATCCTTCAATATATTCAGAAATAAATAATTCATTTGTAGTGGTACTTTGATTCAATGTCGAGGCACAATCTTCTTGACTAAAAGAAGATGAATTTCCTGATTGATCTATTGCTGTTATATTTATGCAATAATATGTATTGGCAGAAAGACCAGAAATCAAATAACTAGTGTTTTCTGTATTTGCATAAAGAGTATTGTCAATATAGATATTGTAGGAATCTACAGAAACATTATCAGAAGAACTATCCCAACTTAGCTGAAATGAATTATCTGTTATGTCAAAAATTTGAATGTTTGTTGGTGTAGAAGGATTTTCAGTATCATTAGTAGAGCTCCAAATTTCTTCTACATATTCTGGATGATCTACAAATGGATTTCTATTTCCTTGAAATAAATAAATTTGATTATTTCTGTCAATTTCCTTTTGAGAAACAGGATCATTTAAATGCCAATTGATTAAAATATTTAAGAATGTGTCCTGTAAAACTTTTTCTGAACTACCATCGAACATATCGTAAGAAGACCAAGAAGAAATTAAATTTTCATATCGAGTTATGAAATAAAAATAAATTCGTGCTATATCCCCTTTAAATTCATCAATTGGTTCAAAAACAATATTAGAATATCCTATTGAGTACCCTTCATTTAAATTGTTACCTAGTTTAGAACCATTTTGAGTTGGATTTGATATTCCACTTTGACTAACTAAGTTTTGTCCAACTACACCGAACGGGTAAGCACTTCTAAATCCATTTACTCTACCATCAGTTGGTAATACATGGTGCGCATCACTTCTCATAGGATAATTACTTCCAAAAATTGATTGAGGAATTATATGTTCTTTATTGTAGCAGTCACCTTCTACTGAATAATTTCCGCAACTATTATCTATACTAAAGTTATATGGATCTGTATCTGATGGATTTTCAGAGTATATATCCAAAATAGTATTGTCATTTTCATAATAAATATCAATGTCATTTGTAATATAAAAATCGTCTAATGCATTATACCCTTGATCTATATGATTATTAATTATTTCAAATAATTGTGATTTAAGTTCATAACCATTTCCAGTAGCAGTATCATAGTATCCATTTGGTATTTGAGATTGAACTAAGGATGTAGTAAAAAATAGAATTAATGTTAATTTTTTTATCATTTGTTTTTAGTTAATAATGCCATATAAAAACCATCAAAGCCGTGTTCGTGAGATAAAATTATTTTCTCACCATCGAATTTAAATTCTTTACCATTTTCGGATTTTAAAAAATCTTTAATTTGTTTTGTGTTTTCTGAATTAAGTATTGAACATGTTGCATAGACTAACTTTCCACCTGGTTTAACCATTTTTGAATAATCTCTCAGTATTTTTTGTTGAGTAATTTTTATGTTAGTTAAAAAATCCTCTTTTAACTTCCATTTTGAATCCGGATTTCTTCTTAAAACTCCTAATCCAGAGCAGGGGGCGTCAATTAGCAATCTGTCTGCAGAATTATGAAGTTTTTTTATTGGTTTAGTTGATTCAATTACTTTAATGTTAATGTTGTGAGCACCATTTCTTTTTGCTCTAACTTTTAATTTCTTTAATTTACTTTCATAAATATCCATTGCAACTAATTTGCCTTTATTTTTCATAAGTGCAGAAAGATGTAATGTTTTTCCACCTGCTCCTGCACAACAATCAACCACAACCATTCCAGGTTCAACGTTAAGATATTCAGCTACCAATTGTGATGATGCGTCTTGCACTTCGAACCAACCATTTTTAAAAGCTTCAGTTCTGAAAACATTTTTTCTTTCATCTAGAATTAATGCATCACTATAGTCTTTATTAATTGTAGTTAAAACACCCTCATCTTCTAACTTTGACTGTAGTAATTCTTTATCAATTTTTAAAGTGTTTGTTCTTAGTACTACTTGGGCTTGTTTATTAAGAGCAGATAATTCTTTTTCCCATTTCTTTAAACCTAATTCCTTTACTCCAATCTTATCAATCCAGTCTGGAATTGATTCTCGAAATACTCTTTCTTTAATTAAAGTATCAAACCTTCCTTTAATTTTTCTATTTGGGGTGTTTTCAAAATATTTCCAATCAGGAAGTTTAATTCCTTTTAAAACGATCCAAACTGCTAATAACCTCCATGCATCATCTCTTGAAAACGGAGATTTAACTTCAGCTATTTTTGAATACAGCCTTTTCCATCTAACTATATCGTAAGTGGTTTCTGCGATAAACCCTCTGTCTCTACTTCCCCATGTCTTATTCCTTTTTAATAGATTTTGAATTACTTTATCAGCGTATTCATTTTCGTTAAAAATTAATAAAATACCATCAATGACGGCTAAGCATAAATTTCTGTGTAATCTCATTAGATAAAATTAAGCATACAAATGTATGTTTAATTTTGATAAAAAAAGTATTTAGAAAAGCCAATTATCTTGAAATGATAAGTCTTATAGATGTATTATAATTAAAAATTAGCAGAGTAATAATAAATTTAACTAACATTATTATTTTTCAAGTGACTGCATGTTAACATATTTGTAGTAGACTCCTTTTAATTTCATTAACTCTTCATGATTTCCTTTTTCAACAATACAGCCTCTGTCCAATACTGCTATATGTTTAGCATTTTTAATAGTAGATAACCTATGAGCTATAACAATAGAAGTTCGATTCATTGTCATTTTTTCAAGAGCATTTTGTACTAACTTTTCACTTTCAGGATCTAATGCTGATGTGGCCTCATCTAAGACCATAATCGGAGGATTCTTTAATACCGCTCTTGCTATGCTGAGTCTTTGTTTCTGACCACCTGAAAGCTTATTTCCAGAATCACCAACATTATGATAAATACCATCCGAAAATTCTTTCACAAATTCCCATGCATTAGCTATTTTTAATGCCTCAATTATTTCATCATCAGTAGCATTGTTTTGAGCAACAAGTAAGTTATTTTTTATAGTGTCGTTAAACAATATTGAATCTTGAGTAACAAGTCCAATTAGTTTTCTAAGACTATTTTTTGTTATAGTTTTTATATTCAATCCATCAATCAAAATCTCTCCATTTTTTATGTCATAAAACCTATTTACAAGATTTGCTATTGTTGACTTCCCACTTCCAGATTGGCCTACTAATGCTAAAGTTTCACCTTTCTTTAAATTAAAGCTAAATTCTTTTACAGCATTTTCATTATTATAACTAAAGTTTACATTTTTAAATTCGATTGATTTTTGAAAATTTAAAATTTGTTTATTGTTCTTAGGATCTTCAATTAAAGATTTGTTATCTAAAACTTGTAAAACTCTTTCTGCTGCAGCATTTCCTTTTTTAACTTTGTAGCTTGCCTTACTAATTGCTTTAAATGGAGTTAATATATTGTAAGCAAGTCCTAAAAACACCATAAATGAACTCGGGTCTAATGAATTATCGACTAAAACCATTTGTCCACCATACCATAAAAGAATAGTTATGGAGCAAATTCCTAAAAATTCACTAATTGGCCCTGCAAGATTTGTTCTGTTTAATAAACTATTAGAGAAGTCATAATATTTTTTTGTAGAATCATTAAATTTCTTTTTGAATAATGACTCTGAAGTAAAACTCTTAATAATTTTTAATCCATTTAGAGTTTCATCAACAAGAGATAAAAACAGTCCTTGTTCTTTTTGAACTTTATTTGATTTTCTTTTTAATGATTTCCCTATAAATGAAATTATTAAACCAGAAATTGGAATAAAAATAAAAACAAATAGAGCTAGTTTACTATTAATAAGAATCATTGATGCTAATGTGAAAATTATCATTAATGGTTCTTTTACTATTAATTCTAAGATTCCTAAAAATGATGTTTGCAGTTCAATTACATCAGATGAAATTCTAGATAAAACATCACCCTTTTTCTTTCCTGAGTAGTAAGAAACAGATAGTTCAGTTATTTTGTCATATAGTTCATTTCTGACATCTTTTATAACTCCATTTCTTAGATAAGTAATAAAAAATAATGATAAGTAATTAAATAAGTTTTTTAATAAAAATGTACTTACAATAATCAATATCATAAAAATTAACACATCATCATTTCCTTCGCTCTTTTTTAAAGTAACAAAGTAATTTAAGTATGCCTCTGAATAATCTACGATATTAGATATTCCAGTCCATTGAGGAGCCGTAGTTAATGTTTCGGTTTGATTAAAAAGAACTTTTAGCATTGGAAACAAAGAAATCATAGATAAAGTTCCAAAAAAAGCATAGAAAATATTTGCAATAATATTTAAAAATGCAAAGTGCTTGTATGGTAAAGCATATTTTAATATTTTTTTAAAATATTCCATTAACAAATATTAAGTTCGGTAATAATACGATTAATTTTATTTTCTAATTTATCTTCTAAATTAATATAATTCTGTTTATCATCAATTTTTTCATTAACACTAATATAAAATTTAATCTTTGGCTCTGTACCACTTGGTCTCAGAGCTACTTTTGTCCCATCAATTGTAGTAAAAATTAAAACATTAGATTTTGGTAGATTAATTTGTGTTTTTAATTTGTTATAATCAGTTGCAGTTGAGGATTGAAAGTCTTCTGTTTTTAAAATAATTGATTCGTCAATCTTATTTGGGGGATTATTTCTAAATTCTTGCATGATTTTATTTATTTCTTTAACTCCATTTATTCCTTTTTTTGTTAGTGAAACTAGTTTTTCTTTAAACAAACCATGTTTTAAATGTATCTCTTGTAGTTTTGAATACATTGTTTGTCCATCTTTTTTTAATAAAGCCGCAATTTCACAAGAAAGTAGAGTAGAGGTAACCGCATCTTTATCTCTAACAAAATCTCCAACCATAAACCCGAAACTTTCTTCTCCACCTCCAATAAAATCTAATTCAGGAAAATCTGTTATCATTTTAGCAATCCATTTGAAGCCCGTCAAACCTAATTTGCATTCAACATTGTAATAGTTGGCAATTTTTCTAATTAATGGAGTAGATACAATTGTAGATCCAATAAACTGATTACCATTTAATTTATTTTCTACATTCCATTTATCGCATAAATATTCAATTAAAATAGCCATTACTTCATTACCATTTAATAAAATTAATTCTCCATGATTATTTCTAACTGCTATTCCAAGCCTATCTCCATCTGGATCAGTGCCAATAACTATATCTGCATTAACTTTATTCCCTAATTTTAAGGCCATTTCTAATGCTTTAGTTTCTTCAGGGTTAGGAGATTCTACAGTTGGAAAATTTCCATCAGGAACTCTTTGTTCTTCAACAATGTGTAAATTGTTAAATCCAGCATTTTTTAAAACATAGTGAATAACTAATAAATTATCGTGTTAGTTTTTATAAAATATTAGGTTAAAAACAATTAAATTTATTGACTAAATACTTATCTAAATTATGATTATTTTCTTTGGTGATAATACTAGAAATAAAATCTTTGCAGTACAATCAAATAAAACTTTAACAAAAGAAGAAGTTGATAAATTAACTTGGGTTTTTGGAGAAAAGCCAATAATCAATAGTACAGAAATAAATTACACGTTCCTAGGTCCTAGGGCTGCCATGATAACTCCATGGAGTACAAA
>SGZJ01000036.1 GCA_004213995.1 Flavobacteriales bacterium | reverse complement strand
ACAATCCTAAGTAGTGAAAAAAGCGTGTATTTACCTAAGAATTCAGTTGATAAAATTTTAATGGTCGATGTCTATCATGAATTTAGTTTCCCGAAAGAAATGATAACTTCCATCAAAAGCGCCTTGAAGCCTAATGGTGAGTTATTCTTAATCGAATATAGAGCAGAAGACCCAAATGTTCCTATAAAAAGAATACACAAAATGAGTGAAAAACAAGCTGTAAAAGAAATGAATGCTGCTGGCTTTAAACTTAAAAGAAATATTAATAATTTACCTTGGCAACATTGTATGGTTTTTGTAAAAAAATAGGCAACAAGCTCTTAAAGTTAAATTACG
The DNA here is from genome assembly GCA_004213995.1 of Flavobacteriales bacterium. Taxonomy (GTDB): domain Bacteria; phylum Bacteroidota; class Bacteroidia; order Flavobacteriales; family Flavobacteriaceae; genus SGZJ01. The sequence continues at coordinate 7,995 of SGZJ01000036.1, read as the reverse complement.
TTTTTAATTTTATCATATTTAATAAGGCTTAGCTCATTGACAATTAAATCTGCATTTGAGTAGTCTTGGTTTTTTGAGTGAATACTATCAAAACCCACACAGTATATTCCGGCAGATTTTGCAGCCTTTATTCCGTTAGTAGAGTCTTCTATCACTATGCATTCATCTTTTTTAAAACCAGATGATTCAGCAGCTTTAATAAATATTTCTGGGTGTGGCTTTGATGCTTGAAGATCTGCTCCACTGAGCTTTGCAGTAAAATACTTATCTAAATTAAATCTTTTAAAAATATTATTAATTGTAACCATAGATGCAGAAGATGCCAACACAAGAACTAAGCCATTTTTTATATAGTCTTTTATTAAATCTAAAACTCCATCAATTAATTTAAAATCCGTATCATTCTCAAATATATATTTAAAGTGCTTTCTTTTTAAATTAACCAAATATTGAGGTGGATTAGGTAATGAAAAATCATCACAAAGAGTTTTACAAATTTTTAAAGTTGACTGGCCTGTAAATGACTCAAATAATGTTTCAGAAACATCAATACCGACATCATTAAACATCTTATAATATGCTTTTTTATGCAAAGGTTCACTGTCTACGATTACACCATCCATATCAAACAAAACAGCTTTTAACATGACTTTTTTTGATAAATTTATGGCAATTATTTTTAAATAAAAACATATAAGATGTATATTAGAAAACTAATCTTAAAAATTAATAAAATGAAAAAAATTATTATGTTGGTTTGTGTTTGTGCATTATGGTCATGTAACCAACCAGCTCAAAACCCGAATTTTGAAAAAAATGTTGAATTAGCAAAAAATTACTTTGAAACATTTACCGCTGAAAATTCAATCTCTGATTTATTGTCAGATGATGTTGAATGGAGAAGTTGTTTCTATGGCGCTCCAGCAATGAATAAGGAAGAAACTCTTGAATACGTTAAAGGTTGGCAAGGTGCAATGGAAAACATTACATACACAGCAGAAAACTTTTTACCTGGAGTTGACCCAGAAACTGGACAATTAAATGGTAGCGTTAGAACTTATGGAACGTGGGCAGGAACTAATACAGCCTCCGGTAAAAGTTTTGAGATTTACATGTATCACTATTTCACATTTAATGATGAAGGAAAAATCATTAATTCAGGAGATTTTGGAGATGCTACTGGTCTTCTGATGGCTGTTGCTCCAGATGCAGCTGAATAATTAGACACTTCAATAATTTTTAAAAAAAACCTAATTAAATAATAATTAGGTTTTTTTTATAGGTTAAATAAATGGTACACTTATTGTTATTTATTTTTATATATTAATTATGAAAAGAATATTTATTTACTCAATCTTAATTAGTTTGTTTACTGCTAGTTGCGACTATAGTGATGATGAAACATTTTGTTCTCAAAATGAAAACGCAATCACTTTATCCCACGACAATATTACAAGAGAATACATTTTGTATGTGCCACAATCTTACAGCAACCAAGCCGTACCATTATTATTTAATTTTCATGGATTTGGGGATACCGCTGAACAGTACATAAACTATGCCGATATGCGTTCATTAGCAGAATCAGAACAATTTATTTTAGTTTATCCACAAGGTAGTTGCTTAAATGGGTCTTCCCACTGGAACCCATGTCTTGTTGAAGGAGATAATAAAAGTACAGCAGATGATTTAGGGTTTGTAGAAGCTATGATTGATGATATTTCATCAAATTATAATATTGATTCTGAGAGAATCTACGCTAGCGGATTTTCAAATGGTGGAATGATGGCATATGGGCTTGCAAATTATAAAAGTAATTTAATTACCGCTGTAGCTTCAGTCTCTGGATCAATGTTAGATTGTGCAGGGGCAATAAATCGCCCAGTTCCTGTAATTCACCTTCATGGAACATCAGATGAAGATATTCCTTTTAGTGGAAATTCAGATTATAATTCAGTACAAAGCACATTAGATTATTGGATTAATTTCAATAATACATCAGTTAATCCTACAATAAGCACTTATTCAGACCAAGGAATGATTATTGAACATTATTTATATGATGATGGAGATAATAATGTTTCTGTTGAATATTATAAATATATTCTGGGAGGTCATGAATGGTTTAACAATTCTTTTCAGGGTCAAAATACCAGCGAATTAATTTGGAATTTTGTGTCTAAATATAATATTAATGGGTTAATAGAATAAGTTCTATAGCCCTTTAAAAAATCCTAATATGACTAATAAAAATTCAAATTTAAAAAACCACAAGCTTGAAGGCTTATACAGGTCATACCACCAGAATGGGAAATTACAACAAGAAGGAAATTATTTAAATAACAAAAAACATGGACTCTGGAGAGTATACAATGATAACGGTCAATTAGAGCAAGAAGTAAATTGGAAGCACGATATTCAAGATGGAATAACTAAATTTTATAATAATAATGGCCAATTAGAAATTGAAGAAAATATAAAAAATGGTAAACGTAATGGTATTTTAAAATGGTTTCATAAAAATGGAAAGGTTTATAAAGAAGGTAATTTTAAAAACAATAAAGAAGATGGAGTTTTTAAATATTATGATGAAAACGGAAAATTAGAGAAAGAAATTATATACCAAGAAGGTGATATAATAATTTAATTAAAATCACAAAATACTTCTAATAAGCAATTTCAGGGTCAATTATTTTAAATTCTTCAAATTTTTGTAATAAAAAATCAGCATATCTAATAAAACCTAAATCTGTAAAATGTACAGAGTCAACTGTCCCCTCTTGATCCAATCCTAAAGCATTATTACTTTCAATGTAATAAATGTTCTCGTATCCATTATTAATCATTTTTTCATACTCAGTTCTTAATGCTGTATTCATTGCGATGTTTTCATTTTGTTTGTTCTTATCTAATATAGAGACAGAGGAAACAAATAATTCAACAAAAACTATTGGTGCTTTAGAATTATTTTCTCTAATCTTATCAACTAATGGAATTGTTTTTGTCGTTACATTTTTTGCAGGATACATATTTGGCATACATTCGATTACATAAAGTAAGGGATCAGACATGGAAATTAATTCAGCTATTGGCTGTTCCATTCGTCCATTACCACTAAAGCCAAAGTTTATACAATCAATGTCTAATTTTCTCGAAATTATATTCGTATGAGCCATTCCAGGACGAGATGCGCATGCGCCTTGGGTTATACTAGTTCCGTAAAATATTATTGGTTTTTTGTGGTTCTTTTCAGGTTTCTTTATAAAACTTTCTGAATCTATACCTACTTCAATGTTTTCAATACCATCATATAGGGGTAGAAATATTTTAAACTCTCTTAATTCCTTTGACATATTGTCTATAAAGAGATACTCATTTTCGATACCTTTTGGCAAACCAGTATTTAAATATTGCCAGCCATCTTTATTCTTAAAGTATAGATCAACTCCTTTAATTCCAGATTCAGCCATATGATTCATCTTCAAATCATTTAAAATCTTCCATTTAACACTAATTTTATTTGAATTAGAAAGAAAACGAATTGATAAGCCTGTTGAAGACTTTGATAAGCTCCACACAGGTTCTCTAACTATATTTTTATAAGAATTAGGTAATCTGTGGTAACGATTTTCTTTAAGTGAATCAGGAACTTCAGTACCCTCAAGTCTAAAAAAGTCTTTACCATAATATTTTATATCATCTGGAATAACATAACTATTCTGAGAAGACAACAGAACAGGGGTTAATAATATTATTAGAAGTAAGTTAAGTTTTTTCATACTTACAAATTAAACAATAAATATTTATTGGGTGATTTTATTTACTCAAAGCTATCAGAACTCCAACTTTTTTACATACAAACTCAAGTAATTCTTCATCTTTAGAACTAAAAATATCCGGTGTGTGTGAATCAATATCTATTTGACCAATATTTTCACCATTTACAAAAATTGGTATCACAATTTCAGACTTAACTTTCCATCCACAAGAAATATAATTTTCTTGTTTAGAAACATCTTGAACCACAAAATTTTTATTACTAACAGCTACTTGACCACAAATACCCTTGCCAAAGGGAATAATTGTATGCTCAGTTTCTTCACCTGTAAATTGTGCTAATTTAAGTTCTTCTTTATCTCCATTTTTAAAATAAAAACCAACCCAATCATAATAAGAAACTTCACTTTCAAGTAAGTCACAAATCTGCTGCAATTTAAATTCAAGATTCTCTTTTAAAAGAATAATTTGTTCAATTTTTATTTTTAATATTTCTGTTTTCATTTCTTCTCAGTAAATTTATAAAAAATAAAATATAAGAATGTGTTTTATTTATTTTAACTAATTTTATAGAATGAGCAATAAATTTGAAAAATCATTATGGGGTGTTAGATACATTACCATTCTACCAGTTTTACTATCAATAATTTCATCTGTAGCGCTATTAGTTCTTGGTGGATGGGAAATTATTGAAGCAATCATTTTTTACAATCCACTATTTGATGATTCTATTACAAATAGCAATGAGTTATTATTTAAAATAATTTCTGCAATTGATTTGTTTCTAATAGGTATTGTTCTTTTAATTTTTGGTTTTGGTATATATGAGCTTTTTGTTAGTGAAATTGATTTTGCTAACTCAAAGTTTAATGAGTCAACTCTAAAAATCAGAGACTTAGACCAATTAAAAAATAAAATAATTAAGGTCATTATTATAGTTTTGATTGTGAAGTTTTTTGAAAAAGTACTTAAATTTTCAGAGAACTTTAAAGATCCAATGGACATACTTTACTTTAGTATATCGATACTTTCTATTTGTTTGGGGTATTATTTAATAAACAGAAAATAGTTTATACAAACTAACTTAAATGAATACTCAGAGCTTCTAGCAACTCTTTTTCATCTCCAATTAAGTCATGTGTTTTATTTGGCAACTCAAAATAGCCTTTAGTTCCAAGCAATAAACTGTAAAACTTTTTTGCAAGTTTTGGTTCTAATACTTCATCATTATCAGATTGAATGATAATAATATTATTTTTAATTTTTTCTACAAAACCCATTGGATTAAGATCACCAATTATCCTTTTTGATTCCTCTTCGTAGATTTGAGTTGGTTTTAAGGACAAAATATTTTTTGCATGCTCCCATAATTCATTCATTAAGGGTTTATTAGATAATAATTCCATAGAATCAACAACAGGATTTAACAAAATTACTTTCTCAAAAATATTCGGATCTTCATTTATAATGTTAGAAACATAGAATCCACCCATGGAGTATCCCAAAACATACAATGGTACTTTATATTTTTCTTTCAAAAATATAGCAACAGTTTTTATATCTATTATAGAGCCCAAAAAACTAAATTTTCCTTTACTTTTTTTGTCCCCTCGATAATTAATTTCTACTACTGAAATCGATTTATTTTTTAAATTATCCCATAAACCAACAAGTCTACTTGATCCAGGAAAACCATGGCAGAAAAGTAATATTTTTTTAGAATTCTTTATATCCCCATACAGTTCACATATAATTGTGCTTCCGTCAACAGAAAGTGAAAGCTCTGTTTTCATATTGTTATTTTAGTTTTTATCTTAAGAAATTATAAAGAGCAAAAGTAGCTAACCAATGTTCTCCACCGTAACCACTTTCAAACATAATATCGTAACCTTTTTTTGAATGTAAATCTGAGATTTGTAGAAGAAAGGTTTTTTCGGACTTATTATTCAATTTATTTGCAATCTCTTTAAGTGTCCAAGCTCTGTGGAACATAAGACCTATCAAATGACCAATGCCTGGATCTTTAGGATCTAGAACAACAGGCGGGTTTATAATATTATTAAATTCAGGTTCTTTCAAAGAAGGTATGAATGTTTTAAACCACTTATTAAACTCATTTTTTTCTAAAATACTTGACATTAAAGCTGCTTCAGCAAGACAAGGTGAAAGAAAGTCTGTCCCTGATGGTTCATAGCTAACAGCACAGTTAGTATCAAATGAAAAGTTCTTAATACTATAATCTTTTATTTTATTGTAAAGGTTTGTATCATTAGCTATCAATGCATATTCTATCATTAGAGAAAAAGAGAATGCAGTGTTTGCATGAGTACCAGGCCTAAGAGGGGTTGAAAGTTTATCAAGGAAAGTAATAGTTCTTTCACTAAGCAGCTCTACTAGAGGCTTTAGATTCGATGCCCACTCTTGAGCATTTTCATTATCCCAGCTTAATAGTTCTGAGTATAGTTTCATCAACCATGCCCAACCATAAGTTCTCTCAAATGCTTTTGCAAAATCGTTCTGAAAAAATTCATATTCTTTATTTAGATTTTTTTCAGATAAATTACTTTTTAATTTATTTAAGATAATTTCCTTTTCCGGAATATTTGGAAAGTCTTTAATCACTTTAACCATTGCCCAGTGACCATGAACAGCAGAGTGCCAATCCCAGCAGCCATAAAACGAGGGAGTTAGCTCGTAGTGAGGTCTTACCCAATCTTCTCCATCAAATCGAAATCCAATTTTATATGGAAATTTTTTATCAACACAGTCAATGGATAAATCTATAAGTTTGCTTGCCTTAGATTGGTCTATAGTAATAGTTTCATAATTAATTTCTGGTTCTGAAGTTGAACATCCAATTAATAAAGAGAATAAGAGAATTAACTTTTTCATAAAGATAAATCTACAAAATTTAGTTTTTACTTGAGCTAATTGCGTTAAAAAAAGAAGATATAACTGTAATTGAGTGTTAATTTTTATTTCTTTAAATGAAGTATCATTTGTTGATTATTTGATTTATTATTTCTAATTTGAAATAGCATATATTTATTATATTTAAGTTATGAATCATAAACACATAATAATATTATTCCTATCAATATGTTTTAGCTGTAGTCCAGTAAAAAAAATAAACGAAAATGTAATTTCTGGAGAATATGACAAGGCAATAAGCAAAACTATTGATGAACTAAATAAAACAAAAAATAAAAAGAAAAAAGATCAATATAAATTAATACTTAAAGATGTCTTTAATAAATCTGTAATTAAATCTCAAAATAAAATTTCCAGTTTAAAGAAAGATAAAAATCCTGAATTTTATTATGAAATATACCTTGAATATCAAAAGCTAATCAACAGACAAAACAAGTTGATGAATATTTCATCAAATAGTTTAAAATTTAATTTTGAAAATTATGATAATGATCATATAGAATTTAGATATAAAACTTCAGATTATTATATGGATCTTTCAAAATCACTAATTTTAAAGGATGATAAGTTAGACTACAGAAATGCATATGATTATTTAATTATAATAGAGTCCATAAATCCAAATTATCTTGAAACTAGATCGTTAATTAATTTGTGTTTATCAAGAGGGAAAGACCATATTTTATTAAATGTTTTGAATGAATCAAATTCTGTAATCTACAAACAACTTCAAAAAGATATTTTAAATATTAATAGTTATGATCTAAATTCCAAATGGAAATCTTTTCACACTACAAAAGATAATTATTTAGGGAAAACAGATTTTTATATTGATTTAGCATTTAAAGCTTTTATTATCTCCCCTGAAAGAATTCTTGAAAAAGAAAATACAAAGAAAAAAAATATTAAAGATGGCTACACTTATCAACTAGATAATAACGGAAATGTTATGAGTGATAGTTTAGGAAATGATATCAAAATTGATAAAATTGTTGAAATTTCAGCTAAGACCAAAGAATTTAGTCAATCAAAATCTGCCAAAGTTATTGCTGAAGTAAGATATTATGACAACAAAAATAATTTAATTGAAAAATTCCCACTAGAAAGTGAATTTTGGTTTAGAAATATATTTCTTGAATTTACAGGTGATAAAAGAGTTTTAAGCAAGAAAGATAAAAGACTACTAAAAGGGAGGTTTTTACCTTTTCCTCCAGATGATATTTTATTATTTAATAATTCTGAAAATATCAAACAAAAATTAAAAAGTATAATCTATAATTAAAAGAA
>SGZJ01000035.1 GCA_004213995.1 Flavobacteriales bacterium | reverse complement strand
TCATACGTTAATAATATCAATACTCATGAAGGTGGAACTCACCTTTCTGGTTTCAGAAGAGGTTTAACACATACACTAAAAAAATATGCTGATGGATCTGGGATGCTTGATAAATTAAAGTTTGAAATTTCTGGAGATGACTTTAGAGAGGGTTTGACTGCAATAATTTCTGTTAAAGTTGCTGAACCTCAATTTGAGGGGCAAACTAAAACTAAGCTTGGAAATAGAGAAGTTTCTTCTAGTGTAAGTCAGGCTGTTTCAGAAATGTTAACAGATTATTTAGAAGAACACCCTGATGATGCTAAAATAATAGTACAAAAAGTGATTTTAGCTGCTCAAGCTAGAACTGCAGCCCAAAAAGCTCGTGAGATGGTTCAAAGAAAAACTGTCATGAGTTTAGGTGGTTTGCCAGGTAAATTATCTGATTGCTCTGAACAGGACCCAGCTAAATGTGAAGTTTTTCTTGTTGAGGGAGATTCTGCTGGTGGTACTGCCAAACAGGGTAGAGATAGAGCATTCCAAGCAATACTTCCGCTTAGAGGAAAAATACTGAATGTTGAAAAAGCGATGCAGCATAAAGTTTTTGAAAATGAAGAAATTAAAAATATTTTTACTGCTTTGGGTGTTACAATTGGAACAGAAGAAGACTCGAAAGCTTTAAACCTTTCAAAACTTAGATACCACAAAGTAGTAATTATGTGTGACGCTGATATTGATGGAAGTCATATTGCAACTTTAATTTTAACTTTCTTTTTTAGATACATGAAAGAGTTGATAGAAGGAGGTCATATATATATCGCTACCCCACCATTATACCTTGTAAAAAAAGGAGCTAAAAAAGAATATGCTTGGGATGATGATCAAAGAGATCTAATTATGCAAAAATATGGCGATGGTGTCAAAATTCAAAGATACAAAGGTTTAGGTGAAATGAATGCTGCACAACTATGGGACACAACAATGAATCCTGAATTTAGAACTTTAAGACAAGTTGAAATAGAAAACATGATTGAAGCAGATAGAATTTTTTCTATGCTTATGGGTGATGAAGTTCCTCCAAGAAGAGAGTTTATCGAAAAGAATGCTATCTATGCTAATATAGATGCTTAATTAATAAAAATATAATTATGAAAATAACTGTTGTTGGTGCTGGCGCAGTAGGTGCTAGTTGTGCTGAATATATTGCAATAAAAGATTTCGCTTCTGAAGTTGTTTTATTAGATATAAAAGAAGGTTTTGCTGAAGGTAAAGCGATGGATTTAATGCAAACTGCATCTCTAAATAATTTTGATACAAAAATAACAGGTACTACCAATGATTACAGTAAAACAGCAAATAGTTCTATTTGTGTTGTTACATCCGGAATCCCTCGTAAGCCAGGTATGACCCGTGAAGAATTAATTGGTATTAATGCAGGAATTGTGAAAACAGTTACCTCGAATCTAATAAAGTATTCCCCCGATACAATCTTAATCATTGTTAGTAATCCTATGGATTCAATGACTTATCTGGTACATAAAACTACAGATCTTCCAAAAAACAAAATCATTGGAATGGGTGGCGCTCTTGATTCAGCGAGATTTAAATACAGACTAGCAGAAGCCCTAAATGCTCCAATCAGCGATATTGACGGTATGGTTATAGGAGGTCATAGCGATGTGGGGATGGTTCCATTAATCTCTAATGCCACTAGAAATAGCATTAATATTTCTGAATTTGTTTCTAAAGAAAGACTTGAAAAAGTAAAACAAGAAACCAAAGTAGGAGGAGCAACACTTACAAAATTACTCGGAACATCTGCATGGTATGCTCCTGGTGCTGCTGTAAGTGGATTAGTTCAAGCAATTGCTTGTGACCAAAAGAAAATGTTTCCATGTTCTGTCTTATTAGAGGGGGAATATGGACTTGATGATCTTTCTATTGGAGTTCCTGTAATCCTCGGAAAAAATGGTATCGAAGAAATAGTTAAGATAGAATTAAGTGAGGCTGATATGAAGCATTTACATGAAAGTGCTGAAGGAGTTAAGAAAACAAATAATCTTTTAGCTTTATAAATTACTATTATAATTCTGAATTATTTTTGTTTGCTGTAAATTGATCAATTTAGAAATGAGTCGTTTCTGTTGTCAATTTATTAGTTAAATCATATATTTGCTCGTTTTTAAATTGAATAAAATACATCACAATGCAGAATAAAGGATTAATAAAATTATTTGCTTTAATGTTTGGTTTGGTTAGTATATACCAACTATCGTTTACTTTTAAAGCCAATCGGGTTGAAGAAAATGCAGCTAAGTATGCTATAAGTAAAGTATCAGAATCACAAACCGATTTTGATAAGCAAAGGAATATTATAGAAGCTAATTACTTGGATTCTTTATCAAATACATCCGTTTTTGATATAGGAATATCAGATTATACTTTTAATGAAGTTAAGGACAGAGCTATGAATTTAGGTCTAGATTTAAAAGGTGGTATAAATGTAATTCTTCAAATTTCTGTTAAAGATATTTTAAAAGGTCTTTCTAATAATAGTAGAGATCCAATATTTAATCAAGCACTTGTTGATGCTGAAGAAATACAAAAAAATAGTCAAAACACATACCTAGAGGATTTTTTCGTTGCTTTTGATGCAATTAAAGGAGATACCAAACTTGCTTCTCCAGATATATTTGCAAACAGAAGCTTGAGTGAGGAAATTACTTTCGATATGGATGATCAAGATGTACAACCAATAATAAAAGAAAAGATTGATGAATCTATTGTTTCTGCTTTTGAAGTTTTGAGAAAAAGAATAGATAAGTTTGGTGTTACTCAACCAAACATTCAAAGATTAGGTAATTCAGGAAGAATTTTAGTTGAATTACCAGGAGCTAAGGACATCGAAAGAGTTAAGAATTTATTACAAAGTACGGCTCAATTAGAGTTTTGGGATGCTTTCAGAGGTCAAGATTTTTTAAATTTTATTGTACAAGCTAATGAAGTAGTTAAATCTATTGAAGACTCTGAAGAAGTTTCAGTAACATCTGATGACACTAATAGTGAAATTGACGATTTATTAGGTACAGCTTCAGATTCAACTTTTGTTGAAGTTAATCCAATTTTAGATGTTATTAAAGGTCAAGGTTATCCAGGGGGTCCGATTATTGCAACATTTGATTCAAAAGCTAAAGAAAAGATTTCTGAATACTTAAAAATGTCTGAGGTTAAGTCTTTACTTACATCAGAGCAAAGAGATGCTAAGTTTGTATGGGGAATCCCAACACTAGATCTTGAAGGAAATGAGTTAATTGATTTATATGTTTTACAGGGTAACAGAGATAATAAACCTGAATTAAGCGGTTCAGTAATTACAGACGCAAGACAATCTTACTCTCCATCTGGTCAGCCTACTGTAAGTATGCAAATGAATGCTAAGGGAGCTAAGGTTTGGGAAAAAATGACAGGTAACGCTTTTACTCAGGGAAGTCAAATTGCAATTGTTTTAGATGAGACTGTTTATTCTGCTCCAGGGGTTACTACTGGTGCTATCTCAGGTGGTAATTCTGAAATATCTGGGACATTCACATTAGAAGAAGCAATTGATTTAGCTAATGTTTTAAGAGCTGGAAAACTTCCTGCATCTGCAGATATAGTTCAAGCAGATGAAGTTGGTCCATCTCTTGGAAAAGAAGCTATTGAAACAGGTTCTAGATCATTTATCATAGCTCTTTTTTTAGTACTAATATGGATGATATTTTACTATGGTAAAGCTGGTATATATTCAAATATTGCCCTTGTGTTGAATATTATTTTAATATTTGGAGTTTTAGCAGGATTAGGTGCAGTATTAACTCTTCCTGGAATCGCAGGTATAGTACTTACAATAGGTATTGCAGTTGATGCAAATGTACTTATTTATGAAAGAGTTAGAGAGGAAATAATAAAAGGTAAAAAACAAGTTGCTGCTATTGAAGATGGTTTTGCAAACGCTTTATCTTCTATATTAGATGCAAATATAACAACTGGTTTAACAGCACTAATCTTATTTTCTTTAGGTACAGGTCCGATCAAAGGTTTTGCAACCACTTTATTAATTGGTATTATAACTTCATTATTTACTGCAATTTTTATTACAAGGATACTAATAGAATGGAATACCAATAGAGGAGGGAAATTAGATTTCTCAACTTCACTTACAAAAGGATTGTTTAGAAATATTTCAATTGATTTTCTTAAGAAAACTAAAGTTACATATTTAATATCAGGGGCAATAATTACTGCTGGATTGGCTTCGTTGTTTACTACAGGACTTGATCAAGGTATTGACTTTGTGGGAGGTAGAACTTACACAGTCAGATTTGCACAAGATGTAAATACTGAAGATGTTAAATTAGAAACTAATGCAATGTTTGGTAGTTCAGAAGTTAAAACTATTGGATCAGCCAATCAGCTAAAAATTTCAACTAAATATAAAGTAGATGAAAATTCTGCTGAGGTTGATGAAGAAGTGCAAAATAAATTATTTAAATCACTAGTTAACTTTTTACCAAAAAATTACACTTACTCTCAGTTTTTAAATGCTGAAAATAATGTAGGTAAAGTGCTTTCTGGTAAAGTAAGTCCAACTATTGCAGATGATATTAAACAATCTTCATTATGGGCTGTTTTAGCTTCTCTTGTAGTAGTGTTTTTATATATTTTGCTTCGATTTAAAAAATGGCAATTCTCCCTTGGAGCAGTTGCAGCTGTATTTCATGATGTGTTAATAGTACTTGGAATATTCTCATTAACATATAAGTATATGCCATTTAATATGGAAATAGATCAAGCATTTATTGCAGCGATACTTACAGTGATTGGTTATTCATTAAATGATACTGTTGTTGTATTTGATAGAATTAGAGAATTTATCGATGAGCACTCAACTTGGGAATTTAATAAAATTGTAAATTCTGCATTAAACAGTACTTTAAGCAGAACTTTAAATACTTCATTTACAACTTTGGTTGTACTAATGTCAATGTTCTTTTTAGGAGCAGACTCTTTAAGAGGGTTGTTATTTGCTCTTATTGTAGGTGTTTTAGTAGGTACATATTCTTCTGTATTTATAGCAACTCCAATAATGCGAGATACAATTGGTAAATCAGAAAAATAAACTTAAAAAAAAGCCTTACAAATTGTAAGGCTTTTTTTTATTTTAAAGTTTGAGGAACTAGTATTATTTAGTTTCTCTGCTCACAAATTTTTAAAGTATTTATAATCCACATAAAATGTTCCAAAAGGAATTACAGAAGAAATTAATACAACTAAAGTTTTTTTAGAATTCCATCTATATTCTTTACTACTCACTAAAGATAGTATAACGTATGCTACAAATAAAAGTCCATGAGGCATACCTAAAAGTTTAACAAGAGATGGGTCATTGGCATAATACTTTATTGGTACTGCAATAAACAATAATAAAATATAGGATATACCTTCTAAATAGCTAATTACTCTTAATACATTTATCATTTTCTAAACATATAATAAACTCCAAGTAATATAAACGGAATACTAAGTGTTTGGCCTGTGTTCATTCCAAGAATCCAGTCTTCTCTTCCAGCAACTTGTGCTTCTTTAAAGAATTCTACAATAAACCTTGTCAACCATAAAAGAATTAGAAATAAACCAAACATGTATCCAGGTTTTAATGCTTTTGAGGTTTTCCAATATGTAAAATAAACTATCACAAATACAATTAAATAACCAAATGCCTCATAAAGTTGACCAGGATGTCTTGGTTCAGTTTCTCCTATTGCCTTAAATACAACGCCAAAAACACTATCTGTTTTATGGCCAATTATTTCTGAATTAAAAAAGTTACCAATTCTAATAAATACAGCTCCTATTGAAACAGGAATTACAAGTCTGTCCAGAATCCATAAAATATTTTTCTTTAAAACTTTTTTATTGTACAAATACATAGAATAAATTATTCCAATAGCTGCCCCATGACTAGCAAGTCCTCTAAATCCAGTAAATTCAAATACAGGATTAAACCTAAAAGGGAGAAAAACACTTAGAAAATCTTGTTTGAAAAGTTCTGGCTGATAAAAAATAACGTGACCTAATCTGGCTCCAATTATAGTACCTAAAATAGTATACATAAATAAAGAGTCTAAGCTTTCTTCACTTAAGGACTCTTTTTGATATATTTTTTTCATTACAAAATGCCCAATCGTAAATGCTGCTATCCACATTAAACTATAATAATGAATAGTGAATTTTCCGAATATATTTATGCCTTCAGAGGAAGGATCCCATACTATGTCTAATGCATACATGTGTTACAAGTTTTATTTGTTTTTTTTTTTTTTTTTTTGTGGTACAGGGTCATATCCCGATTTGCCCCATGGATGACAGCTAAATATTCTGATAATCATTAATTTTGATCCGTTAAAAATCCCATGCTCTTTTAATGCCTCTATTGAATATTGTGAACAAGTTGGTTGAAATCTACATGTAGCTGGAGTTAAAGGAGAAATAAGATTTTGATAAATTTTTATTAAAAGGATTAAAGGTAATGTTAGAATTTTCATTTTCAATTAATTGAATAGGTAGTTTCATTATTACTGTCGTTTAATGTAATACCACCTTTACTTAAATCATCTCTAATTTTATCACTCAAAGCATAATTTTTATTTAATCTAGCTTCGTTTCTTAGTTCAATCAATAAGCTGATTGCAGAGTCTAATTTATCTGAATTAGAATCAGACCCATTATTGATTTCTAAACCTAAAATATCAAAAACAAATTCATTAAATTTTTCTTGAGTAACCTTTAAATCTTTTGCAGAAATTTTAGCTTTTCCCATTTTAACTTGATTGATAAATTTCACTGAATTGAATAATTCAGCAATTAATATAGGAGTATTAAAATCATCATTTAATGCATTATAACAATTAGAAACCCAATTATTAATATCAAAGTCTGAGCTGTTTGAGCTTTTTAAATTGGTCAAACTTTTTTGAGCTTCCATTAATTTGTTAAACCCTTTTTCAGATGCTTCAATTGCTTCACTACTAAAATCTAATACACTTCTATAATGCGCTTGAAGTATAAAAAAACGAATAACACTAGATGAAAACGGTTTGTTTAAAATGGTATTATTCCCTGATAAAATATCCCCTGGTAAAATATTATTACCAGTAGATTTAGCCATTTTATTTCCATTTAATGTAAGCATATTAGCGTGCATCCATATATTTGCCGGACTTGTATTGTTACATGCTATAGATTGTGCTATTTCACATTCATGATGTGGAAATTTTAAATCCATTCCACCTCCGTGAATATCAAAATTGTCACCAAGATATTTAGTGCTCATTGCAGTACATTCTAGATGCCATCCTGGAAAACCTAATCCCCAAGGTGAGTTCCATTTCATAATGTGACTATCATCTGCTTTCTTCCAAAGTGCAAAATCCTGGGGATTCTTTTTGTCACTTTGACCATCTAATTTTCTAGAGTTATGAACTAAATCTTCAATATTTCGTTTACTTAAAATCCCATAATTATTTGTTTTATTATACTTTATTACATCAAAATATATGGATCCATTGACCTTATAAGCAAGCTTATTTTTAAGTATGGTTTTGATAATCTCTATTTGCTCTATGATATGACCTGTTGCAGTAGGTTCAATGCTAGGGGGAAGTAAATTAAATTCATTTAAAGTGTTATGAAAATCTACTGTGTATTTTTGAACAACTTCCATTGGTTCAATTTCCTCTAGCCTGGCTTTTTTACTTATCCTGTCCTCTCCGTTATCTGAATCATTTTCAAGATGACCAGCATCTGTAATATTTCTTACATAACGAACTTTAAATCCAAGATGAAGTAAGTAACGATATATTATATCAAACGACATAAATGTTCTAACATTACCTAAGTGAACATTACTGTAAACAGTAGGCCCACAAACATACATTCCTACTCTTTTTTTGTTAATAGGTTTGAATTTCTCTTTCTTGCCAGTTAATGAGTTGTATATGTAAAGAATATTTTCTTTTGTTAAGGACATTAAATAAAGTTAAGAATTATAAGCCTTCAAAAGAAGTTTCTAATTGAATATATTTTAAAAACTCTTCTCTAACTTCCGGTTTTTTGAAAGCACCACCAAATTCACTAGTTATTGTGCTACAGCCTGTATCTTTAATTCCTCTAGAATTTACACATAAATGCTTAGCATCTATAACGCATGCTACGTCATCAGTATTTAATACACTCTGTAATTCTTTTACAACTTGCATAGTTAATCTTTCTTGTACTTGAGGTCTTTTGGAAAAGTAATCTACAACTCTATTCATTTTAGATAATCCGACAACAGTCCCATTTGAAATATATGCAATATGGGCTTTTCCAACTATTGGTAATAAATGATGTTCACAAGTAGAGTAAACTGTAATGTTTTTTTCTACCAACATTTCATTATATTGATATTTGTTTTCAAAAGTAGAGGATACAGGTTTCTTTGTCGGGTTTAAACCTCCAAAAATTTCATTAACATAAGCTTTTGCAACTCTTTTGGGAGTTCCTTTTAAGCTATCATCTGTCAAGTCTAGACCTAGTGTATGAAGAATGTTCCTCATGTTTTCTTCAATTATTGAAATTTTTTCATTGTCTGATAATTCAAAAGCATCTATTCTTAATGGTGTTTCAGTTGACGAACCTACATGGTCATCTCCAAAATTATCAATGTGTTTTGCTAAATTATTTTCTTTCATTTTTTTGATTAAAATTTCTAAATTAGACGTAATTCAAAGATAGTAATTATTACTAAAGTTGGGTCTTTATTAATGATATAAAATGTTAAATTTATTATAATTTCTATTATCTAAAAATTTAAATTAAATTAGCTAGAACTTTAACCAAAATTGATGAGTAAAATTAACTTGTTTTTTATATTTTATCTTTCAATTAATTTGGGATTTACTCAACAGAATAATTCTCTGTTAATTGATAATTCTAGTAAAAATAATTCATACGATTGGATTGTTGACTACCCTGAAAATATTAGATTACCTTTTACTAATTTAGAAATCCAAAAACTCAAATATGTCTATGGTGATAAATTACAAAAGTACGTTTTGGATAAACCTTCTAGAGTTAACGACATTAAACATATTTTTAGAAATAGAGTTGTAATTCAAAATGAAGATGTTAAGGACATTTCAAATTATCCGCTTTTATCATCAGTACCAGTTTTTGATGCCTTTAATAATTTAATACAATCTCCATTATTTGATAAAGTGACTTTTAATCCATTGATTTTTAATTTTAATTTTAATTCAAAAAGAAGATTAATTTATAGAGTTGATAATACTAATTACCTAATTATTATTAAATCAAAATTCAAGTAAACCTTATATGAAAAAGTATCTAATTCTCTCTTTTATGCTTATACCATTTATTGGTTTATCACAAGATATATTAATTAGTGAGGGAGGTACTGTTAATACTTGTTCTGGAACCTTATTTGATTCAGGTGGTGGAAGTGGAAATTACTCAAGTAATGAAAATTATTCCATAACTATTTGTCCAGATAATCCTGGTCAAAATATTGAACTTGATTTCACTTCCTTTAGTACTCAGCTTAATGCTGATATTTTAACGATTTATGATGGGCCTGATAATACTGGAACTGGAACAACTTACTCAGGAAATGCTACACAAAGTCCTGGTTTCATCACTGCTACTAATGCATCTGGTTGTATAACAGTTGAATTCTTTAGTAATGCTGCAGCAAACACAACCGGGTTTGCAGCAAATATTTCATGTTATGAACCA
>SGZJ01000034.1 GCA_004213995.1 Flavobacteriales bacterium | reverse complement strand
ATATGACCAATAACTGTAAAATTTGGGTTAGCTTTTATCTTAGAAAAATCTTTTTGTGAAACGGTAAACAAGAGCTCATAATCTTCACCTCCATTTAAGGCAATAGTCGTACTATCGATATTAAATTCTTCACATGTAGATATTAATTGTGGATCTATTGGAATTTTTTCTTCATATAAATTACAACCAACATTACTTTGGGTACAAATATGAATTATTTCAGAAGAAAGACCATCACTTATATCAATCATTGAAGTAGGTTTAACATCTAAATCTTTTAATAGTTTGATTATATCCTTCCTTGACTCTGGCTTTAATTGCCTCTCAACAAGATAAGTATACTGATCTAGCTCAGGCTGATTATTAGGATTTACCTTGAAAACTTCATTCTCGCGCTCAAGAACTTTAAGCCCCATATAGGCACTTCCCAAATCTCCAGTTACAACTAGTAAATCGTTTTCCTCAGCTCCATTTCTGTATACAATGTCTTTTTCATCAACTTCTCCAATTGCTGTAACTGAGATTGTCAATCCAGACGTAGAAGAAGTAGTGTCACCACCAACTAAATCAACATTATAAGCTTTAGTTGCTAATCTAATTCCAGAGTAAAGTTCTTCAAGAGATTCAAGATTAAATCTATTCGAAACTGCTATTGATACTGTAATTTGTGTTCCAATTGCGTTCATAGCATTAATGTCAGATAAATTAACCATAACAGCTTTATATCCTAGATGCTTCAAAGGAGTATATGCTAGGTTGAAATGAACACCTTCAACTAGTAAGTCTGTGGAAACAACTACTTTTTTTTTAGTAAAAGATAAAACAGCAGCATCATCTCCAATTCCTTTAGATGTACTTGGGTTTATAATCTCAAAATTTTCAGTTAATTTTTTAATTAATTTAAATTCTCCTAAATCTTTTAAATTGGTTTTAGTTGTATTTTTATCTTCAATCATTTTACAAATTTAACATTCTTTTAGAACATAGGCTTAAATTCAATCCGATAAATAGGTTAAAAAGTATGCAAAAACAAGAGTTATATTGTATATTTGTATGCTAATATATTTTATATATTTATTTATGATAAAAATATCAGATTTAGCAAAAAACAAAGTCATTGAATTAATGTCTACAGACGGTTATAACCCTGTAGAAGACTTTATTAGAGTTGGCGTGAAAAGTGGCGGATGCTCAGGGCTTTCCTATGATTTAAAATTTGATAAAAAGACAACTGAAGATGATAAAATGTTTGAGGATAAAAATATAAAGATAGTGGTTGATAAGAAAAGTTTTTTATACCTAATTGGAACAACTTTAGAATACTCTGGTGGCCTTAACGGCACTGGTTTTGTTTTTTCCAATCCCAACGCAAACAGAACATGTGGTTGTGGAGAAAGTTTTTCACTTTAATAAAAAAATATGGCTAAATACACTGAAGACGATTTAAGAGAAGAATTAAAGACAAAAGAATATGAGTATGGTTTTTATACTAAAATGGACTCTGACACATTCCCTGTTGGCTTAAATGAAAATATTGTAAAAGCAATTTCTAAGAAAAAAGATGAACCTCAGTGGATGACAGATTGGAGGTTAAAGGCTTACGAAGTATGGAAAGACATGAAAGAACCTGATTGGGCCAATGTTAAGTATGATAAACCTGATTTTCAAGCAATATCATACTATTCAGCTCCATCAAATACTCCTAAATACAATGATTTGAGTGAAGTTGATCCTGAATTGCTGGCTACATTTAAAAAACTTGGTATCTCTATAGACGAACAAAAAAAATTAAGTGGCGTTGCCATGGATGTAGTAATTGATTCAGTTTCTGTTGCTACAACCTTTAAAAAAACTTTATCAGAAAAAGGGATAATTTTTTGTTCAATCAGCGAGGCTATAAAAAATCATCCAGATTTAGTAAAAAAATATATTGGATCAGTAGTTCCAGTAAAAGATAACTATTACGCTGCCTTAAACTCAGCAGTTTTTAGTGATGGCTCATTTTGTTATATTCCAAAAGGTGTCAGATGTCCGATGGAACTTTCTACTTATTTTAGAATTAACCAAGCTGGTACAGGACAATTTGAAAGAACTCTTGTTATTGCAGACAAAGAGAGTTATGTAAGTTATCTTGAAGGTTGTACGGCTCCTAGTAGAGATGAAAATCAACTGCACGCCGCTGTAGTTGAATTAATAGCTATGGATGATTCAGAAATTAAATATAGTACTGTACAAAATTGGTTTCCTGGAAGTCCAGATGGCAAAGGGGGAGTTTTTAATTTTGTCACAAAAAGAGGACTATGTGAAAAGAATGCCAAAATTTCTTGGACTCAAGTTGAAACTGGTAGTGCTGTTACATGGAAATACCCTTCATGTATACTAAAAGGAGACAATTCTATTGGAGAGTTTTACTCTATAGCAGTAACCAATAATTATCAACAAGCAGACACAGGGACAAAAATGATTCATATTGGAAAAAACACCAAGTCAACTATCATATCGAAAGGTATCTCCGCTGGAAAGTCACAAAATAGTTATCGAGGGTTAGTAAAAATTAATTCCAGAGCTGAAAATGCAAGAAATTTCTCTCAATGTGACAGTTTGCTTATGGGTAATGAATGTGGTGCTCATACATTCCCCTACATTGAGGCTAAAAATAAAACAGCACAAATAGAGCACGAGGCTACGACAAGTAAAATTGGAGAAGACCAGATTTTTTATTGTAATCAAAGAGGAATCGATACTGAAAAAGCAATAGCACTAATCGTTAATGGTTTTAGTAAGGATGTTTTAAATAAGTTACCAATGGAATTTGCTGTTGAAGCACAGAAACTTTTAGAAATTTCACTTGAAGGTTCAGTCGGATAAAAATTTGTTAAAATGAAGTTATATAAAATATTAATATTCGTCTTATTTTTTTCTTTTAGTTGTGATAAAAAACAAGATAAAATAGTTTCAAATAAAGTAGTTGAAACAAAAAATAATGATCTTATTATTCTCTCTGGAGATTATGTTTTTTACAACAATGCTGCTGTATTGCAAACTAACAAGAATGTATATGGAATTATAATTAATGAAAAAGTAAATGAGTTAAATGATAGATTATCTTCAATCAAAAAAGATGAATTTGATTTTATTCCAGTTATTCTTAAAGGAAGATTGAAAAATAAGGATGAAAATGATGAAGGTTGGTCAGTGAAATTAGAAATTACAGAAATAGTTGAAATTATTAATAAAGAAGAATAAATTATGTTAAGTATTAAGAATTTGCATGCCAAAGTTGACGATAAAGACATTTTAAATGGTATCAATCTAGAGGTAAAAGCAGGAGAAGTACATGCTATAATGGGTCCTAATGGATCTGGAAAAAGTACTCTAGCATCTATTATTGCTGGAAAGGAAGAGTATGAAATTACAAGTGGTGATATTGATTTAAATGGAGAATCTATTGAGGACTTATCTGCAGAAGAAAGAGCTCACAAAGGTATTTTTCTATCATTCCAATATCCGGTTGAAATTCCTGGAGTTTCTGTTACTAACTTCATAAAGACAGCCATAAATGAAACAAGAAAAGCAAAAGGACAAGAGGAAATGCCTGCCAAAGAAATGCTTAAACTTCTAAAAGACAAATCTAATCTTTTAGAAATTGATAGAAAGTTTTTATCTAGATCAATAAATGATGGATTTTCTGGGGGAGAAAAAAAGAGAAATGAAATTTTTCAAATGGCAATGTTAGAACCTAGTGTAGCAATATTAGATGAAACAGATTCTGGATTGGATATTGATGCCTTAAGAATTGTTGCTAACGGAGTTAATAAATTAAAAAGTTCTAAAAACGCAGTAATCCTAATAACACATTACCAAAGATTATTAGACTATATAGTTCCAGATCATGTACATGTTTTATATAATGGAAAAATTGTCAAATCAGGTAATAAAGATTTAGCATTAGAGCTAGAAGCAAAAGGATACGATTGGATTAAAGAAGAAGTAAAAAACTAAGGAAATGGATTTAAAAGAAAAACTAGTTTCCTCCTTCATAGCCTTTGAAAATCAAGTTGATATAGATAGTTATGTACACGACATCAGAACTGAAGCAATTAAAAATTTTGAAAGCATAGGCTTCCCAACAAAAAAAAATGAATCCTGGAAATATACTTCTTTAAAGCAAGTTTTAGATACTGATTACAGTGTTTTCCCAAGCAAAAATACAGCACTTGTTTATTCTAAAATTGAAAAATACCTGATTGATGATATAGATAGTTATAAAATTATTTTCGTTGATGGTATATATTGCTCTCACTTATCAGAAACTACTCATGAAGGAATGGATATTTGTTTAATGTCTTCAGTTTTAAATAAACCTAAATATGCTCCAATCATAGAAAATTATTTTAATAAAGCATTAAAAAAAGATGGCATTACCGAATTAAACACTGCATTTTCAAAAGAAGGGGCGTTCATTCACATACCTAAAAATAAATTTGTTGAAAAGCCAATTCAAATTATTCATTTTAATAGTGGAAATGAAAGTTCTTTAATGCTGCAACCTAGAAATTTAATAATTGTTGACGAAAACTCTCAACTACAAATTATTGAAAGGCATCAAAATCTGAACGAAAATGAGGTTTTAACAAATTCTGTAACAGAAATATTTGTAAACCCAAAATCTATAGTAGATTACTATAAAATTCAAAATGATAATAAACAAGCTTCAATAATAGATACTACATCAATTGTTCAAGAACATAACAGTGTATGCACTTTACATACATTTTCTTTAGGCGGAAAACTTACAAGAAACAATCTTACTTTCGCTCAAAAAGGAGAGCACATTGAATCAATAATGAAAGGGATTACAATTATTGAAGAAAAACAACATGTAGATCACAATACGCTAGTTCATCATATAAAACCAAATTGTGAAAGTCATCAAGACTATAAAGGTATTTTTGATGACAGCTCTACAGGGGTTTTTAATGGTACAGTTGTTGTGGAAAAAGAAGCTCAAAAAACAAATGCTTTTCAAGCGAATAACAATGTATTGTTAAGTGATAAAGCCTCAATTAACACTAAGCCTCAACTTGAGATTTTTGCCGATGATGTAAAATGTTCTCATGGGTGTACTATTGGTCAACTTGATAAAAATGCTCTTTTTTATCTAAAGTCAAGAGGTATTCCAGAAAAAGAAGCTAAAGCTTTATTAATGTATGGTTTTGCAAATAACGTTATGCAAAGTGTAAAAATTCCCGAATTAAAAAACAGAATTACTAATATAATTGCGGGAAAACTAGGTGTGAATATTGGGTTTAATTTATAAATGAAAAAAAATACACATATAAATATTGATCAAATTAGAAACGATTTTCCTATTCTTAAAAGAAAAGTAAATGGTGAAAGTTTAATATATTTTGATAATGCTGCTACCTCCCAAACTCCACAATTAGTTATTGATTCAATTGTTGATTATTATTCAAAATATAATTCAAATATTCACAGAGGGGTTCACTTTTTAAGTCAGGAAGCAACTGATGCTTATGAGAACTCAAGAGTTAAATTTCAAAAACACTTCAATGCTCATAACTCATATGAAATAATATTTACATCTGGAACAACACACAGTATTAACCTAGTTGCTAACGGGTTTAAAAAGATATTGAAAAAAAATGATGAGATTATCATCTCTCAATTAGAGCATCATAGTAACATTGTTCCTTGGCAAATGTTATGCGAAGAAACTGGAGCAAAAATAAAAGTTATTCCAATTAATAATAATGGTGAATTAATTATTGATGAATTCGAAAAGCTGCTAAATTCAAAAACTAAATTAGTGTTTGTTAATCATGTATCTAATGCACTTGGAATAGTAAACCCAATTAAGCACATAATAAAAAAAGCACATGAATTTAACGCAATTGTTTTAGTAGATGGAGCTCAAGCTACTCCTCATATGAAAATTGATGTTATTGATCTAGATGTAGATTTTTATGTTACTTCTACTCATAAAATTTGTGGTCCAACAGGAGTTGGAATCCTTTATGGAAAAGAAAAGTGGCTAAACAAAATTCCTCCTTTTTTAGGTGGTGGAGAAATGATTGATCAAGTTACTTTTGAAAAATCAACATATGCTGGTCTTCCAAATAAATTTGAAGCCGGTACTCCAAATATAAGTGGCGTAATTGCATCTGGAGTCGGTATAGATTATTTGAATTCTATTGGACTAGAAAAAATTTATGCATACGAAAATGAACTGCTAGAATATGCAACTAGAGAATTACTACAAATTAAAGGTTTAAAAATTTATGGATTTTCTGCAAAAAAAACATCTGTAATATCTTTTAACGTTGGTAATATACATCCTTACGACATCGGCTCTATTCTAGATAAATTTGGAATAGCTACAAGAACTGGACAACTCTGTGCTCAACCAATAATGGATTATTTTAAAATCCCGGGGACAATAAGAGTTTCTTTTAGTTTTTATAACACAAAAGAAGAAATTGATGAATTTATTAAAGCACTTCACAAAGCTATTTTAATGCTATCTTAAATAAAAAATAGTACAAAATTCAATACTTTAAATTGAATAATCTTTTTGTTATCGTATTTTTACTAAAATTATAAGCTTGAAAATAAAACAAATACAGGAGGAAATAATAGACGAGTTTGCAATGTTTGATGATTGGATGCAGAGGTATGAATACATGATTGATTTAGGTAAATCGTTACCTTTAATTGAAAGTAAATATAAAACAGATGACTACCTGGTTAATGGCTGTCAAAGTAAAGTTTGGGTTAGGGCCGAACTTGTGGATAATCAAATAGTATTCAAGGCAGATAGTGATGCAATCATAAGCAAAGGAATTATTGCAATTTTGATAAGAGTATTTTCTCATCACGAACCTAATGAAATAATTGAAGCTAATACGGATTTTGTGGATAAAATTGGACTAAAAGATCATCTTTCACCAAATAGAGCAAATGGTCTTTCAAGTATGATTAAACAATTAAAATTATACGCTTTAGCTTATCAAACAAAAATAAACGATGAATAAAGAAGATTTTGATCCAAAAATTTTAGGTGAAAAAATTGTTATGGTATTAAAAACAATTTTTGATCCAGAGATTCCTGTTGATATATATGAATTAGGTCTAATTTATGATGTAATGATTAATGAAGACAGAGATGTTAAAATTCTAATGACTTTAACTACTCCAAACTGTCCGGTAGCAGAATCATTACCATTAGATGTTGAAAATAAAGTTAAATCAATGGAGGAGGTAAATGATGCTGAAGTTGAAATTACTTTTGACCCTCCCTGGTCTCAAGATTTAATGAGTGATGAGGCAAAGTTAGAAATAGGGATTTTATAAATATTCTACATAAAATAAATGTCAAAAGAAATTATAAATAGAGTCGCCAATAGCAAGATTATCACAATTGACCTGGAAGATTACTATCCTCAAGGTAAAAGACATTTATTAGATATTAAAAATTGGCTTTTTAAAGGACTAGTTTTAAAAGAAAAAGAATTTAGATCATCAGTCGAGGATTTTGACTGGGACAGATTTAACGACGGGTATGTTGCTGTTATTTGTAGTAGTGGAGCAATAATTCCAACATGGGCATATTTACTTATTGCTTCTAAATTAAAAGATAATTGCATTATAAATATTGTTGGTGATTTAGATTATTTAGAAAAACATATCTTTTCAGATATTATAAATTCAATTGATTTCTCCAACTTTAGTGATAAGTCAATTGTTATAAAAGGGTGTTCGAAAAAAAATATTCCAATTGATGCCTACTCACAATTAATAAATAGATTAAAACCAATTGCTAAACGAATAATGTTTGGTGAAGCTTGCTCAACTGTACCGGTATACAAAAAGTAAATTAACAGTCTGGGTACAAAAACTTATTGTAAGGAAATCTAGTGACATGAATTTTTCTAACTTCAGAATACAAACAATTTTTTAAATCATTTATATTTTCGTTGTTTAGAGCGGAAATAAACCTAACCTCATTATTACAATTACTCATCCAGGTATTTTTCCAATCATCCAAATTATAATTAGACTTGTTCCTGACTGCAATCAAATCTTCCTCATCAAATTCTTCAAATGAGTAATTGTCAATTTTATTAAAGACCATAATAGTTGGCTTATCAGAGCTTTTGATTTCTTCTAGTATTTTATTAACTGACTCAACATGCTCCTCAAAATTTGAATGTGAAATATCAACAACATGAATCAACAAATCTGCTTCCCTTACTTCATCCAAAGTACTTTTAAAAGATTCTATTAATTGAGTTGGTAATTTTCTTATAAAGCCTACTGTGTCACTCATTAAAAAAGGAAGGTTTTTCACAACTACTTTTCTTACAGTAGTGTCTAAAGTAGCAAAAAGCTTATCTTCTGCAAACACTTTTGATTTACTTAAAACATTCATCAAAGTTGACTTTCCAACGTTTGTATAACCAACCAAAGCAACCCTTATCATCTTACCTCTATTGCCTCTTTGTACATGCATCTGTTTGTCAATACTCTTAATTTTCTTTTTTAACAAAGAGATTTTATCTCTTACAATTCTTCTATCAGTTTCAATTTCTGTTTCACCAGGACCTCTCATTCCAATACCACCTTTTTGTCTTTCAAGATGAGTCCACATCCCTTTTAGTCTAGGTAACAAATATTGGCATTGAGCCAACTCAACTTGTGTTCTAGCATAACTTGTTGTAGCTCTTTGAGCAAAAATATCTAATATCAAATTTGTTCTATCTAAAATTTTACAATTAAATATTTTACTAATATTTCTTTCCTGTGCTGGAGATAATTCATCATCAAATATTACTGTCTGAATCTTTACAACATTAATAAAATCAAGTACTTCTTTAATTTTTCCACTGCCTAAAAATGTTTTTGGATTTGGAGTGTCTAAATTTTGGGTAAAGCGCTTTACAACAGCACCTCCAGCAGTAGTTGTTAAAAACTCTAGCTCATCAAGATATTCTTTAGACTTTTCCTTGTCTTGATCACGAGTTATAACTCCAATTAAAATAGTATTTTCCAAGATTTTAATATTCTGGAGTAAATGTACAAATATGAATTAAAAATTTATACACATTATAACATGTATTTACTATCTTTAAAAATCTATAATTATACAAATATGAAAAAATTATTATTCTTTTGTTTTTTAGTATTAAGTTTTAATATTAACTCGCAAACATCAGCTGATGTAGATTGTACAGCAGGGCCAATTAATACTAGCTTTTGTTATGATACTGGATTAGATAACTCTTATTCTTTTACTAGTCTTGATGGAAGTCCAATGAACCTTACTATTAACTCTGGGCAAGTAGAAAATGGATGGGATGAATTAATAATTCTAGATTCTGACGGAACCGAACTTTACAACGGTTACGGTGCTGGTGGAGATATTTCTGGGTTGACTTTCCAGTCCTCTGGAGATAATATAACTCTTATTGTTCAAGAAGATGGAAGTATAAGCTGTGTAAGTAGTGGATACAACCCTATAGATTTTACTGTAGCTTGCGCTACTTGTGTAAATCCTATTGCTAATTATACAATGGTAACAGATTGTCTTAACGGACCTCAGTTTTTTATCGATGTTGATTTAACAGACATTGGATCTGCTTCTTCAGTTACACTTTCTGATAACCAAGGTACAGCTTCTCAAAATGCAACTGCAACAGGAATGTTTACTTTTGGACCTTATGATAATAATACAGATGTAGTTATCTCTGTAACTAATGATGATGATGCGAACTGCTCTATCAGTAGTAGTTCTATT
>SGZJ01000033.1 GCA_004213995.1 Flavobacteriales bacterium | reverse complement strand
CTGAAATATCAATTGATGGTGAGCTAGACGAAAATGATTGGAGTTTAGCCAAAACAGCTTCAGGTTTCTATGAACACTTTCCAAATAATGGAGCTCCCTCTAAATATGAGAATGAAATAAAAGTAATGAATGATGATCAATTCCTGTATGTAGGAATTAAAGTAAATGCAAATACATCTGATTTAAAAATAAGTTCTCTAAAAAGAGATTTTAGTGCAGGCAATTCAGATAATATTACAATGATTTTTGACACTTTTAATGACGCAACTAATGCTTTTGTTTTTGGAAGTAATCACATAGGAGTTCAAAGAGAAATGTTATTATTTAATGGAGGGAACGAATTATCCGATTGGGACATGACTTGGGATAAGAAATGGTTATGTGAATCTAAACAATATCAAAATTACTATACAACAGAATGGAAAATACCACTCTCTGCATTTAAATATACAGAGGGAGAAACTAGATGGAGAGTAGGAAGTTATCAAAGAGACACTAAAAATAATGCATGGAATTCTTGGCATAAAGTACCTACAAATCAAGAGTTTTTTAATTTGGCTTTTATGGGTGATATGATTTTTGAAAAACCATTAGGAAAATCTGAATCAAAAAAATCTATAATACCATATGTGAATAATTTAAGCTTCAAAGACTATGAAAATTCAGTTAGTGGAGAAAGTGTAAATTTTGGTGGAGATATAAAATTAGCCATAGATAATTCTCTTACTTTGGACTTGACATTAAATCCAGACTTTTCACAAGTTGAAGTAGATCAACAAGTAACTAATCTTACTAGGTATGAGGTTACTTTGCCTGAAAAAAGACAGTTTTTTATTGAAAATAGTGATTTGTTTTCAAGTTTTGGAAACTCAAAAGATGCTAATCCGTTCTTTTCAAGAAGAATAGGTATAGCAAAAGATATTAATGGCAATAGCATCGAAAATAAGATTGATTTTGGGATGAGACTTAGTGGAAAGCTAAATAATAATTTTAGAATTGGATTACTGAATATGCAAACTCAACAAGACATTGAAAATGAAATTGCTGCAACAAATAACTCAATAATTGCTCTACAGCACAAGGTATTCAACAGGTCTAATATTAGCTTTATATTTATTAATAAACAAGCAACTAAGAATTATGATTTTTCCGAAACAGGAAAAGATTACAACAGACTAATAGGACTGGACTATAACTTAGCCTCAAAAGATAATAAGTGGAATGGAAAATATTACATACATAAATCTTTTACAGAAGAATATAAAAACAAGGATATTTCACTCGGCGTAAATACAAGTTACAATACTAAAAATATTAGTTTTAGATTGAGTGGATTATATGTAGGAGATAATTTTAATTCAGAGTTAGGATATATAAAAAGGACTGGTATAATAAAAATTAATCCAAATTTTAAGTACAAATTTTGGCCAGAAAACAAAAAAATTCAAACTCACAGCTTAGAAGTTACGCCAGTATTTATTTGGAGACCTGAATTAAATAATGAACTTTCAGATCGTTTTCTTATAGCAAGATGGGGTGCAAACCAAAATGATAGTTCAACAATGGGTGCTGTAGTTAAAAACAGATTTACCCACCTTTACAGAAATTTTGACCCAACAAGAACAAATGGGGTTCCATTACCAGTAGGAAGTGAATACAACTTTACAAATTTTGAAGCTTATTATAGTTCACCATACTCAGAAGATTTCTCATACAGTATAACCCCTTCATTTGGTGAATTTTTTAACGGAAAAATAAAATCTATTGATCTTAGATTTTCCTACAGAATACAACCAAGGTTTAATAGTTCAATTCAAATAAGTTATGATAAAATTAATCTTCCTAGCCCTTATCCAAATGCAAATATTCTACTAGTAGCACCAAGGATTGATTACACCTTTACAAAAAACTTATATTGGGCAACCTTAGTTCAGTACAGTAGTCAAAGGGAAAATCTTAGTCTAAATACAAGATTACAATGGAGGTTTGCACCATTATCTGATTTGTTTTTAGTATATAGTGATAACTACTATACAGAAGATAGATATGATAGTTTATTCATCCCCAGAATTAAAAGCAGATCAATTAATTTAAAACTTACTTACTGGCTAGATATATAATTATGAAAAAATATTTATTAATATTTATTATTATAATAAGCTCATGTTCTCCAAATAATAATTTTCAACTAAATGGAAATATTAAGGGTCTTAAAAAAGGGACCGTTATACTTACCAAGTCGATAAAAGGTGCAGAAGTGACATTAGACTCTATTAACTTAAATGGAACTTCAAAGTTTACTTTAGGTAGCTATTTAAACGAACCAGAAGTGTTAAAAATTAAATTGACTCAATCTGGGATTCACAATGATGAGATTGAGTTTTTTGCAGATAAAGGAATTACAAATTTCAAAACAAATCTAAAAAGATTTAGTTATGAATCTAATTTTGATGGATCAGATCAACAAGAAAAACTTGATGATTTTAAAACAATGCTAATTAGGTTTAAAGAAGAAAATTTAAACCTTATAAAAAATCAAATAGAATTTTCTGGAAATCAGGAAAAATTAAATATTATTAATAGAGAATTAATTAATCTAAAAAAAAGAGAAATGTATTTTATAATAAATTTCTCAATTAATAATAATGACAGTGAAATATCTCCTTATATCGCTGGAAAATTTTTAAATGATGCTAATCAAAAATACTTAGATACGATCTATAATTCTCTAAGTAAAAATATAAAAGAATCTAAATATGGAGTTTTATTAGAAGGAATAATAGATACCGAAAATTAAAGTTTTAAAGCTTATTAATTTTTTCAATTAATGCTCTACCATTTTTTTCAAGTTTAGCATTAATATTTTTAAAATGTGCTTTTTTATTCTCAACATCTTTTTGGTTGACCTCAAGCATTAAATCATCAAAAACCTTTATAGCCTCATCAATGATTTTTTCACTTTTTTTGGTGTCTTTATCTAGATTAAGATATTCCCAGCTATATACAGCCTCAATTATATCTCCTAAAACGTAATTAATATCTTTTTTTAAATTTCTAATATTTGCCATTTGTTTATTTTTCTTCGGCAAAAATAAGACTAAGAATATAAATAAACTAAAAGTTATCTATAAAATATCTTTATCTACCATAATCATCTTGAATTCTGACTATATCATTTTCATCTGAAGGGTTATTCACATCTATATGTTGCCATATCTCTGCTACAACTCCAAAATCATTTAAACCGATTAACCTATGTCTTTCACCTTGTTTTAATGTTATCAAACTTCCCTTTGGGAATATATTCTTAGGCTGCTCATTGTCGTTTTCAGATCTCACAACTGCTACTTCACCTTCAAATACTTTCCATATTTCTGATCTTCTATAGTGATATTGCCAAGATAATCTTGATAATGGTTTAACTATTAATATTTTAGGACTAAGCTTTAAACCTTTAGTAATCAAACTCATATCTAAGTTTTGGAAAAAATAATCAATAAACTTGTCAGATTGATCTTCATCAATAACCAAGAAACCACCCCAAGGACGATTGAAATCTTTAGAATTGATGCGGAATCCCAATTCTTTAACCTTTTTCTCAATATAGTCAAACTTGTTTTCCATTAATTCCCATTATAGGTTACAAAATTCCTGGGAGTTTCATATAAAACTACCTCAAGCTCTAAATCATTTTTGATATGATTTTTGATAATGTCATATATAAAAATAGAGATATTTTCAGCAGATGGAATAATATCTTTGAAATAGGGTACATCCAAGTTCAAATTTTTATGATCTAGTACAGATTCAACATGATCCTTAATAATATTTTTTAATATGGAAACATCCATAACATAGCCAGTTTCAGGGTTTATGAAGCCAGTAACACTGACAATTAACTCGTAATTATGTCCGTGATAGTTTTGATTATTACATTTACCAAAAATATCATTGTTTTTTTCATCACTCCAACTACCATTATATAGTCTGTGGGCTGAATTAAAATGCGCTTTTCTAGAAACTTTAACTTTCATACTATTAACTTATATATTTATAATATTTTTCAAAAATTATTTTGAACCAAGCAGTATAATTATAGGGCTGGTCTTTGATATTATTTTTAATATCCTCCATACTCATCCATTTCCAACTATCAACTTCAAAAGAATTAATTATTGGTGATTTATTATAGTTACCAACAATAATATGATCTAACTCATGTTCAGTTAAACCGTTATCAAACTTAGCTTTATAAATAAAAGATGTTTTTTCTTGTAACTCAGTAACAAACCCCATTTCTTCACTTAGTCTTCTTTTAGCTGAGTAAATATTAGACTCACCCTCTCTTTGGTGGCTACAACATGTATTAGTCCATAAACCAGGGGAATGGTATTTAGTCAAAGCTCTTTTTTGCAACATTAACTCACCATTATTATTAAAAATAAATACAGAAAAAGCACGATGCAAAACTCCCTTTTCATGAGCTTCTAATTTGGGCATCAAACCAATTTGATTATCATTAACATCCACTAATATTACTTTATCCTCTATCATAAAGTGCTAAAATAATAACAAATATTTAATATGTATTGTAAATACAAGAAAAAGCTTTTTTTTTGATAAAATGATCATAGCATAAAGCTTATATTAGCAAAAAATATCTCAATGAATTTTAATAAAGAAATCAACAGAAGAAGAACATTTGGGATAATTTCTCACCCAGATGCCGGTAAAACCACTCTTACTGAAAAATTATTACTTTACGGAGGAGCAATTCAAGAAGCTGGAGCTGTAAAAAGTAATAAAATAAAAAAAGGGGCTACAAGTGACTTTATGGAAATTGAAAGGCAGAGAGGTATTTCTGTCGCAACTTCTGTGTTGGCGTTTGAATATGAAGGAATAAAAATAAATATTTTGGATACTCCAGGACACAAAGATTTTGCTGAAGATACTTATAGAACACTAACAGCTGTAGATAGTGTCATAGTAGTAATAGATGTAGCAAAAGGTGTTGAGGAGCAAACTGAAAAACTTGTTGAAGTTTGCAAAATGAGAAGAATCCCAATTATAGTATTTATTAATAAACTTGATAGAGAAGGAAAAGATGCTTTTGATCTTTTAGATGAAATTGAATTAAAATTAAAATTAAAAGTATGTCCATTAAGTTTTCCAATCGGAATGGGTTATGACTTTTCAGGGATTTATAACATATTTGATGATAAAGTATCTCTACTTAAAGGAAATGAAATAAAGGTTATTGATAAAAATGAAGTAAAAAATAATATAAGTGAAGATTTAAATAATCAATTTATTGATAATTTAGAATTATTAGAAATGGTATATCCAAAATTTGATAAAAATGAATATTTAGAAAGTAATATTCAACCAGTATTTTTTGGATCTGCTTTAAATAACTTTGGTGTAGAAGATTTATTACGCTGTTTTATCAATATAGCTCCTACTCCACAGCCAAAGGAAAGTTCAATTAGAATTGTAAAACCAGATGAAGATAAATTTACAGGTTTTGTTTTTAAGATTCATGCTAATATGGATCCAAAGCATAGAGATCGATTAGCGTTCATAAAAGTTGTCTCTGGTGAATTTAAAAGAAATACTCCTTACTTGCATGTGAGATTATCGAAAAAATTAAAATTCTCTAGTCCAAATGCATTTTTTGCAGATAAGAAAGAAATTGTTGACATATCATATCCGGGAGATATTGTTGGACTTCATGACACAGGAAACTTTAAAATAGGAGATACATTAACATCTGGTGAAAATTTAATTTATGAAGGCATTCCAAGTTTTTCACCTGAACATTTTAGATACATAAACAATGCTGATCCAATGAAGAGCAAACAACTATCTAAAGGTATTAATCAATTGATGGATGAAGGAGTTGCGCAACTCTTTACATTAGATTTAAACGGCAGAAAAGTCATTGGTACTGTTGGAGCTTTACAATACGAAGTAATTCAATATAGATTAGAACATGAATATGGAGCTAAATGTAGTTATGAAAACCTAAATGTATTTAAAGCATGTTGGGTAGAGTGTGATTATAAAAAGGGAGATGAGTTTGTAGAATTTAAAAGAATAAAACAGAGATATTTGGCTAAAGACAAAAATGATAATCTGGTATTTTTAGCAGACTCTGTATTTTCATTGAATATGACTATAGAAAAATATCCAAGTATAAAATTTCACAACACATCAGAATTTTAAGATCTAAGCTTCTCCAGTTTGTCCAAAATTAAGCTGAACATTTGGTGGTTGTTGATTTTCTTTGATTTCTCCATGCTTTTTTTCAAATCTAACTATATTATCATTTAATGCCTTTGATAATCGTTTAGCATGCTGAGGAGTGATAATAATTCTTGATTTAACCTTGTTCTTAGGAGTACCAGGCATAATACAGATAAAATCTAATACAAACTCTGAAACAGAATGGTTAATAATAGCAAGGTTAGAATATGTTCCTTCTGCTATTTTTTCATCTATTTCAATGTTTATATTAGACTTTTGTTTGTTATCGTTATTACTCATGAAAAATTATAATTAATTAATATTTAATTCTTCTTCTTTAGCTTTATTAAGTTGTTCAATTTCCTCTTTAGAACCAACTAAAATATCTTCATATTTACGTAAACCGGTTCCCGCTGGAATTCTATGACCAACAATAACGTTCTCTTTTAATCCTTCTAAATTATCAATTCTTCCATTTACAGCAGATTCATTTAAAACCTTAGTAGTCTCCTGGAAAGAGGCTGCAGAAATAAATGATTTTGTTTGCAATGAAGCTCTTGTAATTCCTTGTAAAATAGGAGTGGCAGTCGCTGGACTTGCATCTCTAGCAACAACTAACTTTTTATCTTCTCTTTTAAG
Source organism: Flavobacteriales bacterium (assembly GCA_004213995.1). GTDB lineage: Bacteria > Bacteroidota > Bacteroidia > Flavobacteriales > Flavobacteriaceae > SGZJ01. The sequence goes on along the minus strand of SGZJ01000033.1, from coordinate 3,036 downwards.
GATTGAATTTTCATCTCTCAACTCTCTAGCTGATATAATTTGACCAGGTTTCAAGTTTTCTGAATCACCTGAATCTTCAATTACTTTTTTACCAAATATTGCATCATTTTCTTGAATAAAGTCAGATTTATGAGCTAATTGATCTTCTAAAAATATAGTATCTCCAGAATCTTGAATCCTTACTTTTCTCATCATTTGTCTAACAACAACTTCAAAATGTTTATCATTAATCTTTACCCCTTGCAATCGATAAACTTCTTGAACTTCATTAACCAAGTATTGCTGAACTGCAGCAGGCCCTTTTATATTTAATATATCGTTAGGCGTGATAGATCCATCTGACATCGGCATACCAGCTTTAATAAAATCATTTTCTTGAACTAGAATCTGATTAGAAAGCTTTACAAGATATTTTTTAATAACACCATTTTTGGACTCTACTATAATTTCACGGTTACCTCTTTTAATTTTTCCAAATGACACGACACCATCAATAGCACTAACAATAGCTGGGTTAGAAGGATTTCGAGCTTCAAATAGTTCTGTAACTCTAGGAAGTCCTCCTGTAATATCTCCTGCTTTAGCAGATTTTCTTGGAATTTTAACAAGTACTTTACCAATATTTATATCTTCACCATCATCAATCATTAAATGAGCTCCAACAGGTAGGTTATAAGATCTAATAATATTACCTTTTAAGTCATTAATATGTAAAGTTGGTATAAGTTTTTTATTTCTAGACTCGGAAATAACTTTTTCTTTAAAGCCAGTTTGTTCATCGATTTCAACTTGATAAGTTAAACCTTGTTCAATATTTTCAAAACTAACTTTTCCTGCAAATTCAGAAATAATAACTCCATTGTATGGATCCCACTCACAAACTAAAGTATCAGCTTTAACTTTTTGTCCATTCTTAATGTAAACAAAAGAACCATATGGAATATTGTTTGTACTTAAAACTAAACCAGTCTTAGTATCTATAACTTTTAGCTCAGATGTTCTTGAGATTACAACATTAACATCATTTCCATCATTATCTTTTCCTTGAACAGTTTTAAAATCTTCGATTTCTGCTTTACCTGCAAATTTGGTTACTAATTTATTTTCTTCAGAAATGTTTCCGGCAATACCACCAACGTGGAATGTTCTAAGTGTAAGCTGTGTTCCAGGCTCTCCAATAGATTGGGCGGCAACTACTCCAACAGCTTCCCCTCTTTGAACAATCTTTCCAGTTGCTAAGTTTCTACCGTAACATTTAGTGCAAATACCTTTTGTAGCCTCACAAGTCAATGCAGATCTTACATCTACTGATTCAATAGAGGAATTTTCAATATTAGCAGCAATTAAATCAGAAATGTGTTCCCCCGCTGAAACTAATAATTCTCCAGTAACTGGATCAATAACGTCTTGTAATGAAGTTCTACCAACAATTCTTTCCTTTAATTTCTCTACAACTTCTTCATTCTTCTTTAGAGCTGTAACTGAAATACCTCTTAAAGTACCACAATCTTCAGAACTAACTATTACATCTTGAGCTACGTCAACTAATCTTCTAGTTAAGTATCCAGCATCAGCTGTTTTAAGAGCTGTATCTGCTAAACCTTTTCTAGCCCCGTGAGTAGATATAAAATATTCTAAAATTGATAGCCCTTCCTTAAAATTAGAAAGAATTGGATTTTCAATAATTTCACCACCTCCAGCATTTGATTTTTTTGGTTTAGCCATTAAGCCTCTCATTCCAGTCAATTGGCGAATTTGCTCTTTTGATCCTCTGGCTCCTGAATCTAGCATCATGTATACAGAATTAAAACCTTGTTGGTCTTCCCTAATTCTCTTCATAGACAACTCAGTTAACTCGGCATTAGTTGAAGTCCAAATGTCAATGACTTGATTATATCTTTCATTATTGGTTATTAAGCCCATATTGTAATTAGCCTTGATAGCATCAACTTCTTTATTAGCTTTAGATATCATAGTGTGCTTTTCTGGTGGTATGATAATATCACCTAAACTAAATGATAATCCACCTTGGAATGCGAATTTATAACCTAATGTTTTGATTTCATCAAGAAATACAGCAGTTTCAGGGACACTTGTAACTTTAAGTATATCACCTATAATATCACGCAAAGATTTTTTTGTCAGTACCTCATTAATATATCCAGCTACTGCAGGAACTTTTTCATTAAATAAAACCCTACCTACTGTAGTTTCAATTATTTGATTTACTAACTCATTATTGTCGTTGTAATCTTGAGTTTTTACTTTTATTGTAGCATTTAAATCAACTCTTTTTTCATTATGAGCTATAATAACTTCTTCAGGGGAGTAAAATGTTAAACCTTCTCCAGTAACTTTAACATCTTTGGTAGATGTTTTTAGTTTTGTCATATAATACAAGCCTAAAACCATATCCTGTGAGGGTACAGTAACCGGTGATCCATTTGCAGGATTAAGTATATTATGAGACGCAAGCATTAATAGCTGAGATTCAAGAATTGCTTCTGGACCTAACGGCAAATGAACAGCCATTTGATCACCATCAAAATCAGCGTTAAAAGCCGTACAAACTAATGGGTGCAATTGAATAGCTTTACCTTCAATTAATTTTGGCTGAAATGCTTGAATTCCAAGTCTGTGTAAAGTAGGAGCACGATTTAAAAGAACAGGATGTCCCTTCAAAACGTTTTCTAATATATCCCAAACTACTGGTTCTTTTTTGTCAATAATTTTTTTAGCTGATTTTACAGTTTTTACTATACCTCTTTCAATTAATTTTCTAATTACAAAAGGTTTATAAAGTTCAGCAGCCATATTTTTTGGAATTCCACACTCAAATAACTTTAGTTCAGGACCAACAACAATTACCGATCTAGCTGAATAATCAACTCTTTTACCTAATAAATTTTGACGAAATCTACCTTGCTTTCCTTTTAAAGAATCAGATAATGATTTTAATGGTCTATTTGAATCTGTTTTAACAGCAGAGGATTTTCTAGTATTATCAAACAATGAATCTACAGATTCTTGTAACAT
>SGZJ01000032.1 GCA_004213995.1 Flavobacteriales bacterium | reverse complement strand
AAATCATGTAATTACAGGCAGTGTTATGTCTACAGATTTAGCATCTGCTGGATCTGGCTACACTACTACTAATGCAACAAATATGGACGGTGATAACTTGAGCTTATATTTCACCACTTCTAGTGGAGTAGAATTTAATGGACAATCTAGTGTTGTTTTAGCAGATGTTCCTGCATCTAACGGAATTGTTCACGTAGTTGATGCGGTTATTGGACTACCAACAGTAGTGACTTTTGCAACGTCAAATCCAACGTTTGAAACTTTAGTTGCTGCATTAACTAGAGATGATTTAGGTGAAGATTTTGTGTCAATTTTATCAACTACTGATGAGCCTTCACCATTCACAGTATTTGCACCAACTAATGACGCTTTTGCATCATTACTTTCAGAACTTGGTGTTGATTCTTTGGGTGATATTGATGCTGCAACACTTGAACTTACATTAGCTACACATGTAGTAGTTGAGGCAAATGTAAGATCTGGAGATTTAACAAACGGAATGAGTATTACAACAATAGGAGATGGTTTAACTGTTTCACTAGATGCTGGCCCACAGCTTATCGATTTAAATGATAGAATTGCTAACATTATTGCGGTAGATGTACAAGCATACAATGGAGTAGTGCATGTTATTGATAAAGTTGTTTTACCACAGCTATAGATATAAACTACATCAATTAAAACAAAAAAAAGCCATCTTTAGATGGCTTTTTTTTATTCACATAATTGTTAGAGATTTTTTATTTTTTTGACTTATTCATTTTATCTATATTTTCTTGAGTAAGCATGTAATCTTTGACATCTTTGTCTTTCCAACGGTAATAAGAAAAAACGGGAAAAACAAAAAAGAATAAACCTATTACTCCTGTTCCAGTTAATTGGTCACCAGTGATATTAAAGTCAATGATTAAATTAAAAATCTCAAAGTCTATTGCTAGATTTTTTAAAAAAAGACCTGTGAAAATTAATATTAAGCTAATAATTGATGTGATAATAATTAATCTTTTCATCAATACTATTTATGAACCAATTTTTAAGTTCAATTCATCAAGTTGTTCAGTGTCTAATTTTGAAGGAGAATTAATCATTACATCTCTACCAGAATTATTTTTTGGGAATGCAATAAAATCTCTTATACTTTCTTGACCACCTAAAATTGCAACTAATCTATCTAACCCAAAAGCAATACCTCCGTGAGGTGGTGCTCCATACTCAAAGGCATTCATTAAAAATCCAAATTGCTCTGTTGCATCTTTATCTGAAAAACCAAGATGCTTTAGCATTAATGCTTGTATTTTTTTGTCGTGAATTCTAATTGATCCACCACCAATTTCATTTCCATTTAAAACTAAATCGTATGCGTTAGCTTTGACTTCTCCAGGATTAGTTTTAAGTAATTCAAGTTGATCTAATTTTGGAGAAGTAAATGGATGATGCATAGCGTGGTACTTGTTTGAATCTTCATCCCATTCTAAAAGTGGAAAATCTGTAACCCATAAAGGCGCGAATTCATTAGGATTTCTTAAGCCTAAATTTTCAGCAACATATAGTCTTAGAGCACTTAATTGTGCACGAACTTTATTTTTTTCGCCAGATAATACGAAAATAATATCTCCTTTTTTAGCACCTGTGATTTCACCCCATTTAGCTAAATCTACTTGCTTAAAAAACTTGTCAACTGATGATTTGAAAGTATTGTCCTCGTTATACTTTGCATAAATCATCCCTGAGGCGCCAATTTGTGGTCTTTTAACCCATTCTATGTATTTATCAATTTCTTTTCTGGTAAAAGAACTTCCTCCGGGAACAGCAATGCCAATTATTTCTTCTGATTTATTAAAGACACTAAAATCTGTATGTTTTGCAACGTTATTAAGGTTTCCAAACTCCATTCCAAATCGAATATCAGGTTTATCACACCCATATTTTTCCATAGCTTCATCATAACTAATTCTAGGGAAGTTTAAAATATCAATATTTTTAATACTTTTAATCAGATGTTTTGTTAGCCCTTCAAAAGTGTTTAGAATATCTTCTTGATTAACAAACGACATTTCACAATCAATTTGTGTAAACTCTGGCTGTCTATCAGCTCTTAGATCCTCATCCCTAAAACATTTTACAATTTGAAAATATTTATCTAGGCCTCCTATCATTAATAGCTGTTTAAATGTTTGAGGAGATTGAGGTAAAGCATAAAACTCACCCTCATTCATTCTTGATGGCACTACAAAATCCCTAGCACCTTCAGGTGTTGACTTTATTAAATAAGGAGTTTCGACTTCTATAAAATCTCTAGATGACAAATAATTTCTTACCTCTTGAGATACTTTATGCCTTAAAACTAAATTACTCTTTAAAGAATCTCGTCTTATATCTAAGTATCTATATTGCATTCTCAATTCATCACCTCCATCAGTATTTTCTTCAATTGTAAATGGAGGAACTTTAGACTCATTAAGAACTGTTAAGTTAGACACCAAAATCTCAATTTCACCAGTTTTAATATTTGAATTTTTAGAACTTCTTTCAATTACCTCTCCAGTAATTTGAATAACAAATTCTCTACCCAGTGATTTAGCATTTTTCAAAATTTCTTTTGAGGTTCTTTCTTCATCAAAAATTAATTGTGATATTCCATGGCGGTCCCTAAGATCTACCCAAACTAGAAAACCTTTATCTCTAGATTTTTGTACCCATCCAGATAAAGTCACTTGTTTTCCTAAATCTGAAATTCTTAATTCACCGCAATTATGAGTTCTGTACATAGTTTAATTATTGTTACAAATTTAATAAGATATTACTTATATCTAATTTTTATCCACAATTTAAATTTTTCTATCATTAAAAATAGTGAAGGAACAACAAATAAGGTTAAAAAAGTAGCAATCATTAACCCTGCGATAACTGTTTTAGCAAGTGGACCCCAGAATACAAAATTATCACCCCCAATGTAAATATTGGCATTAAAATTACTAAATAATGTATAAAAATTGATATTAAAACCTATTGCTAATGGAATTAATCCTAAAATAGTAGTTATTGCTGTCAATAATACTGGCCTAAGTCTGGATTTACATGATTCGACTATAGAATCAAATTTTAGCTCCATATCATTTTTGGTATTTTCAGGATCTAATTTTTTTCTTTCTAGAAGAATTTGAGAATAGTCTAATAAAACTACTCCATTGTTAACTACTATACCGGAAAGTGCAATAATTCCCATCATTGTCATCATTATAATAAATGGACTACCACTTATAACTAAGTGCCCAAAAACTCCAATTAAACTCAGGAAAATGGCAATCATTATAATTGTAGGTTTGCTTATTGAATTAAATTGGTAAATAAGTATCAAAAAGATTAGTCCTAGACCAGTGAAAAATGCTGATAATAAAAATTTACCATTCTTATTTTGTTCTTCAATTTGACCCGTGTAATCAATATTAACCTCACTCAAATCTTTTTGAAAATTTGACATTTCATTTTCAATTTGAGAAACAATTGCACCAGCATCAGTGTATCCAGAAGATAGCCCCGAATAAATAGTTACAATTCTTTTAAAGTTTTTGTGTTTTATCTCACTGTATGTTGTAGTTATTGATTTACTAGTTAGTGAAGAAATTGGTATTTCTTTAGTTTTTCCATTTGAGGGATCTTTAAAAGTGAGGTTTTGGTCATATAAAGAATTTTCTGATAATCGATCTTTGTTGTTGAATCGCAGATTTATATCATAATCTTCCCCCTCCGATTTATACACCCCTACTTTAGCTCCAAACAATGCTGTTCTAAGCTGTTGACCAATTTGGCCAGTACTAACTCCTAGTTCGCCTGCCTTAACTCTATCTACACTAATCAAATTTATAGTTCTTGATTTATTAACATCAATTTTTAATTCTTCAATTCCAAGAATGTTTCTTTTATTAATGAATTCAGTAATCTGTTCAGCTTTATTTATAAGTAAAGAATAATCTTTTCCTGTAAGCTCTATGTTAATTGGATAACCAACCGGTGGTCCTGAGGCATTTTGCTCAACAGAAATTGATAAACCTGGGTATTTGTTTTTAAGCTTGTCTTGTATCTCTTTTCTAAGTAATCTTGAACTAACCCCATTTCTATATTTAAAGCCTCTTAAAGTAAGAGTAATTTTAGCTCTATTTGGCATTTCTGAGCCTGTTCCTAATTCAGTTTCCGGGTTTTCAGAACCTTCACCTACTTGAGAAACGGCACTTTCTACCATAAAATTATATCCTGAATCATCCTTAAATTTCTCAGAATTTATAATTGCATAAACTTCTTTCTCAATTTTTTTTGCGGTTGTATTTGTTTTCTCTATATCAGTTCCTTCTGGATACTGCATAAAAATTATAATTTGTCTTGGATCCTCAGATGGAAAAAACTCAATACTTGTTCTCTGTGACTCAATTGATTTCCCAAAACCATAAAATGATAAGACTAACAATATTATTGCTGATGAAATTATTAAATAGGTGCGTTTTCCAATCAATATTTTTTTCAAGGTTTTTTCATATAAGGCATCAATTTTTGGCAATAATTTTTGTTGAAAATTATTAGCAGCCTTTCTTAGAAATAATCTATAAATCCAAAAGTTAATCGCAACAAATAATTGTAGAGTTCCAATAAATCTGAACGTCTCGCCAGTCTCCCAACTAAATAATCCATAGCTTAAAAATGAGACTCCCGATATTGCTAAGATAGTAGTGATTTTAATGATTCTATTTAAAGGCATATTAGTGTCTTCAATTTTCATCATTTTTGAAACTAGCACTGAATTGAAAAATATAGCAACAAGTAAAGATGAACCCAATACGACAGACAGGGTTATTGGAAAAAAGACCATAAACTTACCAATCCTTCCAGGCCATAACCCTAATGGGATAAACGCAGCTATCGTAGTAGCAGTTGAAATTATTATAGGAAATGCAATTTCTGAAATCCCTTTTTTGGTTGCCTCAATTCTATTAAGACCTTCTTTTTCCATCAGCCTGTAAACATTTTCAACCACGACTATTCCATTGTCGACAAGCATGCCTAGACCCATTATTAGTCCAAAAAGTATCATTGTATTTAATGTGTATCCCAAGCCATCTAATATTAGTAACGACATAAACATTGACATTGGAATTGCGAATCCGACAAATAAAGCATTCTTAAACCCTAGAAAAAATAGTAAAACAGTCACAACTAATACAATCCCAAAGATTATACTATTCACCAAATCAATTACTTGATTTTCGGTTAATTCAGATTGATCGTTTGTTATGCTGACCTTTAAATTCTTTGGAAAAACATTACTTAAAGTTTCCTCTACAATTAAGCGAGTTTTAGCTGCAGCTTCAATCATGTTTTGGCCAGATCTTTTTTTAACATCTAACATTACAACAGACTCAGAATTCTCTCTTGCAAAGGTCGTAGACTCTTTTTCTTTAAAACTTACAGTGGCAATATCTTTCAATAAAATAGGACTGTCAAATTCTGATTTGACAACGAATTTTTCAAGCTCACTAGGTGAGTTAATTTCACCAATTATACGTAAAGTTTTTCTTTGACCACCTTCTATTAGATTCCCAGCAGAAATGGACATATTACCATTTTGAATTGAACCTATAACGTCATAAAAGCTAACTTTAGCAGCCATCATTTTATAAATATCAACTGCGACCTCAACTTCCTTATCTAGAGCTCCTCTTATATCGACTTTTTTAATTTCAGTTAACCCTTCAATTTCTTTTTGTAATAATTCTGAATATTCTTTTAGTTTATCTGTAGTATAATCTCCAGAAATATTAATATTTAAGATTGGCATTTCTTCAGTAAAAGTAAGGTTGAAGACACTTGGGTCAACTTTGGCATTATTGAACATAGGCCAATCTTCGGATGCAGTAGCTGCATCAATTTCATCTTTTACCTTAAGTTTGGCTTCTAAAAAACCAATATTATCATTAAACTCTACGATTATAATCGAAAAATTTTCCTGTGATGAGGAAGTGATTTTTTCAATATTATTTAAAGATTTTAATTTGTCTTCCAAAGGCTCGGTAATCAATTTTTCTACATCCTCCGAAGTATTACCAGGATAAATTGAACTAACAAATACGATATTTTCTTTAATTTCAGGATAGTCTTCCCTAGGCATATTTAAATAAGAACTAATTCCTAAGAATAGTATTAATGCCATTAAGACATAAATAGTTACACTATTGTTAATAGCCCACGATGAAGGTTTAAACTCTTTTTCTAGATTATTTTTCAATTTCTATTATTTAGTTATTTATGATTTTAACTTCGCTGTTATTGGTTATTTTCCTAGCTCCCTCGCTTACTATTTCATCATTTTCAGTTAGACCTTTTAGCACTTCAATAAAATTTCCATTATTTTTTCCAGTTTCAATTATGGTTTTTAAGGCATAATTTTTACCGTCTTTATTTATTATTTTATAGACATATTCATCATTGTTACTGTCAATATTAATATCATTTAACATGATTAAAATAGCATCTTCGCTTGTGTAATCGTTAACCTTTAATTTAACATTAAGATTCGGTTTAATTTTATAATTATTTTTCGGGATTTCAGCTTCAATTCTATATGTTCTGTTCAATGGGTTTATATAGTTAGCGACTAATCTAATTTTAGATTTTAGAGCTATATTTAACATTGGTGCTTCAATTACAACATCTTTTCCTTTAGTAATTGAATTAATATAATTTTCCGGGACTTTCGATTCAACATACATTTCCTGCATATTTATCAATAGCATTAAGTTTGAACGTCCTGGATAAACAACCTCACCCTTTTTAACTATTACATTATCAATAATTCCGGAAAAAGGAGCTTTAATTATTGTTTTGTTTAATTGTTTAGTAAGTTGTTCAATTGCCTTACTTTGAGCCTCAAACATTGATTTGGATTCTAAATATTGAATCTCACTTCCAATTTTTTGACCCCACAACCTTTCTTGTCTTTCATAAGTTGTTTTTGCTAGATTATATGTGATTTGAAGTTGAGAAAGCTGCTGTTTTAAACCTCCATCATCAATTGTTGCTAAAATTTGTCCCTTGTCAACACTTTCTCCACTTTTCACAAATATTTCATTAATAATCCCCGAAAACTCAGGATATATCGATATGATTTTTTCTGATTTTACATCTCCTTGAAGTTCTACATAGTGATTAAAGTCTTGTTTTATTATTCTAGATGTAGACACAATAGGGTTTTTCGAGTTGTTTTCTAATTCATTTAACTTTAAATCAATTAAATTTAATTTTTTATAAATTTCTTGCTGCTTATTATTGATTTCTTCTCTTTTCAATTTGATCAACTCAATATTATTAGACGCAATTACTTCGCTCACAGATTTGTTTTCACTTTGACAAGAAAAGATTAAAGAACTGACGATTATAAATATTTTTTTCATAATTAATTTTGATTGTTTTCAGTTGTTAATGATTGTAATTTCGCTTTTGAGTTAATTATACTAAGCATGGACATCAAATAGCTTTGTTGGGATTTATATAATTGTGTTTGAGCTTCCCTCAAATCAAAACTAGATGCTATTCCTTCAGAAAATTTAACTTGATTTTTTCTTTCTATTCTTTCAGCTAATTCAAGATTTCTTTTTTTATTTAAATAATCTTCAATTGCAAATTGGTAATTTCCTTTAGCAAGATTTATTTCAATACTTAATTTCTTTTCAAGTTCACTTAGTTGTAAAGTAGATTTTTCAAGTTCTATCTTAGCCCTAGTAATTTTTGATAATTGCTCGCCTGAACTTAAAATGGGAATATCCATTTTTAAACCAAAAATTGTTGAACCATACCATTTTTGATTTTTATCTGTAAAATTAAAACTATCTGAATATCCAGAATACCCTGCATTTATGAATGCATTTATGGTTGGTAATAGCTTTGTTTTTTCATAAAAAATCAATAGTTCTTTAGAAGTTTTTTCATTGTTTTTGATTATGTAATCTGCAGATTTTTTAATGTTACTATTTTCTGAAATTAAAGATAAGTTGATGTTCTTATCTATAAGACTTTCAAAATTATCGGTTAAGTTAATTTCTTGATTAATCTCTAATCCTAGTATAAGGTTTAAAAGCTGTGAGGCTAATTTTTCTTGTAATAAACTATTTTTCAAATTACTTTGTAAACCTGACAATGTAATTTGCAATTGCTCTACATTTTCTTCTTCAGTAAGACCATTTTCATATATTTTTATTACTTCGTTTAATGTGTTTTCAACAATTTTAATATTCTTATTAATAATGTTAACACTTTCCTTAGCTAATAATACATTTCCATAGGATTCAATGGTGCTTTTTTTAAGCTCCACAGATGTTTTATTTCTAATCCCTTCTTCAATGTCTACATATATCTGGACCGACTTTAATCCTACAAAATAAGTTCCATCAAAAACTAATTGTGTTAAACTTATATTTCCATCAAGCGATTGTTTGGTTCCAAACCTTAGAGGAATTAAACCTTCTGCTTGATTAATATTGTTGTTAGTTTGGTCTACATCAAAATAATTATTTACCACATCTATTATACTTTGAGTATTATCAAACGCAGCAGCAGGGATTAACGACACTTGTTGTTTTATCCAATTACTATAGTTTATGCTAGCATTAATCTTTGGTAAGCCAGTTGATATAGTTTCCCATTTTATTGCTTCAGCTGCTTTAATTTGTAAATCTGCAGATTTTAAGGATGCATTATTTAGTTGTGCATAATTTATAGCATCTTCTAAACTAAAATCTAACTTTTCAACTTGTGAATAAACTAAATTATATGAAATCATAAAGATGAAATAGATTTTTTTCATATTATATTTTTAATTGTTTAGATAAAATTTTTCTAATTTTTCTAATCCTTTTTTAGTTACAATTGCTCTTAGATGATATTCAGAATAGCTTTCCATTAACACACCTGGATTAAATAATTCTGTAGGAAATATTTCAGGGTTTCTTATTCCCATAATCCCATTAAAATATAATCTAGAAATAAGTTCTAAATTTATTTTTTTTCTAAATAAACCCTGAGTAACGCCTTTTTGTAAACTTTTTTTTGTTGACTCTAATACAAAATCAAATTTTTTGATCTTCAAATCTTTATGAATTGATGGGTAGTATTTTTGTAGTTGATGATATGGTGAAGTTTTTTCACCCTTCAATGAATTCATTAAAAATATTTTAATGTCATGCAATTCAGTTATTGGGTCTAAGGATTTGGTCTTGATGTCTTTAATTCCATCAGTAATTTTTTTAAATAAATGAGTAGTTCCAGCTTCAACCAGACTTGTCTTATTATCAAAATAAGTATAGATGGTTTTTTTGGACATCCCTAGGTCATTAGCAATGTCATCCATTGTTACACTTTTGAACCCAAGTGTCAAAAAAAGGCTTGTTGCTTTATTTATTATAGTCTCTTTCATTTTAGTGAAATTTTAATATCTAAGTCATCAACCAAATTAAAAGAAGCGTCTTTATAAGAAGGACTTCCTAAAAAACCAGATGCATTATTAGAGAAGCCATACTGTTCGGTCGGTATTCCAAGTAAATTTTTGTCAATTATTTTATTATTGTTACTATCGACAAATAAGCTAATAGCATAAACTCCCTTTTTTAGTTCAACATTTCTTGTAAAACTGTTTTTATTAACTACTTCAACAATTGATTTTACCCATCTATTTTTGTTAACATTTTTGTTTTTATTGTCTTGATCAAAATTTGTCGAGTTATCATATATTGCTAAATACACAGTGCCTTTTTGTTCTATATTTTCTATTTCGATATTTAGTTTAAATGTTTGACTATTGATATCAGTAATCACTAATAAAACAATACTAATAAATAGAACTCTAATTTTCATAAAACTTCAAAATGGAGTGCAAATATAGTTGGAAACTATAAATACCACAAAAGTTTCTGTAGTTTTTTTGCTATTTAATTTAGTCAT
>SGZJ01000031.1 GCA_004213995.1 Flavobacteriales bacterium | reverse complement strand
ACTGTGCTTTTCATTAATTTCTTTTCCTACAGAAAAGAAATAAGTTTGACCTTGACCAAATGAACCTTCATTGTATCCATCTCCTTGCCAGTGTGTTAATAAGAAACTAGTTGCCCATCCATCATCAGATCTTCCAGTGTTGTATGAGTAAGTTGTTTTTAAATAATCATCATTAGCAAAACCAGCGTACATAAATCCACCTTGTCTAACGTCATTAGAATTCATTACAAAATTTACAGTACCACCAACAGATGATATAGCTAATTTAGAAGCACCAAGACCTCTTTGAATTTCAACAACGCTTGCAACATCATTCATACCTGACCAGTTAGACCAGTACATTTTACCGTCTTCCATTCCGTTAATTGGTTGACCGTTTAACATGTAGGCAGTGTTATCTTGCTCAAAACCACGTACAGCGATTCTTGAATCACCATAACCACCAGCTTGACCAGCTACATACACAGAAGGAGTATTAACAAGAGTCATTGTGATATCTTGAGTTCCAATCTTTTTTTGGATTTCACTCCCTTTAATTGTAGAAGCTGCTACCGGAGTAACTCTATCTGCAGCAAGGTCAATAACCCCACTACCCATAAGTACAACCTCTTCTAATTCCTGAAGAGTTGAGTCCTCTACTTCAGTTTGAGAAATAATTGCCATTGAACTAAAAATAGTCAAAGCAACCATTAAATTTTGAGTAATTTTTTTCATAATTTAATTTTATTTAGTTTGTATTTGTTGCAAAAATAAATATTAAAATCCAGATAGAGCCACCCAAATGTTAATAAATTATTAATACTCTAAGATAATTAAAAAAACTTTAAGTCCGAAATGATAATTAAATAATTGATTATTAAGCTTTTATAAGTTATTTTTAGCCTTGTAATGTTCTAACAAATTGTTTGTTGAATCATCATGATTATTAGATAAATCATTTTCTATTTCGTCCAAAATAGTATTTGCTAGTTTTTTACCCAATTCAACCCCAAATTGATCGTAGCTAAATATATTCCAAATGACGCCCTGAACAAATATTTTATGTTCATAAAGTGCAATTAGCTTTCCTAAACTCCTAGGTGTAAGTTTATCTATAAGTATTGTATTTGTTGGTTTATTCCCATTAAATACCTTGAAAGGATTAATAAAATTCTCATTACCTGAAGACTCTACTTCAGACAAAGATTTTCCTTTCATTAAAGCTTCCGTTTGAGCAATAAAATTTGAAATAAGTTTATTTTGATGGTCAATATTTCCATGTAAGCTTTGAGCAAACCCAATAAAATCTGTTGGAATTAATTTTGTCCCCTGATGAATTAATTGAAAAAAAGCATGCTGAGAATTTGTTCCAGGCTCACCCCATACAATTTGACCGGTAGAATAATTCACTTCTTTTCCATCTCTATCAACGCTTTTACCGTTACTTTCCATTGATGCCTGTTGAAGATATGTAGCAAATTGATTTAAATACTGAGAATAGGTAATTACAGATTCACTTTCACAATTGAAAAAATTATTATACCAAACTCCGAGACAGGCCAAAACTACTGGCATGTTATTTTCAAACTTTGTGTTTTTAAAATGAGTATCCATTTCATTTGCACCATTTAATAATTTATTAAAATTGTCAAAACCAACAGAAAGACTGATAGAAATCCCTACGGCACTCCAAAGAGAAAATCTACCTCCCACCCAATTCCACATTGGAAATATATTATTCTTTTCAATTCCAAATGAAGTTACTTTTTCAATATTTGTAGATACAGCAATGAAATGTTTAGTAACATCACCGGCTAGTGCACCTGTACCTAAAAACCAACTTCTTATTGTATTTGCATTAGAAAGAGTTTCCTGGGTTGTGAAAGTTTTAGAAACTATTATAAATAATGTTGTTTCTGGATTCAAGTTTTTTAAAACCTCGTTAACATGGTCTCCATCAACATTACTTACAAAATGGGTTTTTAAATGATTCTTATAAAATTTTAATGAGTCAACAACCATAGATGGACCTAAGTCTGACCCTCCAATTCCAATATTTACAATATCAGTGAATTTTTTTCCTGTATAACCTTTTTTAGACCCCGAAATAATAGAATTTGAAAACTCTTTTATTTTTTTATTTACATTTTCAATTTTATCGTGAATATCAACGCCGTCTTCTTTAATTTCATTATTAACTTTTGATCTAAGAGCAGTATGTAATACAGCCCTATTTTCAGTCTTATTAATTAATCCTCCATTAAAATATTTACTAATTGAATCTTTTAAATTTATCTCTTCTAATAACTCATTAAACAGTAATATTGTTTTCTTATTAATTCTATTTTTAGAATAATCTAAATAAAAATCATCCCACTTGATTGATAGCTCCTTTGATCTTTGTTTATTTTTATTAAAAAAATCAACCATTTTGTTATCCTTAATTTCATTAAAATGGTTAGTTAACTTTCCCCATGAAGTTGTTTTAGTTGGATTTTGACTTTTTAAACTCATTTTAAAATATTTAATTATTAAGTGATTTATATTCAATCATATCAAGATCATTTTTTATTGGTAGTATAAATTCTTGATAATGCTTTTTATTATCCTTAGGTACTGACTTAGCTATAGGTAGTTTTTGTTTAAAAGGATCGACCTGTCTCCCATTTTTCCAAAACCTGTAACATACGTGAGGTCCCGATGTATTACCTGTCATACCCACTAAACCAATTACATCTCCTTGTTTTACATATTGACCAACCTTAACAAGTCTTTTTTTCATATGAAGATATTGCGTAGAGTAGGTTGAATTGTGTTTTATTTTTACATAGTTTCCATTTCCTCCTTTTCTTCTAGATTCTATAACTCTACCATCCGCGGTAGCTAAAATTTCTGTTCCAACAGGTGCAGCAAAATCAGTTCCTTTATGTGCTTTAACTCTATTTCCATAAAGTGCAATTCTTCTTTTTAAATTGTATCTTGAAGATATATTACTAAACTGAACAGGAGCTCTCAAAAAAGTTCTTTGTAGACTTTGTGTTTTTTCATCATAATATTCTGTTGTTTTTTTTAAACTATCAACTTTATAGTTAAATGCATAAAACGACTCATTATTATGCTCAAAATAGGCTGCATCGATACTTTTAATTCCAGCGTAAATTGAGTCCTCAATAAACCTTTCATTATATATTATTTTAAATCTATCTCCTTTTTGTAATCTAAAAAAATCTATTGTCCATGCATAAATATCGGACATATCATTTATTAGTTGATATGGCAGTCCCTGACTATCCATAGTTTCCGACAAGCTACTTGAGATGATACCAGATGCATATTTTTTTATAATTGTAATAGGTTTTTTTTTGTTGTAGGCATGAATTGAATCTCCAATATGAATAACTACATAATTAACCTTATTAGGTTGATAAATAAAAACAAGTGGGTTTTCTAATGAGTCTTTGGAGCTAAGTATTGTGTATGGTTTTCCTGCTGTCAGCCATCTGACATCAAAAGTGTCTTTTATTTTATTGGTGATTTGATAAATTTTAGGGTAGCCAATTTTATTTTTTTCCATTATTTCCCCGAAACTATCGCCAAATTGAATAGTATCTCTTTTAACATTGAATTTATTAATGTCAAAACCAAATTCTATGTTTTCTGGCTCAGATTCTTTAACTATGTTTTTTTCATCACCAGAAGTGAAAAAAGATAACACGGAAAGCAATAATAATAACCCAATAAATAAATAAAATAAAATTGGTAATTTTAATTTATTCATTTTCTCCCCATTTTTCAAGTTCTTCTTTAGACCATAGTTCAGGGAAGAATATTCTTTTTTGATATTTAGGGTGCATATATTTATGCCAATCACTTCCTCCTGTTGAAATTGAATTCCCTGATTTTGATTCAATATAAAATTTAGCAGTATTGTAGTGAGCCATTACCCATGTAATATTTACGGTGTAATCTAGATGCCTCATTGCTTTAATTAAACTTTTATTGGCCTGATTCTTCTTTGAAAGAGATTTATAGCTAGACCATAAGTTTCTTGTATTATAAATCTTCATAAAGGTGATAAATCTTTCTTTATATTGTTTCTCAAAACTTAACAATAATTGAGACTTTTTCCCTGTTTTAAAATCTTTTCCAGCAGCTTGCCAATATAAATGATCAAATGCATGTTCAAAGGGAGTATTTCTATCAATAGTCTTTCTAAACCTAATATCGATTAAGTTTATAAGTTCTGTTGAAGCAAATTCAATTAACCTATATTGAAAACTTTGAAAGCCACTAGCTGGACTAAGAGAAAGTCTAAATTTATTATACTGTTCAACAGACATTCCTTTGAGCATAATGTTAAATGAAGTGGTCAGCATATCAAAATATCTACTCACTCGCATTATTTTATCTTCAAAAAAATCTACACTAATATTTTTTGAATCAGCTACCTGTTGAATTTCCCATAAAATCATTTTGAAAATTAATTCATTGATTTGATGGTAAGTAATAAAGACCATTTCATCTGGAAAATCTGTTCTTTGAATTTGGAGATTCAAAAGAGCGTCTGTATTAATATAATCCCAGTAAGTTAATTGCTTGGTATGCAAGAATCCTTCTAAAAATAAACTAGGATCTTGAGAAAAGGCTTCGTGCTTTTCTTTAAGTTTAGAAATTACAGAATCCAGTTTTGATTTTTTAGACATATTTAAAAATTTATTTCAAAAGGGTGATTTAGCCCACTAAATGCATCTAAATCAACTCTTATAGAACCAACAACTAAATCTGCTTTGATTCTTATAGGAATTTTGTTTTTGTCAGCGCTTATCCACAAAGTTAAACTTTCTTTTTCTTTAAATACTCTTCCTGACTGAACAAATGGCCTGAGTTTAATACATTTAATTTTACCAAATTTAGTGTTTATAGTTTCTATGCCCAAGAACTTCATTTTAAATTCATAGTTTTCTGAGTCAAAAAACATATCTACAGATAAATCTTTGGATTTTTTAATTTGATCTAAACTATAGTTGTTTCTTAGAAAATAAAACACAGATAGCATGTCATGAACATTAGGTTTGGTTACAAACTCTTTTACTGAGTTTTTTTTAATATTATTTACAATAGCTTTATTAGTTGTTTGGTCAAAATCAATAGTTAAGTTTTTAGTATGTCCACCCTCATTAATTTTTCTAATGAATTTTTTCGGCAAACCTGTTTTGTTTGAGAAATAGCTTTGGTAATAATCCTCTACTTTAAAAAACCACTTTATTGGTCCTGTAGTTTTTCCAATTGCTTTGACATGATAAAGTTCATTAAGTTTATCTTCTTTTAATGTTAGAGATGCTTTACCAGCTTTAATCCAACCACTGTATGAAAGTTTAAAATTTAACCATTCACCATTTTTGTATGGTGATTGGTCTTGTCCAAAACATAAAATTGAAATGAAGAAAATTAATATTAATGTTTTTTTCATAGTGAAGAATTAAGCTAAAAATAATAAACTTACTAAACATTTAACTCATTATAATGATCATAAACTAATTTTCCTTTAGAATTACCAATAGCTTTTTGAAGTTCTATAATCGAAAGTTTAGAGATGTTATTATTTGATTTAAAAGTTTTTAATAATTTAGTTCTGGTTAAGTCCCCAATACCTTTGATATTATCTAATTCATTTGTGAAAGTATTTTCACTTCGCTTATTTCTGTGAAGCTTTAAACTAAATCTATGAGCTTCGTTTCTTAACTTTTGGATCAAAATTAGACTTTCTGATTTTTTATCTAAAAATAGAGGTATAGAATCATTAACAAAATAAATTTCTTCAAGCCTTTTAGCAATACCTATAATCGAAATTGTATTTTCTAATTTAAGTTTGACTAAACTCTTTAAAGCTGCTGAAAGTTGTCCTTTACCACCATCAATAACAATGAGTTGTGGCAAACTTTTATTCTCCTTTAATAACCTGCTATACCTTCTAAAAACAACTTCTTCCATCGATGCATAATCATCTGGCCCATCCACTGTTTTAATATTAAAGTGTCTGTAATCTTTTTTACTTGGTTTTGCGTTTTTAAAAACTACACATGCAGAAGTAGGATTTGTTCCTTGAGTATTTGAATTATCAAAACATTCAATATGAATTGGTGTATGATCTAAACCTAGATCATCTTTTAGACGTTTTAATATTCTGTTTTGATGCCTCTCTGGGTCAACAATCTTAATTTGTTTTAACCTATCAAACTTAAATTGAATTGCGTTTTTAAGAGATAAATCTAAAATTTTTCTTTTATCTCCAATTTTAGGGATTTCTATTTTAATGTTTTCTCCAAGATCTAAAGGAATTATAGAGTATACAATTGGTGAATCGGATTTAAACTTTAACCTTATTTCAATTGCTGCCAATTCTAGAATTTTCTTTATTCCTTCATCAATTTTTGATTTAATTTCAAGATTAAAAGATCTAACAATTGAACCAAGTGATATCTGAAGAAAGTTAACATAAACAAAATTTTCATCCTTAACATAAGAAAAGACATCAACATTAGATATTTTAGGGCTTACAACGGTGGATTTATATTGATAATTTTCTAATGCTTTTATTTTAGTTTTAATCAAATTAGCTTCTTCAAATTTTAAATTATTAGAGAGCTCCTTCATTTCGGTTTTAAAGGAATAAAGAGAGTTTTTAAAGTTTCCTCTAAGTATATCCTTAATTTCTAAAATATTTTTATTGTAATTTTCTTCTTCTTCTAAACCCTCACAAGGTCCATGGCAATTTCCAATATGGAATTCTAAACAAACTTTATATTTTTTATCTTCAATTTTTTTCTCGTTAAGGTCGTAAGAACATGTTCTTAATTTATACAAGCTAGAAACTATGTTCAAAATTGTTTTAACAACCCTCAAACTTGTATATGGCCCATAATAGTCAGACCCGTCTTTTATCATTTTTCTAGTATAAAAAATTCTAGGAAATCTTTCATTTTTTATACATATCCATGGGTAAGACTTGTCATCTTTTAAAAGGATATTGTATTTAGGTTGAAATTTTTTAATTAGACTATTTTCTAAAAGCAAAGCGTCAGACTCTGTTTTTACAACGACATGTTTAATGTTATGAATGTTTTTTACAAGAGAATTAGTTTTTCCGTCTTTGTGATTTTGTTTAAAATAAGAGCTGACCCTGTTTTTTAAACTTTTAGCTTTTCCAACGTATATTATAACATCATCTGAATTTAAAAACTGATAAACACCTGGGCTATTAGGTAAATATCTAATTGTATTGTTTAATTCAATTGTAGTCATATTCCCAAAGGTAAATTATTTAGCACTTTATTAAAAATTGTTTAAATTTATGAAATGGCGTCAAAAAAATCCTTTTTATCTATTTTTCTATCAGGTCTTGCCAATATATTATCATTTAAAGGTTATTCACGCAGAAGAAGAAATACCTTTAAAAGAAAAGTTCGATAGTATTAATTATTTAGTAATTGATCAAGCTGTGGTGTGACCAAATTTAAATTTGTAGAAATTACTTTTGCATATTTTTAGCTTCAATACTTAGGGTTGCATGTGGAACTAATTCTAATCTTTTTTTATTAATTAGTTTGCCAGTTACCCTGCATATTCCGTAGGTCTTATTTTCAATTCTTATAAGAGCTGTTTTTAAGTCTCTTATAAATTTTTCCTGGCGGATAGCTAATTGAGAGTTAGATTCTTTACTCATAACAGCACTACCTTCGTCAAAGGCTTTAAATGTTGGAGAAGTATCTTCAGTACCATTGTTATGATCATTTAAATAAGCGCTTTTAATTAACTCTAAATCATGATTAGCTTTATTAATTTTTTCTGTAATTAATTTTTTAAATATCGCTAAATCCTTATCAGAATATTTGTATTTGGTTTCTGCAGACATGTCTTTAAATTTTATTTATACTTATTTTCGTTTTGATGTCATCGAAAGATATTTCTTCTCCATCATTTAACTCTTTCACAGTTTTTAAATCCTCGGCTAAAGTTTCAGATTTTATATAATTTATATTATTATCAATTGCATCTACAATATTAGAATCGTGTTTAATGAAAACATTTATTCTATCGGTAACTTCAAAACCTGAATTCTTTCTCATAGTTTGTATTTTACTCACAAACTCTCTTGAGATTCCTTCATCTTTTAAATCTTTATCTATCACAATATCTAAAGCAACCGTTAGTGCTCCTTCATGCGCAACTAGCCAGCCTTCAATATCCTGAGATACTATTTCAAAATCACTAATCTCGAAAATAATACTTTTTTCATTAATGGCAAGTTCAATATTACCAGTTTGTTCTAATTTTTTTATATCGTTAGCATTTAACTTGCTTACGGCATTTGAAATATCTTTCATTAATCTACCATACTTTGGTCCAAGTGTTTTGAAATTGGGTTTAATGTTTTTGACTAAAATATCTGACCCACCTTCTAATAATTGAATTTCTTTAACATTCACCTCATTTTTGATCAAATCAGAGACTGCTTTAATTTCGTTTTTTTGATCAGAATTAGAGACAGGAATCATAATCTTATTTAAAGGCTGCCTAACTTTTATTTTTTCCTTAGCTCGAAGAGATAGGGTCAATGAAGAAATCTTTTGAGCATATTTCATTTTTCTTTCCAAATCAGAGTCAATCAATAGCTCATTAGAAACTGGAAAAGTAGTTAAGTGTACACTCTCTTCGTCTATTTTTGAAATATTTTTGGTTAAATCTAAAAATAACTTATCCATAAAAAATGGAGCAATTGGAGCTGCTAATTTTGAAATAGTAATAAGACAAGTGTAAAGAGTTTGGTAAGCTGATATTTTGTCCGACTCATAATCTCCTTTCCAAAATCTTCTTCTAGAAAGTCGTACATACCAATTACTTAATATCTCAACCGTGAAGTCAGAAATAGTTCTAGCTACTTTAGTTGGCTCATATTCAGAATAAAATTTATCTACATTTTTAATCAAAGTATTTAACTCAGATAAAATCCATCTGTCAATTTCAGGTCTACTGCTAATTTCTATTTCATCTTCGGAATAATCAAATTTATCAATATTAGCATAAAGCACAAAAAAGGAATATGTATTGTACAGGGTACCAAAAAATTTTCTTTTAACCTCTTCAATTCCATTAATATCAAATTTTAAATTGTCCCAAGGATTAGAGTTTGATATCATATACCATCTAGTTGCATCTGGTCCATAATTAGCTATTGTAGTAAATGGGTCAACTGCATTCCCTAGTCTTTTAGACATCTTTTGTCCATTTTTATCCAAAACTAATCCATTAGAAACCACATTTTTATAAACAATGGAGTTAAAAACTGAAGTTCCTATAGCGTGAAGGGTGTAAAACCAACCTCTTGTCTGATCAACTCCTTCTGCAATGAAATCCGCAGGGAATGCCTTGTTATCATTAATTAGAGTTTTATTTTCAAAAGGATAGTGCCATTGAGCATAAGGCATACTCCCTGAATCAAACCAAACATCTATTAAATCTGATTCTCTAAACATTTTTTTACCACTGTTTGAACATAAAATAATTTTATCAACAATGTTTTTATGTAAATCAACTTTATCATAATTTGTTTTAGAGAAATCATTTACAACAAATTCTTTATATATATCTTCCTGCATAAAACCTGCAGCAATGGCTTGTTGCATTTCATCTTTTAATTCTTCAATTGAGCCAATACAAATAACTTCTTTACCGTCATCAGTTCTCCAAATTGGTAATGGAATTCCCCAAAATCTTGACCTAGATAAATTCCAGTCATTAGCATTTTCTAACCAATTGCCGAACCTTCCCTCACCAGTAGATTTTGGTTTCCAATTAATACTTTTATTTAAGCTATACATCTTCTCTTTGAATTCTGAAACTTTAATGAACCAAGAGTCCAGTGGATAATAAAGTATAGGTTTATCAGTTCTCCAACAATTAGGATAACTATGTTTGTATTTCTCTACTTTAAATGCTTTATTTTCTATTTTTAATTTAATTGCTAACTCTACATCAATTGATTTATCTGGGATATTATTATCACTATAGTATTCGTTCTTTACGAATTTACCAGCAAATTCTTTCATTTCTGGCCTAAACTTTCCTTGTAAATCTACCAGTGGTACTAAATTATCATTGTCATCTTTTACAAGTAATGGAGGTATTTCAGGGCTAGCTTGTTTTGCCACCAAAGCATCATCAGCTCCAAAAGTAGGTGCCGTATGAACTATACCAGTTCCGTCTTCAGTTGTAACAAAGTCGCCCACAATAACTCTAAATGCATTCTCTGGATTATCATATGGCAATGCATAATTTAAAAGTTGTTCATATTTAATATTAATTAAATCTTTTCCTTTAAATGAACTACAAATGAAATAAGGGATTTTTTTATCTTCATTTTTAAAATGTTCTAAATCGTCTGAATTATTAACTTCAAAGTATTTACCATTAAATTGTTTTGCCACCAAAGCTTTAGCCAATATTACATTTGTGGATTCAAAAGTATATTGATTATAAGATTTTACAAGCACATATTCAATCTTGGAGCCAACTGTTAAGGCTGTATTACTTGGTAGAGTCCAAGGAGTAGTAGTCCAAGCTAAAAAATATACAGGAGAGTTTATTTTCAAAAAGCTAGGTAAGGTATTTTCAACTGCCTTAAATTGAGCAGTGACTGTAGTGTCAGTAACGTCTTG
>SGZJ01000030.1 GCA_004213995.1 Flavobacteriales bacterium | reverse complement strand
TTAATTAAATCTGCCTTTTCTAACAACTCATCTTTTGTAATTCCTTCGACATCCTGTAGAGTGTATGCAGATCTATATATATGCATTGCTTTTCTAATATCTCCATTCCTTTCATGATAGAGGCCCATAAAATAGCTTCCTAAAATTGTTTTTGGGTATTTATCAATAGCTAATTTTGAAAGATCTTTGAAGTATTTATACTGCTCACTTTCTTCAATGTATTTTTCAACAGCTCTAAAATCATTAATTAGAATATCCTTATTTACTCCATAATAATTATAAATATTCTCATATTTATCAATCAAATATTTGACAGGAGAGGTTTGAATTTTACTTAAAAATGAGTCATATTCTATAGAATTAATGGCTGAATAAGTAGCAAATACATGTTCAATACCTTCTGAAATTGAATGTATGGGTAAGTTATAATGAGTCAGGTCTTCATACTCTTTATATTTAAATGATACTAAATCATTATTTAAAGTCAAAAGATTTTCAGACAACATTTTTGTCCTCTCGTTTATTGACTTAAAGTCTGTGTTAGAGCTGACTAAATAATAGAAAATATTACTTTTAATTTTATCAAATCTTTTGATTATATAATTCTCCATATTGTATGAAAACTTTGGACTAATAGCTATAAAACCTGAAATTGAAGTTTTATTGTTTAACAAAAAATAATTAATATAATTTGCAGTAGCCTCGTGTCCGACTGCTACTTTAAATTTGGTAGTTCGATAGTTTTTATCAAAAAAAGGAATCAACTCTTGAGAAATAAAATCGAAGAAATTTGCACTTGAAGAGATAGGAATAAAGTCGATATTATCTAAAACACTGCAGTCATCATATCTTGAACCAATTTGATTAACTCCAACTATTATAGACTCAGGAATATCTCCCCAATATGATAGATAATCAACACTGCCTGAAACAGCCTCAAACATATAATCGCCATCTAATACAATAAATAGAGGGTAGTCTTTTTTAGTATTATCATCATAGTTTCTAGGTAATTGAATTTTCAACTCACGAGACTCTTTCAAAAATTCAGATTCAAAACTATTATAAATAGTTTGAGAAAAAGAGATATTTATAAAAAAATACAGAATTAAGAACTTAATTTTAAGCATATATATTGTTAATCTTTTTTATCAATGTGAAGGTAGTAAAATATGTAAAAAATTAATTGGTAATTGACTTATTTCTGTGATTGTTATAAACAGGAAGTAATAAAAGTGAGATTCCTCCAAAAATAATAATCATTAATGTTTGAGAAGACCACATAATCCAACCAAAAGCACGACTTGGATCTTCAGCGATACTAAAAATAGAAAATGCAATTACAATAGCTTCAGGGTATGTTCCAATTCCTCCGTTGGTTGCTCCTATTGAAAACATTCCAAGTATGAAACCTATTAAAATTGGAGCAAAAGATATATCACTAATTTCTTGCATAGATAAAGATGTAACATAAAACATAAGTACATACATTAACCAAATAAAAATAGTATGAAAAATAAATGCCCCTCTATTTTTCATTTTAGTTATTGTTAAGACCCCATCAAAGATCCCTTTTAAAAACACTTTGATCTTAATTATTAAGGAGGGGAAAAAATAATTTAATCCAATAATGAGTAAAATAATTACACTTGAAACAAAAAACAATGAAAATATACTCATTGAATTAAATTTTTCTGAAATTAAATTTATTATAAATTCTTTTTTTAAAAAAACTGCCAAACATATGATTGAAAAAGCGCAAATCAAATCTGCAATTCTTTCCGCTATAACCGTTCCAAGGGTTTTGTCAAAAGGAATGTTTTCATATTTAGAAATTATAGTTGCTCTTGCTACATCCCCAGCTCGTGGAACTGTAAAATTAATTAAGTAAGCAGCAAATACAGCAAAAAAGCTATTTAAAAAAGTAATCTTGTAGCCTAATGGGTTTAGCAAATAATTCCATCGATAAGATCTTGAAATATGACTTAAAGTCCCAAAAAAAATACCAAGTAAAATCCAATAAGGATTAGATTTTTGCAGATAAAAAAGAATTTGATTAATAGAGATTTTTGAAAATGAATAAACTACAAGAATTAACCCAATTGAAATGGGTAAAATAATTTTTATGGACTTTATTATTATTTTATTCAAAAAGCTATTTTAATAAATTAGTTTTTTCATCAGGAAATACAATAGCAGGGTTAAAAGATTTTGCTTTCTTCAAAGACATAAAAGCATATGTAATTAAAATAAGAATATCGTCAACCTGAACCTTTCTAGCAGCAGCTCCATTGACGGTTATTTCTCCAGAGTTTCTTTTACCTGGAATAACGTAAGTGTCAAATCTCTCTCCGTTATTATTATTAACTATTTGAATTTTTTCTCCTTCAATTATATTAGCAGCATCCATCAAATCTTCGTCAACGGTAATACTGCCGATATAATTTAAGTCAGCTCCTGTTACTTTAACTCTGTGAATTTTCGATTTTAAAATTTGAATTTTCATCTAAAATTTAATTAAGTGCAATATTATCAATTAATCTGATTCCGTCAACAAAAACAGAGATAAAAGCTCTATATTTTTTTTTAAAATTTATAGAATCAGTGGGAACTAATTTATCTTCATCAGCGATAATTAAATATTCTAAATTCATTTGATCAAAAGAATTGATGTTATCGCTAACTGCATTTGTTAAATCTTTAATATTGTAATTTGAAATGTTGGATTTTAAAAAAGTCAGACTCTTAAAGATATTAGAAGCCACTTTTTTAGATTTTAAAGAAAGTTTATTGTTTCGCGAACTCAAGGCTAAGCCACTCTTTTCTCTTTGGGTTTCACAGCCAATAATCTTAATATTGGTTTTTAAACTTTTAATTATCTGTAGTTGTTGAAAATCTTTTTCTCCAAAATATGCTCTATCAGGCTTTACAATATCTAATAAAAGTTCAACAACTGTTGCAACGCCCTGGAAATGATTGTTTCTAAATTCACCCTCCATAAATTTATCAAGTCCTTTGAAATCATATGATTTCACATACATTTTATTTCCATATATTTCTTTTGAGTTAGGAGCAAAAACTAAAATTTCTTCAGAAATGTTTTTTAACAAACTACAATCTTCTTTTAAGTTATTTGGATAGGTAGATAAATCCGAGGAACTATTAAACTGAGTGGGATTAATAAAAATACTCACAACTGACACTTTATTATTTGAGGATGATTTCTTTAATAATGACAAATGACCTTTATGTAAAGCTCCCATGGTAGGAACAAAACCAATGCTTAAGCCTAATTTTCTTAGTTGATTTAAGTGCTCAATTAGCTCTAATTTGTTATGAAATATCTTCATTTTAATAAAACTTTAACAGCACGCAAATTTAATATATTACAATTAATCTGCATAATTTTTGTAATTTTGCTACTTTTTGCAGTTAATAATTTTAATACATGGAAATGAAAGAGAAAAAAATATTATACGTGTCATCAGAAGTTGTCCCTTATCTTCCTGAAAATGAAATTTCATCAATGTCTTTTGAAATTCCTAAAATGATAAACAAACAAGGTGGCCAGATTAGAATATTTATGCCTAGGTACGGTAATATTAATGAAAGAAGACACCAGTTACACGAAGTTATTAGATTGTCGGGAATTAATTTGGTTATTGATGATTTAGATATGCCTTTAATTATTAAGGTTGCTTCAATTCCAAAAGAAAGAATACAAGTTTATTTTATAGATAATGAAGAGTATTTTAAGAGAAAATCTACTTTTGCTGACGAGAATGGCAAGCTTCATGATGATAATGACGAAAGAGCAATCTTTTTTGCAAAAGGTGTTATTGAAACAGTTAAAAAATTAAACTGGTCACCTGATATAATCCATGTTCACGGGTGGATGGCTTCTCTCTTTCCGCTGTACCTTAAAACCTACTATAAAGATGAGCCTGTTTTTGAAAATAGCAAAATAGTTACTTCAGTATATGATAAATCATTTGATGAGAGTTTAAATAAAAAATTAGTTGACAAAATTTTATTTGATGAAATAAACGAAGAACTAATTAAAGGGCTAAAAGACCCATCATACAATAATTTAATGAAAAATGCTATTGACTTTTCTGATGCTATAATTTTAGGTTCTCAAGAAATTCCAGCAGAAGTTAAAAATCATTTAGATTCGTCTAAAAAACCTGTCTTAAATTATCAAACACGAGAAACCTTTTCTGAAACATATACAGAATTTTATAAAAACGAAGTTTTAAATCAATAAATGAAAAATATTAAATTATTATCCATTTTCTTTATCATTCTTATATATTCATGTGATAAAGAGTTTACTAGTATAGATTCTGATGTTATAAGTGCTGAAAATGCAATAAATTTTAACACTTCCTCTATTGACTATCCAATAGTTGCTTCAAACCTAAGATTAAATCCGGTCAAATCTAATAATTTACCCTCATTTATGTTGGGTTATAATAACAATCCTTTTTATGGGGAAAGTAAGGCGAGTTTTTTGGGACAAATTGTTCCTGCAGAGTTTAGTCCTTCCTTTGGTGAAAATGTAGTTTTAGATTCAGTTGTTCTAACTATTCCGTATTACAGTAGAGGAGTTGATACTGATGATGATGGAAATATAAGTTATGAAATTGATTCAGTGTATGGGAATACAGCAACTAAGCTTTATGTCTATAAAAGTAATTTTTATTTGAGAGATTTTAACCCGAGTGGAGATTTTAGTGATTCTCAAAACTATTATTCTAATGGCGCATTATCTAATTCTGAAACTATAAATCAATCAGAAATTGAAGCAGAATTACTATATGAATCCGGCATACTAGGAGATGGATCAGATGATTTTATTCCAAGTTCTGAAAGAATAGATCTAACCTTACTGGATTCTCTTGGAGAAAGTTATGTAGCAAGTAGTATAGCTCCAGCAGTTAGATTGAAATTAAATAACCCAAATGACAATTTTTGGGAAAGTTTATTTTTTGAAAACGAAGGCAACCCTGAACTGATAAACCCTAATACATTTAAAGAATTTTTTAGAGGTCTTTACATCAAGGCTGATGGAGTTAACTCAGAAGGATCAATGATGTTATTAAATTTTGCTTCATCAAACACTAAACTTACAATACATTATACCTCTGAAACTAGTACTGACAGTGATACTGATTCTGGTGGTACTTCAACAGAAACTATTACAAGTCAAAATGAATATGTACTAAACTTTACTGATAATTTAGTAAATATATATGAAAATAATTTTCAAGTAGATGTTTCAAACTCGAATACTGTTGAAGGAGATGAAAGAATTTACCTCAAAGGTGGTGAAGGATACATGTCAACTGTAGATTTATTTAGTGGAGATATCGAAGACAATAATGGAGTGATGGTAAATGCATTTGACCATTTCAAAAATTCGTTCTATGATGAGGAAAATGAAATAGCCAATAAGATTATCAATGAGGCTTATATAGAGTTTTTTGTCGATCAGACGCAAGACATTGGATCTGAACCTGATAGAATTTACTTGTATAATTTTGAACAAAACACTGCGCTTATTGATTATTTTCTTGATCAGTCAGTAAGTTCTACAACAATAAATGCTAAAATTAATCATTTAGAGCCACTAACTAGAGATGGAGATTCAATTACTGGGGAGGGTGTTAAATACAAAATTAGAATAACAGAACATCTTAATAATTTAATTTTAAGAGATTCAACGAATGCAAAACTCGCGCTAGTTGTTACTTCAAATGTAGGCTCAATAGATAACTTTTCTATTTTAAATAGTGGCGAAGAAGAACGTGATTTTCCCTCTGGTGCAATTTTAACCCCAAAAGGAACTGTACTGCATGGAAGTCAATCTGAAGACTTAGATAAAAGACCTAGAATCAAAATATATTATACTGACCCCAATGAATAATATTAGAAATTGTAATTTCTTTAAATTAATTAAATCAAAAAACTTAATAAGAATATATTTGTAAAATATGTGTGGAATAGTTGGGTACATTGGGGACAAAAATGCTTACGAAATTGTAATTAATGGATTAAGAAGACTTGAGTATAGAGGATATGACAGTTCAGGTATAGCATTATATAATTCTGAATTAAATGTTTGTAAAACTAAAGGGAAAGTTGAAAAATTAGTTAAAAAAGCAAAAAAAAGAATTCCACTTAAAGCAACTATTGGAATAGGTCACACAAGATGGGCAACTCATGGTGAGCCAAATGATACGAATGCACATCCACTGATGTCAAATAATGGATCCCTTGTAATTGTTCATAATGGTATAATTGAAAATTATGCTACAATAAAAAATGAATTGATTTCTAAAGGTTACAAGTTTAAATCTGAAACAGATACAGAAGTGCTTGTAAATTTAATTGAGTATGTTCAAGTAACTGAAAATGTAAAACTAGGTAAAGCTGTCCAACTTGCATTATCTCAAGTAGTTGGTGCCTACGCAATTGCGGTCTTTGATAAAAAGAAGCCAGATGAAATTGTTGTTGCTAGACTTGGAAGTCCTTTAGCTATTGGAATTGGAGAAGGTGAAATGTTTATTGGTAGTGATGTTACACCTTTTTTAGACTTCACTAGAAAAGTCATTTATCTTGAAGAAGGTCAGGTTGGTGTATTAAGAAATCATAAAGAAACAAAATTTTATGAAATTGCCGGTGATTCTATTATCTCTCCAACTATTGAAACTTTAGAATTAGAACTTTCTGAGATTGAAAAAGGTGGATATGATCATTTTATGCTTAAAGAAATTCACGAACAACCAAAGGCAATAATTGATACACTTAGAGGAAGATTAAAATTAAACAAAGGAATAATTAAGCTTTCTGGAATTGACAATAATTTAAAGAAATTTACATCTGCCAATAAAATAACCATTATTGGTTGCGGTACTTCTTGGCATGCAGGATTGGTAGGAGAATATATATTTGAAAAAATATCTAGAATTTCTGTTGAGGTAGAATATGCTTCAGAGTTCAGATATAGAGATCCAATAATTAATACTAATGATATTGTAATTGCTATTTCTCAATCTGGTGAAACAGCTGATACTTTGGCAGCAATGAAATTAGCAAAGGAAAAAGGAGCATTCGTATTTGGTATTTGTAATGTTGTTGGATCATCAATAACCAGGGAATCGCACTCTGGAACTTATACTCATGCGGGGCCTGAAATTGGTGTAGCCTCAACAAAGGCCTTTACCACACAAATTTCCGTATTATACCTAATGGCATTAAAAATTGGTAAAGAAAAGGGAATTATTTCATCAACTCTATTTAATAATTATCTAGCAGAATTAAAGCTTATTCCTGAAAAAATTGAAAAAGCATTAAATTATAATTCTAAAGTTGAAGAAATAGCAGAGCAAATTAAAGACTCCTCAAACTGCCTCTATCTTGGAAGAGGATTTAATTTCCCAGTAGCTTTAGAAGGAGCTTTAAAACTTAAAGAAATTTCTTACATACATGCTGAAGGTTATCCAGCAGCTGAAATGAAACATGGACCTATCGCTTTAATCGATGAAAATATGCCGACTATTGTAATAGCTACCGCTAAGGGCCATTATGATAAAGTAGTAAGTAATATTAGAGAAATTCAGTCTAGAAAAGGTAAAATTATTGCAATTATAACTGAAGGAGATAAAGATGTTAAAGAAATTGCTGACTACTATATTGAGGTTCCTGAAACAATTGAATCATTAACTCCTTTAATCACTACTATTCCACTACAACTATTATCATACCATATAGCTGTAAAACTTGGAAAAAATGTAGATCAACCAAGAAATCTTGCAAAATCTGTTACGGTGGAGTAATAACTATTTGATTATTAATTAGAATTCCTCCCAAAAATTTGATGTGAATTCATCTAAAAAATCCGGGAGAATCTTGTTTGTCTCTTCAATTGTTTCAAATTCATCAGCACTGATTTTTGAAGATTCAAATACTTGAATTTCAGTTTTATTTTCTTGATCAAAGGCCATATCTATTTTAAAAGAGATTTCATTTTGCTTACGACGACCTTTAACATTTTTATTTTTTTCTATAAGCCTAATTGGTCTATCAATTGAAAAAATTTGATTGGATGTAATTTGAGCATAAGACAAATTATATTTTTCATTATCAAATTTTGATAACAGTAATTTTCCTGTTCTTAAATATTGATTAAAAGCAACTCCAAGCAATTTAAATTTAAATAAAGATTTAGTGTTTTCAAAATCTAGTCTTATTAGTGCAAAATCCTCAGAATTTATATATAAAGTTCCTTTATACTTTGAACTTCCTTTGGGTGTGCAAACTATTACATAAATCAAATCCTCTCCAATAAAATTAAGTTCAGGTTCAGAGAAAGTATATTTATTTGGTTTTAAAATAAAATTAAAATCAGAATCTTCATTAAAAAAAAGAGTAGAATAAAAATTATTAATAGTATTTCTTTGATTACCTGCAAAGTTCTTTTTTCTTTTTAAATCCTCTTCCTTTTTTTTACTTATAACTTCTAAATCTGTACTATCAACATCATGTAAACCATCAATTTCAAGATCACCTCCAAAAAGTCCAGATTTAATTTTAAAATAAGAATCAGACTTAATGTTTTCTTTTAAATACAACTCAAGCTTTGTATTTAAAGATTCTAGTATTTCATCCTCTTTGTTATATGTTTCTCTTGCCTTAATTAAACTAATCTTTTGCTTGTCTTGCTCTATGTTTCCGAATTGGTAACACAAAGTTTCTAAGGCATTTTTATTCTCTTTCGAAAGATTATTTGAAATACTGTCTAGTAATGATCTATTTATTTCTTTTATAGATGATTTAAATTTACTAGTGTTAAATCTTTTCGTTTTAGAGATAGATCTCTTGCTTAAAAATATTTTATTTTTAGTAAGACCCTTTTCATAATTTTTATCAATGTTTTTATATACCTCTTGAACTATTTCAATAGAACTAAGTCTTTTATTAGTTAAAATAACATCCTTTAAAACTACAGGCTTTGGACTTAAATATATAATACTGTCTTTAAATTTTAATAATGGATAGGATCCTTTTTCATAACCCATGGATGAAACAAATAAAGAATCTTGATTAATTAATTCTGATGTGATTAATTGAAAGATTCCATTTTCGTCAGAAATTAAACCTTTATTATTTGAAAAAGAAACTGTTGAAAAAGGTATTGGAGATAAAGTAAGGGAATCTTTAACTTGAACAGTTATAGATTGTGCATTAATTCCACAATACGCTGTAAATATTAATAAAATTATTATTTTTTTCATCAAGTAAATAATGGTACAAATATATTGTTTTTACTATATTCATTGAAAATTTAATTCATAGTTTATGCCTTTTACAAATGATGCTATTGTTTTTGGAATTTTAATGATTTCTCTTGGTTTTGTTTTTTTTACCGAATCAAAAAAAAGTGGGTTTTGGTATAAATTCTATAAGGTTATCCCTGGATTACTAATGTGCTATTTCATTCCTGCAATCTTTAATTCATTGGGTATTATTTCATCTGAGGAATCTCAAACCTATTACATTGCAAGCAGGTACTTACTTCCAGCTTCATTAGTACTTATGACGTTAAGCATTGATTTAAAGGCAATTTACAATCTTGGCTACAAGGCATTAATAATGTTTTTTACTGGAACAATAGGAATAGTTATTGGTGGGCCCTTGGCTATATTAATCTTGTCAGGTTTCTTTCCGGAATTATTTAACGGAGCAGGACCTGATGCTATTTGGAGAGGTTTATCAACTTTAGCTGGTAGTTGGATAGGTGGTGGTGCTAATCAGGCAGCTATGTTAGAAATATTTGAGTATAATCCCCAAAAATACGGAGGGATGGTCCTAGTTGATATTGTTGTAGCTAATATTTGGATGGCTATTATACTACTTGGAATTGGTAAAAAAGACGCTATTAACAAATGGCTGAAAGCCGATACATCAGCGATTGAAAAATTAAAAGAAAAAGTGATATCATTCACTAATAGTAACCAAAGGAATCCATCATTAACTGATTATATGATATTACTATCTATAGGTTTTGGAACAGTTGGACTATCTCATTTTGGTGCAGAAATTATATCAAACTTTTTAATTAATAACTTTGATTCTGTGGCCGATAAATCCTCAGGTCTCTCATCTTTTGGGTCTAAATTCTTTTGGATGATTAGTATCGCAACATTTGTAGGCATTGGCCTATCTTTTACAAAAGCAAGAAATTATGAAGGAATTGGAGCCAGTAAAATTGGAAGTGTTTTTATATATATACTCGTTGCTACAATTGGGATGAAAATGGATTTAGGCTCAATTCTTGATGAGCCAAAATTAATTTTGATAGGTCTCATATGGATGGCCATTCATGCTATATTATTAATATTAACTGCTAAATTAATTAGAGCCCCTTACTTCTTTCTTGCAGTGGGAAGTCAAGCAAATGTTGGTGGCGCAGCATCTGCTCCAGTAGTCGCCGCTGCTTTTCATCCATCATTGGCTACAGTCGGAGTTCTGTTAGCTGTATTTGGTTATGTCGTTGGGACTTATGGGGCAATGATATGTACATATTTAATGGAATACACATCTAACCTATAATGGAAAAAAAAATACCACGTATTTACAGAAAAGACAAAGGACAAATAGTTGTTGAGGGTCTAATTGATTTAACTGATTTAGATGGTAATAAAATTGAACATGGAAATAGATTTACTTTATGTGGATGTACCAAATCAAAAAAATTACCATTTTGTGATGGCTCTCATAAAGGCTAATTAATGGAGCAAACTA
Organism: Flavobacteriales bacterium; assembly: GCA_004213995.1. GTDB lineage: Bacteria > Bacteroidota > Bacteroidia > Flavobacteriales > Flavobacteriaceae > SGZJ01. The sequence continues at coordinate 129 of SGZJ01000030.1, read as the reverse complement.
AAGAAGAAGAGTTTTGGAATACTCTTACTCATTTTATTGGGCTTATACTTAGTATAATAGGGCTCCCAGTTTTACTGTATTATAATCAAAACCTTACTGATTTTAGTTTTCAGAGTATCTTGTTTTTTG
>SGZJ01000003.1 GCA_004213995.1 Flavobacteriales bacterium | reverse complement strand
CAGTAAAGATGATACTATTGACTTTTTAAGAGCATCATTAATATTAAAAGGATATACCGCTGTCACTAAACTTATTAATGCTGAAAAACAAGCTCTTCAGCCATTTATTGTTTATGCTGCTGCTGGAGTTGCTTTTTGGAGACACAAGAACTTCAATTATATAGCACCAGATCAAAACTTAAAAAACTCTTACTTACAGATGAAAAATTTAGCAGATAAAGTTAGAGATATTCCTAGTAGTCACTTTAAGTTAGTTTATAGTATGTAATTAAATTAAAATATGTTCTTATTATTAATTAATTCTTGTAATTAAATAAAATTTTTGTTTTAATTTTCAATAATGAAAAATTTTATTAAAAGTACAGCATTAATTCTCGTCGATGTTCAAAAGGCCTTTTTAGAAAAGGATTACCCTGGTTTAAAAAGAAACAATATAAATGCAGAGAAAGTATGTGGAATTATATTAAATAAATGGAGGGATCTTAATCTCCCAGTTATACATATAAGACATAGTTCAACTAATCCAAACTCTAAGCTTCATGAGTCCAAGCCTGGTTTTTTATTTAATGATTATGTTATCCCTTTAAAATCTGAAACTGTACTTACAAAAAATGTTAATAGTGGTTTTATTGGTACTAACCTCAGTAGTATTTTAAACGATTTAAATGTGAACTCATTAGTATTTGTTGGAATGACAACAAATCATTGTATTTCTTCAACAGTTAGAATGTCAGGAAACTTAGGATATCAAACCTATTTAATTTCTGATGCTACAGCAGCATACAATACTTTGGGATTAAATGGTAAAATGATAGATTGTGAAATTATTTACAATACTTCTTTGGCAAATTTAAGTGAAGAATTTGCTACAATTTTATCTTCCGAGGAGCTATTTAGTCTTTTAGATTAATTTGTGTTTAGAAAATTGATACTCCCCAATAAGTAATAAATGCCCACACAATATACCTAATAAGTTTTCCTATAAACATCCATATTGCTACAAGGACATAATTTGTTCTAAAAAATCCTAAACCTACTGCAATTGGATCTCCAACTATTGGAAGCCAACAAAAAAAGGCTAACAAACTACCCCATTTATCAATATTGGTTTTAAACTTAACTATTTTTTCTTTTTTGAGTCTAAAATATTTTTCTAAAGTACTCCATTTGCCTAGTCTGCCTAAGAAATAACTACTTAACCCACCTAACCAATTTCCAGTTGTTGCAACTAAAAGACTCAAATTGAAGTCATAACCTTTAATAATCAAAAGACTAAATACCAGTTCTGAGCTGAAAGGAATAATTGTCGCACCTAAAAAACTAGCGATAAATAGTCCTAAATAACCCCATTCAACAAATGCTTCCAATTAATATCTTTTTTTGTAACTAATTAAAAGTAAACAAAAACTCATTAATAATTTTAAATTTATTTATGTAACCCATTAACTTTGATTAATTCATATTACCATATATGATATTGTATCTTTGCACTAGTTTAAATAAACACATATATGAATTTTGACAATTTAGGTCTTATACCTTCTTTATTAAAAGCAGTAAAAGAAAAAGGTTATGATGTGCCATCACCAATTCAAGAAAAAGCAATTCCTTTAATCTTAAAAGGAAAAGATGTTTTAGCATCTGCTCAAACAGGTACAGGTAAAACAGCAGGTTTTACACTTCCATTATTACAAAGGTTATCCTCTAATCCGTCAAATGGAAAAAGAAATATTAGAGCATTGATTTTAACCCCAACAAGAGAGTTAGCTGCACAGATTTATGAAAATGTGTTAGAATACAGTACACATCTTAATATACGCTCTACGGTTATATTTGGAGGTGTTAATCAAAGACCTCAAGTAGCTACACTTCGCCAAGGTGTAGATGTGTTAATTGCAACACCGGGCAGATTACTAGATTTAGTGAATCAAAAAGTATTGTTTCTTTCAAGTGTAAACATTTTAGTTTTGGACGAAGCTGATAGAATGTTAGATATGGGTTTTAAAAGAGATTTAGATAAAATAATGAGTATTATTCCAAGACAAAGGCAAAATCTATTATTTTCAGCAACTTTTTCTAAAGAAATTAAATTTTTAGCTAGAGAAATATTAAATAATCCTGAGATAGTTGAAGCAACACCTGAAAATACAACAGTGGAGGCAATTGTTCAAAAAGCTTACAGAGTTGATAAAAATAAGAAAGCTTCTTTAATTATAAAGTTGATTTTAGAAGGAGGCTGGTTTCAAGTACTAGTATTTACAAGAACTAAACATGGAGCTAATAATTTATGTAAGAAAATGATTAAATCTAATATAAAAGCAGCTGCAATTCATGGAAATAAAAGTCAAAGTGCAAGAACAAAAGCTCTTTCTGGTTTTAAAAGTGGTGCAGTTGAAGTTTTAGTAGCTACTGATATAGCAGCTAGAGGTTTAGATATTCCATTACTCCCTCATGTAATTAATTTTGAACTCCCAAATATTCCTGAAGATTATGTTCACAGAATAGGGAGAACGGGTAGAGCAGGAGCAAAAGGAGAAGCCTTGTCATTAGTCTCTGTTGAGGAAAAAAACTATTTAAGGGATATTGAAAAGCTCATAGGCAATAGGATTCAAATAAGTACAGTGGAAGGATTCGAACCTGATCCAAATTATGTTCCAGCTGCAAAAACACAAAGATCTAGAGTAAAGCATAGGTCAAGAAACCCAAATAAAGGATTTCCTAGGAGAGGATCAAGAAGATAATTTGTAGTCTTTATTTATGTTAACTAAACGAAGTTATTAATACATAGAATTTTTTTTTAATTTTATGTATTTCTGTACTTAAATATTATTTAAATTTTGAAAGACTTTTTTTTAAATCACCCTAATAACAAAATAATACCTACTATTTCTACTGAAATCCTGGCAAATAGTAGTTCGATGAAATTTCATACTAATTTGGAGGATTATAATTGCCCGCCTTTAGTTAGTTTAAAGTCTCTTGCAAAAGAGTTAAAAATTAACAATCTTTTTGTTAAAGATGAAAGTGAAAGGTTTGGTCTGAATGCTTTTAAAGTACTTGGCGCTTCCTATGCAGTTAATCACCTTTTAAATCATGAATCTAATATTACTACTTTTTGTACTGCAACTGATGGTAATCATGGTAGGGCAGTAGCTTGGTCTGCAAGAAAAGAGAATAAGAAATGTATTGTTTATGTACCAGAGAATACTACAAATTTACGAATGAATGCTATTTCTAAAGAAGGTGCAGAAGTTTATAAGCTAAAAATGAATTATGAAAAGACTTGTGATTATGCTAAAAAAATGAGTTTAGAAAATAATTGGACCTTAATTCAAGATACTTCTTGGGAAAATTATGAAGAAATTCCATCTCTAATAATGTCTGGGTATTTAACCCATTTTCATGAATTAGAAAATCAAATGGAATTAAATTATAATAGTAAAATTGATATAATATTTTTACAATGTGGAGTTGGAAGTTGGCCAGCATCATGCGTGTGGTACTTTCTTAATAAATATAAAGCTGATAAACCTAAAATTGTATTTGTTGAACCTATAGAATCTGCGGGGATTTTTGAGTCATTTAATTTAGGTTACAGATCTTCACCAAATGGTAATTATAAAACTATAATGGCTGGCTTAAACTGTGGAATTCCCTCTAAAAACGGATGGGATATAATAAAAAATGGATGTGATGCATCGATTATAATTAGTGATGATTATGTGACAAAGGCAATGAATAAATATTATTATCCCAAGGATAATGATGTTAGAATCATTTCGGGTGAATCTGGTGCAGCTGGTTTAGCTGGATTACTGAAAGTTATTTCAGATTCAACTTTTGATAGACTCAGAAAACATATTAATTTAAATTCTTCATCTAATGTATTATTATTTAATACAGAAGGAGCTACAGACATTAATGATTTTAATAAAATTATTAAACTCAATTAAACTTATTTTTTAAATTTTTGAAATAAAAAAACCCGTATTATTTACGGGTTTTTTTTATCTAAAGATTAAGTTTGTTTACTTTGGATCTTGATAATCATAATATCCTTCTACAGGAATCATTAAATGATCATATCCAGTACCCTTAAACATTACGTAAGGAGCTCCAGAATTGAAATCGGTAGTTTGTCCATCTAATGATGCGGGATCTTTTGGAAATAACATTAAATGCGCTCCAGATTCGATCCATTGACCTTCAGCAGAATCTTCTTTGTTAAAAACAAGGTGTTTAGTATTATCTTCACCCATATCTCCATGTAACATCCATGCCCATCCATCTGTATCCATTTTTGGTGTTTTTCCACCCATGTAAGCCATTGCCCATTGCATTGCTGGACCATCGCCAACCATAGGCATTGCTTCATGAGCATCTTTCCATCCATTTTCAGGATCAGACATTCCTCTAGGATTGGCAGCCATCGCAGTCCATCCATTAGTACCTACTCTAAGCATTGTACCGTCCATTGCCATTACAGAACAATTTTCAGCAATAAATGATGGAGCAGCTGTACTATACGCCCAAACTCTCCATTCTACAGACGTATGAGGGCCGTCAGGTTCACCAGTTGAAGGTTGTACTTCAACAGTTACTATTTCAGGTTCAGGAGTCACAGAATCGACTAGATTGTTTACTGCTGTGTTATTACAACTAAATAATAATGCAGTAAATAAAATTATTGATATAAAATTTCTCATAGCTATTGTTTATTAGATTCTACATAATTATTTACTTGTACTTGCATACCATTTACATCCATCCAATCAGAAAAAACAGCAATTTTGCCATCTTCGTTAAACGTTAAAACGCCATACCATTTATTGGAAACTGGAGCACCTGTTTCTGTATGAGTCATTGACCATGTTCCATAAACTCTCATTACGCTTGGGTCAGTGTTAGTTTCCCCTGCAGAATAAAGTGAGCCAGACCAAAATCCATTGTCAGATCCTACCAAACCATCACCTTCGTTGAAAGTTATTCCATCAAAACCTTCAAAATAACTTATTCCAGCAGCACGTAAGCCATCAGAGTCTATAAGTTGATTTCCATTATAATTAGGAGGACTCCATTGCACAGAATCAGCCATTACACTCATTAAAAGGTCAATATCTTCATTTAAGAATCCATCTGTAAATGTTTTGAAAGTTTCAATTTGAGCTTGAAACTTTGCTTTTTCTTCATCACTTACTACAATACCTGTAGAATTATTACAGGAATATATAATAGTAGCAAATAATAAAATTGTAAAAATTGTTTTTAATTTTTTCATAATATTTTAATTAATTGATTATCATCAATATACAAAATTTTAAATGAAATTATCTTTCCTCCTTTAATTCAACCTCTACTTCTAAGCTAGGATTTTTTTCATTAATTAGTTTTATTATTGATAAAGCTTGGGCATTAAACCTTGGCTCTGTAATCAAATAAGTAACCTCTCTAACAACTTTGTTGTTGTCTAATGCAATCTCAATTGCAGAATATGTTGCACACAATTCACCTTTATAAAAGACGTTTGTACCATCGTAAGTCAGTCCATCTGTAGAAATGTCTTTTAGTGGATTACAACTTGATAATATTAATGCAAATAATACTAATAATTTTCTCATAATTTTTGTTTTTTGTAAACATACTTTTGTTTCTATTGATATATATTAACTAAACGTTATATTTGCCGAGAATTTTAACAATTCATAATGAATATATCGTCAATTAGACTTCTTTTTTTATGTTTATCACTTACATTTTTCACAAATTCTTCAGCTCAAAATACAGTCAACTATAATAAAGGAGATATTTATTCATATTGGGGTTGGAATTGGTCATGGTATTCAAAGTCTGATATTCATTTCAAAGGAGATAATTATGATTTTACAATTCATAATGTTTCCGCTCAAGATAGGCAAACTGCATTTACACTCGACAAATATTTGAATCCATCTTCAATGACCATACCACAATATAATTTTAGAGTTGGTTATTTTATAAAAGAAAATATAGATATATCTTTTGGTATAGATCATATGAAATATGTTATGCAGCAAGACCAGCTATCCAGAATTTCAGGATTTATTGAAAACTCTGGCACTGTATACGATGGTGTATATGATAATACTCTACTTCCTATAAGTGATGGTTTTTTACAATTCGAACACAGTGATGGATTAAATTATATAAATTTTGAAATACGAAAACATAATATGTTTTTAGAACAAAACAATATAAAGTTTTCTTCTATTACTGGACTGGGACTTGGCTTTATGTTACCTAAAACGAATGCTAAATTACTTACAAATGATCGAAACGATAATTTTTACTTGTCAGGTTATGGTGTTCATGCTCTAACAGGTTTAAATGTCAGTTTGTTTAAGAATTTCTTTATTCAAACAGAATTTAAAGGTGGATTTACATCTTTGCCATCAATAAGGACTACAACTAATAAATCTGATACTGCTAGTCAAAACTTTTTTTACATTCAATACAACCTAGTATTTGGTTATTTATGGAATTTTTAGTTACTGATATATTTCCAAAATAATTACACAGCTCGCTACAATAATTATAAAGTATCCAAAACCTTTTTTGAGCTTACTTCCATCAATTTTCAAGCCAATAGCTTGTCCTAAGTAAATTCCAATTATAGAAATCAATGAGAATTTCAATAAAAAGACCCAATCTATTAAATGGTTTTCAATGTCTCCAATGAACCCAATTAAAGATTTAACAGAAATAATTACTAATGAGGTTGCAATAGCATTTTTCATATTAAGTTTACTGAAAAGAACTAATACAGGAATTATAATAAAACCACCTCCAGCGCCCACTAGTCCAGTAACAAATCCAACTAAAGTACCCTCTAAAAGAATCAAACCTTTATCATATTTTGACTTTCTTCTTTGGCTTTGACTTTTATTCATTCTTTTTTTAATCATAGCTATACCAGCAAAATATATTAAAACAGAGAAAAATAACATTAAGAATTTTTCTTTAGTAATTAATAAACTTCCTATTGTTACGATTTCATCTGGAATTAAATTGATTAAATATTTCCTGGTTACATAAACAGAAATTGCAGCTGAGAATGAAAAGTATACTACAGTATTTATATCAATAAGTTTGAGTTTTATATTTTTTATAGACCCAGCTAGGGAAGTAAGACCAACAGTAAATAACGAATAAGCAGATGCGATTACAGGATTTAAACCAAATAGATACACAAATATTGGAAGAGATAAAATAGAGCCACCACTTCCAATTAGGCCTAAAGTTATCCCAACAAAAAGAGCTCCTAGATACCCCAATATTAAATTTATATCCATCTATAGCTCTATTAAAAATTTGTTAATATAAATTTTCAAAACGATAATTTTAAATATCTTTATCAAATTTAGAATTATTATTTGTTTAATGAGATATAAACTTTTTTTATTATTATTTATCTATACAAATTACTTGTCTTCCTCTCAGCAAGATAGCTCTGTAAAAACATTAATTGTTAAATCATTAGATGACAATGAAATTCCTATAAATACATTTCCTGTTAAAGTACCACTTGTTAGGGGTTTGACTAATAAATTAGCTGTTCCTTTTTTTAATTACAATTTAAATAATGCCTTAAAAAAACCTGATTTAGATATAACAAAACAGACTGATTTGGTAACTCCCACATGGGATATTAAGCAAACATTTAAAGAAGGTAATTCTAGTTCAACAAAATTTAGAAAGGATTATTACTTAGGAGAATTAGAAACTGATTCAAAATATATAATTGTAAAGTGTAGAGATCATGAATATGTCGATGGAGATAGAATTAAATTATTGTTGAACAATATAGTTATACATCCCAATATTAACCTAACTGGTAGTTACTATACTATAGATATTGATCTAATTGAAGGTTATAATAATATTGAATTTGTTGCTTTAAATGAAGGTGAATCTAGTCCTAATACAGCACAGCTTAGTGTTTTCGATGAAAATGGGGTTAACCTATCTAATAATAAATGGTTAATTACAACTGGATATAAAGCCAGGTTAGTTGTATTTAAAAAATAAAACTAACTATTGAGCATAACTGGCATAACTAACATAGTTATACTTTCACCCTCAGCATTTCCAGAAGTTGGTTTTAATATTCCTGCTCTATTAGGTAGGCTCATTTCTAACCTTATTTCAGAAGATTCAAGATTGTTTAACATTTCCAATAAAAATCTCGAGTTAAATCCAATCTGGATATCATCACCTTGATAATCACATGTTAATCTTTCCTCTGCTTTGTTACTAAAATCTAAGTCTTCTGCAGAAATATTTAATTCAGCACCAGCAGCTCTAAGTCTTATTTGATGAGTTGTTTTATTAGAAAATATTGAGACTCTTTTGACAGAATTCAAAAACTGGACTCTGTCAATTGTTAATACATTAGGATTTTCTTTAGGAATTACAGCTTCATAATTGGGATAATTACCATCAATTAATCTACATATAATTATTGTTTCAGGTAAAACAAATTTAGCATTTGAATTATTGTACTCAACCTCAACTTCATATTCTTTATCTCCAAGAATTGTTTTAAGTAGATTAAGTGGCTTTTTAGGCATTATAAACTCTGCCGTTTCTGAAGCTGAAAAATCCGATCTTGTATATTTGACTAATTTATGTGCATCAGTTGCAACAAAAGTCAAATTATTGTTAGATAATTGAAAAAACACACCACTCATAACTGGTCTTAAATCGTCGTTGCCAGCAGCAAATAATGTATTGTTGATTGCCCTAAGTAAAACATCGCTAGAGAGCTTTGTTGATGATGGATTATCTAGTTGAATTGTTTTAGGAAACTGCTCTCCATCAGAGTATGCTAATGCATACTTTCCGTGATTGGAATTAATTTCAATTATGTTATTTTCAAGAACAACAAATGTTAGAGGTTGCTCTGGAAATGTTTTTAAAGTATCTAAAAGTAGTTTAGATGGTATTGCTAATTTACCTTTACTTTCACTATCAACATCAATATTGGTGCTCATTGTTGTTTCAAGATCACTTGCAGTAATAGTTAAACTAGAATCTTCTAGTTCAAAAAGAAAATGATCAAGAACAGGGATTGTGTTCGAAGAATTAATAACCCCACCAACAATTTGCAGTTTCTTAAGAAGTGCTACACTAGAGACAATAAATTTCATATATGGAAATTTAGATTTATACCTACAAATATATTGTAAACATATAAATAAAGGAAAGAAACTTATTAACAGTTTTTTTTATAACTATTTGAAGTTTATAGTAACTGTATCTAAAACATTAAGTCCCATTAATGAAGCAGCTGTTCCGAAATTTACAGGGTTACTTTTATATATTGCAATCTCTAAATTTAAGCTTGAATTAAATATTGCTAATGCTTGACCATCATTATTTCTTTTGCTTTGATCAATTGAAAAATTTACAATATCACTATATTTTGAATGTATTTTTTTGAACTTGTAATTTCTGACTGAAATCTCAAATTCTCTAGATTTTGAAATTTCTCTAAAAAATGATTTTGTAATGTTGGTTATAACATTTCCATAATTATCTATATAAATAACGTTACCAATAATTTGATTTTTGGACTCATTAATAAAAGGAGTAAGATTTTTTACGGACTTAATTTTACTAATGCTTTTACCAATAACTTCTAGTTTACCCCCTCTAGAGATATGGCAAGCAACTTTGACAAATACATCTAAAACACTGAAATTTGTAATTAATTTATCATGAATATTTATTTCAACAATTTTTTCAGGCTCTATATTTAGACAAGCCATACTCATTATACCATTATCTGCACATATAAAATATTGACCCTCAAATTTTACAACCAAATGTTTGTTTTCAGGGTTTAGTTCTGAGTCAACTCCAATTATGTGAATTGTGCCTAAAGGAAAACTTCTGTATGAGTTTTGAATTATATAAGCAGCTTCTAAAATGTTAAATGGAGAAATTTGATGTGAGATATCTATAATGTTAGCTTTAGGTAGTTCGGACAAAATAGCCCCTTTAATATTAGCTATAAAGTGATCTTTTATTCCAAAATCTGTAGTTAACGTTACTATAGACATTTATAAATTGTTAATATTTTTTTTTAAAAATATGATTTAAAATTATGTACATTTATTACAAATTTAATAAAATCATCTCTATAAAATCAATAAACATAAATTTCTATTGAACGAAAAAATAATTAAAATTAAAAATATAGATCCAAAAGAATTATTTGGATTAAGAAACAAGAATTTAGATTTTATAAAATCTAGCTTCCCTAAGTTAAAAATCATAACCAGAGGAGATGAAATAAAGGTTTTTGGAGATGATAAGTTGTTATTAGAATTTGAATCAAAAATCCAAATTATTTTTAATTACTATTTAGAATATAATTCTATTTCCGAAAATGAAATAAAAGCTTTAATTAAAAGTGATTCTATCAATGATGTCAAAACTTCTAAAAAGAGTTATGGAGCTATTTTACACGGAGTTGGTGGTAAACCAATTAAAGCTAAAACTATTAATCAACGCAAGATTGTCGACAGTATTATCAAAAATGACATGGTTTTTGCTATTGGACCAGCTGGTACTGGAAAAACTTATACAGGTGTTGCTTTAGCTGTTAAAGCATTAAAAGATAGAGAAGTTAAAAGAATTATTTTAACTAGACCTGCAATTGAAGCTGGAGAAAACCTTGGCTTTCTTCCCGGAGATTTAAAAGAGAAACTAGACCCATATATGCAGCCTTTGTATGATGCTTTAAGGGACATGATACCAACAGAAAAACTAAATGATTATATTGAGAAAGGTACAATTCAAATCGCTCCACTGGCATTTATGAGAGGAAGAACATTAGATAATGCATTTGTTATTTTAGACGAGGGTCAAAACACAACTCACGCACAGATGAAAATGTTTCTTACTAGAATGGGTAAAAACGCTAAGTTTTTACTTACTGGTGATCCTGGTCAAGTAGACCTACCTAGACGTTCAATTTCTGGTTTAAAAGAAGCTTTGTTAATATTAAAAGATGTTGAAGGGGTTGGAATGGTTTTTTTAGATGATAACGATGTAATACGTCATAAGCTTGTTAAAGATGTTATTGATGCGTATAAAAATATTGAAAACTTGGAATAAAATATGAATAGAACAATTATTAAAACTGATTTTAATTTCAAAAATCAGCTTTCAGTTTATAAAGGTAAGGTAAGAGATGTTTACAAGTTGAAAAATGATTTACTCGTAATGGTAGCTTCAGATAGATTATCAGCATTTGATGTAGTAATGCCCAAGGGAATTCCTTACAAGGGTCAAATTTTAAATCAAATTGCAACTAAAATGATGAAAGATACTGAAGATTTAGTTCCCAATTGGTTGATTTCAACCCCAGATCCAAATATAGCTATTGGTCATTGTTGTGATCCATTTAAGATTGAAATGGTTATAAGAGGTTATTTGTCTGGTCATGCTGCTAGAGAATACAAAAATGGTAAACGTTTGATATGTGGAGTTCAAATGCCAGATGGAATGATAGAAAATGATAAATTCCCTAGCCCTATAATTACACCTGCTACAAAGGCTGATTTTGGAGAACATGACGAGGATATATCAAAAGAGGATATAATAGCAAAAGGAATTGTATCAAAATCTGATTATGAAATTTTAGAAGATTATACTTTTAAATTATTTAATAGAGGTTCTCAAATTGCAAAAGAGAGAGGTTTGATATTAGTTGATACCAAGTATGAGTTTGGTAAAACTAAATCTGGAAAAATTGTTTTAATTGATGAAATTCATACTCCTGATTCTTCTAGATATTTTTACGAAGATGGGTATGAACTGAGACAGCAAAAAGGGGAGTCTCAAAAACAGCTATCGAAAGAATTTGTGCGACAATGGTTAATTAAAAATAATTTTCAAGGATTAGAAAATCAAACTGTTCCTATTATGTCAGATGATTATGTTAATCTCGTGAGTGATAGGTATATAGAGTTGTATGAAAACATTACCGGTGATAAATTTAGAAAAAGTGATACCTCGAGTATTGTTAAACGCATACAATTAAATGTAGATAATTTCTTAAGCTCTTATGAATGAAATAGAATCTATTGTCTCTAATTTAGCTTCATTTCTTTGGGGTCTTCCTTTATTATTTGTTTTAATTGGTGGTGGCCTTTTTCTTTTAATTTATTCTAGATTAATTCAATTTAAATATTTCTTTCATGCAATTGATATTTTAAGAGGTAAGTATGATGACAAAAATGATATAGGTCAAATTAGTCATTTAAGTGCCTTATCTACGGCATTATCTGCGACTGTCGGAATGGGTAATATAGCAGGAGTAGCTGTCGCTATTAGTATTGGTGGACCAGGTTCAATTTTTTGGATGTGGATTAGCGGTATTATAGGTATGTCTACAAAATTCTTCACATCAACTTTGTCGATAATGTATAGAGGTAAAGATTCAAATGGTGAAATTCAAGGAGGACCAATGTATTTTATTACAGAAGGTTTAGGTAGTAAGTGGAAACCTTTAGCGGTAATGTTTAGTCTAAGTGGTTTGGTTGGAGTTTTGCCGTTATTTAATGTTAATCAGTTAACTCAAGCTATAAATGATATTTTATTGGTACCGTCTGGTTTTACAATTAGTTTTAGTTCAAATCTTTCAATAGGTTTTGTATTAATTATAATTACTTCTCTGGTGATTTTAGGTGGATTGAAAAGAATAAGTTTGGTTGCAACTAGGTTAGTTCCCTTTATGGTAACAATTTACATGTTTTGTGTAATAATTATTTTGATAATTAATATTGAGGTTTTACCTACATATCTAAAAATGATTTTTACCGACGCTTTTGTTGCTGAAAACTATAATGGAGAACAGGTTTATGGTGGGGTATTAGGTGCTTTAATTATTTTAGGAATAAGAAGAGGAGCGTTTTCTAATGAAGCTGGAATTGGTACTGCTCCAATGGCTCATGGAGCAGCTAGAACTAATTCACCAATCAAAGAAGGATTAGTCGCTATGCTTGGTCCTGCAATTGACACCTTAATTGTATGTACTTTGACAGCATTGGCAATTTTAGTTACAGGAGTTTGGCAAAATGAAGCAGTTAGTGGAGTTTCATTAACTGCTTTGGCATTTGAGCATTCAATGCCAATTATTGGAAAATATTTGCTTTTATTTTGTATACTTATTTTTAGTGTTTCGTCCTTGTTTACTTATTCTTATTATGGTACTAAGTGTATGTCTTTTTTGTTTGGTGCAAACAATAAAAAATATTATAATTACATATATATATTGAGTATAATTTTAGGAGCAACTACATCATTAAGTTTAATGATTAACTTAATCGATAGTTTTTTTGCATTAATGGCAATTCCTACAATGTTAGCAACTTTATTGTTATCTCCAAAAGTGATTATTGCTCTTAAAAAATATAATAGCTAAAAAATTATTTAAAATAACTAAAATCTTCGTTGTTTTTTATTTCAAGAAGAGATTTGTAAATTAATTTAATAACATTTTCAACATCATTTTTGTGAACCATTTCAACAGTTGTATGCATATATCTTAGGGGTAGTGAAATTAGCGCTGAAGCAACACCACCATTGCTGTAGGCGAATGCATCAGTATCAGTCCCAGTTGCTCTAGACAAAGCAGCTCTTTGAATAGGAATTTTGTTTTTCTCTGCAGTTTGGATAATTAAATCTCTTAACTTTTGCTGTACTGCAGGTGCATAAGCAATAACAGGGCCTTTGTTTAATTCACAGAATCCTTCTTTTTTCTTGTCAATCATGGGTGTAGTTGTATCATGAGTCACATCTGTTACAATTGCAACATTTGGCTTTATAGTATCAGTAATCATTTGAGCTCCCCTTAATCCAATTTCTTCTTGAACTGAATTAGTAATATATAAACCAAAAGGTAGTTTTTTCTTATTTTCCTTAATTAGTCTTGCAACTTCTGCAATCATAAATCCACCCATTCTATTATCTAGAGCTCTGCAAACGAAATTTTCCTTATTTAGAATATGAAATTCATCTGGATATGTGATAACGCATCCAACATGAACTCCTAGTTTTTCAACATCTTTTTTTGTCTTACAACCTACATCGATAAATATGTTGTCAATTTTTGGGGTTTCCTCTTTTCCAGATTTTCTTGTATGAATCGCTGGCCATCCAAAAACTCCTTTAACAATACCTTTTTTAGTGTGAATATCTACTATTTTACTAGGCGCAATTTGGTGATCACTCCCTCCATTTCTAATAACATATATAAGACCATTGTCAGAAATATAATTAACATACCAAGAAATTTCATCAGCATGACCTTCAATTACTACTTTATATTTTGCATTTGGATTTATAACGGCAACAGCTGTTCCGTAAGTATCAGTTATGAATTCATCAACATAAGGCTTTAGATAGTTCATCCAAATTTTTTGACCTTCCCACTCATAGCCTGTAGGAGAGGGATTATTTAAGTATTTTTCTAAAAACTGTAAAGATTTTTTATTTAATAAACTTTTTTTAGCCATGAATTATATTTTTGATTGTTATTGATACAAGGTAAAAATAATATGAATTATTTTAATTGTTTAGTATTTTTAAGATTAATTAAGTTTCAATATTTCTTTATACTGATTTATGGGTATTTTTGTAACAAATTAATGTATGAATAATTTTTTATTGTTTTTTTTAGGTTTTTATAGTCTATTTGCTTTTTCTCAAAAAAATCAAATTGAAGAAAACTATTTGCTTATTAAGGATGATTCAATAATGAAAAATTTCATAGAACTTAATGAAGTAACTCTATTGCCTAAAATTAGATTTTCTAACAGAGAAAAGCTTGTAAAGTATTTAATCTTAAAAAGAAAGACTATTAAGGTATACCCTTACGCTAAATTAGCTTCTCTAAGACTTGATTCTTTGAACTCTAGACTAAATAACATAAAAAGAAGAAGTAGTAAAAGAAGATACACAAAACAAATTCAAAGATACTTAGAGGGAGAATTTACTGATGAATTAAAAAAATTAACTAGAACTGAGGGGCAGATTTTAATTAAGTTAATTAACAGACAAACAGACTTTACTGTTTATGAACTTATAAAGGATCTTAAAAACGGTTTTAACGCAATAGTATTTAATATCACAGCTAAAGCTTTTAATATGTCATTAAAAGAGATGTATTCACCTTCTACGGTTCAAGAGGATTATTTTATCGAAGATATTCTACAAAAATCTTTTCAGTCGGGAGATTTAGATTATTCTACTCCAAAAAAAAATATACCTGATTTATTTTATTTAAAAAAACTATGGATTTCGTTTGCTAAAGAAAATAAGCTAAAATAATTGCACCAGTAATTAATGAGATTTTCACCAAATTAAACTTATGACCTTCGCTAGTTTCAAAAAGAATAGTTGTAGATACATGTAATAATACTCCGGCCACCAGCGAATCAATTAGTAAAGAATATTTAAGCAGTTGATTAGAATTATTTGATATAAATGTACCCAGTGGGGTGGTTGCACTAAAGAAAATTATAAAAAGTAAAATTTTATATTTTTTAATTTTTGTGCTTAGCAAAGATGCAGTTATTATAAATGCAATTGGAATCTTGTGTATGAAAATCCCATATAAAATATTTTGATCTAATCTGATTGAAAAACCTTCAATAAATGCGTGAATACTTAAACTTACAAGTAAAATCCAAGGTAATTTATCGTTATCAGCATTGATGTGACCATGTTCAGCACCTTTTGAAAAAAATTCTAGTATGACTTGAAATAATATTCCAATCATAATCATTAAACCTATTAATTTTTGATCAGATTTATTATTAAAGATATTCTCTGTGTAAAGACTAGGTAATAAATCAAAAACTGTGATAGATAAAAGAAATGCCCCACTAAAGGCTAATGTTAGTTGAGAGTTGATTTGAATAGCCTTTTTTGATAGAAATAAAACTATTACAGATCCAATAATTACTGCTAGAAACGGATATAAGTACAAATTAAAGTTATTTTAATATAAAAATTAATCTCTTGGATTTATTTTCATCAAAGCTAGTTAATTTATAGTCTCCAAATATATGAAGTATTTTAATATTAGATTGTTTAAACATTGATTTAAAATCATACAAGTCTAATGACCTTACTTTTTCTTCAAAATTATATTCATTTAGTTCATGTTTAAAGCTTATTTTTTTTGTTAAAAATCCATTTTTAATAGATCTATTTAAATGAAACTTTATCCCATCTATTTCTTCTGTGTTTTTATGAATTAAGTTATTTTTTAAGTATTTGATATTTAAAAAATCTATTACAGCTAAACCATTTTTTTTTAAACTTGATTTTATACTATCTAATGTTTTTAAATTGTCCTTAAAATCATCAAAATATCCAAAACTTGTAAACAAGTTAACTACTAAATCAAATTTTTGACCCAAGGGTTTTCTCATATCGTGAATTTTAAATTTTAAATTTTCACTTTCGTATTTACTTGCATTTTTTATACTCTTAACTGAAAGATCTACCCCAGTAACATTATATCCCATTTTATTTAAATTAATCGAGTGTCTTCCCATACCGCAGGCAAGATCTAATACTTTTGAATTCAACGGAAGTTTGATAAATTCCATCAATTCCTTAGTAAACATTTCAGCTTCTTTATAATCCCTGTTCTTGTAGAGAATATGATAATAAGGAGTGTCAAACCAGGATTTATAAAAATTATTATTGTTTTTAGACATTAAATTAGTTTAGTGATCATCAAAAATACTTTATTTTTGAGTTTGTTATTTAAAATTTATGGGAAATAATTTTCAGATGGTTGCTAAAACCTTATTTGGCTTTGAAGATCTTTTAGAAAAAGAGTTAACTCAGTTAGGTGCACAAAGAGTTAAAAAAGGTGTTAGAAATGTAACTTTTTTTGGTGATACAGGTTTTATGTATAAGTGTAATTTAGCACTTAGGACTGCAATAAAAATTTTAAAACCAATTGCATCATTTAAAGTTATAAATGAAAAAGATTTATATGATAAAATTTATGAAATTAAATGGGAGAATTATATAGATCACACTGCAACTATTGCTATAAATTCTACCGTTCATTCAACTAAGTTCACACATTCTCAATATATTTCTTTGAAAGCTAAAGATGCTATTGTAGATAGAATTAGATCAATTTCTGGAGAAAGACCATCAGTTGATTTAAAATTTCCTGATTTAAAAATTAATATTCATATAGATAAATTATTTTGTAATGTTTCTTTAGATTCATCTGGTGAATCATTACATAAAAGAGGATATAAGACTGCTACTAATATAGCTCCTATAAATGAAGTTTTAGCAGCTGGATTAGTAATGCTTAGTGGTTGGGATGGACAATCAGATTTATTAGACCCTATGTGTGGAAGTGGAACTATATTAATTGAAGCAGCAATGATAGCGTGTAATATTCCACCTAATTTAATGAGAAATGAATTTGCTTTTGAAAAATGGAAAGACTGGGATGTTGATTTATTTGAAAAAATAGAAAATTCACTTTTGGATAAAACTAGAGATTTTCATTACAATATTTTCGGTATAGATAAAGCACCAAGTGCTGTGTCAAAAGCAAAGGATAATGTGAAAAATGCAAATTTAGAATCTTTTATTTCAATTAGACATGATGACTTTTTTAAAACTTCAAAATCAAGCAATGATTTTTTACAAATAATTTTTAACCCACCCTATGGAGAACGTTTAGAAATAAATATGGAAAATCTTTATGCTGATATTGGAAATACATTGAAAAGAAATTATTCTAATAGTACAGCTTGGTTTATAACTTCTAATATTGAAGCTTTAAAATTTGTTGGACTAAGGCCATCAAGAAAAATAAAACTATTTAATGCCAAGCTAGAATCTATATTTGCTAAATACGAGCTTTATGACGGTAGTAAAAAAGCAAAAAAAAACTTATAAATTTTATTTTTTTATAATTGGTAGTAGGTAAGATAATTTGTAACCGAAACCAACACCAAAAGAGCTTCCATCGAAAGTTCTATTAAAACCAGGCACATACATGTTTTGAATATTATCTTTAATTTCAGAGTTAATCATTCTTTTAACTTCTAGGTTAAAACCTAAAAATAAATTATTAAATATCTCAGCTTTTACTCCAATTATTAATTCTAACCACAAAGATGAGAGGTCTTTATTCTCGATAGGCGAATTTATAAAACTTTGACCCCATGTTTGGTTATTTATATCATATATAGTATAATTATTTATTGTTTGATCGAAATCACTGTATCCAATTCTTAAACCTGCAAAAATCATATTTTGCATATCTAGCCAGTTGGTATACATATTGAAATCAATTCCTGATTTGATATATGTTCCTTTAGATGTAAAGTTTAAATATTCTTCAACTTCTGTATTTTCTGTTAAACCAATTTCAGAAGCAATATATAGTTTGTCACTTATTCTATAATCAGCATTTAATTCAAAACCATCATAATTGTCATTTATAGAAGAATTTACAAGTTTATTTATATCTAAGCCTATTCTAAGTCCATATTTTTGCTTGGAAGTAACTGAATCAGTTGAAACTATATTTTCCTGAGAAAAAATAGAGACAGGTATTAGAAATACCAATAATGTTCTAGTGAAAAATATTAACATGTGCTTGGTTTTCGTTTTCTAATATTGGGTTAATAACCTCATAACCACTAATCCAATTTCCTTCTGGAGTTCCAAATATATTGGGATCATAATTTAATACTGACAAATCAACATAGTTATTTATAAACCCACAAGCTCTTGAAATAAAAATTTGAACTGTATTATAATCTATGTAAATATGATTTTCATCCCCCTCAATTACACCATCAACTTGAGAATGATTTTTATAAAATTTAAAGTTAGAAATTCCTATATCATTTCTAAGTGGTATAGCTATAGAGTCCGTATTGATACCATTAATTGTTTCTATAGGAATTAACTCATTATTTTCAATTGCATATACTGCAAGTGATTCTACAGCTTTACTTTCATTGATGTTATTAGCATCCTTAAATGTTATTACTAATTGTGGTGTAGTGGGAGTAGCTTCGGCACAAATATCATCTTTTTCACATGCTACTAACAAGCTAAATGAAATTATTAAATAAATATAAAAATGAATCTTCATGTTATTTTTTCTTTAAAAGTACAACATTTTCTACATGATGAGTTTGAGGAAACATATCAACTGCTTGAGAATTCATAATATTATATTGATCTTTTAATAGTTCTAAATCCCTTGCTTGAGTCGCACTATTACAACTTACATAAATAATTTTTTTTGGTGAAATGTTTTTTATCTGTTGAATTACTTTTTTGTGCATTCCATCTCTTGGAGGATCGGTAATAATTACATCAGGATTTCCATTAAGTTTAATAAATTTATCATTAAGAACAGATTTCATATCTCCAACGTGAAAATCTGTGTTCAATATTTTATTATTTATTGCATTTTCTTTTGCTGCATCAATAGCATCTGGTACGGCTTCTATTCCCACAACTTTTTTAACATTTTTGGAAATAAATAAAGCAATTGTACCAGTTCCAGTGTAAAGATCATAAACAATATCGGTTTTTTTTAGATTACTAATCTCACGAACTATTTTATACAACTCATAAGCTTGATCTGAATTTGTTTGATAGAAGGATTTTGCATTAATTTTAAATTCTAGTCCTTCCATTTTTTCAGTAATAAAACTATTTCCAAAATAAGTTTTTACCTCTTGGTCATATATAGTATCATTTGCTTTGTTATTAATTACATATAATAATGAATTGATATTTGGAAATTCTTTTATTAAAAAATCTAGAAGTAATTCTCTATTATTTTTATTATCAGAGTAAAATTGTATCAATACCATAACTTCATTAGTACTGGTAGTTCTAATCATTAAAGTTCTTAAATCTCCTGTTTGTTTAGAGTGATTAAAAAAAGGAATACTATGTTTAATCGAAAAATCTTTAATAGTGTTTCTTAAAGTATTTGTAATATCTTCTTGTAACCAACACTTGTTGATATCAACTACCTTGTTCCACATCCCAGGAATATGAAATCCTAAAGCATTTTTATCTTTAATTATTTTTTTTGATTTTATCTCTTCTAAACTTAACCATCTGGAATCACTGAATGAATACTCCATTTTGTTTCTATAAAAGTAGCTATTAATGGCTCCTTTTATAGGAGTTATTTTAGGAAGGGTTAAATTTCCAATTCTAACTAAATTGTTTTTTACTTCGTCTTCTTTAAATTTTAATTGTTCACTATATGTGATATGTTGCCATTTACATCCTCCACATACTCCAAAATGTTCACATTTAGGTTGTGTTCTAATCTCTGAGTACTTATGAAATTCTGTAATTTTTCCTTGGTAGTAAGACTTTCTTTGTTTGGTAGTTAGAATATTTACAATGTCACCAGGTGCTCCTCCATCTATTATGATAGTTTTTCCATCGTCAGCAGTTCCAATAGATTTTCCCTTCGATCCAACTCTTTCTATTGTGATATTATTAAACTCTTTATTTTTTTTTCTTCTCATTAATCGAAATTGTTGACATTTATTAGTAACAGTTTATAATTCTCTACTAAATATTTTTAAATTTGTGTAAAATTAACAAAACTAAACGATTTGTATGCATCAAACTTTATCTGAAAAAGCAATTGAAATAGAAAATGAGTTTGGAGCTCATAATTATCATCCATTACCCGTTGTTTTGAATAAAGGTGAAGGCGTTCATGTTTGGGACTTAGAAGGTAAAAAATATTATGATTTTTTATCTGCTTATTCAGCAGTTAATCAGGGTCATTGTCATCCAAAAATAATTAAAGCACTGTTAGATCAGTCATCTAAATTAACTTTAACATCAAGAGCTTTTCATAACGATGTTTTAGGTCAGTATGAAAAATTTATTACTTCTTTTTTCGGTTATGATAAGGTTCTTCCTATGAATACTGGAGTAGAGGGAGGAGAGACTGCTGTTAAATTAGCTAGAAAATGGGGTTATGAAGTAAAAAAAATACCTAAAGATAGAGCAAAAATTATATTTGTTGAAGGTAATTTTTGGGGTAGAACTTTGGGAGCTATTTCATCATCAACTGATCCTTCTAGTACGATTGGGTTTGGTCCTTTTATGCCTGGATATGAAATTATTCCTTACAACGACATTGATGCACTAAAAGCTTCTTTATCTGATCCTAACGTAGCTGCATTTATGGTTGAGCCTATTCAAGGTGAGGCTGGAGTAGTTGTTCCTGATGATGACTACCTAATATCTGCTTATAATTTGTGTAAAGAAAATAATGTATTATTTATTGCAGATGAGGTTCAGACTGGAATTGGTAGAACTGGTAAAATGTTATGTTGTGATCATCACGGATTTAAGCCAGATATTCTTATTTTAGGTAAAGCACTTTCAGGGGGTGTTTTCCCTGTATCTGCAATTTTATCTTCAAATGAAATAATGCTCACAATTAAACCAGGAGAACATGGGTCTACATTTGGAGGTAATCCTTTAGGTTGTAAAGTTGCTATTGCAGCTTTAGAGGTAGTTAGAGATGAAGGGCTTGTAAAAAATGCTGAATATCTTGGATCGATATTTAGAGATGAAATAAATAAATATATTCAATCTAGTAATATAGCTAAGATTGTTCGAGGAAAAGGACTATTGAACGCTATAGTTATTAATGATTCTGAAGATAGTGATACGGCATTAAATATTTGTAAATCAATGTGCTCGAAAGGCTTGTTAGCCAAACCAACACATGGAAATATTATTCGATTTGCACCTCCATTAATAATAAATGAAGAGCAGCTTTTATCTGCATTATCAATTATAAAGGAAACTCTAAAAGAATTTGAAATATAAAATTTAGACTTTAATTAATGAAATCTGTATACTTAGATAATGCTGCAACTACACAAATCAGAGATGAGGTTGTTGATAAGATGTTTGAAATTGCTAAAAGCAATTATGGTAACCCATCTTCCACACATAGTTTTGGTAGAGGTTCAAGAACTTTAGTAGAGTCTTCCAGAAAAAAAATTGCTAACCACTTTAATGTTTCTCCCTCAGAAATAATTTTCATGTCTGGAGGTACTGAAGCTGATAATTGTATTTTAAGAAGTGCTGTTAGAGATTTAGGTGTAATGCATATAGTTTCTAGTAAAATTGAACATCATGCAGTAACTCATACTCTAGATCAGCTTGCAATTGATTACCCAATTAAAATATCTTATGTTAAGTTAGATGAGTTGGGTAATGTTGATTACAATGATTTAGAATTTATTTTAAAGTCATCAAATTCAAAGACTTTAGTTAGTTTAATGCATATAAATAATGAACTAGGTAATATTTTAGATATAAATTTAGTTTCTAATTTATGTAATCAATATGAATCTTTGTTTCATAGTGATACAGTTCAGACTGTAGGACATTATAAATTAGATTTATCATCTTTGAATATAGATTTTTTGGTAGCTAGTGCTCATAAATTTCATGGACCTAAAGGAATTGGTTTTGCATATATAAATAAAAAAAACCCTATAAAACCACTTATTTTTGGTGGTTCACAAGAAAAAGGTTGTCGTGCAGGTACTGAAAGCGTCCATAATATTGTAGGTATGTCAGAAGCACTTGATATTTCGATTGATAAAATTGATGCAGAGACAGAATATATTAAAAATCTCAAATCTTATTTTATTGATCAATTAAAAGATAATATTAAAGGCATCAAATTTAACGGTACAAGTTCTGATTTAGAATATTCGACTTATACATTGGTAAATGTTAGGTTTCCTATTATTAAAGATGAGTCAGCATTATTTTTATTTCAACTTGATATGAAGGGTATAGCTTGCTCTAAAGGAAGTGCTTGTCAGAGTGGGTCTGACTCAGGTTCACATGTCTTAAATAATATTTTAACTGATGAAGAAAATAAATTTGTGTCTTTGAGATTTTCATTTAGTATATACAACACTTTTGAAGAAGTTGATTATGTTATTTCCCAGTTAAAAGAACTTTTAGTAAATAATTAAAGTTTCATATCAATTGTTAAGTTGAGAAGTCGTGGAGTAAGGTAATTTGGTATTGAATATTGTCTTTTTGAATATACATCTCTAACCCAAGTATTAGTAATCGAATTTTGGATATCAAACATATTAAATATCTCCAAACCAATACTTAGATCACTAAAGTTCTTTTTCCAACCTCTCTTAAAGTCTTTTTTGTCGCTAACTATTACATATGATATTCCAAGATCAACTCTTTTGTAGTCAGGTAATCTATTTTGATAGTCATATGAATTAGCATAGCTGGGAGCTCCTCCAGGAACTCCTGTATTGTAGACTAAATTTAAATACATTTTTAAGTCTGGTATATTTGGAATATAATCTTGAAAAAGTATACCAAATTTTAATCTTTGATCTGATGGCCTTGGAATATAACCTTGATTGTCTATATTTTCTTTTGTGCTTAAATATCCAAAACTAAACCATGATTCTGTACCTTTAATAAACTCACCATTGAGTCTCAAATCTAAGCCGTATGCGTATGCCTTTGCATTATTGTTGGCTAAATAACGAATTCTAACGTTATCCACAGTGTATGCATTTACATTAGTCATATCTTTATAATAGACTTCAGAAGTAAGCTTAAAGGGTCTATTCCACAGACTATAGCTATATTCATTTGAAGCTACTAAGTGAATTGATTTTTGAGCTTTAACACCATAGTTTATTTCTCCATTATAATCTCTTAATTCTCGATAAAAAGGGGGTTGATGATAAACACCTCCACTTAATTTAAAAATCATATCTTTTTTCCATTCAGGTTTTATTCCTATTTGAAATCTAGGGCTAAACACAAAATTCAATTTTTTATTATCAATTGACCAACCATGTAATCTCATACCAGCATTTGAATATATTTCTGTAGAGCCTATATTAGAATTTTTGCTCCATTGAACATAAGTTTGTATTCGATTAGTTTTTGTATTATTAGTTTTTCTAATGTTCTGATAAGGAATAATAGGACCTTCGTTGGCTGTGTAGGGCTGGTCCCCTAAAGATTCGAAAAATGGTGGGTCTATAGAGAAACCTGTAGAGTCAATAACTTCCCATTCCACAATCCTGTCTTTAATATCTTCTTTGGTGAATTTTAAAGACCACTCTAAATTATTATCATTTTTTTTATAATTTCCTTTGTGCTCAATATTATATATTATTGCATTTAAATTATTTCTACCATGATTTAATTGACTTCCGATTCCTTCAGAAAACTCGACATCACCTAAATCTTCATCTCCAATATTATTATTAACTTCTCCTAATCTATACTGTGCAAGTATATCAAAATATTCTTTTTCACTAGTTTGAAAAGCAGATGTTATTAATGATAGCTCTGTATTGACAGAAGCTTTAAAATTTAATTTTGCAGCCCCAAAAACTGTTTGATATTTATCTTTTTCCTGTCCTTGATAATAGACAATTAAAGCAGTCGGGTCATCTAATGTTCCAAAGTTTGTTTGTCTACTTTGTGGTTTGTAATTGTAATTATTAACTGACATATATGATAAGAAATTTAAACTAAATTTCTCATTAATATTTACAGTTAAAAAATTTTGAATATCAATAAATTTAGGATTATAATTTGTTATTGTCTCTCTTGAATTGACTAACATGCTATTATCTCTATATCTGACACCTAGTATATTTGAAACCTTAGCATTTTTAGAAATGTTATTCAATGTAATATTACCACCGAGTAAGTTAAGATTCCCCGAAAGATTATTTCCATTTGGATTTTTATATTCAATATCTAAAACAGAAGAAAGTTTATCCCCATATTTTGATTGAAAACCTCCGGCAGAAAATTTTATATTCTTTATCAGGTCTGAATTAACAAAACTTAGCCCTTCTTGCTGTCCAGATCTAACTAAAAAAGGCCTGTATATTTCAATTCCATTTACATAAACCAAGTTTTCATCAAAATTACCCCCTCTAACTGAATATTGAGTACTTAGTTCATTAGAAATATTAACACCTGGTAATGTTTTTAACAAATTTTCAATACCTGGTTGAGCTCCTTTAATTGTACGGATAATTTGTGGATCTATTGTAAGTATACTTTTTAATTCTGTCTTTTTATTTGAGTTTAAAAGTATTTCCTCAATTTGTTCAATATTTATGTCCATAACTGGATAAAATTCATAAACTTCATTTGTTTTTAGGTTAATTGGAAATGATATACTTTTAAAGTTAACATGAGAAAATGTTATGTTAACATTAGTTAAAGCTTTGATTTCAATTGAGTAAAATCCGTTGGCATTTGTTGTTGCTCCAGCTTTATTTTCAGAAGATATATTTACATTTTCAATAGGATTATTATTGATATCTAGTACAACTCCTTTAATATACCCATTTTGACCTAATAAAATCAAAGGCATTAAGAATAAAATAATATTTAAAATATTAGAGTTACTTTTCAAATTTATTTGTTTTTCTGTAAAAAATTGTTTCAAAAACCGATGTGTTTCCCACATTATCAGATACTTCTATTTTAAAAACATTTTTTGACTTATCTATAACACTATCATTAAAATTGTACCTAATTACACCATTTTTATTAAAAGGCTCCATTAGTATCCACTTATTATTAATAGTAGCTCTGTAATTTTTAATTCCAGTTTGGTTATCTCTAACCTGTAATTTTAAATAATTAAGATTACTTATCCAATCATTTTTATTAAAACCTAACGGAGTAATAGTAGGTTTAATTGTATCTCTACTAACAATATATTTTCCTAATCTTTTTGAAAAAGCTATAATTGAGTCTTCTTTAATTGTTGATGAAACAAAACTTAGTTTATCACTTTTATCATTTGCTATTCCAATGTAAGAGTTTTTATAATCAGGCTTTTTGAACTTGATTTTAATTGATTTCAACAAAGGAACTGTATCAGATCCCAAATCTAATGTGTCAGAGTCACTGTTTTTTTTAATGAACAAATTATTATAAAATGTTTCTTTCTCAATATATAAAGATGAATTATGTTGATTTAAAATATATTTTTTGTTTCTATTTATAAATAAGTTTTTATAGTTACCAATTTTAATGTCACTTTCATTATTAAAAATATTTTTATTCTTATTTCCTTTAATTGGTATAAGTAGTTTTGTTAGGTTTCTATTAAAATCCGTGACCTCTATTTTAATTAAATACTCGCTGCTTTCAATTAAAGATATTACACCTTGATTACTTTCTTTTTTATATATAGATAAAGGATTGTTTTTTTGTATAAATAATTTTTGAAATCTTTTTTTATTTCTTTTAAACTCTGAATAATCAATATATCTATTTATGTGTTTAGTTTCTTCAAATGAAAATTTGCTAAAATCTATAGAAATTAGTGTGTCATTATTAATATATGTATCGATTTTGTAGATACCATTTTTATTATTTGCTAAATCTTGACGATCAATTGTTTGAATTCCAAAGCCTAAAGTCCCAATGCTATGTATTGTGTCAGTAATGTAAGTGTTTATATCTTTTTTGTAAAAAGTTAAGTTTTTAGAACTTTTAATTTCTCTATTTTTATAAAGACTATATAACTTTAAACCTAAAATGGAGGGTGTTTTACTATCTTGAACATTAATTCCATAGTTTAGAGGGTTTAGAGGTTTTTGATTTATATCTCTTATTTCAAAATGTAGGTGAGGTCCACTAGAGCCTCCAGTATTTCCTGAATAAGCAATTAGTTCGTTGTCTGAAATCTTTATTTCATTTAATGCTGGAAAAATTTCTATTTCGTAATTTTCTTTTCTGTACTGTTCATTTTTGACTATCGTTTCAATTTTTTTAGAAAATCTTTTTAAATGAGCGTAAACAGTGGTTTTTCCATCGTTATGTTTGATGTAAATAGCTTTTCCATATCCACCTTTTGAGATCTTAATTCTGCTAACGTATCCTTTAGAAAAAGCGTAAACTTTTGAGCCTTCCTTTCCTTTAGTTTTTATGTCAATACCTGAATGAAAATGATTAGTTCTAAGTTCGCCAAATGTACCAGAGAGTATTGACTTGTAATCAAGAGGATTTCTTTGATTGTTTTGTGCATGGACAAAATTAAGGGAAACAATAAAAAATAGAATCTTTACTATATTATTTTTCATAATGTGTATAAGTTGTAAAAATATTATAATTTAATAAACATCATAATATATTTTTTATAAAAAGAAGTGTTAATTCTAATATCTATGTTAACTTTGTTTTAATAGTATTTTGATTTTGAGATGCAAGAGTTAGATAATTTAGTTAAATCTTTAGAGAAAAATATTCGAATTTCACTGGAGAAGATAACCAACCTTCAAAAGTTAAATTTTGAATTAGAGAGTGAATTGAATTTACTTAAAAAAAAAGATTTAGAAAAGTCTAATTTGATAGATTTATGTGAAGAAAAATATAAATCACTTAAAATTGCTAATACTATTCTAGGTAGTGATAACGGTACAAAAGATACTAAACTAGAAATAAATTCATTAATTAGAGAAATAGATTATTGTATATCTCAATTAACTGAATAAATATAGTTCTAAATGGAAAAATTGAAAATAAAATTATCTATAGCAAATAGGATTTATCCTCTTACAATTGATCCTTCTCAAGAAGAAGGTTTGAGAAAGGCTGCATTAGATATTAATACAATGATAAAACAGTTAGAACAAAGTTATTCAGTTAACGATAAACAAGATGTTTTAGCGATGTGTGCTTTACAGTTTGCTTCAAAAACTAAACAACGATCTATTGATAACAATAATTCAAACAAATCTTTTGAGAATAAATTAAAAGAATTAAATGAATTAATTATTGAAACTATTTCTTAATTTTTAACTTTTAAAACTACCTACATTAGTTTTTTTGATAAACTCAACGCTTATTCTTTTAAAAAAGGTGAGTTTAAGTTGTAAAATTGTGCTGACTAGATCAGATCTTTGATCAACTTATTAGCCTTAAACTTGATTTAAAGGAGTTTATACAAAACCATGACTTTTGTAGGTATTTTTATTTAATTAATTATATATGGAATTAACAACATCAACCATAATATTCTCACTTTGTGGAATTGTAATAGGATTTATAATTGCAAAAATATTTGAAAAGTCTAATGCAGCTAAAATT
Source organism: Flavobacteriales bacterium (assembly GCA_004213995.1). Taxonomy (GTDB): domain Bacteria; phylum Bacteroidota; class Bacteroidia; order Flavobacteriales; family Flavobacteriaceae; genus SGZJ01. The sequence goes on along the minus strand of SGZJ01000003.1, from coordinate 69,924 downwards.
ATAGAAGATGCCAAAAAAGAAGCATCTACAATTTTGAAATCTGCAAATAAAGAAGGAGAGTCTTTAAAGAAAGATAAAATTTTACAGGCAAAGGAAAAGTTTATTGAATTAAAGTCTGAACATGAAAAAGTTATTTATGCTAGAGAGGATAAAATCAAATCATTAGAACGTTCAGTAACTGATAAGGAGTCTAATGCTTCTAAACTCTTAAAAATTCAATCGGATTTAAACTCAGATTTAGAGTTAAAATCAAAAGATTTCGACAAAAAAATAAATAATCTTGATAAAAAACGAATTGAATTAGATAAAGAAAGAGATAATCAGATTAAACAATTAGAAGTCATTTCAGGTTTATCTAAACAGGATGCCAAAGACCAGCTAATGAATTCAATTAAAGAAGAAGCAAAGTCTGATGCTATGAAATTTATTCAAAATAGGATGGAAGAAGCAAAAATGACAGTAGAGCAAGACGCTAAAAAAATAATTATTAATACAATTCAAAGAATTGGTACTGAGGAATCTATAGATAATTGTGTTTCTGTTTTTAATATTGAATCAGATGATGTCAAAGGAAGAATTATAGGCAGAGAAGGAAGAAATATTAGAGCTTTAGAAGCTGCAACCGGAGTAGAAATTATAGTTGATGATACTCCTGAAGCTATAATATTATCTTGTTTTGATTCAATAAGAAGAGAAATTGCTAGATTATCTCTTCACAAGTTAGTTACAGATGGAAGAATACACCCTGCTAGAATTGAAGAAATAGTAAAAAAAACTGAGAAACAAATAGACCAAGAAATAATTGAAATTGGTAAAAGAACAGTTATTGATTTAGGGATTCATGGCTTACATCCAGAATTAATTAAAGTTGTGGGTAGGATGAAATATAGATCATCATATGGTCAGAATTTACTTCAGCACTCCAGAGAAGTTTCAAAACTTTGTGGTATCATGGCTGCAGAACTTGGTATAGATGCTAAACTTGCTAAAAGAGCTGGTTTATTGCATGATATTGGGAAAGTTCCATCTTCTGAAAAAGATGCAGAAACACCACATGCAATTTTGGGTATGCAATGGGCAGAAAAATATGGTGAAAAAGATGAAGTTTGTAATGCTATTGGTGCTCATCATGATGAAATTGAAATGAAATTTTTACTATCTCCAATTGTGCAAGTTTGTGATGCTATTTCTGGAGCTAGACCAGGAGCTCGAAGACAAGTTTTAGACTCATATATTGAAAGACTAAAAAATTTAGAGGAAATTGCACTAGATTTTGATGGTGTTCAAAAGGCTTATGCTATACAAGCCGGTAGAGAATTACGTGTTATTGTTGAAAGTGAAAAAGTTGATGATGATATAGCTTCTAAACTATCTTTTGATATTTCACAAAAAATACAAACAGATATGACTTATCCTGGACAAGTCAAAGTAACTGTAATAAGAGAAACTAGGGCAGTGAATATTGCCAAGTAATAAGATTATTTAATCTAGCTCTATCAAGCTTAAATTATATGTATCAGTCTCTGAAATGTGAAAATATCCCAATGGAAAATTTTCATTGTTTGTTGTATTAATAATATTACCTAATAATGATGAGGGTATGGTTTCAAATGGACCGCCGGCTTGTTGACCACTTTGTGATATGAGAACATTGAAATATGTCAAATATTCTTTTGTAACTCCTGACATTTTTATAATAACATCAGTTGGTAATTCAATTTCGTCTTGCTGATAAAAAAATGAAAAATTATATGTCGATCCATTAAAAAATCTATCTTCAATTGGTACAAATAAATTATTTGAAAAATCAAATAAATAATAATTTTCAATATTAATATCATCTATAAAAGACACATTAACTTCAACTTCTTCTCCTGTGAATAATGTATTGTTACCTTGGTATACATCACTAAATTCAGATGTAGTTACTAATTTACTTTGACTTTGATAAAGGTCTTCATTGTAAAAAACATTAAGTTCATAATCTACATTTTCTATTGGAATAAATGGATTGACAGGCACAAAGTTTCCGTCCGAATTATTGTCTTCAAAAATAATATCTACATCATTAGTTAAATCCTTTAATAAAACTGTTGCTGGATTAGTTATAACAGGTATTTCTTCATCATAGTAGTCAGTAGATTCTCTTAACCTAACAACAGTATTTGCGGTAATTGGTGTCTGATTATGGTATACTTCAAAAATTGCATCAATAATTAGTTTAGACTCACTTGATGGAACTTCGATATCAATTACATCCTCACAACTAAAAAACATGAATAAACTCAACAATATTATAATATTTTTCATTTTTAAAATTTAAAATTATAAGTAATAGATGGAACAATGCCAAATATTGATGTTTTTATAGCTTCATTTGTAGAGGTCTCTGTATTTCTTGAGAATGCTATTGAAGCAGCATTTTTTCTATTATATATATTATATATACCAAACACCCATTCTGCTTGCAAATTTCTATTATTATTCTTTGTCGGTGTAAGTGTTGCCGATAAATCTAATCTGTGGTAAGTAGGAAGCCTATCAGCATTTCTAAGATTATCATTGTAAATAGGCACATTCAAACCTTGAAACTCATACTGTCCAACAGGGTAGTTAGTTGGTTGACCAGTTTGTAATAAAAAATTTGAGTTAAATTTCCATCTTGTACTTAATTCATAACTAGTATTTATAGACAAATCATGTGTTTTGTCATAGGGAGTATTATACCAATTACCATTGTTAATTCCTGGTTCACTACTATTTCTACCAGATGTTAATTGCTCTGATTTTGATAAAGTATAGGCTAGCCAACCCCTTAGTTTTCCTTCATTTTTTTTAAGCATAAACTCTAATCCATATGCTCTTGATTTTCCATTTAAAATAACAGTTTCAATTTCGTTGTTAGCAACTAAGTTAGCCCCATTTATATAATCAATTCTATTTTTTACATCTTTATAAAATAATTCAGTTTCTAAAGAGAAATCTCCATCTTTAATCCTTTTAAAATATCCAACTGCGTATTGATCTAAGATTTGTGGTTTTATAAATGTACCGCTTGGAACCCATATATCTAAAGGAGTAGGAGAGGAGGTGTTAGATAATAAATGTAAATACTGGGCCATTCTATTATAACTAGCCTTAAAAGAGGTGTCAATATTTAATAAATAAGAAAATGATAAACGTGGTTCAAAATTATTAAAACTTTTTAGTATGTCACTTCTTTCATAACTAAGTACCCCATTGGGAGTGGCAGGCTCATACTTTTGAAGTTGTTGATTGTAAATTAACGGATTGTCATTTTCATAGGTATTTAATTCATCTTGTCCTAAGCGACTAAAATTACTAAATCTAAATCCGTATTTTAAGCTAAATTTATCTGATATATTATGATCAGCTTCTAAGTAAAAAGCAAATTCATTAGCGTATTTTTCAGTTAATTTAAAAGGTATAATGCCAGAGTCATCTCTATTTGGAAATATTTCTCCAGCATTAAATTTTGTGTAAATATTGTTCACACCATAACTTAACTTTAAGTCATCTTTTAGAAAATGATTAAAGTCATATTTAAAGTTAATGTTTGTAATCCCAGAGTCCCACTCAAATCCAACAAAGTCCAGAATTAATCCATAAAAATAATCGGAATAAATTAGAGATAAATTTGAAAACAACTTATCAGAAAAGAGATGATTCCATCTAAGATTTGTCACAGCATTACCATATTTATTTATAAAACTATTATTTATTCCAAATACATCTTTACCAAAGTAGGCAGATAAAAAAACATTATTTTTTTTATTAAGTCTGTAATTAACTTTAGTATTTAAGTCATAAAAGTAAGCTTCATTGTTGTTGTCAATTAGAGGAAGGAATAGGTGTGCATATGATGATCTTCCACCAATTAGAAAAGAACTTTTTTCTTTTTTTAGTGGTCCCTCAGCTAAAATTCTACTAGAAATTAATCCGATACCACCCGTTAATTTAAAATCATTATTATTTCCTTCTTTTTGATATATATCTAATACAGAAGATAATCTTCCACCATATTTTGAAGGAATTCCACCTTTAAATAATTTAACATCTTTTATTACATCTGGGTTAAAAACTGAGAAAAATCCAAATACATGTGAAGAGTTAAAAACAATAGCTTCATCTAATAGAATTAAGTTTTGATCTGCAGAGCCACCCCTTACATTAAACCCAGAAGCTCCTTCTCCAGCAGAAGTGACTCCAGGAAGCAGAATGATTGACTTGATAATATCGGATTCCCCTAAAACAACAGGAATTTGTTTTATAGATTTAGAGGTTAGTGTATTAGTACTCATTTGGGTACTTTTGATATTTATTTTTTCAATATCAGTTTTAATAAGGACTTCATCTAAAGTCTGTGACGCCTCAGACAAGTAAAAGTCTAATGAAGTTTTGTTATTTAGCTCAATAATCCTATTTTCATCACTAAATCCTAAGTAACCAACTGAAACATTATGTGTTCCTTCTGAAATTGTAATTGAATAAAAACCATACTCATTTGTAGTTGTTCCAATATTTAAATCAGAAAAATAGATAGTAGCTCCGATTAAAGTTTCATTCCCTCTTTTATCAAAAACAGTACCACTAATTGTGTGTTTTTCTTGAGCAGAAATTGAAAAAGTAAAAAAGAAAAATATTAATGTGTTAATTAGTTTGAGCATTGGATTTTTCTAAAAACGATATAAAAGTATATTAACTTTAAATATATCTCAAATTCAAAATTATAATTATATGTTAATTTTAAACATACATCAAAAAAATATTTAAGCTCTTGGATGATATTTGTTTAATGCTTCGCTTAAATATTTGTTATCTAAATGCATGTAGATCTCGGTAGTAGTAATACTTTCATGGCCTAATAATTGTTGAATAGTTCTTAAATCAGCTCCATTTTCCAATAAATGAGTAGCAAATGAATGTCTAAATGTGTGTGGAGAAATTGATTTATTGAAATTTGATCTTTCTGCTAATTGTTTTGTAATTGTAAAGATCATAGCTCTTGTTAACTTATTGCCTCTTCTATTTAAAAAAACATGATCTTTAAAAGATCTTTTTACTTTTATTTTATTTCTAGAGTTTTCTAGATATGAAGCTACTTTATTCTTTGTTATGTTTCCAATTGGAATTAATCTTTGCTTGTTTCCTTTACCTGTAACTTTGATAAAATTTTCTTCAAAAAATAAATCAGATATTTTTAAATCTACTAGTTCACTAACCCTAATTCCACATCCATATAAAAGTTCTATAATAGCCAGGTTTCTTTCACCTTGCTGTTTCGATAAGTCAATGTTAGAAATTAATTCATCTATTTCTTTTGTTGATAATGTGTCCGGTAGTTTTCTAGAGGTTTTAGGAGATTCAATTAGTCTAAGTGGATTGCTGGTTATATACTTTTCAAAAATCAGGAATTCGAAAAAACTTCTTAAACCAGAAATTATTCTAGATTGTGAAGATGAATTTAATGTTTTTGAAACTACAACTAAAAACTCCTTTATATCATCTGGGTTAATATTAATTGGTGTTTTACTATCATTTATAAAGTCTTTAAATTTTTTGACATCTTTTTCGTAACTCTCTATAGAATTGAGTGAGAAACCTCTCTCAATTTTTAAGTAGTCATTAAAGTCTTTTATGGCATTATTCCAATTCACCCCTCCAAGTTAAATAAATATCCTACAATTTTGTGTTATTTAATTATATAATTATCATATTATCTATTTAGGCTTATAAGCCGTTAGTAAATTTCATTATATTTATAAAATTATCAATTATTAAGAATAGATTCGATGAAAAATATTATTATAATAAATGGTCCAAATCTGAATCTTTTAGGTAAAAGACAGCCAGAAATTTATGGGCATAAAGATTTTGATAATTTTTTAATCGATTTAAAAACTAAATTTCAAAATTTTAATATTACTTATTATCAATCTAATATTGAAGGTGAAATTATTGATAAGCTCCATGAAGTTGGATTTGATATTGATGGAATTGTTTTAAACGCAGCAGCCTATACTCACACCTCAATTGGTATTGGAGATGCTGTAGCATCAATAGCCTCACCAGTAATTGAAGTACATATTTCAAATACCTATGCAAGAGAAGATTTCAGGCATAAGTCTTACATTTCTCCAAATGCCAAAGCAATTATTTTAGGTTTTGGATTAAAAAGTTATGAGTTAGCTTTAAGTAGTTTTGAATAACTTTATAAATGAATAACTTCACCATAAGCTGCAGCGACAGCTTCCATAACAGCTTCACTCATGGTAGGGTGAGGATGAATAGTTTTTAAAACTTCCATTCCTGTAGTTTCTAATTTTCTTCCTAAAACAGCCTCAGCTATCATGTCAGTTACTCCTGCGCCAATCATATGACAACCCAACCATTCTCCATACTTTTCGTCAAAAATAACTTTCACAAAACCTTCCTTATTACCTGATGCGCTAGCTTTTCCAGATGCTGAAAAAGGAAATTTACCAACCTTGATTTTATAACCATTATCTAATGCTTGTTGTTCTGTTAATCCAACACTCGAAATTTCAGGATAACAGTAGGTGCATCCTGGGATATTTCCATAATCTATCGGTGCTACATCATGACCAGTAATTTTTTCAACACATAATATACCTTCGGCAGAAGCAACATGAGCTAGGGCAGGACCTGGAGTAACATCACCTATTGCATAATAACCAGGAATATTTGTTAGATAATATTTGTCAACTAATATTTTATCTCTATCAATAGCAATACCAACTTCTTCTAACCCAATATTTTCAATGTTTGTTTTAATCCCAACTGCAGAAAGGATAATGTCAGCACTAATGTTTTCTTCTCCTTTTGATGTTTTGACTTTAGCCGACACACCTTTTCCTGATGTGTCTACTGACAATACTTCGGATGAAGTCATGACATTAATACCACTTTTCTTAAATGACTTTTCTAATTCCTTAGATATATCTTTATCTTCAACAGGTACAATATTTGGCAAATATTCAACAACAGTCACTTTTGTCCCCATTGAGTTATAAAAATATGCAAACTCAACTCCAATAGCTCCTGAACCAACAATAATCATTGATTTAGGTTGTTTTTTTAAAGTCATAGCTTGTCTGTACCCAATAATCTTTTTTCCGTCTTGAGGAATTGAAGGTAATTCTCTAGACCTAGCGCCAGTGGAAATTATAATATGATCAGCTGAGTATTGAACTCCATCAACATCTACAACTTTACCCGGTTTAAGTTTTCCATAACCTTTTATGACATCAATTTTGTTTTTTTTCATCAAGAAAGTAACTCCCTTACTCATACCTTCGGCTACATTTCTACTTCTATCAACTACAGCATTAAAATCCTTAGAAAATTCAGTAATATTTAGACCATAATCTGAAGAATGTTTAAGATACTCAAAAACTTGAGCAGATTTTAGTAATGCTTTAGTGGGTATACAGCCCCAGTTTAAACATACGCCTCCTAAACTTTCCTTTTCTACTATGGCAGTCTTTAAACCAAGTTGTGAGGCTCTAATAGCAGTTACGTAACCGCCTGGACCACTTCCTAAAATAATAATATCATAATTAACCATATAATTTAATTTTTAAAGTCAATACTTACTGAATTTACACAATATCTTTTTCCCGATTCTGTTGGACCATCATTAAAAACATGTCCAAGGTGGCCTCCACAATTAGTACATAAAATTTCAACTCTAGTCATTCCTAATGTGTAATCATTTTTATACTCTACACTACCTTCAATTGCATTATCAAAACTTGGCCAGCCACAATTAGACTCAAATTTTTGATCGCTTGTAAAAAGTGGATTATCACATCCTTTACAATTATATATTCCTTCTTTCATAAAAATATTATACTCACCAGTTCCTGGATATTCAGTCCCTTTTTCTATTAAGACTTTATACTCTAAGTCAGAAAGAACTTCTCTCCATTCTTTATCACTTTTTTGAACTTTGTAATCTTTCATTTTTTTACTAGAATTAATTTGTTTAGTATTCGTATCTTGGGAAGTAAAATTCACTAATAATATTCCACAAGTAATAGCTATAATAATTAGCATTATGTGTGATTTAAATTTCATATTACTTTATATTTAATTTATTAAAATACTATTTGTTTGATAGAAATATTATATTAGACAAAAGTATTTTATTTTTATGAAAATATATCAAAAAGGTGATAAAAAATTATTAAATGCATGGGCATTTTATGATTGGGCTAATTCAGTCTATCCATTAGTTATTTCTACAGCTATCTTTCCAATCTATTATGGTTTCATCACTAATGAAAGTAAGTATATCGAATTTTTAGGATTTAACTTTAAAAATACTGCTTTAATTACTTTTGTTACAGCCATAGCTTTTATGTTTTTAGTCTTTATTACTCCTTTACTTTCTGGGGTAGCAGATTATACTGGCTTAAAGAAAACATTCATGAAATTCTTTTGTTTTATGGGTTCAGTTGCGACTATTTCTTTGTATTGGTTTGATATTGATAATTTAACTTTTGGTCTTTTCTTTTATTTTTTAGCCATGATTGGGTTTTGGGGAAGTTTAGTTTTCTATAACTCTTATTTACCAGATATAGCTTTTGAAAACCAGCAAGACTCAATTAGTGCAAAAGGTTACTCTATGGGTTATTTTGGTAGTGTATTACTATTAATACTTAATCTAATAATGGTTAATTTTCCGGATTTATTTGGGATTTTAGGAGTAGGAACTGTTCAAGCTCCAATAATGGCAATGAAGATATCTTTTGTTACTGTAGGCATATGGTGGTTTGTTTTTAGTTTATATACCTTTTACTACTTGCCAGAACCCAAAAAAAAATCGAAAATTAACACAGCAATTCTCTTCAATGGTTTTAAAGAACTTAAAGAGGTTTGGATAATTTTAAAATCACACCCTTTTTTAAAAAGTTACTTACTAGCTTTTTTTGTCTATAGTATAGCATTGCAAACTGTAATATTGGTTGCTACGTATTTTGGTGAACAAGAAATTAATTGGGCTGAGGGAGAAAAGACAACTGGTCTTATAGTTAGTATTTTAATAATTCAACTTATAGCAATTTTAGGTGCATTGGCTAGTGCAAAAATTTCAGAAAAATTTGGTAATATTTATACTCTAGTTATATTAAACATACTTTGGGCTTTATTATGTTTTTATGGCTACTTTGTAGAATCTTCTAATGAATTTTATGTAGCGGCTGGATTGGTTGGACTAGTTATGGGTGGAATCCAAGCACTTTCAAGATCTACTTTTTCTAAATTTTTGCCACAAACAGATAATACTACCTCTTTTTTTAGTTTTTATGATGTTGCTCAAAAAGTAAGTATTGTCTTGGGTATGATTCTCTTTGGAACTATTGATCAAATCACAGGTAGTATGAGAAATGCAATTTTATTTTTTACAGTATTCTTCGCTATTGGAGCATTTTTATTAATTCGATTAGACAAAAAAATGAAATCCTAAATCTTACTTGGCATAGATATTGAATTATATATATAAATTATATACATCAATTTTTGTTTCCTTTCTGTTGTTCAGTTAATTATGAAATTAAAATTATTTGTTTACAATCTTAAAAACAATTATGGCTAGTAGAAACTTATTTAATATTGACAATCTGTCACTTATAGACGTAGATGAAAATTCAGAACTTATTCCATTAATGACGCCTGAAGATGAAAAGGAAATAAATAATGAAGTCCTACCCGATTCTTTACCCATATTACCCTTAAGAAATACAGTTCTGTTCCCTGGTGTTGTTATACCAATTACAGCAAGTAGAGATAAGTCTATCAAACTTATAAATGATGCTAATAATGCAGATAAGCTTATTGGTGTAGTTTCTCAAATTGATAAAAACATTGAAGATCCTTCTTTAAATGATATTTATAAGACTGGCACGGTTGCAAAAATTTTAAAGGTATTAAAAATGCCTGATGGTAATACAACTGTTATTATTCAAGGAAAAAAAAGGTTTACAATTGAAAAAATGATATCATTGGAGCCATATTTAAAAGCTTCAATTCAAGGTGTCCCCGAAATTATGCCTGAATCTTCAGATTCTGAATTTAAGGCAATAATAGATTCTATAAAGGATTTGGCTTTGCAAATTATCAAACATAGTCCAAATATTCCCTCAGAAGCCTCATTTGCTATAAAAAATATCGAAAGTAATTCCTTTCTTGTGAATTTTGTTTCCTCAAATATGAACCTTAAAGTTTCTGAGAAACAAGACTTATTAGAAATTAATGATTTACAAGAAAGAGCTCTTGATACTTTGAAATTCATGAATGTTGAATTTCAAAAATTAGAAATTAAAAATGATATACAATCGAAAGTTCAAAGTGACCTAAATCAACAGCAAAGAGAGTTTTTTCTTCATCAACAAATGAAAACAATTCAAGAAGAGTTAGGTGGTGTTAATCATGATGGTGAAATTGATGAAATGAAGGTAAGAGCCAAGAATATTAATTGGACTAAAGATGTTAAACTACATTTTGAAAAAGAACTTTCTAAACTTCAAAGAATGAATCCTCAAGTTTCTGAATATTCAGTACAAAGAAACTATCTTGATTTAATTCTTGATTTACCCTGGTCAAAATATAGTAAAGATTTATTTGATTTAGTTAAAGCACAAAAGATTTTAGATAAAGATCATTTTGGCTTAGAAGATGTTAAAAAAAGAATTGTTGAGCATTTAGCAGTTTTAAAATTAAGAAATGACATGAAATCTCCGATTTTATGTTTATACGGCCCTCCTGGAGTTGGAAAAACTTCTCTTGGTAAATCGGTTGCAAGAGCATTAGGTAGAGAATATGTTAGAATGTCTTTAGGTGGACTGAGAGATGAAGCTGAAATTAGAGGTCATAGAAAAACCTATATTGGTGCAATGCCAGGTAGAGTTATTCAAAATATTAAAAAAGCTGGTACATCAAATCCAGTGTTTGTTTTAGATGAAATTGATAAACTCTCAAACTCAAATCAAGGTGATCCTTCATCTGCATTATTAGAAGTTTTAGATCCTGAACAAAATGCAGAATTTTATGATAACTATTTAGAACTTGGTTTTGACCTATCAAAAGTAATGTTTATTGCTACTTGTAACAATTTATCTACTATTCAACCAGCTCTATTGGACAGAATGGAAATTATAAATGTTTCAGGGTATACAACTGAAGATAAGGTTCAAATAGGTAAAAAATTCTTGCTACCCAAACAGCAGTTGGAGCACGGGGTTAAGCCTTCTCAAATTAAATTATCTAAAAATGTCATAGAAAAAATTATTGAAAGTTATACAAGAGAATCTGGTGTTAGAGGTTTGGAAAAACAGATTGCTAAAGTAGTTAGATATGCTGCAAAAAATTTAGCTATGAATTTAGATTATAATTCAAATGTGAAAGTTTCAGATTTAAATGAAATTCTTGGTTCTTCAAAATTAGATAGAACTATTTATGAAAACAATAAAGTAGCTGGTGTAGTTACTGGTTTGGCATGGACAAGGGTGGGTGGAGATATTTTATTTATAGAATCTATTATTTCTAAAGGTAAAGGTAAATTATCTATTACAGGAAACTTAGGCAAGGTAATGAGTGAATCAGCTACAATTGCATTAGAATTTATCAAAGCTAATTCTAAATACTTTAAAATCAACGATAGTGTATTTGAAAGTTATAACATACATATTCATGTGCCTGAGGGTGCTACTCCAAAAGATGGTCCCAGTGCAGGAATTACAATGTTAACATCACTAGTATCGCTATTGACTCAAAAAAGAGTCAATAAGAATCTTGCTATGACTGGAGAAATTACCTTGAGAGGTAAGGTTCTTCCTGTTGGTGGTATAAAAGAAAAAATTCTAGCTGCAAAAAGAGCTAAAATTACTGACATAATTTTGTGTAAACAAAACGAAAGTGATGTTAATGAAGTCAAAAAAGATTACTTAAAAGGCCTTAAATTTCATTATGTTACAGATATGAAAGAGGTTATTAAATTAGCTTTAACAGATCAAGATGTTCTTAATGTTAAAAAGTTATAATAAAACCTCTATTTTTAAGTTTTAGTTCATATAAGTTTGATAATGAAAACTTTTACTAAATTATTTATTTTCTTATCTGCATTTCATGTTAATTCTCAAATTGCGGGAGAATCTACTTATGAATTTTTAAATATTTCATCTTCCCCAAGACAGCTTGCGCTAGGGGGTAAAGAAATCACACTATTTGATTTTGATGTTAATCAACCCAGTATTAATCCAGCTTCAATAAACAGTAGGATGGATAATAATTTAGCTATTAATTTTTCTAATTATTTTTCAGATATTAAATATGGTACAGCTGCATACGCCCATACATTTAATAATAGAGGTAATACACTTCACTTTGGACTATCTTATATTGACTATGGTGAGTTTCCTGGATATGATGAGGAAGGAAATGCTACAAATGATTTTACAGGTAAAGAAAGTGCTTTTTCTGTAGGATACTCTTCCAAGATTAATTATTTACCAATTTATGTTGGTTTAAATTTAAGACTAATTACCTCATCTTTAGAACAGTACAATTCAATTGGTATATCAACAGATCTTGGTGTTATATACATCAATAGTGAAATGAACTTAAATATTGCAATGGTTATAAGAAATTTTGGAACTCAGATAAAAGCATATAATGACATTTATGAAAGCTTACCATTTGAGATAGATATTGGTGTTTCTCAGCTTTTAGAAAATGCACCTGTTAGATGGTATTTGACATTTGAAAATGTTCAAAAATGGAATATAGCATTATCTAATCCTTCTAGATTAACTACTGATTTAGATGGGAATATTACAGAGGAGAAGATTACTTTTTTTAATAATATTTTTAGACATTTATTGATTGGAGCTGAACTATTTCCAGAGAGTATATTTAATATTAGACTTGGGTACAATTTTAAAAGGGGAGAGGAGTTAAAAATTATTGATCAATCAAATTTTTCAGGACTTTCATTTGGATTTGGAATGAAATTTAATAAATTACGAATTAATTATACACATGCTAAATTCTCTAGTGCAGCAAGTACAAGCTTCATTGGTTTGCAATTAAACTTAAATTAATGACTGATAAAATTATTATTGCCATAGATGGATTTGCTTCTACTGGTAAAAGTACCCTTGCAAAACGCTTAGCTAAACATCTTAACTACATATATGTTGATTCAGGTTCAATGTATAGAGCAATTACTTATTATGCGTTAACAAATAATTACCTTCCATTTAATGATACTAATCTTAGTGATTTTTCAAAGAAATTACCTTCAATTAAGCTAAATTTTGTATTTAATAGTAATTTGGGTTATTCTGAAATATTTTTAAATGGCAATAACGTAGAAAAAGAAATCAGATCCATCGAAGTTTCAAATCACGTTAGTTCAGTTGCCACTGTTTCATTTATAAGAAAACATATGGTAAATCTTCAAAAAGAAATCAGCTTAAATAAAGGAGTTGTGATGGATGGAAGAGATATAGGTTCAGTTGTTTTTCCAAACGCTGAATTAAAACTTTTTTTAAACGCCTCTGCGGAAGTCAGGGCTAAGAGAAGACATTCTGAATACATTAAACAAAATGTCAATGTTGATTATTCTGAAGTTTTAAATAATTTAAAGACAAGAGACTTAGATGATTCTAACAGACATGACTCTCCTTTAATAGTTGCCAATGATGCAATCGAAATTGATAACTCTTTTATGACAATTAATGAACAACTTATTTTTGTTAAAAATATTTTAAAAGATAAATTTAATCTTTAATAATATTATTATTGCCAATTTAATTTAATATGTTTATTTTCGCGCTTCCTTTTGGTAACTTGTTCGATATGACAAAAGGTATAATAAAATATAGTTAACCCTTCTAAAAGTTAATTACTTAAATCTATCGAAAGCTTTTAGAATACAAATTAACTCAGATATGTCTGAAGAATTAAATAAAGAAACTGTAGATGAAGTTTCTAAATCAGTAGAAGCTACTGAATCAAATGAGCAACCTGCTCAAGAAGAACAAAAAATATCACCTGAAGAATTTTTAAAAGATTTTAATTGGCACAATTACGAAGAAGGAATTGATCCAATTGAGGATTCTAAACTTGTAGAATTTGAAGGTTTAGTAAAAGAAAATTTTGTAGATACCTTAACTGATGAAGTTGTTGAAGGTGTTGTTGTCAATATAAGTGATAGAGACGCTATTATTGATATTAATGCAAAGTCTGAAGGCGTTATTTCATTAAACGAATTTAGATATAACCCAGGATTAAAAGTAGGCGATAAAGTTGAGGTTTTAATAGATATTAGAGAAGACGCTACTGGTCAATTAATATTATCTCACCGAAAAGCTAGAGTAATCATGGCTTGGGATCGCGTAAATAATGCACACGATACAGGTGAAATTGTTAATGGTTTTGTTAAATGTAGAACTAAAGGAGGAATGATTGTTGATGTTTTTGGAATTGAAGCCTTTTTACCTGGTTCTCAAATTGATGTTAAACCCATTAGAGATTATGATGTTTATGTTAATAAAACAATGGAATTTAAAGTTGTGAAAATTAATCATGAATTCAAAAATGTAGTCGTTTCTCATAAAGCATTAATTGAAGCTGATATAGAACAACAAAAGAAAGAGATAATTAAACAATTAGAAAAGGGTCAAGTTCTAGAAGGAACTGTTAAGAACATAACATCCTATGGTGTATTTATGGATCTTGGTGGAGTAGATGGTCTTATTCATATTACTGATTTGTCTTGGTCTAGAATTAATCATCCTAGTGAGATTGTTGAATTAGATGAAAAAATTAATGTAGTTATTCTTGACTTCGATGAAGATAAATCTAGAATCCAATTAGGTCTTAAACAACTAAGCAAACATCCTTGGGAAGCATTGTCTGACGATGTTAAAGTTGGAGATAAAGTTAAGGGTAAGGTTGTAGTTATTGCTGATTACGGTGCTTTTATAGAACTAGCTGAAGGTGTTGAAGGATTAGTCCACGTTTCTGAAATGTCTTGGTCTACTCATTTAAGATCTGCAGGTGATTTTGTAAAAGTTGGTGATGAAATTGAAGCAATGATAATAACTTTTGATAGAGAGGATAGAAAAATGTCTCTTGGTATCAAACAATTAACACCTGATCCTTGGACTGATATAACTTCAAAATATCCTATTGGTTCAAAACAAACAGGTACAGTTAGAAACTTCACTAATTTTGGTGTTTTTGTTGAGTTAGAAGAAGGAATTGATGGATTGATATATATATCAGACCTTTCATGGACTAAAAAGATCAAACATCCTAGTGAATTTTGTACTGTCGGAGATAAAATAGAAGTTGTTACTCTTGAACTAGATGTTGAAAATAGAAAGCTTAGTTTGGGTCACAAACAAACATTAGATAACCCTTGGGACAAGTATGAAAAGGAATTTACTTTAAACTCTGTCCATACATTCGATATATTTGAGATTGTTGATAAAGGCGCTACCGTAAAGTTTAACGACGATATTACTGCTTTTATTCCTTCAAGATATTTAGTGAAAGAGGACGGTTCTAAATTAGTTAAAGGTGAATCAGCTGAATTCAAAGTTATTGAGTTTAACAAAGATTCTAAACGTGTTGTAGCTTCTCATACATCTGTGTTTAAAGATGTCGAAGCGGAAAACATTAAAGTTGCTAACAAGAAGAATAAAAAAGAAAAATCCGAATCTAAAAATACTTTAGGTGATGCAAATGAACAGTTGCAAGAGCTCAAAGATAAAATGGATGGAAAATAATTTTTATAAAAGCCTTTCTTTTGAAAGGCTTTTTTTTTAACTTAAATTCTATAAATAATTAAATAGAAATTGATGAGTAAAAATATCATACTTAATGATAAAGAGATAGATATTATTCTACAAAGACTCGCTTGTCAATTAATTGAAAATCATCAAGACTTTTCAAACTCAATTTTAATAGGACTTCAGCCTCGAGGTAAATCACTTTTGAATAGGATAGTTCAAATTTTAACTCAGACTTATAATATTTCTGAGCTTAATTATGGATTGCTAGATATAACTTTTTACAGAGATGATTTTAGAAGAAATGAAAAGATACTAGAGGCTAATACGACTGATAATCTTCAGGTTGAAGGTAAGAATGTTGTATTTATTGACGATGTTTTATTTACAGGGAGGACAATAAGAGCTGCACTAACTGCAGTTGAAACATTTGGAAGACCAAGTAATATTGAACTGCTGACTTTAATTGATAGAAGATTTAGTAGACATTTACCAATTCAGCCAGACTATAGAGGCAGACAAATCGATGTGTATGATAATCAAAAAGTAGTTGTTGATTGGGATAAAGAAACAAGAAAAGACTGTGTTTATATAATAAATAAGGTATGAATGAATTGAGTGTTAATCATTTATTAGGTATAAAGCATTTAAACATTAATGACCTAAATCTTATATTTAAAACGGCTGATCATTTTAAAGAAGTTATCAATCGTTCTATTAAAAAAGTACCTTCTCTCAGAGATATTACAATCGCAAATTTATTTTTTGAAAACTCTACACGAACTAAATTATCTTTCGAGTTAGCAGAAAAAAGATTATCTGCAGATGTTATTAACTTTTCATCTTCTCAATCGTCGGTAAAAAAGGGTGAAACTCTTATCGATACTGTAAATAATATATTATCGATGAAGGTAGATATGGTTGTTTTGAGACACCCTAATCCAGGTGCAGCAGAGTTACTTGCTACTAATGTTGACGCTACTATAATTAATGCTGGAGATGGCGCTAATGAGCATCCAACTCAAGCTTTACTTGACTCATACTCCATGAGAGAAAAATTAGGTGATCTTAAAAATAAGAACATATTAATTGTAGGAGATATATCGCATAGTAGAGTAGCGCTTTCTAACATTTATGCATTACAGTTACAAGGCGCTAATGTTATGGTATGTGGCCCTAAAACACTTATTCCAAAATATTTACATAAATTAGGAGTATTAGTTGAGCATGATTTTTTAAAAGCGCTCAAATGGTGTAATGTAGTTAATATGCTTAGGTTACAAAATGAAAGAATGACTGATAGTTTTTTTCCATCTGTTAGAGAATATGTTCAACAATACGGGCTTACATCAGATATATTAAATTCTTTAGATAAAGATATATATATTATGCATCCTGGTCCAATTAACAGAGGTGTAGAGATTTCTAGTGATGTAGCAGATTCTAAAAACTCTATAATACTAGATCAAGTAGAGAATGGAGTCGCTATTAGAATGTCAATTATTTATCTTTTAGCTCAAAAAAAACCTTTGAATAAATAAATTTGAAAATCACAATAATTGGTTGTTACAGTGCTATGCCCAAAATAGGTAACAATTTATCGTCTCAGGTAATTGAAATTCAAAATGAAATTTTTTTAGTTGATTGTGGAGAAGGTACTCAAGTTGGTTTAAGAAAAAATAAAATAAATTTTTCCCGTATTAAACATATATTTATATCCCATTTACACGGAGATCACTATTTTGGTTTAGTAGGATTAATATCTACTTTTTCTCTCTTAAATAGATTAGCAGATCTTCACGTTTACGGACCACTAGGTATAAAAGAATTAATAATAAATCAAATTAAAGCCTCAGGTTCTTGGACAAAATATAATTTAATTTTTCATGAATTAAGTTCTAATAAATCAGAATTAATTTTTAGTACTGACTTTATTGAAGTTTTTACTATACCGTTATCTCACAGAATCTATACTAACGGTTTTTTATTTAAAGAAGTAAATCTCCCTTTGAACTTAAATATAGATGCTATTGAAAAATATAATGTGAACATTGCCTATTCAAATAAATTAAAGCAAGGTTTTGATATTGTAAATGAAAAAGGGGTAGTTATTAAAAATAGTATACTTACTAGAGCTGGAAAAGTTCCTAAATCCTATGCATATTGTTCAGATACAGAATATGATGAGTCTATTGTTAAGTATATAAATAATTGTGATGCCTTGTATCATGAATCTACATTTTTAGAAAAACATATTAAATTAAGTAAAACAACAAAACATTCTACTGCAAAACAGGCTGCAAAGATTGCAAAATTATCCAATGTTAAGTTGTTAATTTTAGGCCATTATTCTTCCCGCTATGATAATATTGATGTATTTAAAATTGAAGCAAAAACCGAATTTGAAAATATTGTGTTAGCTGAGGATAATAAAATAATTGAAATATAATTTATTAATTAATTTATAGTCATTAAATTTGGTTTATGACATTAAAATCAGACTTAGGTAGTTATAGAAAAAGTTATTCAAAAAACACCATTTTTGAATTTAAAGATTTCAATAATCCGTTAGCCTTATTTAGCCAATGGTTTAAAGATTTTGATAACGATATTACTGATTCTGAAGCTAATGCCATGAGCTTGTCGACTATAAGTATTGATGGCTTTCCTAAAAATAGAATTGTTTTACTAAAAGAGTTTAATGAAGACGGGTTTACTTTTTATACTAACTATAATAGTGATAAGGGCTTATCTATAAGTAAAAATAATAAAGTTTGTTTATCTTTTTTTTGGGAAGAACATGAGAGACAAGTAATAATTAAAGGTCATGCAGAAAAAATATCAGATTTTAAAAGTAAAGAATATTTTAAATCTAGACCCAGAGGTAGCCAACTTGGCGCTATAGTTTCAGATCAAAGTACAGTCATTGATTCAAAAAAGAAATTAGTCACTAGGTTATATGAGTTAGAAAATAAATATATGAACTCAAGTATTCCAAAACCTTCTAATTGGGGAGGTTACATTGTTTCACCTGTTGAGTATGAATTTTGGCAAGGAGGAGAGAATAGATTACATGACAGAGCAAGGTTTTTACGTGAAAATAATTCTTGGACAAAGGAAAGACTATCTCCATGATAAAAATACAGAAATATGCTGCTGTTGATATTGGCTCTAACGCTGTAAGACTATTAATCTGTAGTGTCATTTCACAAGACAAAAATATTGTAGAAGTAAAAAAAATAAGTTTAGTCAGGGTGCCTATAAGACTAGGCTTAGATGGTTTTTTAAAAAATAAAATAAAAACAGAAAACCGTATTCGACTAAATGATGCTATGAGTGCTTTCAAGCTTCTTATGAAGATTCATAATGTTTCAAAGTATAAAATCTGTGCAACTTCTGCTATGAGAGAAGCAACTAACAGTAAAGATATAATTAGTGATATTTATTCTAATACTGGATTAAAAATTGATGTAATTTCAGGTAAAGACGAAGCTTCATTAATAGCAGATACATTTTTTGCTAATCATTTTAATTTTAATGAGACTTATTTGTTTATAGATATAGGTGGTGGAAGTACTGAATTGAGTATAATTTTTAAAGGTGTAATAATTGCTTCTAAATCTTTTAAGCTTGGTACGATTAGATTTTTAAATGACCTTGTGAAAAAGAAAACTTGGACCGATTATAAAAAATGGATTAAAACCAATACAAAAGAATTTAATAATATTATTATAATTGGATCTGGAGGCAATATTAATAAAATTTTAAAAGAATCTAAAAAAGCTATTAATCAATCTATTTCCTATTCTTTCATAGAGAAATTTTACAAAAAAATATCTAATTTATCTTACGAAGAAAGAATTACTAAATTAGGTTTTAACCCTGATAGATCAGATGTAATTGTACCTGCAACAAAACTCTTAATTAAATCCATGCAATACGCTAAATCAAAAGAGGTGATAGTTCCTAGAATAGGCTTAGCAGATGGAATAATTAGAAAATTAAATAATGCGGATTCTTTTGGTGATGATTTGAATGATTTAAATACTTAATTTAAAATCTACCCTCAGCTTTTCAATTAAAGTATTTTTGCTTTTTAAAAGATCATATTTTTCTTTTGATGTGTAGGTGAATTTTTTTTCAATCTTTTCATTGATTGTTATTTTTAGTTTTATGTCATAATTATTTAAGTCTTTTCTAATAAATTTTAATAAATCGTGCTGATTCAACTCTAGCTCAATTTTATTTGTGCTATTAGGTAGTTCTAAACATATATTATTCTCAACTAACTTGGGAGTATCTATTCTTAAAATTGAAGCTAGATTATATTTTCCTGAATTTTCTATTTTTTCTGAATATTTATTCCACGACAACACGAGATCTTCTTCTGTAAATTTGTCTTTTGCTAACTTTTCAGGATCAACAATAGATTCATTAGATTTAAACTCATGATTTTTTATAGTTTTTATACTTTTAAGAGAAAGACCCGAGTTACCACTTGTTTTTATATCTAATTTTGGTTTTTCAACTTTAACTTTTGTATGAACGGTAACAGGGTTGATGATTTTAGTCTCTTTAAAATATTCAAAAGGAATTATTTTAAAACTAGATTTTTTTTTTTGATCAACTAAGGTTAATGACCCGATTTGCATTACAGTTAATTCTACTAATAATCTTTGATTGATACTAGATCGGTAACTTATTTCACATTTGTTTAATAACTCTAAACAATTAATTATGATATCAGGAGATATTTTTTTTGCTTGATCAATGATTTTTTGTTTAGAATTATCAGAGTAGTCTAATAATATAATTGTTTTTTCATCTTTAGAGATCAATAAGTTCCTACAATAAGTAGATAAGCCGGAAATATAATTTATAGCCTCAAATCCTTTTGAGATTACTGAATCTAACAATAGAAGTAATTCAGGTATTTTGTTTTCTAAAATTAAATCAATAGTATTTGAATATATCTCTTGATCCAATACATTTAGATTAATGCTAACGTCTTTAACAGTTATTTCTTTATTGTTATAGCTTAGTATTCTATCAAATATTGACAGTGCATCTCTCATCGCACCGTCAGCTTTATTTGCAATTATATCTAATGCTTCTGATTCAAATTCAACTCCTTCCTTTTTGCAAATCTTTATTAAGTACTCAACAATATCTTTATTAGTAATTCTCTTAAAGTCATATATTTGACATCTTGATAAAATAGTTGGAATAATTTTATGTTTTTCAGTAGTAGCAAGAATAAATATACAATGTTTAGGAGGCTCTTCAAGAGTTTTTAAAAACGCATTAAATGCAGAAGTAGATAGCATATGTACCTCATCAATAATGTAGACTTTATATTTTCCTAGTTGTGGTGGTATTCTAACTTGCTCAGTTAAATTTCTAATATCATCAACACTATTATTAGAAGCAGCATCAAGTTCAAAAATATTATAGGCAAAATCTTGATTATCATTGTCTATAGAACTATTAATCATTTTTGCTAATATTCTAGCACAACTTGTTTTACCAACTCCTCTGGGCCCTGTAAACAACAATGCTTGGGCAAGTTGATTATTTGTTATAGCATTTACAAGAGTGGATGTAATGGCTTCTTGACCAGCAACTTCATCAAAAGTCCTAGGTCTATATTTTCTCGCTGAAACAATATATTCTTCCATAGCAGTAATCAATATACACAAATTTATTAATTCAATATCAATATTTTAACTATGGAAATATAAAATCAATTAATTTATCAACAATTGATTACTTTTGTATTTAGTAATTCGCCTTGTCGCTATTTTTTTAAATAGAGGAAAGTCCGGACACTAAAGTACATCATAGTGGTTAATAGCCACCAATTGAGAAATTAGGAAAAGTGCAACAGAAAGTATGTACAGGTTAAGCTGTAGTGAAACCAGGTAAACTCTATGAAGTGCAATGCCATGTAAACCAACGCTTAAGAGTTGTACGCTCAATGTTGGAGGGTAGGCAGCTAGAATAAGTTGGTAACAACTTATCGAGATAAATGACAAGGGCTTTTAATTAAGTACAGAATCCGGCTTATAGATTTACTAAAATTTAAAAGCGAGTGTTTAATTATACTCGCTTTATTTTTTTAAAAAGGTAAAATAACAACTTCCATATCTCCTTTTTTTTAAGAAATATTGATTTAACTCTAGTGAAATATCTTTTGAATGTTCGATTATTAGTATTCCATCATCATTAATTAGATTTTTTGAAAAAACTAATTCAATCATACTATTTAGATAAGCTTCATCAAAGTTATATGGTGGATCTGAAAATATTATATCACTTTTTTTTTCTATTTTATTTAAGAAACTAATAACATCAGATTTTATTACATTGATATTTATATTAAATTCTTTAGAAGTTTTTTTAATAAAATCAATACAGTTAATGTTGTTGTCTACAGATATTATGTTTTTAACTCCTCTAGAAGCAAATTCATAGCTTATATTTCCTGATCCAGAAAATAAATCGATTACTGATATTTCATTAAATTCATACAAATTGGATAAGATATTAAAAATGGATTCTTTAGACATATCTGTTGTAGGTCTAATTGGTAAGTTATTAGGCGCTTTAATTTTTCTTCCTCTGTGACTTCCAGAAACAATTCTCATTTATAATGAATTGTATGTTAATTTGTGTTTAAAATTTAAATAGAACTTATGATTTAAATCTATTTTTGATTCATAAATACTAACATTTCTGATGTATTTAAAAATCATATTATATGTAGATTCATTAAAATCACCAGCAATAACTACAGGACTATTTTCAGGGTTTAAGTTGAGCTGTTCAAAACAAAATAAAACATAGTAGACTATATCTTCATTTGTAGAATAATCGAAAGTGTTAATGAATTTTAATTGATTATCAGAAGTTAGAATAATATCAATTTTAGAATTATTTATATTTAAATATAAATTTGAGTTTGTATTATTTTTTTCAATTTTGTGAATCTCATTTATTAAATCTGTAGTATAATGTTTTTGTGTGACTTTCTTTGAATATTGCTGAAGATTGGAGATGTTAAACTTTATTGGAACAAAAACGTTAATAGATTCATTAATTTTAATTATATCATATAGAAATTCATCATTTGCAAGAAGAGAATTATTAAATTTTAAATAATTTTTGATGTTGTTTTTATCAAATAGAGCTTGAGGTACTATTGTATGCAAACTGTTATAGTGATTAACAGTAATTAAATTTAGCAAAGTACTATCTTCCTTGGCGTCAAAATATTTTGATATTATATCCTCAACGCTAGCTGAATCCTCAAATGTAATATCTGTATAATCTAATAAGATATTTTCAATATTATCATAAAGGATGAAACGAATCTCATTATAACCAATGTCAATAGTTAGATTTATAATTGAAAAAGAATCTAGATTATTGATTTTTCGTGTAGTTTTTAGGCCAGTTACCATTTGTATTAACTTCTTCCATTGACCCAACTTTTAAAGAAGAACCATTAACACCATCAACTGATTGGACAAGGTTTTCCTTGTTAATTAAGTCTATATTTTGATCAAAGAGAATTACAGACTTATCTACTTTACATTCAAATACAGGAATATCTAATCCATTTTGTTCTATGAATCCACTTTTTAATTTAAACTTAATATTATCATCTTCAGCACCTGGGACATACATCATTTTTGTATATCTATTATCAGCTCCAAATAATGAGTCTTTGACAGAAACAAATCCTAAGGTATCCACAATAACAATATCTTTGTAGGTTTTAACACCACCATATCTTTTTGTCATTTCTTTATCTAGTATGCTTGAGTCTCTTCTTTGTGTTAATGTAAAAGAATCTAATTCTATAAATTTCACCAAACTATCCCAGTTGCTTTCAAACTGCCCCTTTACAGATCTGTGGGCTAATTCTGAATCACGTATATCAATCAATCTCTTTATTACTTTTTGATATCTAACTTCCTTTAAATCATCAAATTGAATTACTTCATAAACTGAATCGATTGTTTTATATGAAAAAACCGCAATAAATCCCCATAGAGTAATAAGAATATATTTCTTGAATTTGCTTTGAAATGTATCTGAGTTAATCCAATACAAAAGACCGAATAAGATTGATAACACTAAAATTACAGAAAAAATTTGTAGGTAGTATGATAAGGGCATTTGAGTGGGTTTAAAATTTAAAAGGCCAAAATACAATTTTTTTTTATTTGTTAAAATGATTGTAGAGAAAAAACATTTATATCTTTGATTTTTAATTACATAATTATTTAATGAAGATTAAGGAGTTTTACAATTTAGCAAAGAATCATTTTTCATTTAAACTTACTACTAAGCAAGACTTAACATTATATAAATTATCAGAATTTATCCTAAATGAAGATGATAACTCGTTATTTATACTCAAAGGATATGCAGGAACTGGAAAAACAACTATACTCTCTTCAATAATTAATAATCTATGGAAAATAAAAAAATCTGGTGTTTTAATGGCTCCAACTGGAAGAGCAGCTAAAGTTTTATCAAATTACACAAATACTGAAGCCAATACCATTCATAAAAAAATATATTTTCCTAAAAAAAATTCATCAGGAAACATTGATTTTGTTTTGCAGACGAACAAATCAAAAAACACAATTTTTATCGTTGATGAAGCTTCAATGATTTCTAGTACATCTCAAAATAAAAAACTTTTTGATACTACTTCTTTACTTTCAGATTTAATTCAATTTGTTTATTCCGGCTATAAATGTAAAATTATCTTTATTGGTGATACTGCTCAGCTGCCACCGGTTAATTCTAAATTAAGCCCATCGCTTGACCCTGATTATTTAGAAGAGAACTACAATAAAAATGTATTATCTATTGAATTAGATGAAGTTGTTCGGCAAGAAGTTTTATCAGGAATATTAAATAACGCCACGACATTAAGAGAGTCACTTATTGATGAAGATTTTGAGGAGTTTAAGTTTAATCTTTCAGGTTTTAACGATATTATCAGACTGCAAGATGGAGAAGACATTATTAATTCATTAACAGATAGTTATAATATTTTTGGAAAAGAAGAAACTGCATTGATAGTAAGGTCTAATAAGAGAGCTAATTTATATAATCAACAAATTAGAAATAGAATTCTTTTTAATGAAAATGAACTTTCGGTTGGAGATAATTTAATGGTTGTTAAAAATAATTACTATTGGTTAAAGAGTACTTCAGAAGCAGGTTTTATTGCTAATGGAGACATAATTAAGATTTTAGAAATAAGTAGAATCGTTGATCTTTATGATTTTCGTTTTGCTGAAGTTACTGTACAAATGATTGATTATCCAAAAATGAAGCCATTTGATACAGTTTTAATGTTAGATACTATTAATCTAGAAACTCCATCTTTAAATTATGAGAAGGCTAACCATTTGTACAATGAAGTTATGAAAGATTATGTTTCTGAAAAAGTTAAATATAAGAGGTTTTTAAAAGTTAAGAATAATAAATATTTTAACGCCCTTCAAGTTAAATTCTCTTATGCTATTACCTGTCATAAATCTCAAGGAGGTCAATGGACATCAGTATTTGTTGAACAACCCTACTTACCTAATGGAATAGATAAAGATTTTATAAGATGGTTATACACTGGTCTGACAAGAGCCAAAGAAAAACTATATCTTATTGGTTTTAAGGATGAGTTTTTTTCTGATTAAGTATAATAATTCAGTATTTTTGATTAAAATTAAGCTATGAAAGTAACCGCACTAATTCCAGCTAGATTATCTTCAACTAGATTTGACAGGAAACTACTGATGGATCTTTGTGGTAAATCTATAATTTTAAGAACTTATGAATCTGTTGTTGAAACTGGATTATTTCACTCTGTATATGTCGTTACTGAAGATCAGGAGATTTATGATGAGATAGTTAATGCAGGTGGCAATTCAATTTTAAGTAAAAACAAACATGAATCTGGAAGTGATAGAATAGCCGAAGCTTGTAAATCAATTGATTCTGATGCTTTTGTTAATATTCAAGGTGACGAACCCTTTATAGACTCATTTAGCCTTAATAAATTAGTCTTAGAGCTTAATAGTTCGGAATACGTTTCATTAATGATTAATATTTCTGACTCTAACGAAATAAATAACCCAAATAATGTTAAGGTTATTGTGGATTCTGATAATTATGCTTTGTATTTTTCAAGAAGTGTAATTCCATTTAATAGGGATGTTAATTCTAATGAAATAGACTATTTCAAGCATATCGGAGTCTATGGATTTACAAAACAAGCACTGATCAACTTTTCTAAATTACCACCATCGAAATTGGAACTAGTAGAAAAAATTGAAGCTATACGAATTATTGAAAATGGGAGTAAAATTAAAATGATTGAAACAGATTTTTTAGGAGTTGGTATTGATACTAAAGAAGATTTGGATTTAGCAATATCTATTTGGTCAAAAAAATAATTATATGAAATTTTTATCAAAATTTATATACTTTCAAATCTTAGGTTGGAAAGTAAAAGGAAATATTAATTTTTCTACAGATAAGTTAAAAAAATGTATTATAATACCTGTACCTCATACAAGCTGGCATGATTTTTACATTGGAGTTTTACTTCGGTCGGTTTCATCAGTAAACACAAAATTTTTAGCTAAGAAAGAACTTTTCTTTTTTCCTCTATCTATTATTTTAAAATGGTTAAATTTTGTTCCCGTAGATAGATTTAAAAAAGGAAATAAAGTTGATAAAATTGTATCTATTTTTAATAAGAATTCAGAATTTAGAATTGGATTAGCACCGGAGGGAACTAGAGCTAAGGTTGATAAATTAAGAACAGGTTTCTATCACATCGCAAAACAAGCAAATGTTCCGATAATAATGGTAACATTAGACTATACAAACAAAGTAAATACCATATCAGAACCTTTTTACCCTACAAATGATATAGATAAAGACTTTATTTTCATCGAAAGTTTTTTTAAAGGAATCCAGGGTAAAATTAAAGATCGTAGTTTTAATTAAAAAATACTTTTTCTTCAATTGACTTCCATAGGAGTAAGGATGCTGTACTGTTGTAGGGTGACCATGATTTGATTAAGCTATCTAATTCACTATTTTTTAAATCATCCATTTTATAATTTTTTTTAACACTGTTTATTAGCGCTATATCTCCTTTGGAAAAAATGTTAGGTTTTCCTAACTCAAACATTAAGAACATTTCAACAGTCCATTTACCAATTCCTTTAATAGATATTAATTCTTTTTGCAATTTTTCTTCACTAAAATGAAGAATTTTTTTTTCGTTTTTTATAAAAAAAGAAAATACATTTTTTATGTATGCAACTTTTCTGAACGAAACTCCAATTGATTGAATTTTATCATCATCTAAATCTAAAATTTCTTGGAAAGACAAGTTTTCTATAAGTAATGCAAATCTTTTTTTAATAGTAATTGCTGCTTTAAAGCTAATTTGTTGATCAATAATTAAATTAGAGAGTGATAATGCATAGTTAGTAGATTTATAATCATCTAGAGATATCTTGTCATGATATTTTTTAATTAAAAAATTCATCACTGGATCTTTTTTTAAATGTTTGAAGGCTTTTGTAAACATTTATTAACTCATTGTGTGATAAACGTTTTGAACATCATCATCGTTTTCAATTTTTTCTAAAAGCTTTTCAATATCTGCTATTTCTTCTTCTTTTATTTCTTTTGTAACATTAGGTATTCTATCAAAACCAGAGGAATTAATGATAATATTTCTTTTTTCTAGTTCAGATTGAATTACTCCAAAGCAGTCAAAAGGGGCGTAAATTAATATTTCATCTTCTTCAACGAACAACTCTTCGACACCAAAGTCTATTAATTCTAATTCCAATTCTTCAATATCTAAATTTTGTTTTTCAACTTTAAAATTACAAATATGATCAAACATAAATATCACAGAGCCAGATGTACCTAAATTACCATCACATTTGTTAAAATAACTTCTTATGTTAGCTACTGTTCTAGTATTGTTATCTGTAGCCGTCTCTACTAATATAGCTATCCCGTGAGGGCCGTACCCCTCAAATAAAACTTCTTTGTAATCTCCTTGACTTTTATCACTTGCTCTTTTAATTGCTCTTTCAATATTGTCTTTCGGCATATTTACCGATTTTGCATTTTGTATTACAGCTCTTAGTTTTGAGTTGGAATCTGGATCTGCTCCACCTTCTTTTACAGCCATGACTATATCTTTGCCAATTCTAGTAAAGGCCTTACTCATAGCAGACCATCTTTTCATTTTCCTTGCCTTCCTAAATTCAAATGCTCTTCCCATAATTTTTAATTAATTTTAATTGCAAAATACAAAACCTTTATTTTATTTAATTGTATTTATAATTGAATTAGCTTTAAAATCTAAATATTTTGGTAACTTTTTATTCTTATTAAATAGTGCAATATATCTGTTATCATTTGTTGTGTAAACATATTTTAGTTTGTATGAATCAAATTTAAGAGCTTTTAAAATTTCTTTAATTAAATCTACATGATGAATCAGATCTTTACTGCCTAAATGAATAATTCCATTTATTTTTTTATTTATAATATGATGTATAAATAGTGTAATTTTTTTAATGTTGATGATATTAATAATTAAATTAGGAAATACTTCAATTGGAATGTCCAACTTTACTTCATTTTTTATTTTTTTTATTTGAGGTGAATTCGTTCCCACAAGAAATGGTACGCGTATAATGGTATATTTATTTTCATCTAATTTTAAAAGTTTGTTCTCAATTTTTATTTTTAAGTATCCAAAATTACTTTTAGAAAAAGTTTTATCAAATTCATAATTTGGATAATTCTTATATCCATCAAAAACACTTGATGAAGAAATAAAAATGATTTTACATTTATTATTGTTTACATAATCAATTATATAATCATGACTATTTATTAGTGCATTGTAATCTCCTTTAGCAGCAGAAATAATAACTGAAGGTTTTACTTTTTTAAATATTTTATTTAAAGATAATGATGTGGTTGAATTTAAATCACAATAAAAGAAATGTTTATTATTTTTATACTTATTGCTAGAGTAGTAGGTCGCATAAGTATCAAAATATGGATTTAGCTCTTTGTATATATTGTTCCCTATATATCCACTTCCACCAATTATTAATATTCTCTGTTTAATAATTTAGGCTTTAAATGGTAGTTTTACAATTTTAGATTTAATATACTTATCTCTTATTTTAACAAATATAAACTCATCTTTTTGTGAATAATCTGAATTTACATAACCAAGACCTATTCCTTTGCTAAAACTTGGTGACATTGTACCTGAAGTAACGAAACCAATTTTTGTGTTTTCGTTTGAATAAATTTCATAATCTTTTCTAGGTATTCCTCTTTCAATTGTTTCAAATGCAATTAGTTTTCTTTTAGGGCCAGTTTCTTTTTCGACTTTAAGATATTGTGAATTAGTAAATTCTTTTGTAAATTTTGTTATCCATCCAAGTCCTGCTTCGATTGGAGAAGTTGTTTCATTTATGTCATTACCATATAAACAGTAGCCCATTTCTAGTCTAAGAGTATCTCTGGCTGCTAAACCAATTGGTTTAATATTATATTCTGCTCCTTTATCAAAAACTTTATTCCAAATTTCAATGGCTTGGTCATTTTTACAGTAAATTTCAAAACCACCGCTACCTGTATATCCAGTGGCAGAAATAATAACATCATCAAAACCTGCAAATAAGCCTTGTTTGAAATGATAAAAAGCAATACTATTTAAATCTATGTTTGTAAGAGATTGCATAGCATTTATAGCCTCAGGACCTTGAATAGCTAAAAGCGAGTATTTTTCAGATTCATCTTTTATTGAAACGCCATATTTGTTCTTAGAATTAATCCAATTTAAATCTTTTTCAATATTACTGGCATTTACTACTAGCATATATTTTTCATCATTAAATTTGTAAAGAATCAGATCGTCAACTATTCCATTTTCATCATTTGGCATGCATGTATATTGAGCTTGATCGTTAACTAATATTGACACATCATTACTTAAAATAGATTGTAAAAATTCAGTAGATTTTTCTCCACTAATAAAAAACTCACCCATATGAGATACATCAAAAACTCCTAAAGAATTTCTTACTGCTAAGTGCTCTGCTTTAACTCCTTCATATTGAATGGGCATATTGTAGCCAGCAAATTCTACCATTTTAGCTCCCAGGCTAATATGTATGTCATTGAGTGCAGTATTTTTCATATCTTGTTTTTATAATTGTAAAATTAATAATTAATATAGAACCTTAGTAATTATAAACCTGATTTATGCGTTTTTTTTTAACAATATTTTTCTGTGTTTTTTTATCCTTTCTTTCTTTTTCTCAAGGATTGATGGATCCAAAAAACAATACCACTAGACAAGACACTCTTAGAGGTTCAATCACTGCTGAACGGTCCTGGTGGGATTTGAATTACTATCATTTAGATATCTCTGTAAACCCAGAAAAAAAATATATTGAAGGATCTAATTTAGTTTACTATACAGTTTTAAATTCTAATAATGTTTTGCAAATTGATTTACAAGAACCTCTAGAATTACTCATGGCTAAACAAGAAGGGGAGAAGTTAGAAATTCAAAAAGAAGGAAATGCTTACTTCATTACCCTTAAAAAAGATCAAATACTAGGTTCATTAGAAAAAATTAAATTGTTTTACAAAGGTAATCCTAGGGAAGCAGTTAATGCTCCTTGGGATGGAGGAATTTCTTGGGAAAAAGATGATAATGGAAATCATTTCATTGCATCTTCATGTCAAGGACTTGGAGCGAGTGTTTGGTGGCCTAATAAAGATCATATGTACGACGAGGTAGACAGTATGAAAATCAGTGTAAATGTTCCTAAAGGCTTGACTAATGTTTCAAATGGGAGACTTTTAGAAATAGAAGAAAAATTAGATTCTAATACCTTTCATTGGTATGTTAATAACCCTATCAATAATTATGGAGTTAATATTAATATTGGAGATTATGTAAGCTTCTCAGAAGTTTATAATGGAGAAAAAGGAAACCTTGATTTAGATTATTTTGTTCTTAGCTATAATATAGATAAGGCTAAAGAGCATTTCAAAGAAGTTCCTAAAATGCTAGATGCTTTTGAACACTGGTTTGGACCTTATCCCTTTTATGATGATGGTTACAAGATAGTTCAAACACCTTATTTAGGAATGGAGCATCAAAGCTCCATTACTTATGGTAATAAGTTTATGAAGGGTTATTTAGGTAGAGATTTATCTAGAACAGGGTGGGGAATGAAATTTGATTATATTATTATCCATGAATCTGGTCATGAGTGGTTTGCAAATAACATTACCTATAAGGATATTGCAGATATGTGGATTCATGAGGGTTTTACTACTTATTCTGAAAATTTATACCTTGATTATCATTATGGCAAACAGGCTTCTTCTGAATATGTGATTGGAACTAGAAGAGGAATTAGTAATACTAAAACAATAATAGGAAAATATGATGTTAATAGAGAAGGTTCTGGTGATATGTACTCAAAAGGTGCCAATTTATTACATACAATTCGTGCTATATGTGGAGATGATGAAAAGTGGAGAAATATTTTAAGAGGTTTAAATAAAGAATTTTATCATAAAACAGTTACAACTAAGGAAATAGAAAATTATATTTCTAAATCTATGAATGTTGATTTATCAAAAGTATTTAACCAATATTTAAGAGATGTTAGAATACCAATATTTGAATATGAAATCAATGAAGGAGAATTAAAGTATCGATGGAGTAATGTAATCCCAGGATTTGATATGCCTCTTGATATAATTTTAGATAATAAATCGATTAAGTTATTTCCTGTGATAGATTGGAAGTATCAAAAAACGATTGAAGGAAATTTAGAGATAAATAAAAACTACTATGTAGATTATAATGAATTGTAGCTCAAAATGAATTTAAATACCTAAACTATCAAATAACTCTACTAGTTTTGAATCAGATGGCCTTGGTGCATTTCCACTCACAATATTACCATCTTGATCTATAAGTAAAAACCTTGGAATTGAATCAATTCCATATGCTTTAGTAAAATTTGAATTAAATGCATTGTCTGCAAAAAGTTGAATTCCACCCAAATCTTTTTCAACAATCATTTTTCTCCAAGCTTCATAATTATACCTTGGTCTGTTTCTTTCGTCAATAGAAATGCTTACAAAATGTATATTTTTGTTTTCGTATTTTTTTTCAATAAGTTTAAGACTAGGTATCTCTCTTATGCAAGGTCCACACCAAGTAGCCCAAACATCTATATATACATATTTTCCTTTCAAGTCAGATAAAGAAGTTCTTTCACCATTAAAATTTTCATAGTTATTAAAAACAGGAGATTTCATCCCTTTTTCTAAACTACTTAGAACATTAAACTTGTTAGTCAATTTTGAGATTGTTAAACTATCAATTCCAGTTGATTCAAATTCCTTAGCTAGATCTATTAGGGTTTCATATAAATCTTTATTTTTTTCATTTCCTGCTGAAAGTAAATAAATTCCTTGGTTTACTAAATCTCTCTTTATTATAGTCGATTTAGATAAATTTAGTTTACGAAGATCTTCTTTTAAATTATCAGATTTATTAAATATGTTTTGATAATAGGACATAACTAGATTTTTAAAATCTGGGAATAAAATATAATCATCTTGGTTTGTATAATCAATAGAATTTAATGGGCTCATGAATGACACATCATAAACGGCTTCTTTTTTTGCATAAAACTCATGATAGAGAGGGTATCTTTCTAAAGCCTGAAGGAATTTATAATGTGAATTTTTTTTCTCAATATTTAGAAAGTTATCACTTATGTTTTGATTTTCTTTTAAGAAATTTAGCTCCCATTGTTTTAGAGAATCAATTTGATTTAAGTATTCTTTTGATTCTAATTTAGACAACTCAATAACATCGACTCCATTATTTTCTTGATACAAAAACCTTTTTTTTAAATACGTGTTGTTTTCACTACCGTCTCCAGAGAATGTGATAGACTCATCAAATTTTCTTGAATCTAAATTAATAGTTAACTTATTACCTGGCTCAAGAAATAATTGTGTTCTTTCACGACCATGAATAAAAAAGAAATATCCAGAAGATTTTAAATTTAATGTATCAATAAAATTACCATTTTCATCTATATTTGTTTCTCTCTGGAAGTTTAAACTTAATGTACCGTCTTCCATTTCACCAGGACCTACTAATTGAACTATATTACCCATGGGATTAACTATATTTCCTTGAATAATAACTTCTGTTTTTTGAGATTGATTACACGATAAAAAAATTGAGATTGCAAGCAATACAAATAAATAATTTTTAAAATTAGCTTTGTATATCATTTTTTATTTATTTTGGGATTAAGTAAAAGTAGTTATTTTTAAATATCCTACTTCACTTATTTACATTAAAAAATTATATGAAAGAATTCATAATAGATAATTCGCCACTTGAAATTGAGACTTTGTATAAGATCATAGATAAACAATTGGTTTTAAAGTTATCCACAGAATCATTAAACAATGTCAAAGATTGTAGAGATTATTTAGATAAAAAAACTAATAATAGTGATTCCCCCCTATATGGAATTAATACTGGTTTTGGATCTTTATATAACGTCAGTATTAAGGATAATGATTTAAGTAAATTACAGCACAATTTGATTTTATCTCACGCTTGTGGAGTAGGAGATAGGGTTCCGTTAAAAATAGTTAAGATTATACTACTATTAAAAATCATCACATTAAGCAAGGGTAATAGTGGTATTCATATTGATACATTAGATAGATTGATTTTTTTTTACAATAAAAATATTTTTCCTGTTATTTTTAAACATGGTTCATTAGGTGCTTCTGGAGATTTATCACCTCTAGCTCATTTAAGCTTACCACTAATAGGTGAAGGACAAGTTTATTGTAAAGGTTCTATAAAGGACGTTAAAGAAATTTTAAATAAGTTTGATCTATCTCCTTTAAAATTAAAATCTAAAGAAGGATTAGCACTTTTAAATGGAACTCAATTTATGTCTGGATATGGGTTACATTTATTATTTCAATCTTATAAAATTTCTTATATGGCTGATTTAATTGCATCAGTTTCTCTAGATGCATTCGATTGTAGAACTGAACCATTTGATAATTTGATTCAAAAAGTTAGATTACACAGAGGTCAAACTATAACAGCTGAGCGTATCAATAATTTTAGAAACAATAGTGAAATAGCTAAAAGTGAAAAAATTCACACACAAGACCCATACTCTTTCAGGTGTATTCCACAGGTTCATGGGGCAACCCTTGACACCATACATTATGCTACGAGTGTAATTATAAAGGAAGTTAATTCTGTAAATGATAATCCTATAATATTTCATAAAGAGGATAGAATAATTTCTGGGGGTAATTTCCATGGACAGCCTTTAGCTTATGTTCTTGACTTTTTAAAAATAGCAATCTCTGAGATTGGAAACATTTCTGAACGTAGAACATATAATTTGATTTCAGGCCAAAGAAATTTGCCATCATTTTTGGTAAATAACCCTGGCCTCAATTCAGGATTTATGATTCCTCAATATACTGCAGCAAGTCTAGTTAGTTTGAACAAACAATTGTCATCTCCCTCCAGTGTAGATTCTATTGTGTCATCAAATGGCCAAGAAGATCATGTTAGTATGGGGGCGAATTCTGCAATATTACTATTTGATATTAGTGAAAATGTAAAAAAAATATTATCAATAGAGCTTTTTAATTCAGCACAAGCTATCGACTTAAAAAAACCTCTAAAAACTTCTAATTTTTTGCATGAATTTATTAGTATTTACAGAAATAAAGTAGAATTTATTTCAGAAGATAAGTTAATGCACAATGAAATAAACTCTACACTTGATTTTATTGAAAGCTACAACGTTAACGAAGGTTTATTTATTTTTTAGTAGTCTTCTTTTTGCTAAGTGTTTTAAGTATTAATTTAGTTTTATCTTTATTTAAATCAACTTTTATAATATCTCCAGTTTGAACTTTAGATTTCATTATTTCTTCAGCTAATTCATCCTCTAAGTATTTTTGAATAGCTCTTTTAAGAGGTCTAGCTCCATATTGTTTATCAAAGCCTTTTTCAGCAATAAAATCTTTTGCCTTTTTACTTAATTTAATTTCGTATCCCAGCTCATTTGTTCTGAGAAATAGTTTTTCTAATTCAATATCAATAATTTTATTAATATGATTTAACTGTAGATTATTAAATATAATTACATCATCAATCCTATTTAAAAATTCAGGTGCAAAAGCTTTCTTTAAAGCATTAATAATCACACTTTTGGAGTTGTTACCCTCTTGATTTATTTTAGCACTAGTTCCAAAACCTACACCATTACCAAAATCCTTCAGTTTTCTAGCACCAACATTTGAAGTCATAATGATTATTGTATTTGTAAAATCAATTTTTCTTCCTAAGCTATCAGTTAAAAATCCATCATCAAGAACTTGTAAAAGCATATTAAATACATCTTGGTGAGCTTTTTCAATCTCATCGAGTAGTACAACTGAATAAGGTTTTCTTCTTATTTTCTCTGTTAATTGACCACCTTCTTCATATCCAACATATCCTGGAGGAGCTCCGATTAACCTTGAAATAGCAAATTTTTCCATATACTCACTCATGTCGACTCTAATTAATGCATCTTCAGAATCAAACAATTCTTTTGCTAACACCTTAGCAAGTTGAGTTTTACCAACGCCTGTTTGACCTAAAAATATAAATGAACCAATTGGTTTGTTAGGATCTTTTAATCCAGCTCTGTTTCTTTGTATTGATTTAACAACCTTTAATACTGCATCATCTTGACCTATTACTTTATTCATTATAATTTGTGGAAGTATAGACAATTTTTTGCTTTCGCTTTGTTTTACTCTGTTTAAAGGAATACCAGTCATCATTGAGACTACATCAGCAATATGTTCTTCATTAACAATTTCTTTGTTATTTTCACATTCCTTTTCCCAAGACTTTTGTGCAGTTAGTAAGTTATTTTCAAGAAGTTTTTCGTCATCTCTTAGTTTAGCCGCTTCTTCATATTTTTGTTTTTTTACAGCACTATTTTTGGTTAATCTAATATCTTCCAATTCTTTTTCTAAGTCTGTTATATGGTTTGGAACGACTATGTTATTCAAATGTACTCTAGATCCAGCTTCGTCTAGTGCATCAATTGCTTTATCAGGTAGAAACCTATCGGTCATATATCTACTTGTAAGTTTAACACAAGCTAAAATTGCTTCATCTGTATACTCTACATTATGATGTTCCTCATATTTTATTTTAATATTATTTAGTATTTCAACAGTTTCTTCTTCGCTAGTAGGTTCAATTATTATTTTTTGGAATCTTCTTTCTAAGGCTCCATCTTTTTCTATTGAAGTTCTATATTCATCTAATGTAGTAGCTCCAATACATTGCACCTCACCTCTTGCAAGAGCAGGTTTAAACATATTTGACGCATCTAAACTACCTGTTGCTCCTCCAGCTCCAACAATAGTGTGAATTTCATCTATAAATAGAATAATATCTCTATTTTTCTCTAGCTCGTTCATCACAGCCTTCATTCTTTCTTCAAATTGACCTCTGTATTTTGTGCCAGCGACTAAACTTGCTAAATCAAGTGATATAATTCGTTTATTATATAAAACTCTAGAGACTTTTTTCTGAGTTATTCTTAATGCCAATCCTTCAGCTATGGCAGATTTACCAACACCAGGCTCCCCAATTAAAAGAGGGTTGTTCTTTTTTCTTCTACTTAATATCTGTGAAACTCGTTGTATTTCTTCATTTCTACCAACAATCGGATCTAAATTACCGTTTTCTGCCATTGAGGTTAAGTCTTTTCCAAAATTATCTAAAACTGGTGTTTTAGTTTTTTTTACAGATTTAACTTTAATTTTTTCTGCAGGTTTATCATTTCCAACATTTTCATCAAATGAATCTTCATCACTAAATGTGCTAGAAGTAGCAGTTTCTGAATAATCAATATCGTTATCTCCGTCTTCTATCATATCTTTATAGAAGTCTTTGACATTTTCGTAATTAACATTTAGCTTATTTAGTAATTTAGCAGTAGGATCATTTTCATTTCTTAAAATACAAAGAATTAGATGTGCGGTATTTATTACAGAATTTTGAAATAACTTTGCTTCTAAAAAAGTTGTTTTTAAGGCTCTTTCGGCTTGTCTAGTTAAGTGAAGGTTTTTTTTAGAATTAGTTGTAAATGAACTATCGCTATTCGGCGGTGAAAGAATTTCAACTTTTTTTCTTAAATATACAATATCAACTGAGAGAGAATTTAAAATTTCAATAGCCTTTCCTTCACCATCTCTTAGTATACCTAGCATTAAGTGTTCAGTACCAATAAAATCATGCCCTAACCTTAAAGCTTCTTCTTTACTAAAAGTAATTACATCTTTTACTCTTGAAGAAAAATTATCATCCATACGCTTATAAATTTTATTTTAAAAGTAGTTAAACATTAATTATTAAACAATTAACATTTGCTTTTTTTTTTACATTTTTTAAAGCATTAAAAATTGTTAATAAATTTCACTATTTATTCTACTTTTTTTATCACCATCAACAGATTAAATTATTATATTTACTATTAGTAAAAATCAATAAAATTTATAACAATAATTTCTTATGGTTGAAGGAGAAAAATTAATCCCTATTAATATAGAGGAACAAATGAAATCTGCATACATTGATTATTCAATGTCTGTTATAGTTTCAAGAGCATTACCAGACGTTAGAGACGGTTTAAAACCTGTTCATAGAAGAGTTCTTTACGGCATGCATGAATTAGGTATAAGAGCAAATGGTTCACATAAAAAGTCCGCAAGAATTGTTGGAGAGGTTTTAGGTAAATATCATCCCCACGGAGATACATCTGTTTATGACGCTATGGTTAGAATGGCTCAAGATTGGAGTTTACGTTATTTATTAGTAGATGGACAAGGTAACTTTGGTTCAGTTGATGGAGATAGTCCAGCTGCAATGAGGTATACAGAAGCTAGAATGAAAAAGATTTCTGAAGATATGTTAGCTGATATAGATAAAGATACAGTTGATCATAGGCTAAACTTTGATGATACTCTTAATGAGCCGACAGTTTTACCTACAAGAATACCGGGATTATTAATTAATGGTGCTTCAGGAATTGCTGTTGGAATGGCGACTAATATGCCCCCACACAACTTGTCAGAAGTTATTGATGGTACAATTGCCTATATAAAAAATAATGATATCGACATTGATGAGTTGATAACGCATATCAAAGCACCAGATTTTCCAACTGGTGGAGTTATTTATGGTTATGATGGAGTGAAAGACGCTTTTAAAACTGGTAGAGGTAGAGTAGTTGTAAGAGGTAAAGCAAATATTGAAGAGGTAAATGGTAGAGAATGTATAATTATTACAGAGATTCCATATCAAGTTAATAAAGCTGATATGATTAAAAAAACTGCTGACCTTGTAAATAGTAAAAAACTTGAAGGAATTACATCTATTAGAGATGAGTCAGATAGAAATGGTATGCGTATTGTTTATGTTCTAAGAAGAGATGCTATCCCTAATATTGTTTTAAATAAATTATACAAATACACAGCTCTTCAATCATCCTTTAGCGTTAACAATATTGCATTAGTTAATGGTAGACCTCAAATGCTGAATTTGAAGGATATGATTCACTATTTTGTTGAGCATAGACATGATGTAGTTGTAAGAAGAACTAAATATGAACTAAAAAAGGCTGAAGAAAGAGCACATATTTTAGAAGGATTAATTATAGCTTCTGACAATATTGACAAAGTTATTGCATTAATTAGATCTTCATCTAATGCTGATGAAGCTAGAAACAAGTTAATGAGTAACTTTAAATTGACTGAAATTCAATCTAAAGCTATAGTAGAAATGAGACTTAGACAGCTTACTGGTCTAGAGCAAGATAAATTAAGAGCTGAATTTGATAACATAACTAAACTTATAATAGATTTAAAAGATATACTAGAAAAGAAAGACAGAAGAATGGAAATCATTTCTAATGAATTATTAGAAGTAAAATCTAAATATGGTGATGATAGAAGATCTTTAATTGAATATGCTGGAGGTGACTTGTCTATTGAAGATATGATACCTGATGAAAAAGTAGTAATTACTATTTCACATGCGGGCTATATTAAAAGGACTCCACTAGATGCTTATAAAACACAACATAGAGGTGGTGTAGGTCAAAAAGCATCTACAACAAGAAATGAAGATTTTCTTGAACATTTATTTGTTGGAACAAACCATCAATACATGTTGTTTTTCACTCAAAAAGGTAAATGTTTCTGGATGAGAGTTTATGAAATTCCAGAAGGAACTAAAGTTTCAAAAGGTAGAGCTATTCAAAATTTAATTAATATTGAACAAGATGATAAAGTAAAAGCCTTTATATGTACTCAAGATTTGAAAGATGAAGAGTACATTAATAATCATTATGTTATTATGGCTACTAAAAAAGGTCAAGTTAAAAAAACTTCATTGGAACAATATTCAAGACCAAGAACAAACGGAATTAATGCAATTACTATCAAAGAAGATGATGAATTATTAGAAGCAAAATTAACAAACGGAGATAGTCAAGTAATGATAGCTCTTAAATCTGGAAAAGCTATACGTTTTGAAGAAGCTAAAACAAGACCTATGGGTAGAGGAGCATCTGGAGTAAGAGGCGTAAGGCTTCAAAACGACCAAGATGAGGCGATTGGTATGATAGCAGTAAATGAAATGGAAAGTGACATTTTAGTTGTTTCAGAAAATGGTTATGGAAAGAGATCTAGCCTAGAAGACTACAGAATCACAAACAGAGGAGGTAAGGGGGTAAAAACTATTTCAATTACGGAAAAAACTGGAGCCCTAGTTGCAATTAAAAACGTAAGCGATAATGACGATCTTATGATAATTAACAAATCTGGTATTGCTATAAGATTAGCTGTTGAAAATTTGAGAGTAATGGGCAGGGCTACTCAAGGAGTTAAACTAATCAATCTAAAGGCTAATGATTCAATTGCTGCTGTAGCAAAAGTTATGCATGAAGATGATGAAGAAATTGATAATGAGACTGTAAATGAAGTTTTAATTGATAATTCAGAAAATCAACAATCAGAACCAACAGCTGACGAATCAACAAATAAGAAAGAATAAAATAATTAACCCCAATTTTTAAAAATGATGAGAAATCAAAAAATAATAGTTTTAATATTTAGTTTAATAGTTTTTAATGGCTTTGGACAAAAAAAAGAATTAAAATCTGCAGAGAAAGCCTTAAAATCAAAAAACTTTGTTGCTGCCAAAGAAAATATTGTAGCTGCTGAAAAGTTTGATCTTTTAAATGCAGATTTGAAAACTAAAGCAAAATACCATTACATTAAAGGTGTTGCTTATTATGCAGATGGAGAGTCATCACTTGATGATTCTTTTATAGCATTAGAGAACTTTAAAAAGGTTATTTCTTTAGAAGAAGATTCTACTTACAAAACTTATACAGATAAAGTAAGCCCATTAAAAACAGCCATGCTTAATAATTTTGTTGAAGAGGCTAAAAATGCACTAGATTTAAAAGATTATAAGACATCTTACTCAAATCTTGAATCTGCATTTAGAGTTTCACCATCAGACACTCTTTATTTATATAATGCTGCATTATTAGCAACTGAAATAAAAGATTTTGATGTTGCTATGAACTTTTACAGTGAACTAGAAAATATTGGTTTTACTGGTGTTACTACAAATTATTATGCAATTGAAATTGCATCTGGGGAAGAGCAATCATTTGCTAGTGAATCAAATAGAGATTTATTTATTAAAGCTGGTACTCATAAAGATGGAAGAGATGAATTAACCGAATCCGTTCAATTAAATGTTTTTAGATCTATGGCTGCAATATATAAAAACATGGGCAACACTGATAACGCTTTAGAGTATATTGATAAAGCAAAGAAAATTAATTCTAATGATATTAATTTGATTCTATTAGAATCTAACATTAAGTGGGAGCTAGGTGATGTTGAGTCTTATAAAATTTTAATTTCTCAAGCCTTGGAAATTGATCCGTCAAATGCTGATCTTTTATTTAATCTAGGAGTCGTTTCCGCAGATAATGATGATGTTGAGAATGCTAAAATGTATTACGATAAAGCAATTTCAGTTGATCCTAATTATACAAAAGCTTATTTAAATATAGCTGCATTAATTTTAAGTCAAGAAGAGGGTATCATTGAAGAAATGAATTCTTTAGGTACTTCTAATGCTGATTATAATAGATATGATGATTTGCAGGACATTAGAAATAATTTATATAAAGAAGCTATTCCTTATTTAGAGACAATTTTGAGTATAGAAACTAATAATATTAGTGCAGCTAGAACCCTTCGAAATATTTATTCAGCTGTTGATGACGAAGTTAATTACAAAATAATGAAGGAAAAAGTTGAAGAATTAGAGAATTAAATTATTTTTTTAATTACTCTTAATTTGTGTGTGTGCTTTTTTGTGTCGACATTATAAATACCTGTTTGATCTAATCTATCGATTCTTACATGTCCGTGAGCATGTATAATGTAGTTATCTTTCATTATTATACCCACGTGTATAATATCTCCTTCTTTATTATCAAAAAATGCAAGATCACCAGGTTCAGATTCCTGTACAAAACTAAGAACTTGCCCTAATTTAGCTTGATCTTTAGCATCTCTATCAATTTTATATCCATTTATTTTATAAATTAATTGGGTAAATCCAGAGCAATCAATTCCAAATGGGGTCCTTCCACCCCAAAGATAAGGAGAGTTGAGTAATAGTAATGAAGTTTTTATTATGTTTTCTTTTGGAAGTACTGAGCTGATTGAATCCCCATCAAAATGATGGTTAAATAATTCTATGTTTTTTAAATTAGAACCAATAGCAATAGCTAACAAACCTTTTTCTTTTAATTGAATAAATTCAATAAGATCAGATGAATAAATATTTTTTTTTGAAATTATTGATTCGTATGTTGACTTATCAATTTTGACGAGTTGTTTATTATCTATCCAACCTTTGTAACCATCAAATGATAATTTTATTAAACTCCATTTAGATCTTTGTTCAATAATTTTAAAACTTTCACCATATAAAACTTGAGAAACTAATTCGCTAGTATCTTTAGGCTCATCGCGCATTGGGACAATACTTAATAAACAAATTCCAAATAACATTATATTAGTTAAGTTGTATAATTAATGATGATGCGCCACCACCACCGTTACAAATTGCAGCAAGTCCAGTTTTTTTATCATTTTGAATTAAAGTATTTATTAAGGTAGTTACTATTCTTGCCCCGGAACATCCTAAAGGATGACCTAACGAGACAGCTCCACCATTAATATTTACCTTACTTTTATCAATATTTAATATTTTAATATTAGCTAATCCAACAACTGAAAAAGCTTCATTAAACTCAAATAAATCAATATCACTGATCTTTAATTTTGCTTTCTCTAATACTTTCGGAACAGCTTTAGCAGGACTCGTTGTAAACCACTTTGGATCTTGAGCTACGTCACTGTAAGCTATAATTTTAGCTAAAGGATCTAAATTTAAAGATTTACACTTTTCAAGACTCATTATAACCAATGCTGACGCGCCATCATTAATTGTTGATGCATTACCCGCCGTTACTGTACCATCCTTTGTAAAAACAGGCCTTAATGACCTAAGCTTGTCTTCGTTAAAGTTTTTGTACTCTTCATCTTCATCTATGATAGTAATATTTCCTCTTCTGTCTTTTATTTCAACAGGAATTATTTCATTATTAAATTTACCACTTTCCCACGCAATTTTTGATCTTTTGTATGATTCTACAGCAAAATCATCTTGATCTTTTTTTGATAAGTTATATTCATTTGCACAAAGATCTGCTAAGCATCCCATAGCTTCTTTGTTATAAACATCAATTAAACCATCTAATTGAAGTCCGTCAGATATTTCTTTTGATCCAAATTTAGTAGCTACTCTAGCATTAAAATAATGAGGTATTAAGCTCATGTTTTCCATACCGCCTGCAATAACAACTTCATTATCACCTAAAGCAATAGACTGAGCTGCCTGCATTATACTTTTCATTCCAGAAGAACATACTTTATTAACCGTAGTACAAGGAACATGCTCAGGAATTCCAGCTTTTAATGCAGCTTGTCTAGCAGGAGCTTGACCTACACCTGCCTGAACAACATGACCCATTAGTACTTCGTTGACTTCTTTTGGGTCTAAATTAATTTTATCTAGAGCTCCTTTAATCGCGATAGCACCTAATTCAGGTGCAGACACTTTAGATAAAGCTCCTAAAAAACTACCTATTGGAGTTCTTACTGCTGATACTATTACTACTTCTTTCATATATAATTTAGTTATTTCACGAAAGTAACAAAATTATATAAAATATCTTTAGATAAAATTTTTTGTAAATATTAATAGCGTTAAATTTATATATAATATTTTCTGAAATGATGATCAAATATTTGAATAAGTTATATAAGAACTACAACTTTATTTACAAGGTTATACTTCTATTACTTTCAGTATATCTTATTGTTTCAATGTTTCCAAAAAGTGGAAAATTTAAATATAGTTTTGAAAATGGAAAACCTTGGCAATCTGAAAACTTATATGCACCATTTAATTTTGCAGTATTAAAAAACTCTATTGACCTAGAAAAAGAGATAAAGGATATACAAATCAATACACCTGTTTATTTTAATCAAACAATTAATCCTCTATTGTTAGATTCTATAACAAATAATAGTATAGAGTATCTTTTTCAAAACTTGGTAAAGACCTCATCTGAAGATTCAATTATAAATTCTGTGAAATTAATTGCACAAGCTATTTATAATAAAGGGTTTGCAGATTCAAATTATGATTATGAAAAAGAACAAAAAATATCCTTAGTTTCTGACAACATAATTATTAATAATCTATTTTTTTCTGATTTGTTAATGCCTAGTGATTTATCTACCTATATCAATAACTCAGTAATTGAGAATGGCTTTAATGTTTATGAAAATAGAATTAAGTCTATTTTATTTGAGATTATACAGCCAAATATATCTTTTAATAAAAGCCTTTCTGAAAATGCATATAATGAGTCGATGTCTAAAATATCTAATTTTAGAGGTATGATCGATAAACAAACTCTAATAATTTCTAAGGGTGAGGTTGTTGATAAAGAAAAGTTAATAATTTTAAAGTCTCTTGAGAAGGAGTACGAAAATGAAAATTGGAGTTCAGAAAACTATTATTTAGTAATATTGTCTTACAGTATTTTAGTTTCATTAGGCTTAATAATGATATTGCTATTTTTAAATAAGTATAAAAAAGAACTTTATTTAAATAACAACAAACTAACCTTTATTTATTTTAATATTGTTTT
Organism: Flavobacteriales bacterium; assembly: GCA_004213995.1. GTDB lineage: Bacteria > Bacteroidota > Bacteroidia > Flavobacteriales > Flavobacteriaceae > SGZJ01. Next base: position 25,511 of record SGZJ01000003.1, on the reverse strand, counting down.
AATGATAGGTCTTACAACTCTAGTTGTTAAGTTAAATTCATTATATATTTATGTTATTCCTATTTGTATACTTCCGTTAATTCTTAAAGCATTTTTTGACTCAAGAACATCCTTTTTTGTTCATACAGTAACAATTCTTTTAATTGGCTTTATAGTTCCTAATAATTTTGAATACATTTTTTTAAATATTATAGCTGGTATAGTTACTATATTATCTGTTTCTGATTTATATAAAAGAGCTAATTTATTTATTGCAGTAACACAAATAACTGCTATTTATATATTGGCTTATTTTTCGTTTTTTGTAATTCAAGAAGGTGGTGTTGAATTTATCAAGCTTGAAAATTTTCTTTTATTTATTTTATGTGGTTTAGGAACTTTATTTGTACATCCTCTAATTTATATTTACGAGAAAGTATTTGGTTTAGTTTCAGATGTTTCTTTACTGGAGCTTTCAGATACTAATTCTAAATTATTGAAACTTTTATCCGATAAGGCACCTGGCACGTTTAACCATTCTTTAAGTGTTGCAAACTTAGCTGAAGCCGCAGCAAATGAAGTTGGTGCTAATTCCCTATTAGCTAGGGTAGGTGCTCTGTACCATGACATAGGGAAAATGAATAACCCCTCTTATTTTTCTGAAAATCAACTAACAGGTGTTAACCCACACGATGAACTTAATTCAAAAGAAAGTGTTCAAATTATTTTAAAACATGTGATTGAAGGTATAGAAATTGCTAGGAAATTCAATATTCCCGAAAGAGTTATTGATTTTATAAGAACTCACCACGGAACTAGCTTAGTATATTATTTTTATAACAAAGATTCTCAGTTAGAAATTAAACCTGATGAACGTGAATACATGTATGATGGTCCTAAGCCTTTTTCTAAAGAGACAGCAATCGTCATGATGTGTGATGGAGTAGAGGCAGCATCTAAAAGTTTAAATAAGCCAGATTTCACAAAAATTAACGAGTTTGTAAATAGTATTATTTCTAAACAAATAAATAGTGATCAGTTTATTAATGCTAACATTACTTTTAAAGAAATTGAGGTTATTAAAAAAGTTCTTATTAATAAGCTTATTAATATTTTCCATATTAGAATTGAGTATCCTCAGTAACACATGAAATTTTTAAATAAATAGCTTGCGTTGTTTAAGATGAAAAGTTACATTTGCAACCGCATAAAATTGTTGACTTATTTTAGTCAATTGGAGAGGTGCCTGAGTGGCCGAAAGGAGCGGTTTGCTAAATCGTCGTAGGTGGAAACACTTACCCAGGGTTCGAATCCCTGTCTCTCCGCGCTACGGGGTGTAGCGTAGCCCGGTTATCGCGCCGCGTTTGGGACGCGGAGGTCGCAGGTTCGAATCCTGCCACCCCGACTAGGGTCGCGTAGCTCAGCTGGATAGAGCATCTGCCTTCTAAGCAGACGGTCATAGGTTCGAATCCTATCGCGATCACATCAAACCTTACCTTAATTGGTAGGGTTTTTTTGTTTTTAACAGATCAAACTTAGATAGTTTAAGTAAAAACTAAATTTTGTAAATTAGGGTATGAAAAAAATTGATCGAAGAAAAGCATTAAAAAATTTATCAATTGGACTTGGTGGAGCTACTATACTATCTAATCCATTAAGTGGGTTTGCTAAAACAGTTACTAATTCAAATCCTATTCCTTCTAAAGTAATTGGAAATATTAGTATTGAAAATCCTGTAACAGTTATTACTTTGGGTGCTGGCAGTAGAGGTAATGTTTATGGAAATTATGGAATTAAATTCCCAAAAGAATTAAATGTTATTGGAGTAGCAGAGCCTATATCAATTCGAAATGAACGATATTCAAAAAAACATAATATTATAAAAAAAAATAGATTTGATACATGGGAGCAAGTTTTTAATCGACCTAAATTCGCTGATGCAGTTATTATTTCTACCCCAGATAATTTACACTATGGCCCATGCATGAAAGCTCTTGAAATGGGATATGATGTTTTGTTAGAAAAACCGATTTCTCCATCTGAAAAAGAATGTTTAGATATCCTAAGTTTAGCCAATAAAACAGGTAGAATTGTTGCTGTGTGTCATGTACTGCGCTATGCTCCGTATTTTATAAAATTACGAGAAATGATTCGATCAGGATCTATAGGTAAACTTATAAGTATCCAGCATTTAGAACCTATTGAACACATTCATATGTCCCACTCATATGTAAGAGGAAATTGGCATAATTCAAAAGAAACAACTCCAATTATACTTGCTAAATCTTGTCATGATTTAGATATCCTCAGATGGATTATTGACAAACCATGTAAAAGTATTGCTGCCTATGGTAGTCTAAAATGGTTTAAAAAAGAAAACGCACCTGAAGGTAGTACAAATAGATGTACAGATGGTTGTGCTGTAGAAAAAACATGTCCATATTCTGCTTTAAAAATTTATAATAAACCTGATGGTTGGTCTTCTGTATTTGACTTACCTGATGATACAAGTAAACATAAGGAATATCTTCTTGAACAACTAAAAACAACAAATTATGGCAGATGTGTTTATAGGATGGAAAATGACCAGCCAGATCATTATGTAACATCAATGGAATTTGAAGATGAAATTACAGTTAATTTTTCTATGGAAGCTTTTACATCTTATCATGGAAGAAGAACAAGAATTATGGGTTCTCACGGAGATATAACGGGAGATATGACAGAACTCACTCACACAGATTTTTTAACAGGGAAGGTAACCAAGTGGAATATTTCTATTAATCAAGAAAATAATGGATATCAAGCTAGTGGTCATGGTGGTGGAGATTGGGGATTAGTAACTGATTGGATTAATGCTGTAAAAAATCAAGATACTAGTTTATTAACATCAACAATAGATGCATCTATAGAAAGTCATATTATGGGTTTCATGGCTGAAAAAAGTAGAGAAACTAATCAAACAGTTTCAATTCAATTAAAATAAAGCTCAATTGAGAAATCAAGTTGATCTGATACTTATTGTTTAATTAATTTTTCTGGCTATTAGGATGCCATTTGGACTAGCACACGAACCTAAAAACGCTTCTCCACCCCAAGAATCAAAATTAAATCCCATTACATAAGGCGAATATCCTACTTTAGTAGAGGACCAGTATATTAAGGATTCGTTAAAATTTCCAAATCCAAGAGAGTGAACATTATCAAATATAGCTTTCATTGAATCACGACTAGGAATAAACCAATCATTATTGTCGTTATATTCTAAATCACTAACAATTTTAAAGGCATAATCATTACTGCCAAACTCAAAACCATCTGTACTGTTGTCATTTTGATTCCCATCAACTATCATTTGTGTATTTGCATCACCAGTACCAATTTCAGCGCTTGTATCAAGGCTAAAAACATCACCCCATGCAACACTCCCTATTTGGGAATAATCAGTAGCTACAATCATGCTTCCGTCTTCAATATTAACATCAAATATAAAACCTCCATTATATTCGATTCCATAAAGTGAGTTTACATCGTTTGCTTCTAGAATATCTAAAATATCAACTCCATTATTTAAGTTTTGTTCAACAGTAATTTCAGCATTATATGCGTTATGTAGTATTAAATCAACACTTTCATCTTTTGAGCAAGTCAATGCAAGAAAAGAAAAAAATAAAATAAGTTTGGTGTGTTTCATGACATTATAATTTACTTTTAATATAATTAAAATTTAATTAATAAATTTTATATGCTATATAACGTTTAATTTTTTTCCAACTTTAATGAAAGCTTTAATTGCTTTGTTTAGATGCTCTTTTGTATGAGCTGCAGATAATTGTACTCTGATTCTAGCTTTATCTTTTGGTACCACAGGGTAGAAAAACCCAATTACGTAAATACCTTCATCTAACAAAAGGTTTGCCATATCCTGAGAGAGTTTCGCATCATAAAGCATGACAGGAACTATTGCCGCATCAGCTCCAACGAGATCAAATCCAGCTTTTTCCATTTCTTTTCTAAAGTAATTGGTATTTTCTTCAAGTTTATCTCTAAGAGTTGTGTCTTTAGAAATCATTTCAAAAACTTTAAGTGTTGCACCAACAATTGTCGGAGCCAATGAGTTTGAAAATAGGTAAGGTCTAGATCTTTGTCGTAGAATCTCTATAATTTCCTTCTTTCCTGTAGTATATCCACCCATAGCACCCCCAAGAGCTTTTCCTAAAGTACCAGTGATTATATCAACTCTACCTAACACATTTTTTAACTCCATAGTACCTCTACCAGTTTTACCAATAAAACCTGATGCATGACATTCATCTACCATTACTAATGCATCATATTTATCAGCTAAATCACATATTTTATCAAGTTGGGCTACAATACCATCCATAGAAAATACTCCATCAGTAACAATGATTTTAAATCTGTGTTTTTGTTTACTAGCTTCAATCAATTGATTTTCTAAATCTATCATATCATTATTAGCATATCTATATCTTGCTGCTTTACATAAACGAACACCATCAATAATTGATGCATGATTTAGGGAATCTGAAATAATTGCATCCTCTTTGTTAAGTAAAGGTTCAAATACGCCTGCGTTTGCATCAAAGGCAGCAGCATATAATATAGTATCTTCACAGTGAAAAAATTCTGCAATTTTATTCTCTAATTGTTTGTGAATATCTTGAGTTCCACAAATAAATCTTACCGAAGACATTCCAAATCCATGAGAATCTAGTGTATCTTTTGCTGCATTTACTACATCTTTGTTGTTTGATAGGCCTAAATAATTATTTGCACAAAAATTAATTACTTCTTCTCCGGTTGAAACTTTAATTATGGCATCTTGAGATGAGGTGATTATACGTTCTTTTTTATATAACCCAGCTTCTTTAATTTCTTTTAATTCTTTTTGTAGATTTAATTTTATTGCTCCGTACATATTCTATAGTCTTAAACTTGTTTATTATATTTTTCTTTTAATTTTTCCAACATTATAGATGTCATTGAAGTTAAATCGAATTTTGGCTTCCATCCCCAGTCATTTCTTGCTTGTTTATCATCAATACTTTTAGGCCATTTATCAGCAATAGTTTGTCTAAAATCTGTTTCATATTCAATCTTAAAATCTGGATAAGATTTTTTAATTTCATTATAAATTTGGTTTGGACTAAAACTCATACCTGCTAGATTGTAAGAAGTTCTAATTTTAATGTTTTCTATGGGTGATTGCATTAGTTCTATAGTAGATCTTATGGCATCACTCATAAACATCATAGGTAATTTAGTTTCAGAATCTAAGAAACATGAAAAAATCTCATTTTTAACTGCACTGTGGTAAATATCCACTGCATAATCTGTAGTTCCTCCTCCAGGCATTGATTGATATCCAATTATTCCTGGATATCGGATTGATCGAATATCTAGCCCGTATTTAGTGAAGTAATATTGAGCCCAATTTTCTCCTGCAGCTTTGCTAATCCCATATACTGTGGATGGATTTAAAAATGCTGACTGTGGGGTATTTATTAATTGGGCTTTATCTCCAAAAACGGCTATCGAGCTTGGAAAAAAAACTTTATTTACTTTATTTAATCTCGATGCTTCAAATACATTAAGCATCATTTTTATATTTAAATCCCATGTCCATAATGGTTTTTCTTCTCCTTTTGCAGACAGAATTGCAGCAAGATGGTAAATCTCTTTAATAGAATATTTATTAATGATTTTATTAATTTTATCTAAATCAGTAGCGTCAATAATTTCAAATATTCCATCAAATTCAGTATCCAAAAAAACATCCGAAGCTATAACACTTTCTTTTCCATAGATACTCTGAAGTTCTTTGGTTAACACTGAACCAAGCTGTCCATTTGCACCAATAATTAAAATATTTTTAGACTGCATAAAAAAAGTTATTTTTAAAATTAGTGATATTTAAGTTATTACAAAAGATATTATCTAACCTTTATGTAATGTATTATTTCGAAACATATTCAAGTCTGTTAACATTTACACTGGTAGTAAATAACCCATAATTAACCACTGCTTTATTTTTCTCAATTTTATCAATAGTGCCTACTGTTTTACCATCTTCTAATCTTACTGAATCACCAACTGCTAATGTTCTTTTAGGTTTTGGTGGGGCAACAGGTGTTTGTTTTAGTTTTTTCTTTTTTTCTTTTCTAATTATTTCAACTTTCTTTTCAACTTCTTTTTTTAATAAGTCTTCTTGTTTTTGAAGATTTTTCTTTTGCTTTAAACTTAGTTTTTGACGCTTTGAATTTTCTATTTGAACTAATTTAAATAGTTCATTCATTAATTCACGTTTTCGCTTATTATTAAAATAATTATCAGATAACTTAGTGATTTTTTGACCAAGATAAATTAAACGTTGATTACTGTCAAAAAGCTCTTGATAGCTTTGTAATTTTTTCTTTGCTTTTAAGTTAGTAGTTTCAAGTTTATCAGCCTCTAAGCCTTTTTTTATTTCATTTTGTTTAAGAGCTCTTTCTGTTTTTTCAAGTTTAGAGCGTTCTTTTTGAAGTTTTGATATAGTTTTATCAAATCGAATTTTTCCACTTTCAATTTTCTTTTTAGATCGATTGATTAAACTAAAAGGTATTCCGTTTTTCTGAGCTACCTCAAATGTAAATGAACTTCCAGCTTGACCTATCATTAACTTATATAACGGTAATAGGGTTTTTTCATCAAAAAGCATGTTTGCATTTTGAATAAAGGGTAATTCGTTAGCAAGTAATTTTAAATTTCCATAATGAGTTGTTATTATTCCAAAAGCTTCACGTTCATAAAAAACTTCTAAAAATGCTTCAGCTAATGCACCACCAAGCTCTGGGTCACTACCAGTTCCAAATTCATCAATTAAAAACAATGTATGTTTATTGCATTTTTTTAAGAAGTTATTCATTTGTTTTAATCTATAACTATAAGTGCTTAAATGATTTTCAATAGATTGGTTATCTCCAATATCAGACAGTATTGAATCAAATAAACAAACCTTTGAACTTTCATGAACAGGAATTAACATTCCTGATTGAACCATTAATTGTAATAGACCTACTGTTTTTAATGTAATACTTTTTCCTCCGGCATTAGGGCCAGAGATTACTATGATTCGACTTTTTGTCGTCATAGTTATGGTTTGTGGATAGGTTTTAGTTTTTTCTTTTCTATTTGAAACAAGTAGGAGTGGGTGGTAAGCGTTAACTAAAAAGATTTCTTGAGTTTCAGTAATCTTTGGTAATACTGCTTGAATAGAATTAGCATATTTTGCTTTAGCATAAATCACATCCATTTCAGTAAGAAAAAATTGACATTTTGAAAGATGATTAGAATATGCGCTTATAAGGCTAGTAAGTTCTAATAAAATACGTTTTATTTCTTCAGTTTCTTCAAATTCTAAGTTGTTTAACTCTCTTTGGTGTTGATAAGTAGTTTCTGGTTCAATATAGACAATGCTTCCTGTTCTACTTGAGCCTAAAATACTCCCTTTGACCTTTCTTCTGTGCATTGATTTGACGGCTAAAACCCTGCGATTTTCCATCACAGTCTCCCTAATATCATCTAAATATTCAGCACTATTATAAGTGCTTAGAGCTGAATTAAAACTACTATTTACCTTAGTTCTAACAGATTGAATAGATTTTCGAGTTGTATATAATAGATCGGATGCATTATTTCTTATTTCCCCATGCTTATCTATTACATTATTAATAGCGTCAGGGATAATAGTATTAATTTCATTTGTAGACGAAAGCGAATTCAAAAGAGGGTAATACTCTTTATGTTTTTTGAAAAATTTGATTAAAATATTTGATATTATACAGCAACTTGCAATTTTTCTAAATCCGTTAATTTCAAGATAATTATTTTCAATTTTTATTAATTTTAACTCCTTAGTAATGTCCTCAAATCCATGATTTGGGATTCTATTTTCATTTTCAAAAGAAGTTACAAATTCATTAGTCAGATTAAGAGATCTATTTACCTCTTTTCTATTTGAAAATGGAACTGTGTTAAGGATTTTTGTTTTCCCTAATGAAGTCACATTGTGTTCAGAAATTTGCTCAATTACCGATTCATATTCTAAATCCTGAAGTGTTTTTTTAGAGATTTTAATCATTATTAAAAAATAGATTTTCGCAAATGTAGTTAATATTGTTTTTAATCAGTATCAAATAATTGAACATCTAAAGAAACTTATAAATTGGCTTTGTTCCAGTTTTAATTGAATCTATGAAAGAACAACAAGTAATGATTAAAGAACTTCAAGAGAAAGTTGATGAAATTGATGAATTAAAAGAAGAGTTAGAGAATTTAAAACAATTAATAATGAACAATAACTAACTAAACATTGTTTTTCTAACGCATTAAACCTCACTTTTATTAGTGGGTTTTTTTTGTTTTTATAATTATTTGCTCATTTAGATGGTTCGTAGTAAAAAACAAATAATTATCACCTCCATCTAAAATTTTACTCTTTTTTCTAATATCCTTTACATCGATTGGAAAGTTTCTGGTAGTAATATTAGCTTTTGAGATATTTAAATCTTTCAGGTTTCTTTTACTGTACTTGACTACACTCTCAACCGAAAATACTCTTCCTGGGAAATCAATTAACTCTTTAGAAGTGTACAAATGACTATTTGAGTTTAGTTTTTTAACATCATATCTATCACATATTAAACTAAAAGCTCCAGATTTAAGTATCATTGAATTTGGTTCGTATAAATAATTAAGCACCTCAGAGTTGTAATTATTTTGTTTGTTATCAATTTCATTGATAGAAAACTCAAAATCAGATTCCCTATTACTTAAATCGATACATTTTATTTTAATATCATTGTTACTTTGTTTATTTAATTTAAATAAAACTTCTTTTACTTCATTATTTATACCAACTATATAGATTTTTGAAACAACCTTTAAATCGTTTATTGTTTTTTTTAAATCTATAATAGGAGAGCACTTGATTAAAATTGATTTGAAGTTTTGTAATGATTCAATTAAATCATAATCAATTAGCGGAGTACAATCACTTAAAAAGTGTACTTTCTTATTTTCTTTATTTCTTCTAGATGGATCTATATATAAAAGATCAATTCCAGTATCTAATTTTTTAGCATACTCAATTCCATCATCGTTTAAATGCTTAATATTATTTAAACCCAACTCTTTTGAGTTAGCCTTAACTATTTCAAACAGCTCTTTATTTTCTTCTATATAAATTGTTTTTTTAAACTCTTTGGAGAAATACATGCTATCTACTCCAAAGCCACCAGTAGCATCTATCATTGTATTTCCAGTAACTATTTTTGATTTAAATTCTGCGGTCTTTTCTGATGAAGTTTGTTCGATGTTAACTTTATTTGGAAAGTATATGTTAGGGGTGTTAAAATAGGTAGGTAGTTTTTTTTTGGATTTTGCTTTAGCACTTATTTGCTCTGCAATCTCTTTATTAGTAACCTTTGGAAATATCTGTTTTTTTAAAATTACTTTAAAGACATCAGTAGATAAATTCTTGGTGATATAATCTTGAACACTCTTATCGAAGATATTCTTATTCAAAACTCACTAATTTAAAAACTTGGTAATTGTAGAATTTTTAGAGTAAGCAGTTCTAACAACCACCTTAATTATTGTGTAACATGGTACAGCTAAGATTAGTCCAGTTACACCAAATAAGAATCCAAATACAAGTATTGTTAAAAATATCTCTAGTGGATGTGATTTAACACTTTTAGAAAAGAGTAGGGGTTGAATTAAAAAGTTATCGATTAGTTGAACGATTACAAATCCAATAACAACATAAACCACCTTAGATAAAACTATGGCGCCAAAATCAATATCTATGTAGTTTGTTAGCGTTAATACTGCTAATAAAAAACCACTTATTAAGGGCCCGATATATGGGATAAGGTTTAAAAGTGCACACAAAAATGCAATGATGATAATATTGTTTATTCCAACAATAGCTAATAGGATTAAATAAAGCACAAATAAAATAGTAATTTGAATAATCAGAGCGATAAAATATCTTGAAAGGAGTTCGTTAATTTGACTAAGTGAACTGTTAATATTTGATTTTAGTTTTTTTGGGATTAATATTTTTAATTTTTCTAATATGATCTCAGAGTCCTTTAGAAAGAAAAATGTAATAAATATAATAGTAAATAGACCAATACTAAAGCTTCCTAAGCTTGAAACTATATTATTTAGTAGTTCTGTAATATATCCGAAATCTAATTGATTAAATAGCTTAGAATTAATAAATGAATTAATAATGCTAGATTCATTTGTGAAATATAGGTCACTATACTTTTCTATTATATTATTAACAGAGCTTTGCAATTCTGAAGAATTTAAAAGAGATAGGTTTTTAGCCTGTTCAACCAAAAGAGGAATAAAAGACTTTATAATTAGAAAAATAATAGATACCAGACCTGTAATTGATGTAATCGCAGCAAAAGTATTATTAAACTTAAGTTTTGTTTTTAAAAACAAAATTGTAGGGTTCAATATTACAGCTACGACAAGAGAAACAGAAAGATAAATTAAAATTGGTCGTATGATGTAAAGAAAGTATAATACAAGCGAATAGAGAATTATCTTCTTAATTGCTCCTAATATTCCATCTGTAACTACTTTTGAAATCATATACTGCAAATATATTAAATATCTGCATTATATGCAGAAAGGATTTGTGTAGCTGCTATTGCAGCTGTTTCTGTTCTTAATCTATTATTTCCTAAACTAACTGAAATAAAACCATGCTTCTCAGCTAGTCCAATCTCATTTTCGCTAAATCCACCCTCAGGGCCAATCAAGACAGTTATTGTTTTTGATTTTAACCTACAATTATTTAAGAAAAGCTTCTTAGTCTCTTTACAGTGGGCAATAAATTTATCTTCAGAGCTGCAATTTTTAATAAATTCCTCAAAAGAAATCAGTTCTTCTACAATCGGCTTATGTAATTGTAGGGATTGCTTCATGGCACTAACGGTAATTTTTTCCAGTCTATCAGTCTTAATTTTTTTTCGTTCACTTTTTTCACATAAAATAGTGCTAATGGTATGTATACCAATCTCTGTAGATTTTTCTACAAACCATTCTATTCGATCATTATTTTTTGTAGGTGCAACAGCAATGTTAATATGGAACTTACTCTTAGACTCTTTTTTACTATTAATAATCTTGAGTTCTGTATTGTTTTTATTGATGATATCAATTTTTGTAGTAAATAAAATTCCTTTACCATTAGTTACATAAATAGTATCACCAACTTTTTTTCTTAAAACTTTTACTATGTGTCTAGATTCTTCCCTTTCAATAATTAATCTAGAGTCATCTTCTAAAAGATTTTTGTTGTAGAATAATCTCATAATTAAATTTTTAACCTTGGATTTGCAGATGTTTCTAAATCTGAAAATAGTTCACTTTCAAATTTAAGTTGACCAGTGATAGCAATCATTGCAGCATTGTCAGTAGTGTAAGAGAGTTTAGGAATATGAATCTTCCATCCATATTTTTCGCTATTTATCTTTAACTCACTTCTAACTTTTGAATTAGCTGAAACACCCCCACAAATAACAATGGTTTTTATATTTGTCTGTTTAGAAGCTAAAACAAGCTTATCCATCAAGATTTCAACAATAACTTTCTGCAATGAAGCGCATATACTGTTTAAATTATCATTAATGAAATTTTCATTAATTCTATTTTCTTTATTAATAAAATTTAGAAAATTTGTTTTCAAACCCGAGAAGCTAAAATTAAGCCCATCGACTTTTGGTTTTGTAAAAGTATATTTATTTGGGTCACCATTTTTTGATAGTTTATCAATTTGTGGTCCAGCTGGATATTTTAATCCAATAACTTTTCCTGATTTGTCAAAAGCTTCACCTGCAGCATCATCTAAAGTTTCGCCTAAAACTTGCATATCAAAAGCACTATTAACTTTAACAATTTGAGTATGTCCTCCAGAAATAGTAAGTGCTAAAAAAGGAAAATCAGGATTATCATTTTCTGGGTCATCTATGAAATGAGCTAGAATATGTGCTTGCATATGATTTACCGAAATTAAAGGAATATCTAAAGCTAAAGACATAGATTTAGCAAATGATGTTCCAACCATTAATGATCCAACTAATCCTGGTCCATTTGTAAAAGCAACCGCAGATAAATCATTAACACTAATTCCAGCCTCTTTAAGTACTTTTTCAACTACTGGAAGAATAAGTTTTTGATGTTCTCTTGAAGCAAGCTCAGGGACAACACCACCATATAATTCATGTATAGACTGACTAGCAACAACATTACTTAGTATAATTGAGTCTGAAATAACTGCAGCAGCAGTGTCGTCACACGAAGACTCTATCCCTAATATGTATGTTCTTTTTGTTTCCACTCAAATAATAAATTAAAAAAATATTAAACTTAACAGTTAATGTTATAATTTTGAAAATTAATAAAACAAATTTAACCTTATTATCAAGAAATCCAGGAAATTTTCTTTTAAAAGTATCTTATTCTATTTGCTACTTATATGTTGTGTTCTATTTATAATAAATAAAGAAAATATAGAACAGAAAATATTATCAAGTATTTCATCGAAGATTACATCTGCTTTAAATTCTAATGTTCAGATTTCTAATATCGATTTTAAGTATAATGGAGAAATAATTTTAAATAATTTAAATATTCTTGATCATAAAAATGATACTCTAATTTTTATAGAAAAAATAAGAACTTCTATTTTAAATTCAACTAACATACTTACGTCTAAAACAAAAATAAACTCATTACAAGTTTCAAATGGTAAAATAAAATTAAATAAATACAAGGGAGATTCAATATTGAATCTTCAGGTTTTTTTAAATAAAACTTATCCTAAATCTGATAATCCTTCAAAAGAATTTGAATTTAATTTGAAGAGTTTTGTTGTAGATAATTTTACAATTAGTTTCTACAATGAATCTAATATTGTTAATGAATTAAACAATTTTAAATTATCTGCTTCAGATTTAAACCTTGCAAAAGAATATTTTAATGTAGATCTTAATGAGTTAAGTTTTGTAGATAATTTTAATCTAAACGTGACACAACTTAGTTCTAAAGTTCAGTTTGACAAAACTGGATTATATATTAATGATATTTTATTGAATACGCCTAATTCAATGATTAATGCAGATATAACATCTTTGGATTTTAATAATACTTCAGTTTTAAATAATCAATTTCAGATTAAATTTTCCGAATCCAATATATCGACAAATGATTTAAATCTGTACTTTGATACTTCTTTAATCAATGACGAATCCGTTGAATTTAATTCATATTTTGAAGGCTCTTTATTGGATACTATTTCAGGTTATTTAAATTTTAAATTTGGATCAAGCTCTAATGCAAAAATATTATTTGAATTAAATGATGTTTTAAATAATATTAAAGTTAATACCACAATAGATAAATTTTATACTAGTTATAAGGATTTAACGAAATTCCCTGATATTAGTAATTATAACATTCCTAAATTTTTAGATTCTACCAAATATATTTCTTTGACTGGAGATTGTAATTACTTCAATAATACACTTTTTAACAAATATCAAATTTTAACAGATTTTGGAGAGTTGAACATTGATATTAATTTAATGAACTTTTTATCAAAATCATTAGAATCAAAGCTTTTTGGTACAGTAAAGTTTAAAGATTTTGTTTTCTCAAATTCTTCTTTGTTTGACGCTGATATTAAAGCTTCAGCTGATTTTATAATTGATGGCAATGTTTTACCTAACCAAACACTTAATAGTTCCTTAAACGGTGTTTTTAATGAGTTGTCTATTGGCGACAAGCTGTTTAAAAACATTTTAATTAACGGGAGAACAAACAATGATGTTTTTACTGGAAATATTTATTCAAAGAATAAAGATTTAATTTTTGACTTTAATGGTCTTGTAGATTATTCTGAATCTTTAAAAAAATTAAATTTTTCTGTTGATATTGATAATTATCAGATTGATGATATTAATAATTTCAAAGGAGCTTTAATTATTAATTTGGAAGGAACTAGTGTTGAAAATCTAAAAGGAAATATTGTGTTTTCAGATTCTTATTTTAATAAAAGTGGTAATAGTTATTTCTTTAATAATCTTAAGATTTCTAGCATATTTGAAAATGATGAAAGAATAATCAATATCAACTCTGAGTCCATTAATGGATTTATTAAAGGGGATATATATAATCTTGAAAATAGACTCAAAAAATCTATCTTATCCAATCTTTATAATGAAACTAATTTAAGCAGTTTAAAATCTAACAGCAAAACTGTGTTTAATTTTGATATTGATGATGATTTAATAAGTATTATATATTCAGATTTAAACTTTGGAAAAAACACTAAAATTTCAGGAACAATTGATGATAATTTTAAATTAGATATCTTATCATCAAAAATTAAATTTAATGAATATGAAGCGGATAGTGTTTACCTCTTTGTTGATAATTCTTTAAAATCTAATAATTTTATTTTAAAAGCCAGTAATGTATTTATCGCAGATAATAATCTTCAACAAATAGAATTAAATAAATCTTCTATTGATGATTTTAGTAATGTGATGATGCAATTTTCAACAAAGGGAAATGACATATTTCATACAGATATAATTTACTTTGTTAAAAATGATATATTAAATTTTGACTTAAATAATTCTGAGTTAATTTATAATGATAATTCTTGGAGTATTAATCTTGACTCTTTAGCAAATTATGATATCAAAAATAAGATGCTAAATATTGATAAACTTAGTTTTTCAAATGAGAATGAAAAAATTGATATATCACTAAATTATAATTTCAACCACCTAAGTTATTTAAAATTACTTTTTGACAATGTTGCAATAGAGAGTCTTCCTTTGAACAATTATAATTTTAGTGGAAAATTGGATGGAGATTTTATTTACAATAATACCTCTAACAATGAATCTACATTATATTTTAATAACCTTGCTTTGGATAAGTATAATCTTGGAAACTTGGATTTAAATATTAATCATATTTATAATCAAAAAGAATTCAAGTTTAAGTCATTTTTAAAAAATAACTCAAAATTACAGTTAAATACATTTGGAAGTTTTACATATGATGATACAGAGTCAAAACTAGATTTGATTGCTAAATTTAATAGTTTTCCAATAAATTCATTAAACATAATTGGAAAAAATAATATAAATAACATTAGAGGTGAAATAAGTGGTTTAATAGAGATGAAAGACATTTTAAACAATCCTGATTTCTTAGGTGAGCTATATTTAAAAGATTCAGGTTTATATGTTCCTTATACAGATGTTGATTACGCATTTGACAACAATTCTAAAGTTAGTTTAACCAATAATCAATTTAATTTTAACAATATACCTTTTAAAGATACTAAGTTTGATAGTAAGGGAGTTTTAAATGGCTCTATCAGTCATACTAATTTTAAAAATTGGATGCTAGATTTAAATATTGACAGCAATAGGGTATTAGTTTTAGATACAAAAGATGTTGATAACCCTGTTTATTATGGAACTGCATTTGTCTCTGGAGATATCTCAATCACAGGCCCGGGAGAAGCTTTATTGTTTGAAGCTAATGTTTCCAGTGAAAAAGGTACTGTTTTCAATATCCCATTAAATGACTCTAAAGATTTCAATGAAAACATTTCATATATAAAATTCGCTAATGAAAATTCTAATAAAACATCTAATCCTACAAATTTTAAAAATTTAAATGGAATTGAGTTAGATTTTGATTTAGACATAAATGATAATGCTGAAATTGAAATATTAATTGATCAATCATCTGGAAGCACAATAAATGGATATGGTAACGGAAACCTCATAATGAATATCAACAATAAAGGAAAATTTAATATGTATGGTGATTTCAATGTGGATAGTGGTAAATATAATTTCGTTTATGCAGGAATTTTAAAAAAAGAATTCGAATTAAAAAAGGGAGGTACGTTGTCCTGGACAGGTGATCCTAAAAAAGCTTTAATTAATCTAAATACTTCTTACACAAACATTCAGGCAAATCCATCTATTCTTTTGGATAGCCCTGTTAATTTAAGTGTTCCTGTAAACGTTAATGTGAATTTGTTTGGTGAATTATTGAATCCTTCACCAGAATTTGAATTGGAGTTTCCTAATGTAGATTCGTCAATTAATAATGAATTACAATATAGATTAAATGATAAAGAAAGTATTCAGTTGCAAGCCATTTCTTTACTTGCTACTGGTTCATTTCAGAATGATATAAATTTTAACGAACAAGCTTTATTTGGAAATTTAGCAGAGAGTGCTGCGTCAATTATTAATAATATACTTTTTGATGAGAATGATAAGTTAAAGTTTGGTTTAAATTATCAACTTGGAGAGAACAATCCTGAATTTGAAACTAACGACGAACTTGGAGTAACGATGACCACAAAGTTAAGTGATGATATTTTAATTAACGGTAAACTTGGAGTCCCAATTGGTGGGGTTACCGAGTCTGTTGTAGCGGGTGATTTTGAGATAGAACTAAAACTAAACCAGGATAGGACCTTAACCATGAAAATATTTAATAGAGAAAATACTATAAGATATTTGGGTGAACAAATTGGTTATACTCAAGGCATAGGTCTATCTTATAAAGTTGAGTTTAATAGTTTTAAAAAATTAGTAAATAAACTACTTACTAACCCTAACTAAATCGTTGTAGTAATTTACTTTATAATTACTCTAATAAATGAATACTTTTATGTAATTTTATCAACTTAATTTAAAAAATGAAAAAAATAGCTTTTTTAACCTCTGGTGGTGATGCCCCAGGCATGAATGCTGCAATACGTGCTGTAACTAGAGCTTGTGTATACAACGATCTAATTCCAGTTGGAGTTTCTAAAGGTTTTGATGGTTTAATCAATGGAGATTTTGTTGAAATGAATGCCAGGAGTGTTAAAGGTATTATTAATAAAGGAGGTACTATATTAAAAACTGCCAGATCTTCTGAATTTAGAACCATTGAAGGTCGTAAAAAAGCTTACAATAACTTAAAGAAAAATAATATTGATGCTTTAATAATTATTGGCGGAGATGGTTCATTTACAGGTGGCTTAATTTTTCACAAAGAATTTAAACTTCCTATCATTGGAATACCCGCAACTATAGACAACGATATATTCGGCACGTCGCATACAATTGGATATGACTCAGCCTTAAATACTGTTGTGGATGTTATTGATAAAATTAGAGATACTGCAAGCTCACACAATAGACTATTTTTTATTGAAGTAATGGGTAAGGATGCTGGTCATATTGCTTTAAATACTGGCGTTGGTGCTGGAGCTGAAGAAATATTAATTCCTGAAGAAAACCTAGGCTTAGATCGATTAGTAGAATCTCTAAAAAGAAGTAAAGCAACTGGTAAATCATCTAGTATAGTCATTGTAGCCGAAGGAGATAAAACTGGTAAAAATGTTTTTGAACTTAAAGATTATGTTGATAAGAATCTTGATGGTTATGATGCTAGAGTATCTGTTTTAGGACATTTGCAAAGGGGAGGCTCTCCATCATGTTTTGATAGAGTTTTGGCAAGTAGAATGGGTGTAAAAGCAGTTGATTTTTTATTAGAAAACAAAACAAATTTGATGGTTGGTTTAAAAGACGGTATAATAGAATTAACTCCTCTTGAAAAAGCCATAAAAGGTAAAACAAATATTAACAAGGAACTCCTAAGAGTTTCAGACATTATGTCAATCTAAAATTAAAATAATAAATGAATACAGTTAAAATTGGAATTAATGGATTTGGTAGAATAGGAAGAATTACACTTCGTTCAATTTTAGATCGTGATGATGTTGAAGTTGTAGCTATTAATGATTTATTGGAAATTAATCATCTCGCTTATTTATTGAAATATGATTCAGTTCATGGAAAATGTGAAGCAACTATTACTGTTTCTGGAAATAATTTAGTTGTTAACGGTAAAAATATTCGTGTTACTGCTGAAAGAAACCCTTTGGATATAAAATGGAATGAATGTGAGGTTGATGTAGTAGCAGAATGTACAGGAATATTTACAACCATTGAAAAAGCTAACTTACATATTCAAGCTGGAGCAAAAAAGGTTGCAATTTCAGCACCCTCTGCTGATGCACCAATGTTTGTTATGGGTGTAAATCACAACAAAATTCAATCATCAGATTTAATCGTATCTAATGCATCTTGTACTACAAATTGTTTAGCACCAATTGCTAAAGTTTTACATGATAACTTTGGAATAGATGAAGCATTAATGACTACTGTTCATGCTGCCACTTCTACACAGCTAACAGTTGATGGACCTGCTAAAAACTACAGACTTGGAAGATCAGCACTAAATAATATAATTCCATCTACGACCGGAGCTGCTAAGGCTGTTGGTAAAGTTATTCCAGAGCTTAACGGAAAACTTACCGGAATGGCATTTAGAGTTCCTACTGCAAATGTTTCTGTTGTCGACTTAACAGTAAAGCTCAATAGAGATACTTCATATCAAGAGATTAAAGAAACATTTAAAGTTGCATCAGAAAAAGAACTTAATGGAGTTTTAAGTTACACAGAAGATGCTGTAGTCTCTCAAGACTTCATTGGCTGTGCCCATACTAGTAATTTTGATGCTAATGCTGGAATTGAGCTAGGACCAAAATTCTTTAAAATTATATCATGGTACGATAATGAGTATGGCTATTCTAGCAAATTAGTTGATTTAATGGTCTATATCAATAATAAATAAATCATAATATTATGATACTTATAGTAGATAGTGGCTCTACCAAAACAGATTGGATTGCCATAAATAATAAAGGTGAGATTCTATTTCAAACCCAAACTCTCGGACTAAATCCTCAAGTCCTAACAGATTATATAATAGAAGAAAGAATTGTAAATAATTTTGACTTATATCAAAATAGAAAATCTGTTACTAAATTATATTTTTACGGAGCTGGGTGTGGTACTGAGCCACCAAGAGTTATGATAAAAGGAGTTTTTCTAAATATCTTTAAAACTGCTGAAGTAATAGTTAAAGAGGATACTTTTGCTGCAATTTATGCAACAGCGGATATAAATAAAAAATCCATTGTTTGTATACTAGGAACTGGATCTAACTGTAGTTATTTCGATGGTGAAAATGTTATTCAAAAAATCACTTCGTTAGGTTATATACTTATGGATGATGCTAGTGGTAACTATTTTGGTAGACAACTTTTAAGAGACTATTATTTTAATAGAATTCCTAAAGCTATTGCTGAAAAATTTAATGAGAATTTTGAATTAGATGCAGAAACTATTAAGAATCATTTGTATAAGAAACCTAATCCAAATACTTACTTAGCAAAGTTTGCAAGATTTCTTATTGAAAACAAGGACAGTAAGTATGCTCAAGAGCTTATTAGAAGAGGGATGGATATTTTTATCACCAGACAAATTTTACAGTTTACAAATGCTAAGGAAATTCCTATTCATTTCACAGGCTCAATTGCACATTACCTCAAAGAAGAATTAATTGAATGTTTAAATGATCATGGGTTGAAGGCTGGAAATATTATTAGAAGACCCATAGATGGCTTACTAAAATATCATATTGGTTTGCTAAGCTAGTTAATAGCTATCATTGAAATTTCTACATTAACTCCCGCTGGAAGTTTAGCCACTTCAACTGTTTCTCTTGCTGGTTCTTGACCTTTTTCAAAGTATGAGCCATACACATCGTTTATATCATTAAAATCATTCATAGAGGTAATAAATATTGATGTCTTTACAACATTTGTAAAATCAAGATTTGCTGTATTTAAAACTGCCTTTAGATTTTCCATCACTTGCTTGGTCTCATCCTTTACGTTATTTATAACTAATTCACCTGATTTGCTATTTATTGCAATTTGTCCAGAAGTAAAGAACATATTGCCAGCCATAACAGCTTGATTGTATGGACCAAGTGGTGAAGGTGCATTTGATGTATTATAAATTTTCTTCATATTATTAAAATTTAAAGTTGTTTATCTCTTTGACGACGTTTATCATACTTTATATCACTAAGCATACCAGATTTAATTCCTATAAAAAAGTTCCATTGTGAATTAGAACTAAAAGGAATCCAGCTAAAATTCATTCTCCAGCTTAGTAAATCTCTTTCAAAACGCAATTGTGTGTAAGTAATACCGTTATTTTTTAAATCATAACCAGATGATGCACCGACGCTCCATTTTGGTGATATATCTAAATCACCTGAAAACATTATAGAATGTGATGATATTTCTTTTTGATTTCTACTATTATTATAATTTACTGCATATGCAACTCTTAGACTCCAAGGGATTGTATAATTAAACAATTCACTTGGAATTTCCTCCTCTTCTTCATCTTCATCATCTAAAAATGAACTGTCAGCATAATCCATAGATTGTCCAAATAAATCATCATCTCTTCCTCCACTTCTTAAAGATTCATTAACAGATCTGCTTTTAGCTTTTGATTCACTTTTATCTCCTTTGTTTGAAAGAGAGTAATTGAAAGTTAAATTCGCACTTGTTAATCTAAATAAATTACCGCCGGAGTTAATATTAAATTCATTTATTTTGTTGTTGTTTTCATCTAAAGCATATGGGTCTAGTGTTGCTCCAAAATTTACAGACATTTTATTATCAAATAATTGTGTTCCACCAGATAAACGTACAGGGCTCCAATTTAATGAATCACTAGCCATGTTATATGAAGTTGAGAAATTTAAGTTATTTAAAATCACTACTTTTTTAGCTTCGGTATTTGTACTATCACTATCTGTTACTTTGGCTTCAACATTATTACTTACAGACAATCCTATTGAACTTGAAAAATTATTGTTTGGTGAACCAAATATAGAACCTTCGAACCTAGTATATTCTAGTTCTGTAGAAGTTAATCCATCTGCATCAACTACTTCATAAGTTTCGTAATAATCATTGAAAGCTGGATTAATACTATAGCTAATAGATGGCCTCATAACATGCCTTATCGCTTGAAGTTTCTTTTCTTTCCCAAAATCATACATTCCATAAACAGTTGTACCTAAACTAGATGAAAAATTATAAGTTCTAAATGAGTCAAAACCTTTAATTTCTTCAGTTAAAACTTCACTAGTTTCATTGTCAAATGATTTAGAAATTGTATTAAAAGTCCAGTTTTCTTTATAATTAGCACTAGTGGAAAAACTTAAGTATTTAAATAATTTAAAATTGGTGCTAAGAGGGATGGAGTGCTGAAATCCAGACTTTGCAGATTCAAACATTTCACTTTTAAAAAATAGAGAGTCTGTAGTTTGTATTCTATTTTCCCCACGAACGTTATATTGTAAATTTATATTTTGAATTATTCCTTTCTTTGTACCATTTTTAGGTGCAAAAGGGAAAACTCGACTAACACTTCCTTGAAATGTTGGTAGTGTCATATTGATTGTTTGAGTGTTGGTGTTTTGGGAGTGAGTTGCGGTCAAACTCATATTAACTTGTGGCTCACCAACAAACGTTTTGGAATAAGAGACAGATGAAGATAAGGTGTTATTTAAAAAACTTGATGCATTTAATTGATTAATAGATTGTTGAAAATATTTACTACTACCTAAGTTGACAGAAGCTGAAAAGCGAGAATTTGGATTTGCTTTTCCATCTTGATTGTGTGACCATCTTAAATTATATATTGAACTTTTTGAATAGTCAGGAAAACCTCTTTCACTTTTAATTAAATTTTCATACCTAAAACTTAAGTTACCTCTAAATTTATATCTATATGCGTAATTGTTTTCTAATCTAAATCCATAACTACCATTAGTATAATAATCACCTAATAAAGCCAAATCAACATGATCACTAATTGCAAGGTAATAGCCACCATTTTGTAAAAAATAACCACGATCATTTTGCTCACCAAAAGAGGGAAATATAACACCTGAGGTTCTTTTTTTCGTTAGTGGGAAGTATCCAAAAGGTAATCCGATGGGTGTAGGAACATCAGCAATGAACATGTTTGTTAATCCAGTAATAATTTTTTTTCCTGGAACAACTTTCGCATTTCTTAATAAAAAATAATATTCAGGATTATCTACATTAACCGAAGTGGTAAACTTAGCTCTATCCATAAAATATACTGAATCATTTTCTTTTTTTGTTTTTTCAGAAATAATATTCATTCCAGATTGCTCTGTTTTAGAATTAAAAATTAATGCTTTTTTTGTATCTAAGTTAAATCTAATTGAATCAGGTTCAATTATATCATTACCTTCTTTAAATACAGGAGATTGAGATAATACTCCACTGGTATCTTTAATCCTACCTGCATAGATTTCATTTTTCTCATAGTCAATAACAATTTTTCCAGATGTAATTTCCATATCTCCATATGTTAATTTTGCATTATTGTAAAGTGTTATTTTTTTTAACTTCGGATTAATCGAGACAGTATCCATCGCATTATAAGTAGCTCCACTGTTAAAAAAGTTTTTTTTAACTTTGGTGCTATCAGTAATAGTACTGTCTTTTACGACGATTTTGCTTGAAGTTAAGGAGTCTAATACTTGCCCCATACAAGTTGTGTTTATAAACATTGTATAACTTAATGCCAAAATTATATTAAGGATGTATTTTTGCAATGTTTATAATGTATTTTTGGTACGTATTATTATCTATAAATAGATTTTATAAAGTTACGTATATTTTTCTCAAAATTAATATATAAAATATGTTTTACTCCTACAGAAATAGTGTTGTTTTTAACCCTATTTTAACAATATATTTATTCTCTTTTTTTCTAATTTTTAATGTAGATAATTTTTATTCTCAAGAAAAGTTTAAAATTGTTATTGATGCTGGCCATGGTGGTAAAGATCCTGGAAAACCAACAGAATTTGGTTTTACAGAAAAAGAAATAGTTTTAAAAATAGCATTAAACTTAGGAGGGTTACTTGAAAAAGATGATTCTAATGAAGTTATATACACAAGAAAAAATGACGTGTTTTTAAAACTAAGAGAAAGAGCAGCGATTGCTAATAATGCTGATGCAGATTTATTTATTTCAATTCATTGTAATTCATTTCATGACACAAAGGTAAACGGATCAGAAACTTTTGTTTTAGGTATGCATGCTAATGAAAGAAATTTCAATATTGCTAAACAGGAAAATGAAGTTATTTTTTTAGAAGAAGATTTTGAAATTGAATATGATAATTTTAATCCCAATTCACCTGAGAATTTAATTGGTCTTACTCTAATGCAAGAAGATTATTTAGATCAAAGTATTTTATTAGCTAACAGTATTCAAAATAACTTTAAAAACAATTTAAACTTAAAGAACCGTGGAGTTAAACAATCCGGTTTTTGGGTACTTCATAATACTTATATGCCAAGTGTATTGATCGAAGCAGGTTTTATCAGTAACCCTAAAGAAGGTGCTTATTTAAATACCAATAAAGCACAAAAGGATATTGCAAAAAACATATATGATGCAATTGTTGAGTATAAAGAAGCGTATATTTCAGATAATATTATCTCTAATCTTGAATATGCTAACTCAAATATTACATATAAAGTTCAAATAGCAGCCAGCAAAAGAAAGATTGAATTAAAATCATATAATTTTAAAGGCCTGAGAGATATTTCAAGATTAAAGTCTGGTAGATTATATAAATATTATTACAGTACATCATCTAGTATGGATTTTATTAATAATAAACTAAAGCTAGCTAAATCTAAAGGTTTTAAAAACGCATTTATTGTTGGATTTGAAAATGGAATACAAATCAGTTTAGATTAATTACATAATTTATAAAAATAATTAATGGATTATTCATAAATTTAAATATCAAAATAATAAAGTTGAAAATAACAAAAGAAATAAGAACTGGAGTTTTAGTTATGACTGGATTAGTTATGACTATTTTTTCATTTAATTACTTAAAGGGAATAAATATTTTAGATAAATCTAGATATTTTTTAGTTGTTTATGATAATGTTGAAGGTTTAGTGCCTTCAAATCCAGTAACCATTAATGGCTATAAAATTGGTAATGTTCAAAAGATTAATTTCAGTGATGATGGTACTAATAAGTTAGAAATTAAACTTATGATTGACAATGAAGTAGAGTTTTCTAAGTCAAGTAAAGCGGAATTGTATGAAACCGGATTAATTGGAGGAAAGGCTATTGCAATTATTCCTAATTATGAGGATAGTTCCATTGCAGTAAGTGGAGATTACTTACTTGGAACAATAAAACCAGGTTTGACGGAGCTTGTAAACCAAAAACTTACTCCTTTACAAGATAAACTTGAAAGCGCTATTCAAAATGCAGATAAAGTAATGCTTAATGTTAATGAATTATTAAGTGACGATACTAAAACTTCACTACAACAAAGTATTGTTAATTTTAAGAGCATTTCAGAATCTTTGTATGAGACAACTGGCAATTTAAATTCAATAATTTTAAATAATACTAATTCAATTGAAAATTCATTGAAAAATATTGAATCATCTGCTGAAAATTTTAATGAAATAACTGAAAGTGTTTCAGATGCAAACCTTAGTGATTTGATTTTAGAGCTTAACTCAACTGTTTCCAATTTTAATTTAGTACTAACTAAGATAAATAGCGGTAATGGCAGTGTATCTAAACTATTAGATAATGATGCCATATTTAACAACTTAGAAAAAGCAACAGCTGAATTAGAAGCATTAATAAATGATGTAAAAGCTAATCCTAGCAGGTATGTTCATTTTTCCATATTTGGAAAAAATACAAGCAAAAACTAACAACTATCTATGTTTGAATATTTACCTAATATTATTTTTGTTTTAGTATTGTTTTTGGGTTTATTCTTCTTTTGTAGAAATTTATATCGTCTTTACAGAAATATTAACTTAGGTAAACAAATTGACGTTTCAGACAATAAGATACAGAGATTTACAAATATGGCTAAAATAGCTTTGGGTCAAGGTAAGCTAATTAAACGTCCCATCTCGGGTTTTTTACATGTTGTTGTTTACATTGGTTTTATAATAATAAATATTGAGCTATTAGAAATTGTTTTAGATGGCATTTTAGGCACTCATAGGCTTTTTTCAACCTATTTGGGTGCTGTTTATGGGTATTTGATAGGAACATTTGAATTCTTGGCTGTTTCGGTTCTTTTAGCTGTTTTTATTTTTTGGACTAGAAGGAATGTAATTAAAATAAAAAGATTTTTTGGTGACAACATGAATGGTTGGCCTAAAAACGATGCTAATATTATATTATATTTCGAAGTTGTTTTAATGGTTCTTTTTATTACAATGAATGCTACTGATTTGAAATTTCAAGAAATGAATTCAGGTAATTTAATTAGTGGTTATGTTGCTGGGTTTTTTAGTGGCTTCTCAAATGAATCTTTACATTTAATTGAAAGAGCTTGTTGGTGGGCTCATATAATTGGAATATTAATTTTTA
>SGZJ01000029.1 GCA_004213995.1 Flavobacteriales bacterium | reverse complement strand
CATGACGTATTGTAATGAGATACTAGATATTGAAAAATTACTTTTTTTAGAAGCTTCTTCTAAACTTATAGCTATGATTTCTTTTGACATACCAAATCCTTCCATCATTTCTTTACTCATTACTAACAATTCTTCATCTAAAATTTTTGCTGCATCAGGGTCAATAATAACAAAAACTAAAATGGTAGTTAAACTGCCAATAAAATAACCCAATGAAATTGTTATAAAGTAAGATTTAAAAGCTTCTTTAAAAGATATAATTCCACTATTTTCTTTTTTTGATTGAATTATTGAGTAAATCCCAAATAAAATTATTAATATTCCAAATCCAACACCTATGAAGGGGTTTAAGAATAATTTAAAATCTACAGAGTATGCTATAACAGTAGTTATTGTTAGAACTCCGCCAAGCTTATATGCTAAATCTGTTGCAATGTTTTTTAATTCAGTTTCCATACTTTTATTTTTTTATATCAACAAATATAGGAAAACCAATTTCTAGATTAAATAAACTTCAGATTATATTGTTATATATTAAAAAAATATCTAGATTTGCACCTCAAAATTAAAAACATTTATTGATGAAAAAAGATATTCATCCTAAGGATTACAGATTAGTAGCGTTTAAAGATATGTCAAATAATGATATTTTTATAACTAAATCAACTGCTAATACAGCTGAAACTATTGAGCATGAAGGAGTCGAATACCCACTTGTTAAAATGGAAATTTCAAGAACTTCTCACCCATACTACACTGGAAAATCTAAATTAGTAGATACAGCTGGTAGAATAGACAAGTTTAAGAACAAATACTCTAAATTTAAGAAGTAAATACTTTTTAAATATATAATTTATTAAAGTCTTTCATCTTTTTGAAAGGCTTTTTTTTATTTTTACATAAAACTCACACCATGAATTATATTTTATTCGATGGCCCTAGTAGAAATAATTTACTTCCATTAACCTACACGAGACCTGTTGCAGAAATTAGAGTTGGTATATTAACAATCAGGGAAAAATGGGAAGCATTTTTAGAGTCTACAATTACATTTGTTACTGAGGATTACTTATCTGATAAGTATCCCATGGTAGAATTTGATAAGAATATTTTTATTAATGCGTCTTTTTTACCAAATAATAAGCTTGTAAATTTAATAATCAATCTTAAACCAAATGAATTGATTAACTCTGGTGATGACTTAATAGCCTTTTATTCTGAAGAAAACCAAGATGACGTAGATTTAGATTCTTTTAAAAAAATTCCTTACGTCGATAAATTTTTACAATTAAATAGTCTTACTGACATATTTAAAATCAATTCATTAGCAATCGAAGAAGATTTTACTCTTTTAACAAAAAATAAAAATTCATCAAAAATTTCAAAAACTAATAATCTAATAAATCCTGATAATATTTTTATTGAAGAAGGTTTAAAAATGGAATATTCGACTTTAAATGCATCTAATGGGCCAATTTATATATCAAAAAATTGTGAAATTATGGAAGGATCTCTAATTAGAGGTCCATTTGCTTTGGGTGAAAATTCTACTTTAAAACTTGGTTCAAAAATATACGGAGGTACT
Source organism: Flavobacteriales bacterium (assembly GCA_004213995.1). Classification (GTDB taxonomy): domain Bacteria; phylum Bacteroidota; class Bacteroidia; order Flavobacteriales; family Flavobacteriaceae; genus SGZJ01. The sequence continues at coordinate 9,966 of SGZJ01000029.1, read as the reverse complement.
ACTATTGGTCCTCATTGTAAGATTGGTGGTGAGGTTAGTAATTCTGTAGTTCAAGGATATAGTAATAAAGGTCACGATGGTTTTTTAGGTAATTCTTTAATTGGAGAGTGGTGTAATTTAGGAGCAGACACAAATACATCAAATTTAAAAAATAATTATGCAGATGTTAAAATATGGAACTATGATCTTAATAGTTTTTTATCAACTGGCGAGCAATTTTGCGGGCTAATCATGGGTGATCACAGTAAAAGTGGAATAAATACAATGTTTAATACAGGAACAGTAGTAGGAGTTTGTTCAAATGTTTTTGGCTCTGGTTTTCCAAGAAATTTCATTCCAAGTTTTTCTTGGGGAGGTAATAAAGGTTTTTCTAACTACAAGATTGAAAAAGTTTTTGAAGTCAATGATAAAGTTATGAAAAGAAGAAATTGTAATTTTTCAGATCAGGATAAAGCAATATTAACCCATTTAAATAACATTACTAGTTCTTATAGATCTAATTTTTAGTGACTTTTCTAAGATCTAGTATATTTATCGGATTAACACCTAAATTAAAAATATTTTTATGTGTAAATCTGATTACTTCATCGTAGAATAATGGAACTATAGTTGATTCTTCCATTATAATTGAATCCATTTTTTTATATAGTAATTCTTTTTCTAATTGTTTTGTTTCACCCAAAGATTCTTCATATAGTTTGTCGTAAATTTCATTTGAAAAATGTGTATAGTTTGGTCCTAGTGGAGCGAAGTTTTTACTGTAATAGAGTGATAAATAATTTTGAGCATCTGGGTAATCAGCAACCCAACTGGCTCTAAAGAAATCTAATTTACCATTAGCCTTGGCTTCTTTTAGTGATGATGGAGGAATAACATCAACTATTATAGTAATTCCAATTTTTTCAATTTCCTTTTGAATAAACTCACAAAACACTAAATAATTACTTGTAGTCGTTAATTTTAGAGTAGGGTTTTTATCTCCAGATTTATCGATATAGTCTGATACCAATTTTTTTGCCAATTCCGGATTATATTTATAATAAGCTTTTTTCGAATATCCAGGCAACCCATCTGGGATAAAACCTGAGTTTGCATTTACTCCAATACCGTTTCGCAAAAATTTTATCATTTTGTTCCTATCAAATCCATAATTTATTGCTTTTCTTATAAGTTTAGATTTAACAGTTGAGTTAGTTGATTCATTATAAAACCCTAAGTATTCTGTATTAAGATAAGGTGCTCTAACTACATTAACACTTTTGGAATATTTATTAGATAAAGTTCCATTAGTATTTAAAATTTCATCTTTATATGAATCATCTAAACCTGAAATAAAGTCTAAGTTTGACTGTATAAACTCTAAGAATTCACTTTGTTTTTCTGGAATAAAGGATACAGCAATTGCTTCAAGATAGGGCAGAGGGTTTCCACTTTCGTCTTTTTCAAAATAATTTTCATTTTTTCTAAGTACTAATTTTATGTTTTCTTCCCATCTTTTAAATTTAAAAGGTCCTGTCCCAATTGGATTTTTCCTAAAATCGTTACCATAGTGCTCAACAATTTCTTTAGGAACAACTGAGCAGTACTTCATTGATAGAATTCCTAAAAATGCATTGAACGGTTCGTTTAGTTCAATTTTAAATACACTGTCGTTAACTGCTTGATAATCTTTAACTTTATCTAACACCCAAGCACCCGGTGATGCTAGTCTTTTATCTAAAATTCTATCAAAACTATAAGTAAAGTCGTTAGCAATAACTTTTCTGTCATTTAACAATACATGCTTATGGAATTTAATGTCAGTTTTTAAATTAAAACTGTATGTCTTTCCATCTTCGCTTATAGTCCAACTTTTTGCTATGGAGGGAATAATATTTAAATCTTTATCCATTTCAACTAATCCATTAAATAGTTGATTAATTACCCATATATCAGCGTTATCTTTTGCAAACGCAGGGTCTAAAGAACTGATGTTTTTATGTTCATTGTACCTAAAGACTAAATTATCTTTATCATTAAATTTATCACTACAAGAATTAAATAATAATACTGTAAGTATTAATTTGATTTTAATAATGATTTTATTCATATGACTTTAAGTTGTAAATTTGCAGCTTTGTAAAAATACAAAATGAAATTATTAAATACAGTAGCTTTTTATACGCTTGGTTGTAAGCTGAATTTTTCAGAGACATCAACTATCGCACGTGATTTTGTTGAAAACAACTTTAAAAAAGTCTCTTTTAATGATCCTGCTGATGTGTATGTAATTAATACATGTTCTGTCACAGAAAATGCTGACAACAAGTTCAAAACTGTAGTTAAAAGAGCAAAAAAAGTTAATCCAGATGCATTTATTATAGCAATTGGATGTTATGCCCAGCTAAAACCAAATGAATTAGCAAATGTTTTGGGTGTTAATTTGGTTTTAGGAGCTAACGAGAAATTTAACGTATTAAATTATTTAGACAAAATTTCTGTTAATGATACTGCTCAAGTATATTCATGCAATATTGATGATGTTGATAATTATATCAGTAGTTATTCTGTTTCAGACAGAACAAGAGCATTTTTGAAAGTTCAAGATGGTTGTGATTATAAATGTACTTATTGCACTATTCCTTTAGCAAGAGGTATCTCAAGAAGTGATGACATTAATTCTATAATTAATAATGCAGAAAAAATTTCAAAAACTGGAATTAAAGAAATTGTATTAACTGGAGTTAATATCGGTGATTACGGAAAAGGGGAGTTTGGAAATAAAAAACATGAAAGTACTTTTTTGGATTTAATAGAAAGTTTAGATAAAACCTCTTCAATTGATAGAATTAGAATTTCTTCTATTGAACCTAATTTACTTAAAAATGAAATAATTTCATTTGTTTCAAAAAGCAATTTATTTGTTCCTCATTTTCACATACCTCTTCAAAGTGGAAATAATGAAATTTTAAAACTTATGAAGCGAAGGTATCTTAGAGATTTATACGTTGACAGAGTGAGTTTTATAAAAAATTTAATGCCAGATGCCTGTATTGGAGTGGATGTTATTGTTGGGTTTCCTGGTGAGACTGAAGAACATTTTAGGGATACTTTTGATTTTTTAAATTCTTTAGACATTTCTTATTTACATGTATTTAGTTATTCAGAAAGAGACAATACATTAGCTAGTGAATTTTCTGATATAGTTCCAAATTCAATAAGATCAAAAAGAAGTAAAATTCTTAGATCTCTATCACTTAAGAAAAGAAGAATGTTTTATGAGTCTCAATTAGGTAAGCGTAAAAAAGTTTTATTTGAGTCTGAAAATAAAAAAGGTTATATACATGGTTTTACTGATAACTATGTGAAAATACGCGCTCCTTGGAATCCTAAACTAGTAAATACATTACATCATGTAGACTTAGAGTCAATTGATAATGAAGGATTTGTAAGAGCTAAATTTAAAATGTTTGAATTAGCTTAAATTCTAATCCCTACAGGTAGCATTCTTTTATATTTTCTATTTTTTCTAATAAATTTAGCTATAGTGGGTGCTGTTGGAACTACACTAATTTCTCTATCTCTAATATCTTCAAGAACTAAAACCAAAAATTCTTCAGTAAATGTATTTTTAGTTACTGACTCTGGTATAATAAGTTTTGTTAAGAAAATTTTTCTATCTTGGAGTGAGTATTCAATTATCGCTAATTCATCATTAACTTTTAGCTCATATTGTCGTAAAAAAGTATTATCAGTTAATGCCATGCAATATGATTTAATTGAAAAATTAAGAAAAATATTTTCTACAAAATTACAAAAAATAAATTCGCTTTGGGAATTTTATAAACATTAAAGTATTGAGAACGAAACATATATATCTTATGCCAGGAATGTCAGCAAACCCACTTATCTTTAAAAGGATTAAGTTTTCTGATGAAAAATATGAAATTCACTTCTTGAAATGGGCGAAACCAGTTTTAAATGAGAGTATTGAAAACTATTCTAAAAGATTATTGGATTTTATTAAACATAAGAATCCCATCCTTATCGGCGTCTCTTTTGGTGGTTTAATCGTCCAAGAAATCAGTAAATTAATTGATGTTGAAAAAGTAATTATAATTTCTAGTATAAAATCTAATCGTGAGTTACCTCTATACATGAAATCTGCAAAGTTTTTAAAACTATATAATTATTTTCCTCTAAAATTATTTGATGATGTTTTTAATATATCTAAATCATTAAAAATTAATAAAATTTATAAAAAGCTAGATTTAATTGATAAATACTTGTCAGTAAGAGATGAAAATTACTTAAAGTGGGCGATTCGTGAGATATTAAATTGGAAACAAGAAAAGCCCTTGCAAGAAGTGATTCACATACATGGTGATAAAGATTTGACATTCCCAATCAGCTTAATCAAAGATTGTATAATAGTTCCTGGAGCAACACATGCATTAATACTAACAAAGTATCGATGGTTAAATAAAAATTTGTCTATTATAATCGAGGAAAAAAAAGTTTAATCTTAAATTAATTAAAAATTATCTTCTTTGGGATCTTTGACCGCCATAATGCTGATTGGGCATTTGACCTTTCTTCATTTGTGCTTTCATCATTTTTATTTGATCAGCTAGCATATTTCTTTTATCAAGTTTCTGAGCTTCACTTAGTAACTTTTGAGCTTCAATTTTCCTTCTTTTACTAAATGCTATTCCTGCTAGATTTAATTTTGCCATAGCTAAATCATGATCCATACTTAATCCAAAACTAATAGCTTTTTTGAAGTATTTCTCAGCTTCGTTCATGTTGGTCTGAGAAACCATAATCCCTTTTAGATAATTGTAATACCCTTGTTGTTTTATTGTTAGTGAAGATTTTGGATTTTTGATTTTAGAAAGCCATTTGTTAGCGCCTTCAAAGTTTTGCTTCCTTAACTGAAAAAATGCTAATAATATCATTTCGTTTTTAAAGAAAAGAAATATGAACATCGAAGCTAGAAGAATATACATAATTCCTGCTCCAATATACCCTTCACTAAATTCATAAGTTGAATATGCTAATGCGCCAACAGCAAAAAAGATTTTAATATATTTATTAAACATTTATTCTATTTTTTTTTTAGATGTACAAAGTTAATAAAAACAATTAATAATTTTTTTAATTTTTAGATTTGTCAAAGCAAAAACTCTTTGTATATTTGCCCGCAGTTTTTAATGTGATTAAGAACTTTAATATTAGTTTAAATAAAAAAATCAAGACATGCCAAAAAGAACATTTCAGCCTTCTAAAAGAAAAAGAAGAAATAAACATGGTTTTATGGAAAGAATGGCTTCTGTTAGTGGGAGAAAAGTTTTAGCCAGAAGAAGAGCAAAGGGTAGAAAAAAACTTTCAGTATCGTCTGAAATTCGTCATAAAAAATAATGATTAACAATTGTTAATATATTAAAGGTGTTGCTATTAGCAATGCCTTTTTTTTTATCTTTTTGATAACTATTTTTGAGATTAGGTTAAATTTAATTCATAATTAATGCCAAAAAACAACAATTTAAAGTCAATTCTTATAATTGGTTCAGGTCCAATAATCATTGGCCAAGCTTGCGAATTTGATTATTCAGGTACTCAAGCTTTGAGGTCTCTACATGAAGATGGTATAGAAACTATATTAATAAATTCTAATCCAGCAACTATAATGACTGACCCGTCAATGGCAGATCATGTTTACTTGCTACCATTAACATCTTCATCAATAATAAAAATTTTAAAAGAACATCCACAAATAGACGCAGTACTTCCTACTATGGGTGGTCAAACTGCTCTAAATTTATGTATTGAAGCAGACGAAAAAGGAATTTGGGAAGATTTCAATGTAGAAATTATTGGGGTTGATATTCAGGCAATTAATATAACTGAGGATAGAGAACAATTTAGGAATTTAATGTTAGATATAGGAATTCCTATGGCTCCACAATCTACTGCAAATTCTTACCTCAAAGGAAAGGAAATAGCTCAAGAATATGGTTTTCCTTTGGTAATTAGAGCATCTTACACATTAGGCGGTGCAGGTGCTTCAATTGTATATAAAGAAGATGATTTTGATGAACTATTAACTAGAGGTTTAGAAATTTCACCAATCCACGAAGTGATGATTGATAAAGCTTTAATTGGGTGGAAAGAATATGAATTAGAACTTTTAAGAGATTCAAATAACAACGTTGTGATAATTTGTTCCATTGAAAATATGGACCCTATGGGAATACATACTGGAGATTCAATTACAGTAGCTCCAGCTATGACATTAAGTGATGCTACATATCAAAAAATGAGAGATATGGCTATTCATATGATGAGAAGTATTGGAGATTTTGCTGGAGGGTGTAATGTTCAATTTGCAGTTAGTCCAGATACAAATGAAGATATAATAGCAATTGAAATAAACCCCAGAGTTTCTAGATCTTCTGCCTTAGCTAGTAAAGCAACTGGTTATCCTATAGCTAAGGTAGCAGCAAAACTGGCAATTGGTTATAATTTAGATGAACTAAATAATCAAATAACTAAATCAACATCTGCTTTATTTGAACCTACACTAGATTATGTCATAGTTAAAATACCAAGATGGAATTTTGATAAATTTGAAGGTAGTGATAGGACTCTAGGATTGCAAATGAAGTCCGTTGGAGAAGTAATGGGTATTGGAAGATCATTTCAAGAAGCTTTGCATAAGGCTACGCAATCATTAGAAATTAAAAGAAATGGTTTAGGTGCTGATGGGAAGGGGTATAAAGATTATGATTTAATTATTAGTAAGTTGTCAAATCCATCATGGGATAGAGTATTTGTGATTTTTGACGCTATTCAAATGGGTATTCCATTGAGTAGAATTCATGATATTACTAAAATTGACATGTGGTTTTTAAGACAATATGAAGAGCTATACCATTTACAAAAACAGATATCTAACTTCACAATTGATACTATTGAAAAAGAATTATTATTAGAAGCTAAACAAAAAGGATATGGAGATAGACAAATAGCGCACATTTTAAAATGTTTAGAGAGTCAAGTGTATAATAAGCGTCAAGAAATGGATATTAATAGAGTTTATAAGCTTGTTGATACGTGTGCTGCAGAATTTAGAGCTAAAACACCTTATTATTATTCTACTTTTGAAAGTCAGGTAAAGATTGAAAATAAAGAAGCTTATTCTGATAATGAAAGCGTTGTCTCAGACAAAAAGAAGGTTATTGTCTTAGGTTCTGGTCCAAATAGAATTGGTCAAGGAATTGAATTTGATTATTGTTGTGTTCATGGAGTTTTAGCAAGTGCTGAAGCTGGTTATGAAACTATTATGATTAACTGCAATCCAGAAACAGTCTCTACTGATTTTGACACTGCAGACAAATTATATTTTGAACCTGTTTTTTGGGAGCATATTTATGATATTATTAAGCATGAAAAACCTGAAGGAGTTATTGTGCAGTTAGGTGGACAAACGGCCTTAAAATTAGCTGAAAAACTAGAACGCTACGGAATTAAAATTATAGGTACTACTTATAAATCTTTAGATTTGGCGGAGGACAGAGGATTGTTTTCTACATTATTAAAAGATAATAATATTCCTTATCCTGAATTTGATACTGCAACAACAGCTGAAGAAGCTTTAGTAGTCGCTGAGAAGTTAGATTTTCCAATATTAGTAAGACCTTCTTATGTTTTAGGTGGACAAGGAATGAAGATTGTGATTAATCCAGAAGAGCTTGAAGAGCATGTTGTAAATCTACTTAGATCAATGCCTGATAATAAACTTTTATTAGATCATTATTTAGACGGAGCAATTGAAGCTGAGGCTGATGCAATTTGTGATGGAAAGGATGTACTAATTATTGGCATAATGGAGCATATTGAGCCATGTGGTATCCATTCTGGGGATTCTAATGCAACTTTACCTCCATTTAACTTAGGAAAACTTGTAATGGATCAAATTAAAGAGCATACTAAAAAAATTGCTCTAGCATTAAATACCGTTGGTTTAATCAACATTCAGTTCGCAATAAAAGATGAGGTGGTTTATATAATTGAAGCTAATCCCAGAGCCTCTAGGACAGTTCCTTTTATAGCTAAAGCATATAAACAACCCTATGTTAATTATGCAACTAAAGTGATGTTAGGTGCCCTAAAGGTAGCAGATATTAATTACCAGCCTGATTTAAAAGGTTTCGCAATAAAGGAACCTGTATTTTCATTTAATAAATTTCCAAATGTAAATAAAAACTTAGGACCTGAAATGAAAAGTACAGGAGAAAGTATTTTGTTTATTGATAATTTAAAAGACGATCAGTTTTACGAGATTTACTCAAGAAGGAAAATGTATTTAAGTAAATAATTATTTACTTAAATATTTATAACTAAATTTAATTCACTTTTTATTTAAAAAAATGGAATACATAATTGTTTTATTGATTTTAGTAATTGGTTTTTTATTTTATTTAATATTTAATAAAAAAGATAATAACTCTTCAAATAATGATTTAGCTCAATTCTCAAATACAATAACTACTCATATTCAAGAAATAAGAAAAGAAGTTAGTGCTAATGCAAAAGAGGGGAGAATTGAGATAGAAGGAAAGTTAAAAGATATCAATAAGCAAATTAATGATTTTCATAAAACATCTTCTCAAAATATATCTGATCAGTTTAAAGAATCCAACAAGGTAATTAAAGACGTTACTATTGAGCTTGAAAAAATAAAAGGTACTAACGAACAGGTTTTAAGTTTTGCAAATCAAATGAAAACCCTTGAAAAAATTCTTGGTAATCAAAAACAAAGAGGAATCTTAGGTGAGATTCAGTTAGAAAATCTTCTAGCCAATGTATTACCCCCAGGTTTATTTCAAATGCAGTATAGTTTTAAAAATGGAGAAGCCGTAGATGCAATTGTAAAAGTTGGAGATTATATTATTCCAGTTGATGCGAAATTTTCGCTCGATAATTATAATAAAATGATTGAAAGTAATGACAAACCTGAAATAGATATTCTTGAAAAAAAGTTTAAATCTGATATAAAAAACAGAATCGATGAAACATCCAAATATATTAGGCCTAACGAAAAAACTACTGACTATGCCTACATGTTTATACCAGCTGATGGGTTATATCAAGATTTATTAAACAGTAGGGTAGGGACACTTCAAATTAATTCAAAAGATTTAGTTTCTTACGCATATTCAAAAAAAGTAATGATAGTATCTCCTATGAGCTTATTTCCAATGCTTCAAATAACAGTTAAAGCTTTACATAACTTGAAGGTAGAAAAGTCAATTCAAGATATATTACATAATGTAGATAAGCTGTCTAATCATTTGAATTCGTATAAGTCTTACCATGAAAAACTTGGTAACACAATTGGTACTGTAGTCAATCACTATAATAATAGCTCGAAGGAGTTTAAGAAAATTGATAAAGATATATTAAAAGTTAGCTCAGGAAATTCAAAATTAGAGTATGATAGTAGCGAATTAGATAAGCCTTTACTTGAAGATTGATTATTCTAAAATTAAATATTTTTCTTCAATTTTTTTGAATCCAAAATAAAGTATTGTAGAAAAAAATAGATCTGCTAGTATTGAGTTAGTAAAAAAAGGTATAGCCATTGTATAACATAAAATTAATCCTTCAAGGCTGTAAGTATAACCTCCAAGTAACCATACACCAAAATTTGTGACTATAAAAAACATTAAGCTACTTAAAAGAATGTTTTTAAAATGGTAACTTTTGACAATAAAGCTGTAAGTTGTAATTAAAATAAATGCCAAATAAACAAATATAGAAATAGAATAGAAGCCAATAAATAAATCCGATATTAACATTACAGAAACAGGAATTATATACGCAAGCTTAATATTTTCGAATTTAATACCAGCAAAAATTGCAATAGCTGTAATGGGTACAAAATTAGGAGGATGAGGAATTAACCTCATAAGTGCAGCAATA
>SGZJ01000028.1 GCA_004213995.1 Flavobacteriales bacterium | reverse complement strand
AGTAATTGGTTAGTTCTGCAGTAGTGTAAGGGTCATTACCAGACTCTGCATCTGCCAAAGAACCATGATAGGTTTCTGTTACGTTTTGCGAACTAAAGTAATCGTCTATGTAAGAGATAATATCAAAGACTTCGATCATATCACCAGGATTGACATAATCACAAATTTCATAATCAATTACTTCAATTAAAGACAGTGGATTTACAATAATACCTTGGGTGGTAGTAGAATAACAACCAGTAATGTCATTTTCTAGACGAACAATAAGTTCTTGAGTATTAAGTGAAGTATTGTTGTATGGACTAGCTAATGGGTTAGTAGCAGTGTCCGCCTCAGCTTGAGATTCATAATAAGTAACTGATATACCAGTTTGACCGTTTAATATAATTGGATCTAAAGAAACTAAATCAAAGGTACTTATACCATCATAATCATCATCACAGACTTCAATCACTGGAGGGACAATGACCTCAGGAATAGGATTTACTACAAGCGCTAGGGTAGTGGTAGCATAACAGAAAGTAATGTCATCAGTTAGACGAACAAATACATTTTGAGAATCCGCAGTTGTGTTGGTATAAAGATCTACGATTGCATTAGCTCCATTATCAGCATCTTCTTGAGACTCGTGATAAGAAACACTCACGTTAACCTGACCACCAAGTAACTCATCAGTCTTTTGTGATAAATCAAAAATATCAATACCATCATAATCATTATCACACTCCTCTAATGGAGTAGGTACTGTGATAGTAGGAGGGGTGATTGTAGTTAACTCAAAAGATGTAGTTGAATAACAATTTGGGAATGTATTTTCAACTATTCTAACAAAAATAGTTTGATTAAATGGAGTAATATTTTGATAAGATTCAATATTGTCGATACTGTTAATATCTTGTTCAGCTTCTTCTAAGGTCTCAAAATAAGTAATAGTTGGTGTAGTTGTAATTGTTGCTGATATTGATTCTGTCTGTTGTGATAAATCAAATAATCCAAAACCATCGACTAAATTGTTGTCACAAGAAAGTAATGTTTCAGGAGATTCAATAGTAAGAGGTATATAAAATTCTATAAATAAATCATCAGAGTAATTACAAGTTTCACCATAGGAAATATTAACTGAGTAGTCTCCAGTTTCAGTAACTTCTAATACTGATGAATTTTCTCCCTCAATTTCGATATCATTATTAAACCAAGTATATTCTCCATTTTCAGTAAAAGTATCAATAATGTAAGTATCATTCGGGCAAGGTGCTAAACCGTTCTCAATAAGGATATCATCTCCTAAATCAATACCTAAATCAAAACTTCCCCCCTCAAGAAATACAGCAGTATCTAAAGCGCTATCACCAGCATCTGCAACTGCTAGTTTGATATGATAAGTTTGCCCTGGGACTACTTCAGATTGAGCAGTGAATGCTCTTGTATAACCATCGTATGCAATAGGAGATTCTCCTTCTGCAACATAACCACCAAAATATTCTGGATTAGCAGCACCGCAGACTCCATTGTCTGGGTGGATGTTAGTAACTAATATTGGAGTGTCTGAATCTGGTAAAACTGCTAGATTTGTGGTTACTCCATCTTCGCTAGTTAAAAAGAAACCAAATATATCAGAAAAACTACATTCAAAACTTCCTTGATCATATTCCTCTGATGCCATAATAAATCTAAAGCTGATGTTATTGGAAATTGGAACAAAATCAAATTCAATTACTGACGCATTGTTGGTATTATCATTTGCACTGTCAGTTTGTTCCAATAATGTAGTTAAGTCTAAATCACCTGGCCATCCAAAATCTCCACTACTTTCATTTCCAATCCCTGGGTTAGGACCAGTTCCCAAACTAGCATCACCAGATGATAATATTATCCCTTGTGAAAATTCAAAATTATCAGAAATTTCACTAAAATATCCAATTCCATTTTCATCATCAAAATTAGTTCCTGTAGAATAAGTTATATTGGAGATATCTGCACATTCATTATTAATTAAGATTTCAGTCACTAATTCTTCAACAGTGTATGTACATTGATCAACCATAACATCCGGCGCAACTGGAGTTGGACTTGGATTAATTACAGCACCAATCTCTATTCTGTTAAATGTATCACACTCACCGTCAGGAAAAGGTGATACAAAAAACGAAGTTGTTTCACTAATATCAGGGTTGTAATTTGTTCCTTCAAAAACTAAATTTCCACCAATCTGACTATCATACCAATAAACATCTCCATCTCCAATATTTGAGGTTGCCACTAATTCTGACAATTCATTTAGACATCCACTAAAATCACTTGTTTCAACAATTGGAGCAAGTAAATTAGTACTTGAAGATAAATTCAAAACTGGATCTCCAGGCATACCACCAAATTCTACTATATATCCTTTGGGTTGATAAGGACCTGAGCCAGGGCCAGCATTGCTTAGGTCATTCCAAGAGCCTATCAAGCCAATTGAAGGATCAGTTATATGAGCAAAATCTTCATCTCCTGACTGATTAGGTTCAGGTGGGTCATTATTCCAATTTGAATACATTCCAGCTGCTGCTGATCCATTAAAGTTACCATTCCAAAAATTTGTTCCTGCTTCAGGTCCTGTCACCCAATTCCATTGTCCTTCATTTGTGAAGTCCGATGCGCCAATCCATCCAGTCGCACTAGCTTGTTCAACAGCTATTTGTGATTCTTCTGGACTCATTATAGTTGCTAAATAACCTTGTAAACCAAAATAAGTCTGATTTTCAGCTGCTGTCTTAGCTTGTTGCCATGTGATTCCAAGAACATCAATATATTCATAGAAATGCCCAGTTGATGGTAAAAAATTAGCATCTCCGATAGTAAAAGAAAAGGACTTATCTACTGGGTTATTATTAGTACTACTAAATCTAACATCATAAACAGCTGGGATTATATCTGCATATAAGGCTTCAGCTCCACCAGGTCCTTTAAGTTCTAATTTTCCAGAAACTGGATCCCAAGTTTCTTGAATACCTGGGTGTACACCAGTTAAACTAAGAACGTCTTCGCCTTGTACATATCCCTGTGATATCTGAATATATAATGCCTCTATAGATTCATCGTCTGGGTCTGTGATATCAAAAAAGGTTACTATGGCCTGTTCAGATAATGGACAGTAAAATTCATTTCCTTCAGAAAAAATTTCTGGCGGAAGATTATCTTGACTGAAAGATAATTGGAATATAAATAATATGAGTAAACATATTTTTCTTATCATTTAAGTCATTGTTTTTTTAACGATTCAAAAATAACATTTTAAATAAATATAGAAGGTTAAATTATTGCCTAATATTGTAATTGGTTAAAAATCTACCAATTTCTGCCAGAAATGGAATACCAATCTCATCGTATTCATAATAATTATCATTAATTATATTATTTGCATTAGTGTAGATACATGCAGTTAAGACAAAGTGTCGATCAGAATTTTTATTGTATATATACGCATTATCTATACTATACCCATAGGCATTACCAACTTTATTATAAATATTATCATTTATCATGCCATCTTTATCTCCGTATATAAAAAATTTATTATAATTATTTGGATATATATTTTTATCAAATCCCATGTCAAAAGGAGTTGAAGACATTAACTTTTGTATTAAAAGGTTCTGTGATTTAGATAAATTAAATTTTTTATTTTTTGAAACTTCAGGAAAAAACAAAAAGATTAAAATATTATTCAATTCCTCAATGGAAAAATAATTTTTTCTAGAAAAATCCATTGATTTATTTTGTAGCTGATTGTCTAATATGAAGCCAACCCCCTTATTTAAATTTTTCAAATTTAATTTTGTTAGAGGTTTGTTGTTGATTGATTTTTGTATTTGATTTATTTCTCCATTTCTATAAAAATTAATTTCTTTTGTTTTTAAATTATCAGATTCTTTAGTTGATAATCGATGAGAAATACTAAAGTCTTTAAAGCCCTTTTGTTTAAGCTTTTTATTGATGTAGTCTTGTCCTAAGAATTCAAATAATCTATTATAAGACTCATTACTACTAATTATAAATAAATCTGTTATTTCTTTTTTGAATGTAGTAATTATAGAGTCACCTTCAATTGAAAATTCGCTATTGATGTTTAAATTAGGATTTTCATTTATTTTTTCAATGGTTAATAATGCAATTGGAAGTTTTATAGAACTAGCGGGGTAGAAGTAGTTTTTTTTATCTACATTAAATTTTTTCTTATGTATTGTAAACCCATTTTTTCTTTTTTTTAATTCAGTTAATATTATTTGAACTTCAAATTTCTCTTTGTTCTTATACACATAATTAATTAATTCAGACTCACTATTTTTTAAAATAGACCTTATAGATTGAGCATAAGAATTTTCTATAAAAATCAATGTAAATATTAGGGAATATTTAATTATTTTTTCAAAAATTTTGTCCATTTATTAAAGATATAGCTTTATAGTTAATGTTAATATATATTAACTTTAAATGTTGGTCATATCCATGAGGTTAATTACATTTGCCTTGCTAATTATTATATACCAATTATGAATTTACACGAATATCAAGGTAAAGAAATGTTAAGTAGTTTTGGAGTTAGGATTCAAAGAGGTTTAGTTGCTCAAAATTCTGATGAAGCCGTAGAGTGTGCAAAAAAACTCACTGAAACAACTGGTACAAGTTGGTTTGTAATAAAAGCTCAAGTACATGCAGGTGGTCGTGGTAAAGGAGGTGGAGTTAAGCTAGCTAAAAACTTAGATGAAGTTAAATCCATTTCTAACGATATTATTGGTATGAACCTTATTACTCCTCAAACTTCTGCAGAAGGTAAGAAGGTACATCAGGTCCTAATCGCTGAAGACGTTTATTATCCTGGCGAGTCAGAAACAAATGAATTTTACATGTCAGTACTTTTAAATAGATCTACAGGAAATAACATGATTATGTACTCTACAGAGGGTGGTATTGATATTGAAACTGTTGCTGAAGAAACTCCTCATTTAATTCATACAGTTGATATAGACCCATCTACAGGCATATTACCTTTTCAAGCTCGTCAAGTTGCATTTAACTTAGGGTTAAGTGGTTTAGCTTTTAAGGAAATGACAAAATTTGTAGTTTCTCTTTATAATGCATATGATAAATCAGACTCTTCATTATTTGAAATAAATCCAGTTTTAAAAACAAGTGATGATAAAATTTTAGCTGTTGATGCTAAAGTTTCAATCGATGACAATGCACTATTTAGACATAAAGATTATGCCCAGCTTAGAGATCTCAGAGAAGAGAACCCTATTGAAGTTGAAGCTAATAAAGTTGGTCTTAATTATGTTGATTTAGATGGAAATGTTGGCTGTATGGTTAATGGTGCTGGACTGGCCATGGCTACAATGGATCTTATAAAACAATCTGGGGGCGAACCAGCAAATTTTTTAGATGTTGGTGGTACTGCTGATGCAGAAAGAGTAGAAATTGCATTTAGAATTATTTTAAAAGACCCTAATGTCAAAGCAATTTTAGTTAATATTTTTGGAGGAATAGTTAGATGTGATAGAGTTGCCCAAGGAATTGTTGATGCTTATAACAATATGAAGGATTCTATACATATCCCTATTATTGTTAGGCTGCAAGGAACAAATGCTGGCTTAGCCAAAGAAATAATTGATGGTTCTGGCTTAGATGTTCAAAGTGCAGTTGAGTTTGAAGAAGCTGCTCAAAAAGTCCAAAATGTTTTAGCTAGCTAAATTTACTTGATTTTACGTCTTGTAATTCTTTAATCTGATCTCTATATTTTGCTGCTTCTATAAAGTCCAAGTTTTTTGCTGATCCTTCCATAAGTTTCCTTATTTCTCTAATTTTTTTATCTACTTGTTTTTTATTTATAAAATGTTCACTTCTTTTATTTATAATTTTTAATTCTTCTTCTTGAACCTCTTTATTTTTGGTTAAAGCGTTATTTAAAGATTTTATTATAGCAGTAGGAGTGACGTTGTTTTCTTTATTATACTTAATCTGTTTTTCTCTTCTGTAGTTAGTCTCGTCTATAGTTTTTTGCATACTTTTAGTAATCTTATCAGCATACATTATTGCCTTACCATCAAGATGTCTAGCAGCTCTACCAACAGTTTGTGTTAAAGCTCTAGCAGATCTTAAAAAACCCTCTTTGTCTGCATCAATAATTGCGACTAAAGAAACTTCTGGTAAATCTAGACCTTCCCTTAATAAATTGACTCCAACAAGAACATCAAATATGCCTTCACGAAGATCTTGCATTATTTCAACTCTCTCTAACGTGTCAACATCACTATGAATATATCTTGTTCTAACATCAATTTTAATTAAATACTTAGTAAGTTCTTCAGCCATTCTTTTGGTAAGTGTTGTTACTAATATTCTCTCATTCTTTACAACTCTTATTTGAATTTCATTAATTAAGTCATCTATTTGTTTATCACTTGGTTTAACTTCAATTATTGGATCTAGTAATCCAGTTGGTCTAATTATTTGTTCTATATACAACCCTTCAGTCTTACTTAACTCATAATCAGCTGGTGTCGCACTTACATAGATTACATTTTTTTGTAAACTTTCAAATTCCTCAAATTTTAAAGGTCTATTATCCATCGCGGCTGGAAGTCTAAATCCATAGTCAACAAGGTTTTCCTTTCTACTTCTATCTCCTCCGTACATAGCATGTACCTGAGAAACAGTAACGTGACTTTCATCAATTACCATTAAATAATCATCAGGAAAATAGTCAAGTAAACAAAAAGGTCTTGTTCCTGGATTTCGACCGTCAAGATATCTTGAATAATTTTCAATACCTGAGCAGTAGCCTAATTCTCTAATCATTTCTAAATCAAACTCTGTTCTTTCTTTTAATCTTTTAGCCTCTAGATGTTTTCCTATTTCCTTAAAATAATCATGTTGTTTTAACAAATCGTCCTGAATATTTTTTATTGCATTTTGTAAAATATCTGGAGAGGTAACAAATATATTAGCTGGAAATATATTTAATTTTTTAAAATTTTCAATCTTGTTATTTGTAATTGGATCAAAAGATTCTATTTCTTCAATTTCATCCCCAAAAAAATGAATTCTATAAGCTTCATCTGCATAACCTGGAAATACATCAATAGTATCACCTTTTATTCTAAAATTACCTCTATTAAATTCAGCTTCAGTTCTTGAATATAAACTCTGAACTAATCGATTTAATAATTTAGTTCTTGATATCTTTTGATCAACCTTTAATTCAATTATATTTTTTTGAAATTCAACAGGATTACCAATTCCATATAGACAAGACACTGATGCAATAACAATAATATCTCTTCTTCCAGAGAGTAGAGAAGTCGTAGTACTTAACCTAAGCTTTTCAATTTCTTCGTTAATAGATAAATCTTTTTCTATGTAAGTACCACTAACGGGCATATAAGCTTCTGGTTGATAGTAGTCATAATAAGAAACAAAATATTCGACGGCATTATTTGGAAAAAACAGCTTGAACTCAGAATATAATTGTGCTGCTAAAGTTTTGTTGTGTGCAAGAACTAATGTAGGGCGTTGAACATTTTCTATTACATTGGCAACAGTGAAGGTTTTACCTGAACCAGTTACACCTAAAAGAGTTTGATACTTTTCATTAGATTCAATCCCTTTTGTCAACTGATTGATAGCATTTGGTTGATCTCCTGTTGGTTTAAAATCAGATTGTATTTTAAAGTCCATTTAGTTAAATTACATCTAATTAATTATAAAAATCATCGTACTCATTGTAATTTCCTAACTCATCATCTTCATTCTCTTCATCAAATCTTTTTTCAGCTTTGAATTTTTTTTCAGGAACGGTACTTGGTATTTGACCTTTTGAAAAAATTAGATTAGGATAATTTACTCCACTGTTTAGCTCTACAATTTCCACTAATTCAATTAAAAAGGTCCACAGATTTAGAAAATCATAAACATAGATTATTCTATTGTTATCATTATTAATCTCACTTTCCATTAAAACATCGCTCATTAATCTATTAGTTTGACCAATATCTCCGAGATCAAATAATGAAATTTCTTCTCCTTGATTCCACTCTTTGTCACTTAAGTAAAAAGATGCCATCTCATTACCTTCAAAACCAAAAGATTGTGTGATTGAATTGTGAAAGTCTTCAAGATTAGCAGATTTATTAATTTCTATATCTCTAAAAATATCATCATCAGTATCATTGTCAAGTATTACTCTGAGTCTGTAAATCATTTTATGTCTATTTTGCGAATTAACTTATTTCTAATTAAATATTCTAGTAAAATATAAAACTGTAATCCAAAAATTATAGTAGCTATAACTAAGTGAATAGGTTGGCTTAGCACAGGAAAATCAAAGTAATACATTAAAATTCCAGTTATAATTTCAACTCCAATGAAAAACATCACATAATTAATTTTATTAAATCCTAAGCTTAGTTTTTTATTTAAGTAGAAAAGATACAAGTTTACTAATAATACCACAATTGAAAAGCTTCTGTGAACGTAGAATTTTAATGGTACACCTGTTAGCCAATTTGATTTATCATAACCTATTAATTTAACTTGTTCATCTACAAACTCTCTAACTTGTGTCCCAATTACTACCTGAACCAGTGTTAGTAATATTGAAATTATAATTAGATTTTTAAATAATTTGTTCTCTAATATATTTGCTTTTTTTGTTTGTACTATTAATAATAATATTAAACCAACTATTACTAATGCCATTAACATATGAATAGTTATTTTGTATGGAGCTAAATTTGAGTCCACCACAGTTTTTCCAAGCCATGCTTGAAATCCCATCCCAAGTACAGTTAGTATAGAAATTATCGAAAGATATTTGTAATCTTTCCAATAGTAAATACTTATCAAAGTAAAAAGTAGTATTGGTATTCCCGCCAAGGCTCCAATTAATCTATTAAGATATTCAATCCATGTATGTACAGGGTCATAAGCAACATAGTCGTGCTTTTGAAATAAATTCCAATTACTTAAATTAATTAATTCCTCAGATTTAAAATCTTTAATCGCTGTATAGAAATTTTCTGAATTTAGAAGAATCATTTCGCCTTTATTGTAATTATGAAATGATTTAAATATCAATTGACTTTCTTCAGTGGGAGGTATATAATACCCAAAACATTTTGGCCAATCTGGACACCCCATACCAGAACCAGTCATTCTAACAATTGCACCAGCAATAATCACTAGATAAATTAAAACTAAAGAGATTTTAGTAAGTTGGTTGAATCTTTTATTCATTCTTTTAAACCTAGTTTTTTTGCTTCGCTAATCATAAGCTTATAAGCTGCATTATATTCATTTGGTATAACCCCTTCTAAGATTGCCTCTTTGATAATTTCTTTTAAAGTTCCAATAACTTTAGAGGGCTTAATTTTAAACTTAGTCATGATTTCTTCACCTGTTATTGGGGGTTGAAAATTTCTAATATTATCTCTCTCTTCTACTTCGATTATTTTATTTCTTACGATTTTAAAATTATTGTGGTATTTATTGAACTTTCTTTCGTTTTTAGTGGTAATATCTGCTTCACAAAGAGTCATTAGGTCCTCGACGTAATCACCTGCATCAAATACCAATCTTCTGACAGCTGAGTCAGTTACAATATCTTGAGCCAAGACAATTGGTCTAGAGCTCATAAATACTAATTTTTGGACATACTTCATTTTTTCATTTAGAGGGAGTTTTAATCTTTTAAATAAATGATAAACCATTTTAGAACCTTCAAATTCATGTCCATGGAATGTCCACCCAACTTTTTTACTAAATTTTTTAGTAGGTGCCTTTCCAATATCGTGTAAAAGAGCTGCCCATCTAAGCCACAAATTATTTGTATGATGACAGATATTATCTAAAACTTCTAAAGTATGATAGAAATTGTCTTTATGAGTTTGTCCTTCAATTTCATCAATTCCCTTTAGAGAAGTGATTTCTGGTAAAATATATTTTAAAAGCCCACATTTTTCTAATAATATAAAACCAATTGATGGTTTGTCAGATAGTAATATTTTATTTAACTCTACTACTATTCTTTCATTTGTAATAATTTTAATTCTAGATGATAAACTTTTAATAGATTTTAAAGAGTTTTCGTCAATTTTAAAATTTAGTTTGGTAGCAAAACGAATAGCTCTTAACATCCTAAGAGGGTCATCGTTGTAAGTTATTTCAGGGTTAAGAGGAGTTCTAATGACTTTATTTTCAATATCACTTAATCCATTAAAAGGATCTAGTAAAGACCCAAAATTATGTTTGTTTAAACTTAAAGCCATGGAATTGATAGTAAAATCTCTTCTATTTTGATCATCATTTAAACTACCAATACTAACTTTCGGATTTCTACTCTCGAGGGTGTAAGATTCTTTTCTGGCTCCAACAAATTCAATCTCCATGCTATTATATTTAAACATAGCTGTACCATAGGTTTTAAAAACAGTAACTTTTGGAGTTTTTTCTATTTTTTGTGATACATATTTTGCAAAATCAATACCATTACCAATAACTAAGATATCGATATCCTTAGGAGTCGACTCACTAATTATATAATCTCTAACAAAACCTCCAATGACATAACATTCTAAACCTAATTCGCCCGCACATGAACTAATTAAATTAAATATGTTATTTTTAAGAGCTTCTGTATAAATCATTTTGTAATTTATTACCTAATTTTTGAAATTGTTCCATCCAAATTAATTTTAATAATTGAAGATGCTTTATTGTATGAGTTATTGCTTGGCAAATTTACGACATAGTCCACTTGTTTTAAAATCTTGGTGTTGATTTCTTTAACATTATATGCGGTTGGTTCACCACTTAAATTTGCAGAAGTTGATACAATCGGTTTTCCAAGTTTTTTTATAATCTTTTTACAAAATTCATTGTCAACAACACGAAAACCTATACTATCATTTTCACCAGTTAATAGCTTGGATATGTTGATTGAATGGTTATAAATAATAGTAGTTGGTGATAAAGCTTTTTCTAAAATTTCTCTTGACTGCTTAGGAACTGAAGTTAGATATTTCTCTAACATAGAGCTATGATTTAGTAGACAAAGCATTGGATTTGATGAATTTCTTTGCTTTATTTTATATATGTTTTTAATTGCAGCTTCGTTGGTAGCATCACACCCAAGTCCCCATACTGTATCAGTAGGATAAACAATAACACCCCCACTGCTCAAAATTTTAGCAGCTTTTTCAACCTCTTTGTTAATAATATTAATCATTAATAAATATATTTACATCAAATATAAAAATAACCTTTTGATAAAAGTTAAATTAATAAATACTGATTATAATTCCTCTAGCGATGTTATTGAAAATTTCATCAAAAATTTTGATAGTTCAGGTTTAATAATCAAGGATTCAAGAAATGTAATAAAGTCTTTTGAATCGGATAAGTTTATATACAATATAAAGTCATTCAAAATACCCAATATTTTTAATGCAATTATATACAATAAATTTAGAACAACTAAGGCAGAGAGATCTTACAGATATGCTCAAAAATTATTAAGTATTGGAATTAATACTCCTGAGCCAATTGCATATTTTGAGTTTAAAACAAGATTTTTTTTAAAAAACAGTTATTAC
>SGZJ01000027.1 GCA_004213995.1 Flavobacteriales bacterium | reverse complement strand
CCTACAGATTTTCCTTGGTGGATTTCTTTAGCTAAAGTTCCTGCACATCCTAATTCGACATCATCTGGGTGGGCTCCTATTGCAAGTATATCTAATTTCATATTAATTATTTAATTGAAAGTTTAATTGCATGTTCAATATCCATTATTATATCTTTTTTGTTCTCTATTCCCACAGAAAATCTAATTAACTCATTTGTTATTCCTTGACTAAGTCTCTCTTTTTCAGTTAAAAGGTAATGAGATGTTTCAGCAGGACTGAGCATAGTACTTTCAACTCCTGCAAGACTCATGGAGGGTTTGATTAAATTTAAGGAAGTTAGAAATAGTGAAGGATCAATTTTATCAATAAATTCAAAAGAAATCATTGCCCCAAATCCTTTCATTTGTTTTTTTGCTAGATTATGGTTAGGGTGGTTTTTAAGTCCAGGATAATAAACTTTTTTCACAAAAGGAGACTCTGACAAATATTTAGCTAGTCTTTTTGCGTTTTTTTGTTGAGCCTTAACCCTTATTGAGAGAGTTTTCATACTTCTTTCTAAAAGCCATACGGAATAATCACTAAGATTACCTCCTAAATTTTTTGCTAAGTTCCATATCTTGTCAATATGAGCTTGTGAACCAGCTACTGCTCCAGCACTGATATCACTATGTCCTCCAAAATATTTTGTAGCACTATGAAGGACAACATCAACACCAAATAAAATAGGTTTTTGAATTATTGGAGTAGCAAAAGTATTATCAATAATTGTTGTTATATTTTTTGATTTTGCAAATTGTGCGATTTTTTCGATATCGACAATTTTTAAAAGTGGGTTAGATGGAGTCTCTATATATATAACTTTAGTATTTTTTTTAATTGCAGATTTAAAAAATTTTAAATCAATATCATCAGTAAAAGTATAGTCTATATTATATCTTTTAAACTGGGCTTCAACTAAATTTCTAGTTCCACCGTAAATATCTTTTTGTAATAAAATATGGTCTCCTGATGATAAAAAAGCCAAAAGTGTTGTACTAATTGCAGCCATTCCTGATCCAAAAATCATGGCAGATTCAGAGCATTCTAATGCAGATATTTTTTTACACAATGCTTCTTGATTTGGAGTGTTAAAATACCTGGGATACCTACTAATATCTTTATTTATATACTCATAGGAAGTTGATACAAAAATTGGAGAAACAGACCCGCCAAATTGCTTATCAACTACTTCTCCCTCATGAGTACATATAGTATTTTCACCCTTATTATTATTTTTCATTACTATATTAATTGATTTAAAATTACAATTAATTTTTTAAATACTTTTTATGTTTAGGATAAGCTAAAACTCCCATGATTACAACAATTAACAATGCTATTGCTGAATACAGGAAACTTATTTGTTGGTCATCTTTAGCATAGGAATGAAGACCAGCAAGGTAAAAGTTAACTCCAAAATAAGTCATTAATATACTAGCAAAGGATAATATTGATGCTATACTGTACACAAATCTACTTTTTAAACCAGGAATTAAACGCATATGTAATACAAAAGCATAAACCATAATACTTATTAAAGCCCAAGTTTCTTTAGGGTCCCAACCCCAATATCTTCCCCAACTTTCATTTGCCCACATACCACCAAGAAAATTACCAATAGTTAACATAACAAGACCTACAGTTAAAGACATCTCATTAATTAATGTAAGCTCTTTAATATTAAGTTTCATTATAGATTTGTTAGATGAGTTGGTTAGTATCATTAAAAATAAAGAAACAAACCCGAGAATCATACTCAAGGCAAATGGACCATAGCTACCCACTATAACTGCGACATGTATCATCAACCAATAACTATCTAAAACAGGTTGTAAATTTGCAATAGCAGGGTCCATCCAGCTCCAATGAGCTATCATAAGTATCATTGAAACGATAAAAGTTGTTGATGCTAAAGTTAAATCACTTTTTCTTCCAAAAGCAAGACCAAAAAACATGGTAGCCCAAGCTACATAAATCATCGATTCATATGCGTCACTCCATGGTGCATGTCCTGAGATGTACCATCTCCATATTAATCCAAAAGTGTGTATTATAAATAAAAATATAATTACAAACTTTAAAGTCTTAATAGATAAATTAATGATATTATTGTTTTTAAATATCTGGGTTATTAAGATAATAAACAAAAATGTTCCAGCATATAAATACCAACTAAATAACTTTTTAAAAATGTCATATTTATTATAAAGGACTTCCGCTTCAATCTTTTCATTACTCAGCATAACATCACCTCCGAATTTATATTGAGCACTTAAAATTCCTTGTAAAATATTATTGCTTTGACTAAATTCATTCATAATTTTATCTTCATTAAGCATATATAAATATGTTTTGAAGCCTGTATTAATAAAATTTGAGTAAAGAGAATCTTTTACCAAACTTGAATCTTCTATATTTTCTTTTGGAGAAATCCATTTATCATTTTCATCATCTGGTATTGGAAAAAATTTTAATGATTTACCATCGATCATGTTGTATAAAAGATTAACCCTTTGGTCAGTCTCTTTAAATTCTTTTTGATAACCAGTGGGAACTTGTGCTTTATAAGCATCTTCTAAATAAGGAGCTAACTTATATTCGCCTCTTTCAGTGAAAAAATCAACTAAAGGGACATACTTTTGAGATTTATTAGCACCAATTATACTCCTAATTGAATCTCCTTTTTTCATCTTAAGGTAGATTACAGGGACATTATACCAAAGAAGTGGGCTTTCTTGAATGGAGAGAAAAACTTGATTAGCATCAAATTCTCCATAGTAATCTTTTTTACTTAATTTTCTCAAAAATTCAGATGCAAAAGTATTTACTGGCATCATTCTACCAGAAAGATCTTGAATTACAATATTACCAAATTTTGCAGCCTCATTCTTTGGAACAATATTTTTACTTAATATAGAATCAATAATTTCTACATCTGTTTTGTCATGAAGGTGGGTGTCATTTGATTGTGAAAAAAGATTCACAGAGGATAAAAAAAGTAAAACTAATGCTAGCTTTTGTTTTTGTTTTTTGATTTTTAAAATTTGATTGCGCAAGAAATCAAATCTTGTAAATCTAGCAAACATAATAGCCATTAATCCAATATATAATAAAATATAGCCTAGGTAAGTTACAAATGTCCCTAAAGCGTCTTTATTTACTGAAAGTATAGTTCCTTTTTCGTCAGGATCAAAAGATGCCTGAAAAAAACGATAACCTTGATGGTTTAGAATATTGTTCATAAAAATTCTAAAGTCAAATGGTTTATCATCAATAACAGTGACTTCACTTGCAAAAGAAGAGTAACTAGTCTCGCTACCAGGATATTTATCAGCTATAAAATCATTTAATTTTACACTAAATGGTAAATCATAAACTTTTGCTCCATATCTGATATTAAAATTAAGTCCATCGACAACAAACTCTTCAAAAGGACTGTTGATCCCCTTTCCACCGAGTAACTTAATAATTTTTTCTTCACCATCAGATGATATTTTTAAAGCAATTCCATCTTCGTCACTCTTTAAAATTTCTGGTTTTTGAACTATATCAAACACACCTTTGACTACATTCTTTGGAAAAACTATAGCTTGATTACCAATTAAATATCTAGATCGTAAATTTAAAACTTGTTTTTTGTCTTTTTCTAGTATTCCGTTTGTTCCAGATGCCATGATCATATACTCACCCTCAAAAGGAGATTCAATAAATAATTCGGCATTGTCTGTGTAAGTAATATTGACAGCTCCTTTGGTAGGTTTGTTTAAAGCATAAAGAACATTGTGTAAACTTTGAACCTCACCCATTTTCAAAAAATGATTATGAGGTACGCCATCACCGGCTTCAACCATTTTTAAATATTCTTCCCCGTTTACATCGGGAATAATATCTTTTTCTGCTCCTTGTATAAAATCAACTAATTCAATGTTAATTTTTTTATCTCCGTAAGTGGTATTATAATTAAATTTATTCTTTAACCTTGGTGAAAAATCAACAGGCTCTTCAATAGCACGTCTTTGATAAATTCCATCAATAGCATAATCTCCATCTATGTACATTTTTATGTACGTTTTTTCACTTATAAAAGAGTTTTCAGTTTCCCCTTCCCTAATGCTCATTACACCTTCGTAGCCATAATATCTTGTAATAAATGCACCAAGAATAATAAAAATCCAAGAAAAATGGAGTAATAAGACTGGCCATTTTTTTAAGCTAAAAAGATTATATTTAAATATATTTCCTGTAAAATTTATAATAAAAAACAACATAATTAACTCGAACCAAAGAGCATTAAAAATCAATGTTCTTGAATAAGGAGTTGGTGAGGTGTCTTGACCTGCATCTAAAAAAGTCCCAACAGCCATTGCTACAGCAAAAACAATAAAGAGAATACCTGTCAGTCGGGTCGAAAACAATAAATTAAAAATCTTTTTTATCATTCTAATATTTATAAATAGAGTCTGCAAATTTACAAAGAAATGTTCTCTTTTAATTTATATAAATAGTAAATATTTGTTAAATAATTAAAGTTTTTTTAGTCCTATTAGTTCCTTAATTTAGCTTTATGATTAAAGTTGTCATTTTAGGTTCTGGTAATGTTGGTACACATTTATTTAAAGCTTTTAAAAATAATTCTAAGTTTGAAATCAAACAATGGTATAGTAGAAATTTAAAAGACATATCTCAATATTCGGATTTTGTTAAAATCACTGATCAATTAGATCAATTAGAGTTTGCTGATATGTACGTTCTGGCTGTAAATGATGATTCAATTCATGATTTATCTACTCAACTGTCATTCACAAATAGGTTTGTTTGCCATACATCAGGAAGCAAACCAATTGATGTAATAGATCTAAAAAATAGATCTGGAGTTTTTTATCCTCTTCAAACTTTTTCAAAAGAAAGTGAAATTGATTTTTCGAAAATCCCTATTTGTATTGAGTCTAGTAATGATGAAGACATGATTACATTAAAAAATGTATCCAAAGCTTTGGGTTGCTCATATCACGAAATAGACTCTAATCAAAGAGAAAAATTACACTTAGCTGCAGTTTTTGTAAATAATTTTACAAATCATATGTATACTATAGCTAAAGAAATAACTGATAAATCAAAGATTGATTTTAATATTTTAAAACCATTAATTAGTGAAACAGTAAATAAAATTTATAAATTAGATCCTAAAGTAGCTCAAACTGGTCCTGCAATTAGAGGTGATAATAAAACTATAAATAAACATCTACTTGTTTTGAAAAGCAAAAAACATAAGGAGCTCTATGAACTTATAACCTACTTAATTAACAATTTAGAACATGAAGAATTATAAAGAAATATTATCTCAAATTGAAACTTTCATTTTTGATGTTGATGGTGTATTAACTGATGGATCTTTGACAATCACCACCAATGGTGAGATGTTAAGAACAATGAATGTTAAAGATGGGTTTGCATTAAAAGCGGCTTTAGATGCTGGATACAACATTGCTATTATTTCTGGAGGTACAAACGAAGGAGTCAGAGACAGACTTAAAGCATTAGGTATTGAGTTTATATACTTGGGAGCTCACAACAAAATAAAGCAATTAAACTCATTTGTCGAATCCTCTGATGTAAACTTAAAAAATATACTTTATATGGGTGATGACATCCCAGACATACCTGTTTTAAAAATTGTTGGGCTGTCTTGTTGCCCACAAGATGCAGTAAATGAAGTAAAAGATAACTGTAATTATATATCAAGTAAAAATGGCGGAAAAGGAGCTGTTCGTGATGTAATTGAACAGGTAATGAAGATTCATGGTAAATGGAACAGTTTTAATAATGCACAAATGGATTGATTCAATATGTTAAAAGAAAAGCTTTCTAATTATGAGATTATCTTAGCATCTCAATCTCCTAGAAGAATCAAGTTTTTCAATGAGCTTGATATTAAATTCAGGTCAATTAAGTTAGATTTTGATGAATCCTACCCTAATAACTTAAGTGCAGAACAAATAACAGATTTTATAGCTAATAAAAAAGCTAGTTACTACTCTGAGTTATTAAATAAGAACACTATTGTCATCACTAGCGATACAATTGTATGGTTAAATGGAAAAGCTATAGGAAAGCCAAAAAATAATAAAAATGCCAAAGAAATTCTACTGACTTTAAGTGGCAAAACTCATAAAGTAATTACCTCATTTTGCATTAAAACATTAGAATCAAAAAAAATTATAAATGAAACTACAGAAGTCACTTTTAAGCATTTAACTGAAAAAGAAATAGATTTTTATATATCAAACAACAAAGTATTGGATAAGGCCGGCGCATATGGAATTCAAGATTGGATTGGGTATATTGGCATAATTAATATTAATGGTACTTACAACAATGTAATGGGGCTTCCTACTCACTTGCTTTACAAAGAATTAATGAATTTATAAACTATGGAAAAAGTGAAAAAAAAATGGACCCGATTATATTCAGTACTATTAATAGCTAACATTTCTTATCTAATTATTTTTTATTTTATAACAATAATATTCTCTTAATGCAACTACTTGATTGGATCATTTTATGCTCTACCCTACTAGTAATAGTAGCATATGGAACTCTAAAAACAAGGGGGGCAAAAAATTCGGTTGAATATATCAAAGGAGGGAATGAAGCTAAATGGTGGACAGTTGGACTATCTGTAATGGCTACACAAGCTAGCGCCATAACTTTTTTATCAACACCAGGTCAAGCTTTTAATGATGGAATGGGTTTCGTTCAGTTTTATTTTGGATTACCAATAGCTATTATTATAATATGTATGGTGTTTATTCCAATATATCACAAGTTAAAAGTTTTTACTGCTTATGAATACTTAGAATCTAGATTTGACTTAAAAACAAGAACCTTAACCTCAGTACTATTTTTAATACAAAGAAGTTTGGCAGCTGGAATAACTATTTTTGCTCCAGCAATTATTCTTTCTTCAGTTTTAGGATGGGATTTAACTACTTTAAATATAATAATAGGGTTATTAGTAATAATATATACTGTTTCTGGAGGAACAAAGGCAGTTAATTATACTCAAAAATATCAGATGGGTGTAATTTTTACTGGTTTGATAATAACTTTTTTAATAATTATTTATTCATTACCTGAAAATGTAACATTTGGTAAAGCAATTGAATTAGCAGGAGCAAATGATAAAATGAAAATTTTAGATTTTTCCTTTGATTTAGAAAACAGGTATACAGTATGGAGTGGGATATTAGGTGGTACTTTTTTAATGTTATCTTATTTTGGTACTGATCAGAGTCAAGTACAACGATATCTGTCTGGAAAATCTTTAAAAGAGATGCAAATGGGGATGATATTTAATGGTATTTTAAAAATTCCAATGCAGTTTTTTATTCTTTTCATTGGAGTTATGGTATTTATTTTTTACCAATTTAATCCTTCTCCTTTAAATTTTAACCCACAAGCAGAAATTACAATTTCTAGTTCAGAAAAAGCTAATGAATATTCTAAACTAGAAAAATCCTTAGACAATGTTTATTTCTTGAAAAGTAAGGCTACTAACGACTTTTTAGATAATAAAAATAAAGCTAAAAGTTTATTAGAGATTAAAGAGCTTAATCAAAAAGAAAAAGAAATTAGGG
This sequence comes from Flavobacteriales bacterium, assembly GCA_004213995.1. Taxonomy (GTDB): domain Bacteria; phylum Bacteroidota; class Bacteroidia; order Flavobacteriales; family Flavobacteriaceae; genus SGZJ01. The sequence goes on along the minus strand of SGZJ01000027.1, from coordinate 4,127 downwards.
ATAAGGCAAAGAAAATCATAAATGAAGTTTCTAATAATTCTTTAAATAGAATTGAGTCTAATGATAAGGATTATGTTTTTATAAGTTTTATTTTGAACAATTTACCTAAAGGGCTAATTGGTTTATTAATTGCTGTAATTTTAAGTGCTGCTATGTCATCAACTGCTAGTGAATTAAATGCATTAGCAACAACAACAACAATCGACTTATATAATAGAAATAAAAAAAATAAATCCAGTGAGATTGAGACCGTAAATACTACTAAAATATTTACGGTGTTTTGGGGATTATTCGCAATTGGAATAGCCTGTGTTGCATATCTTGCAGATAACTTAATACAATTAGTAAACATTATTGGTTCTCTTTTTTACGGAAATGTATTAGGAATATTTTTGATAGCGTTTTTTATAAAGTATATAAAATCAAATGCGGTTTTTTATGGAGCAATAATCACACAATTAATAGTATTGAGTGTTTGGTATAACGACTACATGCCCTACTTGTGGCTTAATGTATTAGGAGTATTTACCGTGGTAATTGTATCCTACTTAATTCAATTTTTTTTAAAAAAAACTAAGTAGTCATTACATATTACTCCAAATGGAAATCGAATCCTGATTCATTTTTTCGTAATCTGAATTACCTGCAGCTATTGATTTTTCTAATGAAGTTTTAGCTACTTTTATAGCCATCTTATAATCTTTCAAGGCTGCATAAATAAGTGATTGTTGTCTTAAATGATAAAATCTAGGATTATCCATCATTGCAATAGATTGATTCATCCATTCTTTAGCCATCCTAAGATCTCTATTTTCTTGTAATAAATAAACAGCTGCTTTGTATAAATCAGATGATGTTGGATTTTTAAGAATCTCTTCAATACTTGACATAACAATTTTAGTAGTAGGTAATTTGATTTCTACAGGAAGATAAAAATAGCCCCAAGTTACACCTAATGTAAATGAATTATTAGTTAAATTATCAAATGCAAACTTAAAAGACTCCATTTTATTTTCTAATTTAGTTGGAGTGAATTTTTGTCTAACAACTACTTTGTTTTCATCCCAGTCTGATGGTAAACCCCAATTATTATAATCAGAGTATAAAATAAACTCCCAACTATCCTTGTTTGGTATTGTATAAACAGAATACTTTCCAGCTGGAACATCTGCATCTCCAATTTTAACTGATGTACTAAAAGAAATTACTGAATTTTCATTAGCACCTGTTCTCCATACTTTATCATAAGGAACCAAATTACCAAATATTTCTCTGTTTCGAACAGATGGTCTAGCATACTCAAGTGTGACCTCAGTAAGTCCAATTGTTTGTTGAACTTTTGTCGCTGGACTTGGTGCAGGTGTTTGAATTTGAGAAGAAATATTAAGCGATACTAATAAAAATAAACTGAGTATAAAATTTTTCATGATTTAAAATAAATAGATTAAAATAAGTATTAAAAAATGAAGTTAAAATATTAATTTTGAAAACATAATAATTAATAAAAAAATTAACAAAATATTAAATTATGAAAAAATATTCTATTGAATTCTTTGGCACTTTTTTCTTATTACTTATCAGTGCGTTAACCGAAAATCCAATTGCAATAGGTCTTGGTTTAGCATCTCTAATATATATTGGAGCTCATATTTCTGGTGCTCATTATAACCCAGCAGTAAGTATTGCTATGGTTATCAGAGGAGAAATAAGTAGAACTGAATGTTTAAAATATACCATAGCACAAATTTTAGGAGCCATTGTTGGTTCATTTATTTATTTTTTAATAACAAATAATATTTTTGAAATTCAACCTGATAGTAATACAACAAGAGTACAGTTTTTAATAGCTGAGTTTATTTTTACTTTTTTATTAGTCATTACAATTTTATTTGTTGGAACTCATCCAAAACTTAAAGACAATCAATTTTATGGTGCTGTTATTGGATTAACAGTGATAGCAAGTCAGTACTCAATAGGTGAAATTTCTAGCTCAGTCTTAAATCCTGCAATATCTTTAGGGCCTTCACTATTTAATATCTTTAATGGACAGGGTCTTAATATATCATTGGCTTTTAGTCCTTACTACATTTTTATAACAATAATTGGTGGTGTATTCGCTGCATATTTATTTAAATTTTATCTAAAAGAAAAACAATAATGATTCATTTTAATCAAGAAAAATTAGATAGTTTACATAACATATTTAAAATAAATTTAATTAATAGTTGCTCTGGATATAAGCCTGCTAATTTGATTGCTACAGTTTCAAAAAAAGGTATTGAAAATGTTGCAATATTTAGCTCCATTGTTCACATAGGTTCTAATCCACCTTTATTAGGTTTTATTGTAAGACCATCTGGGGAAGTACCCAGAAATACCTATAAAAATATTAAAGAAACACAGCTTTATACAATTAATCATGTTTTTGATACTATAACAGATGATGCACATCACACATCTGCTAGATATGATGAAAATATCTCTGAGTTTGATGCAACTAATCTACAGGTTGAATATAAAAAAGAAATCAAAGCTCCATTTGTTAAGGGTTCTCCTGTGCAGATTCAAATGCAGTATGTGAATGAATATTACATTAAGGAAAACAATACTACGCTAGTACTAGGAAAAATAATTAACCTATTTGTAAAGGATGAAATTATTGATAAAGATGGTCATCTTGACTTGGGTAAAGCTAATGTAGCAACAGTGACTGGATTAGATGGATACTCAATTCCAAAATTAAAAGACAGAAAGGGCTACCAAAGACCTAAAGCAAGTGTCTTAATTAATAAAAAATGTTAATATTTTTATAACGTTTATAAGTATTAATACACGTTTTTGTAGATTTAACCTGTATTTATAGAAGCCGTTTACATCAAAAGAAAATAATTCTTATATTGATATTACATAAATATTTTAAATAAAAAAGATTAAATGGAATTAATTGAAAGAGCACTTGAGTTTGAAACAAGAAAAACTTCTTACAAAACAACTAATGAGAGAATAGTAGCTTCTAGAGAAGTTAAGGCTCTTATTTTAGATATAAATGAAATCTATAAAGAGAGTAAAGACGCTGAACTTATGGATTTAATGAAAAGATTAACAGTTATCAAAAGAAAAATTGAAAAAAGATTAAAGGGAAGACCCGGATCATAAATATGAATAAAATAATTATAGTTGGAGGTAGTAGAGGTATTGGAAAACAAATTATCAATGAACTCGTAGACGATAATATGATTATCAACCTCAGTAGAAATAAACCAGAATTAACTCATACAAATTTAACCCATCACAATATAGACATTCTTAACAGTGATCTTCCTGACCTAGAAGATGTTTCATCTTTAATATATTGCCCAGGGAGTATTAACCTAAAACCAATCAGCAGAATTTCTTTAGATGAATTTAGAGAAGACTTTGAGATAAATGTTATTGGTGCAATTAAAGCAATTCAAAAATACTTGCCTTGTTTAAAAAAATCAAATGATGCGTCAATACTGCTTTTCAGTACTGTAGCTACTAAATTAGGAATGCCATATCATTCTAGTGTTGCAGCTTCTAAATCAGCTATTGATGGTCTTGTTAAAACCTTGGGCGCAGAGTTAGCTCCAAAAATTAGAGTAAATGCTATTGCCCCAACAATAACTAAAACCGATCTAGCATCAAAGTTATTAAGGAATGAAAAAGTAATAGAAAATATGATAGAAAGACACCCCTTAAAAAAAATACTTATGCCAGAGGAAGTATCAAAAATGGCTAAATTTCTAGTTTCAAAAGATGCCTCCTCTATTTCTGGACAAATATTTAATTTAGATGCTGGTATAGTATCATTTAAACTATAAATTAATGAAATTTATTAAAAGTTTATTATCAATATCTATAATCATAATATCTCATACAATGAATAGTCAAAGCTCCATTTACGATATATCTATTACAGGTATTGATGGTAAAGAAATTAAAATATCAGATTTTAAAAACAAAAATATCTTATTTGTCAATGTAGCATCAAAATGTGGGTTTACAGGCCAGTATGAAGGACTTCAACAACTACATGAAAAATATAAATCAAATTTGGTAGTAATTGGAGTTCCAAGTAATGAATTTGGTGGCCAAGAACCCGGCAC